>WLIV01000009.1 GCA_009702045.1 Actinomycetota bacterium | reverse complement strand
CGCCGCCGAACGCCGCTACATCGCCGCCGCCAGCGTCGCTGACCTCACCGATCAACCCGGCGAACTAGCCTTGCCCGCAGCACCCCGAACCTGACCAACAGCTTCGAGGAACACACGAGCTTCTACACCACGCTCTGGGACGCAATCTTGAGCTTCTGAAGGATCGGGTCAGGTCGCTTGAAGCAGAGCTTCGGCGTGCTGGGCTTCCTCTGCCCTAGGAGTCGTAGAGGAACAGAGTGTCATGCACATTCCGTGCACATTTCACCGAGAACGGCGTGAAATGTTGCGAAGTGCCGAGACGCTAGCGGCCAGCTAGGGGGCATATCGGCACCTCGCCGCAGGTCAGGCGACCCCCTGTTGCATTCTCGCGCTTACAGGCCGACTCACCACTGAGCAGGACAGTTGACGGTTAGGGTGCCGGATGCTTCCGACCGCTGACCTGCTCGACACCAGTCCGCGCAGCAGACGCCGCCGCCGCAACCTGATCGCCGCCGCGGTCGTCGCGGTGCTCGCCATCACCGGCACCGTTGTCGCGATCACGGTCTCGGGCGGCAGTCGCTCCGGCACGATGGTCGGCACCTGCGAGATCGGGCGAGACGCACAATGCCCGGGCGCCGACCTCCACGGGGCCCACCTCACCAACGCCGACCTGTTCGCCGCCGCTCTCTACGGCGCCACCCTCACCAACGCCGACCTCACCAACGCCAACCTCCGCAGCTCCAACCTCGCGGGCGCCGACCTCACCGGCGCCTACCTCCATAACGCCAACCTCCGCGGCGCCGACCTCGGTCGTGCCACCCTCACCAACGCCGACCTCACCAACGCCAACCTCCGCAACTCCAACCTCGCGGGCGCCGACCTCACCGGCGCCTACCTCAGTGGCATCTACCTCGGCGTCATCGGCGTACCGAAGGCACTGCCCACGGGCTGGGTGCTCGTCAACGGCGTCCTCAAGCCAGGCTGACCCGAAAACGGCGACGGCCCGCGCCGCCCGAAGATGACGCGGGCCGAACCCCCGCTGGATCGGCTCAGCGAACGGGCGGCGTGACGCAGCCGTGACACAGGCGTGACACAGCGCGCCGAGTTGAGGTGTGAAACGTCGAGAAGTGCTGAGACATGAAACCGCAGGTCAGAGGCCATATCGGTGCATCGCCGCAGGTAGCGAAAGTGCCTCCGCCCAGCCTTCCAAGCTGGCTATGCGGGTTCGATTCCCGTCACCCGCTCCAGCGGCGAAGCCGCCTCAAGCGGGCGCACGGAATCGGGAGGAGCGCAGCGACGGATCCCGTCACCCGCTCTGCGCGAAGCGCACGCACGGCGCACGGAATCGGGAGGAGCGAGCACCCAGCTGCCGCCCCCCGGTCCCGCGGCGAAGCCGCCCCAAGCGGCACGAAGCAGCCCACGCGAGCGACGGATCCCGTCACCCGCTCGCGAGAAGCACACGCACGGCCCTCGGAATCGGGAGGAGCGCAGCGACGGATCCCGTCACCCGCTCGCGAGAAGCACACATAGTCCGCCGCCCTCGCCGGCGCCTACTTCAGTGGCGGGTACAAGGGCATTATCGGCACACCGGCCTCGCTACCGACGGGCTGGGTACTCGTCGGCGGCGTCCTCCAGCCAGGCTGACCCGACGCAACACCGTCCGCGCTCGTGGCCCTGGGAGCCATCACCGTGGAGGACAGTTTGCGGTTACGGTGCCCGATGCTTCCCAACCCTGATCTGCTCGACGCCAGCCCGCGCAGCCGCCGCCGTCGCCGCAACCTGATCGCCATCGCGGTCGCCGCCGTGCTCGCCATCACCGGCACCGTGGTCGCCATCACGGTGCCGGGTAGCAGTCGCTCCGGCACGATGATCGGCACCTGCAACTTCGTCGGCACAGGCACACAATGCCCGGGGGCCAACCTCACCAACGCCGACCTCAGCTTTGCCGACCTCACTGGCGCCAACCTGAGCCGCGCCACCCTCACCGGCGCAAACCTTCAAGGCGCCGACCTCACCGGCGCCAACCTCCACGGCGCAGACCTCACCAATGCCCGCCTCGACGGTGCCTTCCTCGTGGGCACCATCCTCCACGGCGCCACCCTCACGGGCGCCTCCCTCACAGACGCCTACCTCAGCGGCGGGTACAAGGGCAGCATCGGCACGCCGATCTCGCTTCCGGCAGGCTGGGCGTTCGTCGGCCCCGTCCTGCAGCCAATCTGACCCACCGCCAGCACCGGCCGCACTGGTGACAGTGGATGCCACCACTGTCTAGGACAGTTCACGGTTAGGGTGCCAGATGTCCTCGACCGCTGATCCGCTCGAAACCAGCCCGCGCAGCCGTCGCAACCGTCGCAACCTGATCGCCGTCGAGGTCGTCGCGGTGCTCGCCATCGGCGCCACAGTAATTGCCATAGCCACAGCCGACGGCAACCGCTCTGGATCGTTCCACCCCGCTGAACTTCCATACATCGTTGACGTCCTCTACCCCCTCCAGGGGGCCTGGCCCGACCCCTGACCTCGCCATCGGGTGACGCACGCCGAGGTTCGGGTCAGCCTCCGGACGGGGTCTGTCAGTAATTTTCGGTCAGCGGCAGGGTCATCCGCTCCGCGCGGCGACTTTCGAGTGCCACGTGCGCGACTGTGCGTCACGTGCCACTCGGGCGGGTTCGAGCCACTCGCGCCGGCGGCCAGCCACTCGCGCCGGCGGCCAGCCACTCGGGCGGGTTCGAGGCACTCGTGCCGGCGGCCAGGCACTCGCATCGTGAGCGGCGGGCCTCATCGGGCAAGATGGGCGGCCAGCACACAGCGGAGGACACGCACATGAGCAAGCCCACGGTCGACATCGGTCGCGTAGGAATCTGGTACGGCGGTATCGACGGTCTCGCCACGCCCGAGGCTCGCCGCGCCGCGCAGGTGATCGAGGAACTGGGCTTCGGTGCGTTGTGGCTGGCCGAAGCGGTGGGCCGCGATCCGTTCGCCTCGGCGGCCATCCTGCTGTCGGCCACCGAGCGACTGCCGCTGGCCACCGGCATCGCCAACATCTACGCCCGCGACCCAATGACGATGGCCGCTGGCCAGAAGACGCTCGCCGAGGCGTTCCCCGGCCGCTTCCTGCTGGGCCTCGGTGTCAGCCACGGCCACCTCGTCGCCGGTGTGCGCAAGCACGACTACAGCAAGCCCTACAGCTACATGGTCGAGTACCTCGACCGGATGGACCAGTCGTTGTTCATGGCCATCGGCCCGTCGGAAAACCCGGGGCGTCTGCTCGCCGCGCTGGGCCCGAAGATGCTGGAGTTGTCGGCCGCCCGCGCCAACGGTTCGCACCCCTACTTCACCACCCCCGACCACACTGTGCTGGCCCGTGAAGCGATGGGACCGGATGCGCTGCTGGCACCCGAGCAGATGGTGGTGCTGCACACCGATGCCACCGAAGCCCGCCGCATCGCTCGCGCCGGGATGAAGATCTACCTCGGCCTGCCGAACTACACGAACAACCTCCTGCGCATCGGCTTCGACGACAGCGACATCGCCGATGGCGGCAGCGACCGTCTCGTCGACGCCATCGTGGCGTGGGGCACCGAGGAGCAGATCGCCGCTCGCGTCGCCGAACACCACGCCGCTGGCGCGGACCACGTGTGCGTGCAAGTGCTGCAGGAAAGCCCAACCACGATGCCCGAACAGCAGTGGCGCCGCCTGGCGCCCGCACTGCTGGGCTGAGCGCACACCCGCCGACTCAGCGGGCCTTACTCCTCGATGAAGATGCACTCCCCGGGGCAGTCCTCGGCGGCGTCCAGCACATCATCGAAATGAACGTCGGGAATCTCCGCCATGGCGGTGCCCAGCAACATCGTTGAGCCCATGTGACGCACATGCGAGATGTTCTCGACTAGCTGAAACATCGCCGGGCTCTTCTCCACACACAGCCCGTCGCCGGTGCATGCGTCCTGCTCAATCCAGACCTTCATCTTCGGCGCTCCTCGTGATGACGACGGCTTCGGCTGCCGTGCGAACACTCTCCTATCGGCCGACGCCAGCGACGGCTTGACGGTTCCGAGACAAGAAGGGCCAAAGGTCCCCGCACGCTGACGAGCTGCAGGGTCGCGCACAGGAACAACATCACCCCGACGATGTCCGGCTCTTCGGGTCTGCCGCGACTTTGGTTGACGGTTGTTCTGTTGTGATCATGCTGCCTGGTCGGTGAAGGCGAGTTCGAATTCGACGGGGTTGGTCTCGAGATTGTCAGCCGGTCCGCAAAATTTTCGTCGCGCGCGTCTGCTCAGTTCTGACAGCCACTCAGTGCCAGCGCCGGCTCAGTTCCGGAGCGCGTAGCCGACCGACAGCCAGGCGGCCAATGCCACCCACACGTTGTACGGCAGCAGGATCGCGCCCGCCCAGGTACGGGTGTTCCAGGCGGCCACCACGATGGGCACGGTCAGCACGGCTGCGGCGATGAGGGCGATGGCCGCCGGCCACAGTGAATGGTCGGCGAAGAACAGGCGCGCCCAGGTGAGCGACGCGATGATGCTGAGCGCCAAGCCGACCAGCCACACCGTTCGGGCAGCGGGCGATCCGCTGAGCGCCACGGCGACACCGGCGGCGATGAGCGCGGCGAAGTTGTAGGGCCAGATGATGCCGAACACGGCGCCGGGTGGTTGCCAGGGCGGCTGCTCGAGCGAGCGGTACCAGACATCGCCAGTGGTCACCCACAGGCCCGAACCGACGACGTAGCCGGCGACGAGCGCTGTGCTGGCCACGGCTGCCGAGATACGGGCGATTTCCATACGCCACTGTGTCACGGCGGAGGCAGGCAGTCGCAACGGCCCCTTCGTGATGGTTCAGAACTTCCGCACCGCCCCTGCGCTCCGTTCCCCCACGGAAGCCTCCTTGTCCTCGGACCGTGTGGCCGAGCACTCAGATCTGCAGCGTGGCCCCACCGCTGACGCGGTACGTCTCGCCGGTGATGAACGACGACCGGTCCGAGCACAGGAACAACATCATCTCGACGATGTCCGGCTCTTCACCTTCACGGTTGATCAGTTGGGTGCCCTTCACCATCTCCACCACGGCAGGCGGCAGTTCGGCACGGATGGTCTCGGTGAAGATCAGACCCGGGGCGATGGCATTCACACGGATGCCGTCGGGACCGAGTTCACGGGCCGACATCATCGTGATGCCCTGCACCGCCAGCTTGGACACGCCATACGCCGTGCCACAGCCGTAGGCGGCCATCGACGAGATGTTCATGATCGCGGCGCCCTTGCGGCCCTTCATCGCCGGAGCGGCAGCCATCGTGCAGATGATCGTGCCCATCACGTTCACGTCCATCAGGCGGCGGAGCTTGGCGACACCCAACGTGGACGTGGGGTGGTTGAACGCGGCCGAATGCAGCCCGGCATTGTTGATGAAGATGTCGATGCCGCCGTGCTTGGCCACGGTGTCGGCCACCAGCGCTTCGGCCTGCAGTTCGTCGGCGACATCCACGGGAAACGCGCTGGCCGAACCCCCCGCAGCACGGATCTCCGCTGCCGCCTCCTCGCCCACCGCCGGCTCGATATCGGCCAGCACCACGTGCGCTCCGCGCGCCGCGAGCGCGTGACCGAACGCCTTACCGAACCCGCGACCGCCGCCGGTGACGACCGCGATGCGGCCCTCGTGTTCCCTGTCCATCCCCATGACTCCCCCTCCGCGCAGCCGACGGCGCGGTCAGCGCCCGACGCTAGTGGCGACCACGTAGCTTGTGCACGACCACCAGTGCCGCCAGCATCACCATCCACACGCCGCTCCACGCGGTGACGAGGAAACAAAGCCCTCCGCCGATTTTGAACACCACCGGCAGCACGCTGCCGCGATCCGTCGTGCCGAGATGCCACAGCACCACACCGATCAGGCCGCTGACGACCGCGTACTTCAGCAGCGCCAGCAGTTCCGGATCTTCATGCGCCTGCAGCGGTTCGCTCTCGTCGTCACGTGTCGGCACGTCAGCGAGCGTAGCCAGGCGTCATCCGCGCTGGAGATACGCCTTCGCCGCGGCCTTGGCCTGCTCGTCAGCCCAGAACGCCCGCCACGTGTCGTACCGCATCGGAATCTCGGCGGGGCCGCTGACCGCCCAGCGCACTTTGTCCGGCCCGTTCGGACGCTCCATCGTGTCGCACGCGTAGAAGCTCTTCACCTGACGACCGGTGAACAACCACTTCCCATCACGGCGCTCGTAGCGATCCCAGTACTCGATGCCCATCATCACCCACTGCTCGCCGTACTCGTGCTCGACCTTCGAGTACTGCTTGCCCTCGGCATGATCCGCATCGATGAAGTCGATCACGTGGTTGCCCACGAAGTGGATGCTCGTCGTGAACTGGTACATCTGCGAATCCAGCAACGCCCGCAACGCCTCGTGTCCGCTCTCCGTGCGCGTCACCCGGACCTCAGGAATGAACAGCTTGGTCAACGTGTCCATATCGCGATGGTCGATGCACATCCCGTAGAAGCTGACAAGTTGACGGATGGCGTCGATCGATTCGAGGCGATCGATACGTGCGGCGAGGTCGTCCATGCCACGATCGTAACTTGACGCGGGTGTCAGCTCAGGTGGAGTAGTCCCCCGGTCGGCAGCGGGGTCGGACGCGTTGTCGGCAGCGGGGTCGGTCAGCGACCGACGACGCTGCGAGCCGCCAGGTCGTTTATCTCTGTCGGCGACTTGCCGTTGAACTCAGCCAGCAGCGCATCGGTGTGCTGGCCGGCCAACACACCCGGCAATGCCTGCGTGAGCGATCGCGAGAACTGCACGTACGGTGCGATGCGGTCGTGCTCGTCGAAGATCGGGTGGACGGTGGGTGCCAAGTAGCCGCTGGCAGCACCGAAGGCCGGATCGTTCAACTTGCGCTCGATGCTCTCCATGTTCAGCTCGACGCAGCCGATGCCACGCGGCAGCAACTCCGCCTCCCACTCGGCGGCCGTCTTCTTGGTGAACACCTCGGCCAGAATTGCGATCAGTTCCTTGGGGTGCGCGTTCCGTCCCGCATTCGTGCGGAACCGCTCGTCGTTCGCCACGTCAACGTACGGAGCCAGTGCCCGCGCCAGACGCTCCCAGTCGCCAGGTGTCATGGCCGCGAGGAAGACGTAGCCCTCCCGTGCGTCGTAGATGCGATAGAGCGAACCCAGCCCACGGAGTTCGTGATCGACCTCAGGCTCCTTCGGGCAACCCGGGTAGACGACGGCCTGTGCCGACATCGCGTGCGCTCCCGTGTTCAGCATCGAGGAGAACAACTCCTGCCCACCTGCGCCGCGCTGGCGAGCGGCCAAGCCGAACATGATCGCCGAGGCCACACCGAGTGCGGCGATGCCGTCGGCCTGAGCATTCGACATCGAGGCAGCACCGGACAGACGGCGAGCACCGTCCTGCACTTCCGCCAACGTCAGGTCGTCGGACTCGCGCACCGTGTCGCCCACGTTGGCCAACGGCTGACCCGTGGCCGCGCCGATGCTGGGCGCATAGGCAGGGCGACCCCCGTACGGTCCGTCGACGCCGTAGCCAGGAGCATTGACGTAGATCACATCCGGGTTGGTGGCCTTGACGCTGTCGTAGTCGAGACCCATGCGTCGCATCGCTCCGGCGCGATAGCCCTGCATCACGACATCGACCTTCGACGCGATCTCGCGCACGATGGCCTTGCCCTCATCGGTGCCGAGGTCGATCGCCAGACTCTCCTTACCCTGCATCACCTTCGCCCCACCCGACTCGGGGAACTGGATGATGTTGCGGATGCGGTCGCCAACGAGAGGCTCGACCTTGATCACCCGCGCTCCCAGGTCGGTGAGCATCGTCGTACCGTGCGGCCCGGCGAACAGCGTGGCCAGCTCGAGAATCGTGACGCCCGCGAGCGGCAGACCCGCAGGTGCAGGCACCGCGGCGGCCGCCACCACTCCCGCCGCCACCGGGGCCGGTTGCGCGGCGAGCGCCAGAATCTCGGCGCGGTGTTCGTCGAGCATCGGGGCCGACTTCAGCACGGCCTGCGTCGTTGAGGCCTTGACGAGCGCACCCGGCTGACGCACAACACCGCGCTCTTTGTCCTCGACCTCCACCGTGAATCCGTCGTGGATCAGTTGCGGGTGCTCGAGCGCACCGGGGCCGCTGCGGAACTGCTCGGCGAATACGTTCGGATCGGCATCGAAGATGACAGTCCACTCGGCAAGCGTCTTGGTGCGCGCCGCCTCGAGCATGCGCACCCACAGGTCGCCGCGCTTCTGCGGATGCTCGGGGAACGCCGGCAGCCCCTCCCACTCGGGGTCGGTGAACATCCAGTCCAGCCCCAACGCCGCCATCAACGCGGCATACAGACGCGGCGCAACCGAGGCGAACTGCAGCCAGCGACCGTCCTTGGTGAGGCAGATCATCAACATCAACGTCAGCGGGCTCTGCGGTCGCCCCTGCTCGTCCCACGCGGAGTTCGACTTGAACGCGTCGGGCCAGCGGGTCCAGATCAGATCTTCGAACCATGCCCACGTGTCGAGCGACAAGAACGCATGCGCCAGGTTGGTTTCCACCCGCTGCCCCAGCCCGCTGTGATCGCGGTCCATCAAGGCCGCCAACGTGCCGTGAATGGCCACCTGGCTGGCGGAAAACCCGGCGAACGGCACCGAGACGAACGGGGGTGCCTCGTACGGCGACATCCTCTGGGACACCTTGAACAGTCCCAACTTGGCCTGGACGACGCCCTCATACCCGGCCACATGGGCGTAGGGCCCGTGCCGACCAAAGCCAGTGATGGAGGTGTAGATCAGCCGCGGGTTGATCACCCGAAGATCGTCGTACCCCAACCCGAAACCATCCAGCACACCGGTCTGCTGGGTCTCGATCACGATGTCGGCCTGACGTGCCAGATCGCGCACGATGTCGCGGTCAGCGTGCTGGTGCAGGTCGAGTTGGATACTGCGCTTCCCGCGCCCCCAGAACGGGTACGCAGCCGAATGACGGATGCTGGCGCCACCGGGCGGTTCGATCTGGATCACGTCCGCGCCGAAGTCGGCGAACAGCTGGCTGACCTGAGCACCGACCCGATTCGGTGAGATGTCGATGACGCGCAAACCCTCGAACGGCAGCATGCTCAAAGCCCCCTCTGACTGCGTTCAGCAGTGATCTGGAAAATACTACTCTAAATTTGCTCGATCATTCCTGCTGCTGCTGAGCCTGTTGCGCCTGCTTGGCGGCCATGCGGGCAGCCATCTTGCGGGCCGCCTCACTCTGATTGTGGGCCTCGTTGGCCAGCAGGAAGCGCCGACGGCCGACCTCGTCCTCGGCCTGGTTGAGGTTGTCCTTCACCAGTTCCAGCAACTCTGCGGGAGTGCGCACCATCCGCCGGGCGATATCGAGTGTGTATTCGCGCAACTGATCGGGGGGCAGCACACCGTGCACCATGCCCCACTCCAGTGCCTGTTCGGCGCTGATCTTGTCGTTCAGCAGATACATCTGCCGTGCACGGGCGGTGCCCACGATCTGGGTCCACAGGAACGTGCCGCCATAGTCGCCCGACAGACCGTTGGGCATGAAGTTGGCGGCGAACACCGCGTCCGTGGAGGCGTAGCGGAGATCGCACGCCGCGGCAAGACTGAACCCCGCGCCGACCGCCGGGCCGCCCACCATCGCGATCGTCGGCTTCGGCATCTGGTGCAGCAGCATCGAGGCGTGCTCGTCGTGGCGGGCCAGGTCGCCCTCCAACGCGTCGCGCGGCACACCCTTCTCACTACCCGGTGCGCCGCGACCGCCGCCCTTCACATCGCCACCCGAACAGAACCCGCCATGCATGCCCTCGGGTGCCGCTCCGGTGAGGATGACAACTTTGGCTTCGGGGTCGGCCGCCATCTGCAGAACCGCATCGTGCAACGCACCCATCAGCTCACCATTCAGCGCGTTGCGTCGCTCGGGTCGGTTCAGCGTGATGATGCCAATGCGATCCACCACTTCAGTAAGGATCACGGGCGCGCTGGGAGTCGCTGATTCGTCGGACATTGAGTGAACTCTAGGGATTGGCGGTTCGCCCTGTCTGCGTTTACGGTGCAGGCGTGATCGACCCCCTGCAAGATGTCGCCGGACCTGCGGGACCAGCACCTGTCAGACCAGCACGTTCGGTGCGCCGGACATCCACGGTGGACATGTTGTGGCCCGAGGGCATCGGCCGCCTCCTGCAACTCGAAGGCACTGCACGCGACGCCGTCACCATCGACCCTGCCGATATGCCCAGCGTCGTCGCCGCAGCAGCGGCCAGCGTCGGCATCGCTCCTGGACGCAAGATCGTCTCCGTCAGCAGCACACCCGAGCGCGCCAACATCGAAGCACTGATCGGTTGCCAGGGCGGCGGCCATCTACGAGCGGCGCTCGACCACGCGTTGCCGGGCGAACGCGAAGCAGGCACACCCCTGTACCTACTGCTCGACGACATCTCCGGATGCAGCCTCATCGCCGGCTTCGTCGTTGTGCGCTGGCCGGAGTTGTTGCCGCCGAGTCACGAACGGCCGCGCATCAACCTGGAGGGTGTTTGCATCGGCTTCGCACCCGGGAACAGCTCACTCATCGAGCAGCAATCCGGTGCCGTCGCCCACCGCGTCCAGCAGGTCGGCTCACTGATCAACCCCGACGATCCGCACGGCTGGCACGACCTGGCCGAGCTGCCGGGCCTCTCGATGCGACGCGCGCGGCGCATCGACGTGTGGCGCGACGGCGACACAATCGTGATCGACTCCGCATTCCAGGACAGTGCCGGCGACCCCCACCTCGACCGAGTGGCAGTGCACGAGTACCGCTTGCAGGCCACCGCCGACGCGGCGACGTTGACCTTGCAGACCGTCACCCCCGACCCGCGCATCCTGCCGTTCCGCGAATGCCCATCGGCGAAACACACCGCCGCCAGCCTGATCGGTACGCCACTCGCCAATCTGCGCCTCGCCGTGCTCGAAAACCTGGGCAAGACGAACGGGTGCACCCACCTGAACGACGCGCTGCGTGCCCTGGCCGAGGTTCCAGTGCTGTTGGAACACCTCGACCGCGGTCTGCTCTGACCAACTGCCACCGAGATTCCGCTTGCCGCTGCGTCGGTGTACACGACTACGGTTTGCACCTATGTCCATTGCGATCACCGATGACCACCGCGCCCTTGCCGACACCGTCTCCGACCTGCTGACCCAACGCAAGTCGCTCAGCTTCGCCCGTGCCCTGCTGGACGGAGCTCCGGAGACCAGCCCGGCGTTCTACGGTGAAGCCGCCGAACTCGGCTGGCTGGGGCTGCACCTGCCCGAGCAGTACGGCGGTTCCGGCTACGGCCTCCAGGAAGCCGTCGTGATCGCCGAGGAACTCGGCCGCGGCCTGGCCTCCGGCACGTTCATCGCCTCGATCATCGCCGGCGCGGTCATCAACGCGTGTGGCACCGATGAGCAGAAGGCACGCTTGCTGCCCGGTCTGGCCGACGGCTCGGTGAAGGCCGGCGTCGCACTCGGCGGCGATGTGCAGGCCGCAGCCGGCGCATTCACCGGCAATGCCGGCACCACCCTGTCTGCCGGGTTGGCCGACCTCATCGTGGTCGGCGTCGGCACCGATGTGGCCGTCATCGCCGCCAACGCTCCTGGCGTCACCGTCACCGTGCCTGCCAACCTCGACCTCACCCGCCAGTCCGGCCGCGTCTCGCTCAACGGTGCATCCGGCGATGTCCTGGTCGGTGCCCGCTCGGCGCTGACCGATCTCGCCCGACTGATCGTTGCCGCCGAGGCCACCGGCGTCGCTCGCGCCTGCACCGACATGGCCGCCGAATACGCCAAAGTGCGCGTCCAGTTCGGCCGCCCGATCGCCACCTTCCAGGCCGTCAAGCACCACTGCGCCAACATGGCCGTTGCCACCGAACTGGCCACGGCGGCGGTATGGGACGCAGCTCGCGCCAATGCTGCCGGGGGCGTCGTCTTCTCCTTCGCCGCAGCGAACGCTGCCGTCCTGGCGCTCGAGGCGGCGATCCTGTGCGCCAACCTGAACACCCAGGTGCACGGCGGTATCGGGTACACGTGGGAACACGATGCGCACATGTACCTGCGCCGCGCCACGGCCCTCATCGCGATCGTCGATCCGCAGCAGGCTGCGCTCGACAGCGTCACGCACACTCGTGCGGGCGTACAACGAGCCAAGACGGTCGAACTGCCGCCCGAGGCCGAACCGATCCGTGACGCAGTGCGCGAGTTCGCGAAGTCGATCGCCGGTCTGTCCGCCGCCGAGCAGCGCACCAAGCTGATCGAGACCGGGTACGTCATGCCGCACTGGCCGAAGCCGTGGGGTCGTGCTGCCGGCGCGGTGGAGCAGATCGTCATCGAGCAGGAGTTCACCGCGGCGGGCGTGCAGCGCCCGCAGTACAGCATCACCGGCTGGGTGATCCTCACGCTCATCCAACACGCCACCGCAGACCAGGTCAGCCGCTGGGTGATGCCCGCGCTGCGCCAAGACCTCATCTGGTGCCAACTGTTCAGCGAGCCCGAAGCAGGCAGCGACGCTGCCGCAGTGAAGACCAAGGCCACCCGCGTCGATGGCGGTTGGTTGGTGAGCGGCCAGAAGGTGTGGACCTCCGGCGCACACCTCGCAAGTTTCGGCTTCATGACCGTACGCACCAACCCCGATGCGAAGAAGCACCAGGGCATCACGATGATGGTGGTCGACATGCACGCCAAGGGCGTGGAAGTGCGCCCGCTGAAGCAGGCCAGTGGCGGCGCCGAGTTCAACGAGGTGTTCTTCGACGATGTGTTCGTGCCCGACGACGATGTGGTGGGCCCGATCGACGGTGGCTGGACCGTGGCTCGCGCCACGCTCGGCAACGAGAGCGTCAGCATCGGCGGCGGCGAAGGTGGCGCCGAGTTGGCTGCGAGCGTGCTCGTGGGTCTGCTCGACGCTGCGCCCGAGCGGGTGCCGGGCGGCGCTGGCCGTGTCGGTCGCTACATCGCCACCCAGTACGCGTCGCGGATGTTGAACCTGCGCTCCGTCAGCCGCGCCGTCAGCGGCGGCGGCCCCGGCCCAGAGGGAGCCATCACCAAGCTCGTCGGCACCGAGCTGGGCCACGAGGCCGCGGCCATGACCACGGCCATGGCCGGCCCCGACACAGCCTTCCTCGACGGCGCCGGTGACGTGGCCGGTCGGCTGGCGATGAGCCACCGCGGAATGTCGATCGCCGGCGGCACGTCGGAGATCAAGCGCAACCAGATCGGCGAGCACATCCTCGGTCTGCCGCGCGATCCGCTGATCCGCTGACATCCTCACCGCATTCAGCTCCATCGCTCATCCGTTCTGCGGGTCGGCCTCACCACGGTCTAGAAGGACACACACCATGAGTACGCCCGCAGAACGCATCACCGTCTCGCGCCGCATCGCCGCTCCGGCAGCGAAGATCTTCTCGTTCATCATCGACCCCGACATGCATGTCGCCATCGACGGTTCGGGCATGTTGCTCGCCTCGCCCGACAGCGAACCGGTGGCCGCCGTCGGCGACACGTTCCTGATGAACATGGATCGCGAACCGCTCGGCGACATCCCGATGGGGAAGTACCAAGTGCAGAACACCGTCACCCGCTTCGAGCAGGACCGTCTGCTGGAGTGGACCATCGGCATGGTCGACCAGGAGCCGCTCGGCCACCTCTACGGCTACACACTCACACCGGTGAGCGCCGACGAGACCGACGTCGAGTTGTACTGCGACTGGACCAACTTCTCGCCCGCGCTCAAAGAGCGCGTCACCTGGCCCGTCGTTCCGGCGCACATGCTGGAGAACTCGCTCGGCAACCTGGAGTCGTTGGCCCGTCGCTGACGACGTGCCACCGAGGCGCTCACCGGTGCGGTGAGTGACCGAGTTCGGGGCGTCGGAGCGACGTTTCCTGGCCGGCGAACCGATGCCAGATCCCGTTGTCGGGCGTGCTTTTCGCTGCACTCCGAACTCGGTCTGACCAGACCGTACGCCTCGCGCGAGGCATTGTCCACTCATCACCGCATCTGGGCAGTGACAGTCCCGGTTTCCGGGACTGTCACTGCCCAGAGTCGTTCCTGGGACGATCTCTGCCCAGAAACCGAGGCACACTGGCAGGAATGTCTGCGCTCACCGACCTGCTGCCGCCCGCCGGGTCGGATCCCGAGGCGGTGCTCGACGCGTTCGCCGCGTGGGCACAGGCCGGCGGACGACCGTTGTACTCGCACCAAGAGGAAGCCGCACTGGCACTCGCCGCTGGCGACCACGTCGTGCTCGCCACCCCCACCGGGTCGGGCAAGAGCCTGGTCGCGATCGCCGGCATCCTGTTGGCGCTGAACGACGGTCGGCGCGCCGTGTGGACCGCACCGATCAAGGCCTTGGTCGCGGAGAAGTTCTTCGACCTGGTCGACCTGCTGGGCGCGCATCAGGTGGGTTTGGCCACTGGTGATGCCTCGATCAACTCGGATGCGCCGGTGCTCGTGTGCACTGCGGAGGTGCTGGCCAACAACGCCCTCGCACACGGCACAGAGAGCGACTTCGGCTTCGCCTGTCTCGACGAGTTCCACTACTACGCCGAGGCTGACCGCGGCTGGGCGTGGCAGATCCCACTGTTGGAGATGACGGGCTGTCAGATGCTGCTCGCCTCAGCGACGCTCGGCGACATGACCGCCATCACCACCGACCTGCAGGAGCGCAGCGGTCGACCGGTCAGCGAGGTCACGTCGGTGCATCGCCCCACACCGCTGTATCACGCATGGCGGCTCACCTCGGTGGCCGACACGGTGCTCGATGCAGTGAAGGAGGGTCTCAGCCCGGTGTACGTCGTGCATGCCAACCAGGCCTCGGCGATCGAGCGAGCCCAGGGGTTGGTGAGCCTCACCGTCACCACTCGCGCCCAGCGCGAGGCGATTGCCGCGGCGATGAAGGGCACCAAGATGGGCCGTGGGTTCGGCGAGACGCTCGATCGTCTCATCCGCAACGGTGTCGGCGTGCACCATGCCGGCATGCTGCCCAAGTACCGACGACTCGTCGAGCGCCTCGCCGGCGAGGGTCTGCTGCCGGTGATCTGCGGTACCGACACGCTCGGCGTCGGCGTGAACATCCCGATCCGCACCGTGCTGATGACAGCGCTCACGAAGTTCGACGGCAAGCGAGTGCGCGTGTTCACCGTCCGCGAGTTTCACCAACTGTCAGGCCGCGCCGGTCGCCCCGGATTCGACCCCGACGGCCATGTGTGGGTGCAGGCACCCGACCACGTGATCGAGAACACGCGTGCGCTCAACAAGGCCGGTGACGATCCCAAAGCCCGTCGCAAAGCCACCAAGGCCAAAGCGCCGGAAGGTTTCGTGCATTACGACGAAGCCACCATGCATCGTCTGATCGCCGCTCGCCCCGAGCCGCTGGTATCGCGCTTCAAGGTCACCGCCGACCTCGTCGCCACTGTGCTGTCACGACCCGACGGGCCGAACGCACTCAAGCATCTGCTGCGCACGAACCACGACAGCGAGCAACGCAAACGGCAGCACAAGAAGCGGGCGATCGCCGTGTACCGCAGCCTCGAAGCGGCCGGAGTGGCCGCCCGACTGCGTGATGCCAACGGCAAGTGCATGGGCGTGCGCGTCGGCTCGCTGATCGACGAGGGAGGCGATGAGCGCTCGGCGCTGCGCTTCTCCGCTCCGTTGATGCCCTTCGCGATCGAGGTGCTGTCGACGCTGGACCATGCCGACCCCGCGTTCGTAGTGGACGCCGTCAGCATCGTCGAAGCGGTGCTCGATGACCCGCGCCAGGTGCTGTTCGCACAAGAGAACGCCGCCAAGGGTGCCCTCGTCGCGCAGATGAAAGCCGAGTACGTGCCGTACGACGAACGGATGGCCCGTCTGGAGGGCATCACGTGGCCCAAGCCGCTGGCGGAACTGCTCGACGCCTGCTTCACCGAGTACCGCACACACCACCCATGGGTCGCCGAACAACCCTCGCCCAAATCGATCCTGCGCGAGATGTTGGAAGGCGGCGACAGCTTCTCCACCTTCGTGCGCCGCTACCGCCTGGAACGCAGCGAAGGTCTCGTGCTGCGCTATCTCACCGATGCCTGGCGCACACTCGACCGCTCGCTGCCGGACGATGTGTACACCGACGATCTGGAGGATGTGGTCGAGTGGCTCGGCGCCCTCATCCGCGCGACCGATGCGACGTTGCTCGACGAGTGGGCCCGCCTCGCTGGTAACCCGGTGCACGAGCACATCGCCCCCGACTCCCCCGCTGCCGCCCGCGTGTGGCCACCCACTGCGTGGCGCACCGCCGTGCGCACCGCGGCCTTCGGCTGGGTGGAGCTGCTGAACGCCCGCAACCACGTAGCGCTCGCCGAACGCAGCGGCTGGACGGAGCAACAACTGCGCGACGCCATGGCGCCCTACTGGGCCGAGTACGACCGCATCGGCATCGACTCAGCCGCTCGCGCCACGCAGTACTTCACGCTCGACGCACACCCCGACCGCTGGGTGGTCACTCAGCAACTCGCCGATCCCGAGAGCGACGGCGAGTGGCGCTTCGTGGCCGTGATCGACCTCGCCATCGCCGAGGCCGAAGGCGCACCCACACTTCGCCTGGAGTCGCTGGGAACACACCCGATCTGAGCGTGTAGCACCATCCTCAGGTCATGTTAACCTCTCTTGCGACGGTGGAGCACCAGGGAGCGCTATGACGGACACGACGGATCACACTCGCACGCGAGACGTAGCCACGAGGGCGTCCACGCGAATGATGTTGGCATTCGGACTCGCCGCATCGATGGCGATCGCCGCTGGCTGTGGCGATGATCCCGACGATGCACTCACCCCACCGAAACCCGCAACGAGCAAGCCCATCGAGGCAGCGCTGAGCGAGTTCAAACTCACGCTGTCCGCGCAGACGGTCGCTGGCCAAACGGTCACCATCGACGCCACCAACAATGGCACGGTCGAGCACGAGTTGGTCATCATCAGAACCGATCTCGACAGCAGCGCACTCCCCACGGTGGACGGCCGGATCCCTGAAGACAAGGTGGACGCGGTCGACGAGATCGCCGAGTTCGCTGTTGGAACCACACAAAGCAAGACCTTCGAACTCGCACCGGGCAAGTACGTGTTGGTCTGCAACCTTCCGGCCCACTACACGTCGGGGATGCACGCGGCACTGACCGTCACTGACTGAGCTCTCGCCGCCTCCCTGGCGGCACAACTAGCCTGCGGTCATGCCCGATGGCGACGACACACCGCTGCTGCGTCACATCCGCGAGTCGGTCATCGGCGACGACCAGGTGATCGTCGGACCATACGGTCCGCGGCGCATCACCTATGCCGACTACACCGCGTCCGGCCGGGCGCTCAGCTTCATCGAGGACTTCATCCGCGAGGAGGTGCTGCCCCGCTACGCGAACACGCACACCGAGTCGTCCGGCACCGGACTGCAGACCACGCGCTTGCGCGAGGACGCCCGTCGCATCATCCACGATGCGGTACATGGCGACGACGACACGCTGGTCATTTTCTGCGGGTCTGGCGCCACCGGGGCGATCGACAAACTGATCGGCATCATGAACCTGCGGCTGCCGGCCGACCTCGACGACCGTTACCACCTGCTCCAGCACATCCCGATGAGCGAACGCCCAGTGGTGTTTGTCGGGCCATATGAGCACCACTCCAACGAAGTGCCGTGGCGGGAATCCATCGCCGATGTGGTCACGATCCACGAAGACGCCGACGGCCACATTGACCTGCAACAGCTCCAGAACGAACTCGTTCACTTCGCCGACAGGCCAGTGAAGATCGGCTCGTTCTCCGCAGCATCGAACGTCACCGGCATCATCTCCAACACGCACGCGATCGCCGATCTGTTGCACCGTCACGGTGCTCTCAGCTTCTGGGACTTCGCTGCCGCGGCACCGTACGTCGACATCGACATGCACCCCGAATCGGCTGAGTATCCGATGGCACACAAGGACGCCGTCTTCATCAGCCCCCACAAGTTCGTCGGCGGCCCCGGCACCCCCGGGGTACTGGTCGTGCGGCGCGCGCTGCTGACGAACCGAGTGCCAGACGTCGTCGGCGGGGGCACGGTCGCGTATGTGAACCCCACCGAGCACGTGTATCTCGCTTCTCCGATTCACCGTGAGGAAGGTGGCACGCCAGCGATCATCGAATCGATTCGAGCGGGCCTCGTGTTCCAGTTGAAACAGGCGGTCGGGGTACCCACGATCAAAATACGCGAACAGGCCTACTGGGAACGTGCCGTCGCGAAGTGGGCCAACAATCCGGCCATCCAGGTCCTCGGCAACACCACCGCCGAACGACTCTCGATCCTGTCGTTCGTCGTGCGCCGACCAGAGAGTCGTTACCTCCACCACAACTTCGTGGTCGCAGTGCTGAGCGACCTGTTCGGCATCCAGTCACGCGGCGGTTGCTCGTGCGCCGGCCCCTACGGACACCGCCTGCTCGGCATCGACCTCGAACGGTCGCACGAGTTCGAGCACGAGATCACCCACGGCTGCGAGGGCATCAAACCCGGGTGGACCCGAGTGAGTTTCAACTACTTCATCTCCGAGGCCGTCTTCGACTACCTCGTGGCCGCGGTCGACCTCGTGGCCACACACGGATGGAAGCTGCTTCCCGATTACCGGTTCGATCCGACCAGCGGATTGTGGCGTCATCACCTCGGCCCCGTCGAGCCACCGCTGCGTCTCGACCAGGTGTCGTACGACCTGCAGACCGGTGAGATGGTGCGACCGCCGATCGACCAGGTTCGCGCTCCGGAGTCCGATCTGCTCGCGTACCTCGAACACGCTCGCGCTGTCTTCGCTGAGGCGCCGGAGTGGGCTGAGCAGGGCGTGCATCACACGCTGTCCGCCGAGTTCGAGCACCTGCGCTGGTTCGAACTTCCGGCAGCGTCGCTCAGGCAATGACCAGGAACGCTGCACCCATCACCACGAGCATCACGCCGTAGCCACGTTCCAGTCGGTGGGCGGCGATCCGCATGGCAGTGCGCGCCCCCAAGAACGCCAGCGGCACTGACGTGGAGCCGAATATGAGCACCAGCGTCCAGTTGATATGACCGAGTGATGCGTGCACGATCGTGCCGGGAATCGCCAACACTGACGACACCGCGAGCGAACTGGCCAAGGCCGATTTGATCGGCAACTTCAGTGCGGTGATGAACAACGGGGCGAGCAGGAACCCGCCGCTGTTGGCCAACAACCCGGAGATCACCCCGACCGCGGTCGCGACGACGGCCAACTCCCACGCCGCCACGATCGCCGACTCATTCGTCGGCTGGCTCGGCCGATACGCCGCGACCAGCAATCGCAGCCCGAGTGCGATGAGCACCACATCGGTGACCCGCACGAGGAGGCCCCCATCAACCCAGCGGGTCGTCAGCGCGCCGAGCGCCGTCGCCGGAACGCCGCAGCAGATACTCCACCGCACGACTCGCCAATCGACGAGGTGCTGCTCCGAGTAGGCGTAGCTGGCGATCATCGTCGACGGCACTGTCGCCGGCAGTGGGGAGGCAACTGCGATGATCGCCGGAAACCCGATCACATGCAGCAACGGTGTCGCAATCGCCGAGCCGCCCTTGCCCATCAACCCGCTGAGGAAACCGATCGCGAGGCCCGTCAGCGCGGCGAGGAACAGGCTCACGCGATCTGATCCTGAACCTGCACGGGCACCATCCTGCGCCGTCATCTGCCATCGCGCTAGCGGAGAGATGAGATATGAGCCATAGTTACTGTCTATGGATCTACGACAGCTCGAATACGCCATCGCCGTGGCCGATCACGGGTCGTTCACCGGCGCTGCCCGAGCGGTGCACGTCTCGCAGCCGTCGCTCTCGCATGGCATCCGCACGCTGGAGCGCGAGCTGGGAGTCGAGCTGTTCACTCGTCTCGGTCGCAGCAGCGAACCCACCGTCGCTGGACGCGCGGTCATCGAGGGCGCGCGGCAAGTGGTGCGCGACATGGCCGAACTCACCAGCACGGTCGCGGCCGTGACGGAGCTCCGCACCGGAACACTCGACCTTGTGGCACTGCCCACGCTTGCCGTCGACCCGGTCGCTCGGCTGGTGGGTCTGTTCCGCACACAGCACCCGGGCATCACTGTGCGCGTGCACGAACCAGAAGACCCAGTCGACCTCGAGCGCATGGTGCGATCGGGGCGCGCCGAGATCGGCGTCTGCGACCTCACCACCGGCGGCACGGGCCTCACTCGCGTCGAACTGTTCCGTCAGGAGATCGTCGTGGTGCTTCCACCCACCACCGAACTACCCGATGGACCGGTCACCATGCGCGTGCTCGCCGGGTTGCCGCTCGTGGCCAGTCCAATCGGCACGTCCATCCGCCGGGTACTCGACCACGCGCTGGCGCGTGATGGCCGGACTGCACACATCGCCGTCGAGATGTCGTCTCGCGAGGCCATCGTGCCACTCGTCCTCGCCGGCGCTGGCGCTGCGCTGCTACCACGACCATTGGCCGAGGAGGCCGCACGGCGCGGCGCGCAGGTGCGCACACTGCAACCAAAACTGGGCCGGCGTGTAGGCCTGCTGCACCGGGGGACTCATCTGTCGCCCGCAGCGCAGGCATTCGTCGACCTCGCCCGCTCAGAGCGCTGAGAGTCACTCAGGTTTACGAGCGATGACCTGCACGACTGCGCCGACGCCGGTGTGGCCGGGGCCCTCGTGCACCTCACGCAACAACTCCTGGGCGTGCACGAACTCCAGCCCGGCCAACTCCTCGGCGAGACCAGCGAGCGTCATCGTCATCTCCGGGATTGCCGGGCCGCCGGTGCCGCGGCCGATCTGATCGGGCGTGTACGCCTCCAGCACCAGCACACCACCGGGCCGCAACGAGTTCACCACACGCCGGTGCAGATCAATGCGTACTTTGGACGGCATGTGCGCGAACACCGACACCACGGCATCCCAGCGGCCGACGCCGATGTCCTGCACGGCGAGATCAGCCTGAATGGCGTGCACGGTCACGCCGCGTTCAGCGGCGAGCGCCAACGTCTTGGCGACACCGGCCTCGGAAAGGTCGGCGCTGTGCACCTCGCGCCCCGTCTCTGCCAGGAACACCGAGTTGCGCCCTTCTCCCTCGGCGAGACACAGCACTGCGCCCATGGGAATCGAGGCCATGTTGTCGCGCAGGAACGTGTTCGGCTCGGTGCCGTACACGTACCCGGGAGTGGCGTAGCGCTGCTCCCACATCTCACGAGCCGAAAGTGGCGCGTCGTTGGACATGATCAGACCTTGAAGCGGGTCAGGCCGAGTTCAGACTCGATCGCATGCCGCGGGCGAGCGCCAACCGTCTGCTTGGTCATCTGGCCGGCTTCGAACAGCCCGATCATCGGGATGCTGCGCACGCCATAGGCAGCTGCGGCGACCTGGTTGGCGTCGACATCGACCTTGACCACCTTGATCGCACCGCCGTACTGCTCGTTCAGCGCCTCGAGTTCGGGGGCCACCATCCGGCACGGGCCGCACCAGGCCGCCCAGAAGTCCACGACCACCGGCACGGTGGAGTCCAGCACTTCACGCTGGAAGCTCTCCTGGTCATCAGCAGCGATCATGTTTCCCATCAGTCACTCCTTCGTCAGTGGCCGCCCTCGTGGCGCCCGCACGTCTACAACTCATACCCCAATGGGTATATTCCCAGCAGCTGATCACTCCACTCTTTCCGTCTCTGCCATGCGCTGACCACCGTCCACCGTGGTCGGCGTGTGACTTGAAGCCGAATTATGGGAGGGGCGAGCGGGGTGACGGGCGAGGCGGGGTGAGACGCGGCAAGCTGTCGGAGTGTTGTGGCGCCGACGGCAGGACCCCGAGATCAGCCCCGAGGTGATCGATGCGGTGATGCGCCGCAACGTCGGCATTGCGGCGCGGCTGGCACCCGACGATCGCGAGCGATTGCGACTGCTCACCGCCGAGCTGGTCAGCACCAAGTCGTGGGAGGGTGTCAGCGGACTCAGCATCACCGACGAGATGAAGGTCACGATTGCAGCCAACGCGGCCATCCCGATCTTGGCCCACGACACATGGCCCTACCGGCAGGTGAAGGCGATCATCGTCCGTCCCAGTTCCACCACCTCGAACTCGAGGCGCTCCGGACCCGCCGCGGGCACCTACACGAACGAGACCGTCGACATCGTCGGCGAGGCCGTGCCCAACTTCGGGCCGGTCGCACTCTCGTGGGACACCGTGGTGTACGAGAGTCGCCACCCGCACCACGGCAACAACGTGGTGATTCATGAGTTCGCCCACAAGATCGATATGAATGACGGCTACGCCGACGGCGTGCCACCGCTGCGCGGCGCATTCCTCGACGGGTGGCGCGAAGTACTGAACGACGAGTTCGAACGAACCGAAGCACGCGAGTCGGATGCCGTGCTGCGGCCCTACGCGTTCAGCAGCCCGGCCGAGTTCTTCGCCGTGAGCAGCGAAGTGTTCTTCTGCCGTCCAGCCGAACTGAACGAGGCCAAACCGGTGCTGTACGCCGCACTACGCGAACTGTACGCACAGGACCCAGCGAGGTGGCGTCCAGCGTCAGTTGGATGACTGCCCGCCGCCCGCCGCCCGTCGCACGTCGCACGTCGCACGTCAACCAGTGGGCGGCCGCATCAACGCTTCCTGCGTGAACATCGCTCCCAGCGTGCCATCGGCGCTGTGGATCGAGCCGCCGTACAACCCGCGGGCGCCGCCGGCCATCAACGGCCACAGCCTCATCAGGCTCCACTCATCGGCGCGCAACGCAGTGCGGAACCACACGGCATGGTCGAGGCTGGGACCGCCGCTGGGCAGTCGGGCAGCCTTGACGTTGGCGAACCCGGTGCCGATGTCGGACATGTACGCGAATGCGCAGGCGTGGGTGAGACGGTCGTCAGCGAGGCGCTCGGAGGTTCTGATCCAGATGGTGGAACTGATGCGGTTGCCGAAGCGGTCGATGTGCAACGGCGGCACCGGCCGCGCCTCGGCGTTCGGGTAGTTGTCGTTGTACGGCTCTGCGGTGCACTCATCGGGGCCTGGTAACCCCTGCGCCATGGCCACACCGTATTCGCCGCCATCCTCCTGCACATGGAACGACGCAGTCAGATCGAAGATCACCTCGCCGTTCTGCAACGCGCTGACACGGCGCGCCGAGAACGACTTGCCGTCGCGATCACGCTCGACCTTGAATACGACCGGACGAGCGCGCCAACCCGTGCGCAAGAAGTACCCGTGCATCGAGTGCGGCGAGCGCCCTTCGGGCACCGTCAGCCCAGCGGCCTTCAACGCCTGCGCTGCTACCTGGCCACCGAACAACGTCGGTCGGTCGGCGGTGGGAAACTCGTTGATGCCGCGGTAGAGATCGCGATCGAGTTCCTCGAGATCGAGCAGCTCGGCCATCGACGGCAGTTGCGGCACGAACTCCGAGGAATCGCTCATCCGAACATCTCCGGATGCGCTCGGCGCGCGAGGGCAACCGTGTGGCGCACGAACCCTGCCCACACGGGTGGGTTCCCCATGTGGGCGAAGTGGTTAGCACCCTCTCCGACGTACAACTCGGCGTTGGTGCGCCGGGCCGTCTCCCGGTGGGAACTGGCGACCTCCGGCTCAGGGTGCTCTGTGCCGACTCCCACCACTATCGGTACGTTCAGCCGGTCGAGATCCATGAATGGTGACTCCTGGCAGGCCATGTCGGCACGGAAGGCCACGCCCTCAGCGCGCAACAGGTCGCGGGTGCGTTCGGGAAGCTGTTCCCAGCGCTCGTTTCCGAGGATGTCGCGGTTGAAGTCCTCGCCCAGCTGGTACGGGTCGTCGTAGTGGGCGAACTCCATCATGCGTTCCCATTGACCAATGGTGGACCACCACGTCCATGGCACCATCGGCGGCTCCCACACGCCGAGTGCGAGGAACAACTCCGGAGCCTTGATCGCTGCGGCCATACCAATCGCCCCACCGGCGCTCTGGCCGACGACGATCGCCGGTGTGCCATCGAGCAGTTCCAACAGGTCGTCGGCGTGGTGGTCGAACCCACCCGGGCCGACTGCACCGGCAGCCAGTGACTTACCGTACCCACGACGGTCGTACGTCGTGACCGGCATGTCGTGCAGCAGGTGCACGACATGGGCGAGGTTCTTGGCCCGATCAGGCGCGCCATGGATCAGCACCACCGGCGGACCGGCCTGGTGCTGATAATGACGGACGACATGAAGACCTTCGGGAACCACGGCTCAGAACCTACCCAGTGACTGCCGTACCTGACGAGTGCGTCAAGTGTGTCGTGCGGCTCAGATCCCTTCGGCCGCAGCCAACCCTTCCTCATCCACCACGTGGACCCCGCGCATCCGCGCGAAGACCACCGGCGGGTCGCTCCACGGATCGGGCAACGTGCCGGCCTCGGCATCGCGGATGGTGCGCCACACGCGCTCGCTGGTGCACGGCATGTCGATGTGGCGCACCCCGAGGTGCGCCAGTGCATCGATGACCGCGTTCTGTACCGCCGGCGTGGCCCCGATCGTGGTGGCCTCGCCGATGCCCTTCGCGCCCAATGGGTTGAGTGGTGTGGGCGTCTCGGTGCTGTGCACCTCGAAGTTGGGGAACTCCGCTGCCGACGGCAACGCGTAGTCCATCAAGTTGGCGGTCAGCGGGTTGCCATCGCTGTCGTAGCGCACTTCCTCGAACAACGCTTGACTGGCACCCGCGGCGAGGCCACCGTGCTGCTGACCCTCCACGAGCAGCGGGTTCAGCACCGTGCCGCAATCGTCGACCGCGATGTGGCGGATGAGCGTCACTTTGCCGGTGTCCTGATCCACCTCGACCACCGAGATGTGCGCACCGAACGGGAACGTGGCTGCACCCTGATCGAAGTCGAGTTGCGCCGCCAGGCCGACCGTTCCGTCATCGTGGTCGACCGCTTCGGCATCGGCCTCGGCAGCACGGGCGAGCGATGCCCAGTCGAGCGCGCCCGCCGGCACACCGACAACGCCGATGGTGCCGCGCTCGACGTCGACCACGATGTCGGCCGGGTCGGCCTCCAGCAGCCGAGCCGCCAGAGCGCGGGCTTTCGTGACCACCGCTTCTGTCGCACGGTGCACCGCCGAACCGCCCAGTTGCAGCGAACGTGAACCGCCGGTGCCGCCACCGCTGCGCACGAGGTCGGTGTCGCTCTGCACCAGTCGGATGCGCTCGACCGGAATACCCGTCTGCGCGCTGACGATCATTGCGAACGCAGTTTGGTGACCTTGGCCGTGGGCCGACGTGCCGGCCATCACCGTGGCCGAACCATCGGGATGCACCTTCAGTGCGCCGTACTCACTGGTGGCACCGCCGGCGGTGACCTCCACGTAGCACGACACACCGATACCGAGCAGCGTGCGGTCGCCACGGGCGCGGCGCTCGGCCTGTTCGCGACGAAGCTCGGCGTAGTCGGCGAGTCGGGCTGCTTCATGCAGCGGGGTGCTGTACGCACCGCTGTCGTACGTGACCCCGGTGAGTGTCGTGTACGGGAACACGTCGTCGGCCAACAGGTTCTTCAACCGCAACTCGATCGGATCAATACCCAACGTAAGTGCCACTTGATCGACAGCCCGCTCGAGCAAGGCCGTCGCCTCGGGGCGGCCGGCACCGCGATACGGCCCCATCGGCGTGGTGTTGGTGGCCGCGACGGCGATGTCGAACTGGATGGCCGGGAACCGGTACGTGCCCTGCGACATACGCCGCGTACCAGCCGACAGGAAGGCACCAATATCGGGGTAGGCGCCGCCATCGCCGACGAGATGAACCCGCAGACCGGTGAACGTGCCGTCGTACTTGGCGCCGATCTCCACATACTGCACCTGACCGCGGCTGTGCACCATGCACAGCATGTCTTCGCTGCGGGTGGCAACCCAGGCGACGGCGCGGTTCAAACGCAGCGCACACGCGGCCACCACGGTCTGCTCGCCGAACAGACCGGCCTTGCCACCGAAACCGCCACCGACGTGCGGGATGATCACGTGGATCTGGCTGGTGGGAACATCCAGCGCAGCCGCAAGCGACCGATGCAGGAGGTGCGGCATCTGCGTGCTGCCGTAGAACGTGAGACGACCATCCGCTGCCGGTTCCGCCGCCGCCGCATGCGGCTCCATCGGGGCGACCGCCATGCGCTGATTCACATAGCGGCCACGCACGACAACATCGGCGTCGGCGAAGTCACCCGGCAGTGCAGGATCGTTCGTCGATATCGCCACATTGTCGGCACGCTGCTCATACAGCAACGGTGCCCCGTCGGCGAGTGCACCCTCGGCGTCGACCGCTGCGACCAATGGTTCGTAGTGCACCATGACAGCATCCGCTGCGTCGCGTGCTTGTGCGACGGTCTCAGCCAGCACGACAGCGATCGCTTCGCCCACATAGCGCACCTTGTCGGTGGCCAGCGGTGGCTTGAGAAAGTCGTCGTGCACCTTGGCCATCCCGGCATGAGCCGCCAGGCCGAGGTCGGCAGCGGTGAACACCGCAACCACACCCGGCATCTCGCGGGCTGCCTCGACATCCACGCCCGACAGACGCGCATGTGCCATCTCGGAGCGCACGAACACCGCGTGTGCGGCGTTCACCAACTGCAGGTCGTCGACGTATCGCGCCGACCCCAGTAGGAGTTCGGGGTCTTCAGTGCGCAGCACACGTGTGCCAAGGATGGAACCGGCCATGTGGCGAACCTAGCGGCCGAGTTCGGACTCCATGCGTACGATCCTCGGGAACAGCACGTTGTTCTCTTTGTGAATGTGCAAGTGCGTGTCGGCCTCAAGCTGTTGCAGGCCCTGGTAGCAGGCGACGTACGTGGCGCAGCCGTCGGCGGGTGGCTGGAAGCCACCAGTCAGGTGACGCAGTGTGGCGAGCAGTTCCCCCACCCGATCGTGCTCGACGAGCATCACCGAGATCGGGTTGCGCAGCGTGCCGCAATGAAATTCGGGAGCCGTGGCGGCATGCGCCAGCTCGCGCGCCATCGGGAACAGCACCCGCTCTTCCTTCAGCAGGTGCGGTTCGAGATCAGCACGGACCTCCTCGTAGCACCGGCCCACCTCGGCCAGTTCGGGGTGACGCCCACCGTGCACCGACTCGATCTTGGCTACCAGCGCCGACAGACGTGGAAGCTCTTCCTTCAGGTACGCGTGGTGCACCAGCTCCAGGTGATCGCAGAGTTCCGCGGCATCCATTCCGGACCACTCGGCCGGCTGCGAGGTACTTGCGGCGGCAGCAAGTTCAGCCACCGTCGACGTCGGGTCGAGCCCGCTCGCGGCGCATGCCTGTGCGAGCGACTTCCCACCTCCACAGCAGTAGTCCAGCCCGCGTCGCTCGAACTCGCGAGCGAGCTGAGGGAATTGCTCCACCAAGTCGCCGAGGCTCTTGTCCTGATTGATGATGATCACAGCATCCACACTCCTGTACTCGTAGCCAGCACCAGCCCTACACCGAGGGCCATCTGCCGGAGACCAAGAACCTTCGGCGCCACCGGCTTGCGGCGCACCCACACCATCTGTAGCGCCGCCAGCAACACCAGCCAGCCGAGACCGGCCAGCAACTGTTGGTCGAGCACGACGGCCACCATGCCGATCGCGAGGGCGGCAGCCTGCGCACGATCGCTGGGACGCACGTCCGCGGCACCCCGCCGCAACCGCATGATCTGCATGCGTACGAACGGGATCGCCCCAACCGAACGAGCGGCAAGCACCAGCCAGGCGCCAACCGCCAACCGAGTGCTGTGCCCGCCGGCCACGACGATCGCAGCCGCGACGGCGGAGATAGCCGCCGAGCCGCACAGCTCGGGGAGCAGGCGGCGGCCACGGCTGCGCACGTCGAACCACAACTCCACTGCAACCAGCGGAACCGCGCACAGCACCGGCACGGCCCATGACCATCCGGCGACCGCCACAGCCCACACCCCACACACGCCGAGCAACAGCAGCTCGCCAACTGCGAAGCGCAACGCCAGCTGTGATCGCCGCTGCCACTGGGTCCGGCGATGATCGATGACCGTTAACTTCAGCGGAGTTCGCACGAGGAACGCGGCGAATGCGGCCAGGCCGAGCGACAACCCACCCCACGAGGGCGCGATCAGCAGGCCCAGCAACACCGGTTCGAGGGTTAGCCCCCAGCCACCGTGCTCGCTGGGCAGTGCCGCCTGTTTCCACTCGGCGGTCATCGAGACCACATTGCGGAGATGACCAACAGCGGCGGGGCGCTCACCTGCGACACAAAGCCCGGCGGGTGATTTGCAACCTCATAGCCGCACGCTATGGGACACGTACGCACCGCGAGCAGGGACCTTGGTCACCACCCGTCGACCGACACGACCCAGCGCGATGCGCAGGGTTACCCTGCCATCATGAAGACAGCGATCACCGAAATGTTGGGTATCGATGTGCCAATCCTCGCCTTCACCCACTGCCGCGACGTCGTCGCCGCAGTCACCAAGGCCGGCGGCATGGGTGTGCTCGGGGCCGTTGCCCACTCCCCCGAGCAGCTGGAGATCGACCTCGCCTGGATCGAGGCCGAGGTGGGCGACAAACCCTTCGGTATCGACCTGATCGTGCCCGCCAAGTACGCCGGCTCCGATGGCGGCGGCTTCACGATCGACGATGTACGCGCGCTGATCCCCGCCGAGCACAGGGCGTTCGTCGACGACATCCTGCGCCGCTACGACGTACCGCCGCTCGCCGATCGCGGGGATCGGGTTCCTGGCCGCGGGGAGTGGGGCGATGGTGGTGGGCGCGCTGCACCGTTCTCGGCAGCACAAGCCGACTCACTGCTCGAGATCGCACTCGCCCATCGGCCGTCGTTGGTGGTCAACGCCCTCGGCCCGCCGCCCGCGCACATGATCGAGCGCACCAAGGAGGAAGGCCGCCTCGTCGGCGCCCTCGCCGGCAAGGCGCAGCACGCGGAACGACACGTGAACGTCGGCGTCGACATCATCATCGCTCAGGGCGCAGAGGCAGGCGGCCACACGGGTGAGGTCGGCACGATGGTGTTGATCCCGGAGATCGTCGATGCAGTGGCACCGGTACCCGTGCTGGGCGCAGGCGGCATCGGCCGCGGCCGGCAGATGGCTGCCGCGATGGCACTCGGTGCCGCCGGCGTGTGGTGCGGTTCCGTGTGGCTGACCACCGACGAGGCAGAGACCCACCCGGTGGTGAAGCAGAAGTTCCTCAAGGCCACGTCCTCGGACACGGTTCGCTCGCGCTCTCGAACCGGCAAGCCCGCACGTCAGCTACGTACCGCTTGGACCGATGAGTGGGATGACCCCACGCACCCGCAGCCGCTCGGCATGCCGATGCAGCCGTTGCTTGTCGGCGAGGCACTGGCACGCATCGACCGCGCCGCGTACCGTGCCGGCTCGGGCGCCGAGCAGCTGACGAACTACTTCGTCGGCCAGATCGTCGGCTCGATGAACCAGACCAAGTCCGCCGCGCAAGTGGTGTTCGACATGATCGACGAGTTCATCGAGACAGTGCAGGCCTTGGGCCACCAACTCGATGTCTGACACGGCGCCGCTTGTCGAGCGCATCCACCAACAGCACCACCGGCATCGACGCCAGCGCCACGGCCCAACCCCACAGCGGAGGGTTGGCCTGCTTCAGCTGGCGGGCGATCGGGTCCACAAACACGACCGTCAGCGCGAACGCCAACTCGATCACCCCGGTGTAGATCAGCAACCGGTTCGATGTCCACCCCAACTGCCCGGGACGACGCGTGGAGCTACGACACGCTGAGGCGTTGGCCTTCTGCCCGAACACCACGGTGAGGAACGCTGCACCCGAGGCTGCCGCGAGGCCGTGGGCATTCGGCCACGGCTGGTTCGGGCCCCACCCCTCGGCCCACATCGACACGATGAACGCCAGCATCGACATCGTCGCGATCGTCGGGCCCAACAGCCCGAACGCCCGGCGCACGACGGTGGCGTTCATCAGCCGACCGGCGACCGGTGGACCCTCGATGAGGTGTGTGCTGGGGGGCTCGGCACCCAGTGCCACGGCTGACAGCGTGTCGGTACCGATGTCGAGCGCCAGGATCTGCAACACACCGAGCGCCAACGGAAAGCGACCGCCCGACAGCACCCACACGAGGAACGGAGTCAACTCCGCCACGTTGTCGGTGAGGTGATACGTGAGGAATCTGCGCAGGTTCACGTACGTCGCGCGGCCCTGTTCGATACCGGCGACGATGCTCGCGAAGTGGTCATCGAGCAACACCAGATCGGCCGCCTCGCGAGCGACATCGGTACCCGAGAGGCCCATCGCGATTCCGATGTCGGCCTCGTGCAGGGCCGGCGCATCGTTCACACCGTCGCCGGTCATCGCCACCACATGGCCACGAGCGCGCAACGCGCGAGCGATGCGCAGTTTGTCCTCAGGCGAGACGCGGGCGATGACCACCCCGTCGTGGTCGAGCAGCGCGCCGAGTTCCGCGAGGTCGTTGGGCAGTTCCGCACCGATGAGCACGGGATCATCGGGCCAGCGCAACCCGACCTCAGTTGCGATCGCCGCTGCCGTCTCCGGATGATCGCCGGTAACCATCGCGATCTTCACCCGCGCAGATCGACAGGCGGCGATCGCCGCGTGCACATCGGGCCGAGGCGGATCCTGTAGACCCAGCAGACCCAGCAGATGCAGGTCGCGCTCGGCATCCTCCGCATCCGTCACGGCGACGCCGAGGTGTCGGCGATGCGCAACCGCCAAGACGCGCAGGCCGCGCGTCGTCATCGCCCCCACCGCTGCGTCAGCCCCGTCAATCACCGCACACAACGGCAGCAACTGATCCGGCGCACCCTTCACCACCACCTCACCGTCGATCACCACCGACATCCGTCGGCGCCGCGGATCGAACGGGAAGCGCGCGCTCTCAGGGCGTTGCGTGCGATCGGACTCGGTGTCGATTCCCAGGCGATGGGCGAATGCGTCGACCGCGGCCTCCATCGGGTCGCCGTGCGCCAACCACTTCCCTTCCTTCTCGAACGCGTACCCAGTTGCGCAGCGGGCGCCGGCGAGGGCCAGGGCAGCGATCACCTGGCGATCACCGGTCGTAGCCACATCCGCCGTCGGCCCATAGCCGAGGCCGTTGACCACTGCCTCGCCGGCGGGCGTCCATGCGGCGACGACCGTCATCTGGTTCATCGTCAACGTGCCCGTCTTATCCGTGCAGATGAATGTGGTCGACCCCAGCGTCTCCACGGCCTCCAGCGTGCGCACCAGAACATTGCGTTTGGCCATCTGCTCCGCGCCCCACGCCAGTGCGAGCGTCACCGTCGGCAGCAGCGCTTCGGGTACCAGTGCCACCGTGACACCGATGGCGAACACGAAGCCATCCTTGGCGCTGTTGCCCAGCAGCATCGACACGCCGAAGAACAACCCGCCCAGTCCGAGAGCCATGAACGCCACCATGCGCACCACGACTGCGAGACCGAGCGTCAGTGGAGTCTTCGGCTTCGCCGTGGCGGTGGTGAGTTGCGCAATCGCCGCCAACCGCGATGCAGCACCCACTGCCATCACCACTGCCTCGGCAGTTCCTTCCACCACGAATGTGCCGGCGTGCATCGTGTCGCCGACCGTGATCGTCGTCGGCGTGCTCTCCCCGGTCAGCAACGAGGTGTCCAGCAGCAACCCGTTGGCCAGCACCGTCTCCGCGTCAGCGGGAATCCGATCTCCACCTTCGACCAACAACCGATCACCCAACACCACGTCTGCTGCGTCGACGGTCTGTGCGCGACCATCACGACGTACGGTGACGCGGGTCGGTAAGAGGGCTCGCAAACGCTCAGCGGCTTTGTCCGCGCGGTTCTCTTGCACGAAGGAGAACACGGCGTTGATCAGAATCACGCCGAAGATCGCGATCCCCAACTGGGGCATGCCACCGATCACTGCCAGCACACCAGCAACCCACAGCATCAGCGCGAAGAAGTGCACCAGTTCGCCCACGAACCGACGCAAGAGCGACGGCCTGCCCACCGTGGGCAGCAGGTTCGGGCCGTCCCGTTCGCGACGCAGCGTCGCCTCCACCGAGCTCAGGCCGTTGTCCATCTGTTGAGTGCACCACGGATTCGCTGCCGGGGAAAGGGCACACGGTCCTCCCCACCCCCGCCACTTGTCCCGCTTCGTGTCCCACTTTGGCCACGGCGCTCCGTGGCCGATGTGGGACACGAAGGCCTGGGTGGGGGGCCTGGGTGGGGGGCCTGGGTGGGGGACGTGGGTGGGGGGTGCTTGCCTGGAGGCCTCGAATGTGGGAGGTTGACAGACATGTCAACTGGGGGCAATGGAAGGCTGGCGGGGCGCGTCGCGATCGTCACCGGCGCGGGTCGAGGGATCGGCCGCGCCATCGCATTGGAGTACGCCCGCGAGGGTGCGAACGTCATGGTCGCTTCGCGTTCACGAGGCACGGTCGAGCAAGTCGTCGACGAGATCCTCAACACCGGCGGCACCGCGTTGGGTATCACGTGCGATGTGGGCGTGCGCGAAGAGGTCGACGCGATGGTCGCCACGACGATCGAGCGCTTCGGCGGAGTCGACATCTTGGTGAACAACGCTCAGGGTTTCGGCACAGCCGACAAGCCCGAGGCGTCGCCCGGCTTCATCCCACTGGAATCGTTCCCCGACGACACCTGGGACTACACGTTCCAGACCGGACTCAAGGGCACGCTGTACGGGATGCAAGCGGTGTTCCCGCACATGCGCGAACACGGCGGCAAGATCATCAATTTCGGCAGCGGCAATGGTGTCACTGCGATGAAGGGCACGGCCGCATACAACGCCAACAAGGAGGGCATACGCGCGCTCACCCGCACGGGCGCCAACGAATGGGGCCGGTACAGCATCTACGTCAACTGCCTGGTGCCCACGATCGTCACTGATTCAGCAAAGGCATACTTCGACGCCCGACCGGGCAGTGAAGCGAAGTTAGCGGGCACGATTCCGCTGAAGCGCTGGGGCGAGGTCGACCGCGACATCGGCCCGGTTGCAGTGTTCCTCGGCTGCGCCGACTCCGATTTCATCACTGGTCAGACGTTGCACGTCGACGGTGGCCAGATTCTGCACGCCTGAGACGACGAGGAACCACAGATGAACACCGGACTGGACGGCAAGGCCGTCATCATCACTGGCGCAGGTTCCGGCATTGGCCGTGCCAGCGCGCAACACTTCGCTCGCGAGGGTGCCCTCGTAGCCGTGGCCGATGTCCGTCTGCACAAGGCGCAGCAGACCGTCGATCTGCTGGCCGCCGAAGGTCACCACTCGATTGCGATCGAAGTCGATGTGTCGGAACCCGTCCAGGTCGAGCAGATGGTGAACGACACCATCGCTGCATTCGGGCGACTCGACGTGCTGTTCAACAACGCGGCCACGGTGCGCGTCGGCAACGCGGTCGAACTCACGGTCGACGATTGGGACATCGTCTGGCGCACCAACGTGTCATCGGTGTTCCTCGGTGCCAAGTACGCCGTGCCGCACATGCCTGCGGGTAGCTGCATCATCTCCACGGCATCGCTGTCTGGCCTCGCCGCCGACGCCGGGCTGATCTCCTACAACGCCACCAAGGCCGCCGTGATCAACCTCACGCGCACGATGGCGGTCGACTTCGGACCGTTGGGCATCCGCGTCAACTGCATCTGCCCCGGGGTCACCATGACCCCGGCGATGAAGGGCTTCATGTCCGACGAGCGACTGCGCGATCTCGTCCTGGCCGCCACGCCGTCGGCTCGTCTGGGTGAACCCGAGGACATCGCCAGCGCCGCCGTGTGGTTGGCCAGCGATCAGGCGGCGTTCGTCAACGGTCAGCCGATCGTGGTGGATGGTGGCCTCACGATTCAGAACGGGTTCTCGCTCATGCAGCAGGCGCGGGGTCTTGATCCGGGCTGACAGCAGCCAGCTGACCTGCGGCCCTGTCCGTGGCCCGGCAACCGCGGTACCGTCAAGTGCGCGGCACGAACTCGCCGCACTCGATGGGAGCAACGCCATGAACGCTCAGAAGAAGATCCTGGTCGGTATCGATGGTTCGGAGAACTCGCTGCGCGCATTGCGGTGGGCGCTCGCCGAGGCCCGTGTTCGTGGCGACGCAGTCGAACTCGTTCACAGTTGGCACTTCCCCTACGTCGCCGATCCCACCGGCATGGTGCCCTATCCGGGTACGGCGCTCGAAGAGTGCGGTGAGGCGATCGTCGCCAGTGCGTTGCAGGCGGTCGCCGCCGAGACCGAGGGCATTGCGGTCACCACCCGCATCGAGCAGGGTGCCGGTGCCAGCCCACTCATCGAGGCCAGCCGCGGGGCCGACCTGGTGGTGATCGGTCGCCGTGGTCACGGCGGGTTTCTCACGTTGGTGATGGGCTCGGTGGCGCAGCAAGTCGCTGCGCACGCACACTGCCCGGTGGTAGTCGTCGGCCCCGACTGAGCGTCAGTCGGCGGGCGTCGGAGCGACAGCCGGCGCAACCGTGGGCGACAGCGCCGCCGAGTAGGGCAACCACGTGCCCGCAGTGAAGTCGTACAGCTTGCACGTCTTGGTGGTGCGCAGGTAGTCGCGGCTACGGAACTTCGCGTTCCGCACGACACCCGGATACGCCTCGGAGATCGCCGTGGCGGCAGCCGGGAGCTGGTGGAACGGCAGTCGCTGATCGACGTGGTGCGGCACGTGCACCATGATGTTGTGCATCCACAGGAAGTTGATCACCGGGTTGATGTGCAAGATGGTGGTCGACTCCATCTGCCCACGGAACTGGGTCCATTCCTTGCGGTCCCACCAGCGGATCTCGGGCGCCACGTGGTGTACGTAGACGGCCCAGCCGATCACGTGGATGAACAACAGGAACGGGATGATGAACAGCTTGAACGGCATCCAGATCGCGGTGCCGAGGCCGCCCGTGAGCGCACCGAGCACGATGGAACCGGCGATACAGGCACCAGCCACCGAACCCACCCAGATCTTGTCGCGCTGAATATCGTCGTGGCGCTTACCGGGGGCACTGAACTTCCACATCTTGTTCCACCACACTTCGCGCAGGAAGTAGGCGCCGGAACCGAAACACGACCATTCGAGGCGATGCTGCAGACGGGCCAAGCGGCCCAGTTCGCGGTATTCCTCGACGGTGAGCGGATGCCACACGAAGTCGAAACCCTGGCGGGTGGTGTAGCCGTGATGCACTCGGTTGTGGCCGAGATCCCAGGCAGCTTCAGCGTGCAGCGCCGGCACCATTGCGGCACGGGCGGCGAGACGGTTGGCGCGACGCGAGTCGAACAATGCCTGATGCGACGCGTCGTGACCCAACACGAACAGACCGGCAGCACCGAGACCGGTGAGCGGCCACAGCAACAGCAACGCCCACCACTGGTGAATGAACACGAGTGCGGTCAACGGCACCAGGTAGAGCAGCGCACCTTGCAGCAGGGCGGCGGCGGCCCGGAGCGGTGAGCGGCGGTAACACGATTCGGGAATGTGTGCTCGCACATCGTTCAACGAATGGGTGCGAATGCGGGGCTGCGCAGGTGCATCGATGCTCATCGAGGATCAGTGTACACAACCGACCTACCGGTAGGTAGGCAGGATCTGGCATACTTCTTTCCGGCCCGATACTACCCCTGACCTGCGGGTATCTGACAGACCGCAGCGACCGGCGGGTTATCGAGCCGGCCGCTCCCACACCGCGTCACGTTGAAACAGAGCGCGCAGGTCCTCTTTGCGCACCTTGTTGGTCGCCGTTCGCGGCAACTGTGCGACGACTGTCAGATACCGCGGCAGCATGTACCGGGGTAGTACCTCGCTCAACCGTGCGTGCAGCGCGGCGGGGTCGATGACTGCACCGGTTCGGGGGATCACGGCGATCAGGATCTCCTGACCAGCGACGGGATCTGGCACACCCACCGCGGCACACTCGCCCACCTGCGGGTCGGCGCAGATCGCGGCTTCCAACGCAGTGGATGAGATGTTCTCGCCGAGACGACGGATCGTGTCCTTAATGCGGTCGACGAACTCGAACGAACCGTCCGGCAACCGGCGCAGTGCGTCGCCGGTGTGATACCACCCGTCGACGATGGCGCTCGCCGTGAGGTCATCGCGCCCCAGATATCCCAGCGTGATGAGTGTTCGCACCGGTGGGTGGATCCACAACTCTCCAGCCTCGCCGTCGGCAACGTCGCAGCCGTCCTCACCGACCAGACGGGCGTCGTAGCCGCGCCGCAGAAACCCGCACGTGCGGCCGCCGTCGCTGGGAAACTCGCGACAGACGATCGGGAAACCAGCCTCGGTGCTGCCATAGGCCTCCACCATGTGCACTGCGTACCGGGCGGCGAAACGGTGTGCCAGCGCACGACTGCCACCGGTGAACGCCACCCGCAGTGGGTTGTCGGCATCGTCATCGCGCTCGGGCGCGGCGAGGATCAACCCGGTGTTCACCGTGGCACTGGTGCAGCCAAAGCGGCGGACGTCGCTCCAGAACTCGGAGACCGACGTCTTCTCGCGCAGCACGATGCGGCCGCCGACATCGCTCATCGCCGGGAATGGTGAGCGGGCGGTGACATGGAACATCGGGTGGCTCGTGTACACGACGTCTGCCTCGCTGAACCACGAGCGAGGGATGCGACCGATCGTGGACGAAATCTGCGCCCAACTGATCACCACACCCTTCGACGGACCGGTGGTGCCCGACGTATAGATCACGCACGAGATATCAGTGGGCTGCGGCCAACAGTCGATCTGCGCGGGTTCAACGCCAGCGGTGAACGAGCCATCACGTGGCACCACCACTGTCTCGATACCCGACACGGAAACCGTGCCGGGAAGGTCGGCGTGTTCCGGTCGCACGAAACACCAGCGGGCGTCGGGATCGCGCAGCGCATGTTCCAGGAACGAACCGCGTAGGTCGGGGTTGACCGACACCTCCAACGCCCCGATGGAGCCCGCAGCAATCCACAGTGCAGCAGCATCGATCGAGGCCGGCAGCATTGACATCAGCCGATCTCCGGGGGCGACGCCCGCCTCACGGAGCACCGTGCACCAGCGGCGGATCTCGACCATGAACTCGCCGTAGGTCGTTGACCGCCCAGTGACCTCCTGGAGGAACGGACGGTCGGGCTCGCGCTCGGCCCACCATGCAAGCCGGGCCGGCAGCACCATCGCCGGGTCGAGTCCGATTCCAGCGGGGTCGTCATCAAGCAGGCCGATCACCCGGCGAGTGTAGGTTGCTGGCGTGAGCCCGTCAGCCTCGATCGTCGGTGGCGGGCCTGCAGGTCTCATCGCCGCCGAGGTGCTGGCGGCTGCCGGATGGGCCGTCACTGTCTACGAGCACATGCCCTCGGTGGGCCGCAAACTGCTGCTCGCCGGGCGTAGCGGACTGAACCTCACACACGCCGAACACCTCTCGGATCTGCTCGCCCGGTACGCAGACGCCGAGGTGGTGCAGGCGGCCGTGCGCGAATTCGACCCCACTGCACTGCGCGCATGGAGCGCCGGGCTGGGCGAGACCACCTTCATCGGATCGAGTGGCCGCGTGTTCCCACACTCGACACGAGCGACACCACTGCTGCGCGCATGGTTGGCACGACTCGATGCGCTCGGGGTCCGCATCGCGGTTCGGCACCGTTGGATCGGCTGGGGCGCCGAACCGACCACACCACGCTTTCGACGAGCGGACGGCAGCGAGGTGGAGGTGGCCTCCGATGCAGCGGTCTTCGCCCTCGGTGGGGCAAGTTGGCCGCGAGTGGGTTCGGACGGAGCTTGGGTCGCTGGCTTCCGAGCAGCAGGTGTCGTTGTGCACGAACTGCAACCGGCGAACTGCGGTGCGCTCATCGACTGGACGCCCGAGTTTGCCGAGCGCTGCGCCGGTCAGCCGCTGAAGAACGTCGCCCTCGGCGTCGCCGACACGTGGGTGCGCGGCGATATCACCATCACCACCAGCGGCCTGGAGTCCGGCCCGGTGTATCCACAGACGGCCGCCATTCGCACCAGTGTCGAGCGCACGGGCGCCTGCACAATCGTGGTCGACCTGCAACCCGATCTCGATCAATCGGCGATCCATCAGCGTCTGGCGCGTCGCCGCCCGAAGGAGTCGCTGTCCACCTGGCTACGACGAGCACTCAGCCTCACGCCAGCCGCCATCGGAGTGCTGCGCGAGGCAACCGGCAACGACGTGCCGTCCGACCCCGAGTCGCTGGCCCGCCTGGTGAAGGCCGTGCCACTGCTGGTGCGCGGCGTCTCGCCGATCGCGCGGGCAATCTCGTCGGCAGGCGGTATCGCGCTCACGGAGGTCGACGAGCACTTGATGCTGCGACGTCTCCCCGGGGTGTTCGTCGCCGGGGAAATGCTGGACTGGGAGGCACCCACCGGCGGTTATCTGCTGCAGGCGTCGTTCAGCACCGGCGTCGCTGCGGCGCACGGGGCGATCGCCCGTCAGGCCTTGGGTGGCGACGCCAGATAGATCTTCTGCGTCATCTCCTGCAGATGGCTGTAGATCTCGCGCAGAGCGTCGCGATCGGTTCGTTCCGCGCGGTGCTGCGCGCCGACCAACACCGCCACCGCCAGGCGACCCAGCAACGATGCAACATCGGCGGGTACACCGACCTCCTGATACGCGGCCGCCACCATCCGCTCGCGGGCAGCATCGACCTTCTCGCGCACACTCCACGCCTCGCTGTCAGTGCGCGACCAGGCCCGGATCGCGACCTCCGCTTCGTGGTTCATGGCGATACCCAGTTCGCGGATCACATCGAGGCGCCGAACCGGGTTGGGTTCGGAAGCCGCCGCGCTGAGCAGTTGCAGTTCGCCCTCGGCCGCCCAGTGCGCGAGCAGTTGCGAGCGGAAGTCCTCGACCCCACGGAAGTGGTGGTAAAAGCTGCCCTTGGTGACCCCGAGCTCACCACACAACCGGGCGATGGTGACCGCGCCGACGCCGCCCGTTGCCAGCAACGCCATCCCGGTATCGAAGTAATCCTGAGGGCTGCGCGACTCCACTCGCCCACCATACCCTGTGGTATGTTGCGGTCACCCTCTAGGCGCGGAGCTACACACCATGACGAATTCGACCGATCTCACCCTGGAACAGTGCGGACAGTCGTTCCTCACCGGTGCGATGTTCACCGACGAACACCACTTCCACGCCGTCACCACGAAGCTGCGCAAGGAATCACCGGTGCACTGGGTGGAGCACCCCGACTTCAACCCGTTCTGGGTGCTCACCAAGCACGCCGATGTGCTCGATGTGGAACTGCACCCCAACGAGTTCCTGAACGCGCCGCGCGCGATTCTGGGGAACAAGGAGGCCGACTCGATGCGCGAGATGCAGGGGCACCTCGTCAAGTCGCTGGTGCAGATGGACGACCCCGAGCACCGCAACCACCGCAACCTCACCGCCGACTGGTTCTTGCCGAAGAACCTGGCGACACTCGACGGTCGCCTCAAGGAACTCGCCGACCGCTACATCGACAAGATGGTCGCGATGGGCGGCCAGTGCGACTTCGCCAGCGATATCGCGATGCAGTACCCGCTGTACGTGATCCTCGCGATCCTCGGCCTGCCAGAGAGCGACTACAACCGCATGCTGCGCCTCACACAGGAACTGTTCGGCGCCGAGGACGACGAGTTCAAACGTGACGACGACGCCCTCGCCAGCATCCTGCAAACCGTCGCCGACTTCGTCGCCTACTTCGACGCGCTTACTGAGGATCGCAGGACGAACCCCACCTCCGACCTCGCGTCGGTGATCGCCAACGGCATGGTCAACGGCGAACCGATCGGTCACAAGGAACAGTTGGGCTACTACATCATCGCGGCCACCGCCGGCCACGACACCACCTCGAACGCCATGGGTGGCGCGATGAAGGCGCTGATCGAAAATCCGGATCAGTTGGCCCGCCTGCAGGCGAACCCGTCGCTGATGACCGTGGCAGTCGACGAGATGATCCGCTGGACATCACCGGTGAAGCACTTCATGCGTACTGCCACGGTCGATTACGAGATCCGTGGCACCACGATCAAGGCCGGTCAGGACGTACTGCTGTCCTACTGGGCCGCCAACCGTGACGAGGACGTGTTCGACGACCCGTTCAAGTTCGACATCGGCCGCGCCCCCAACAAACACCTCGCCTTCGGGTTCGGTGTGCACTACTGCCTCGGCGCAATGCTCGCCCGCATGGAACTCAAGGCGCTGTTCGGCGCGCTGCTGCCCCGGCTCAAGAGCATCGAGTTGGCCGGCACCCCGCAGCTCACCAAGAGCACGTTCGTCAGCGGTGTGAAGCACCTCCCGATCCGCTACGAGATCGTCTAGCACCGAGCACGGCATGCGAATGCGCTAGCAATAGCGCCATGAATGTCGGTTTCATCGGACTTGGAAATCAAGGTTTGCCCATCGCCCAGCGCATTCTCGCGGGCGGCCATCACTTGCACGTGTGGGGTCGACGCGAGACCAGCGTCGCTCCGTTTGTCGGCACCACTGCCACGATCGTCGGCTCACCCGCCGCAATGGGGTTCCTGTGCGAGATCGTCTGCGTGTGCGTCCTCGACGACGAGGCCGTGCGCGATGTCGTCTTCCATCAGGGTCTGCTGGCCGCGATGCACGAGAACTCAGTGCTCGCGATCCACTCCACGATCTCACCTGCCTTGGTACGTCAGATCGCCGAAGCCGCCGACGACCGCGGTGTGCACGTGCTCGACGCACCCGTAAGCGGCGGATCGGTGGGTGCCGCTGCCGGCACGATGGCAGTGATGGTGGGTGGCGCGAGCGCTGCCTTGGAACAGGCGCTGCCGGTGTTCCAGACGTTCGCGAGCGCGGTTCGCCGCGTCGGCGAGGTCGGTGCCGGGCAGCTCTGCAAGTTGGTGAACAACTGCCTGTTCACCGCGAACGTCGGCCTGGCCCTCGACGCCATCGCGGTCGGCGAGTCATTGGGCCTCGATCGCGAGGCGCTCACTGCGATGCTGCAGGCCGGCAGTGCCGCGAGCTTCGCCCTTGGGGTGGCGCCACACATGATGAACCCGGCAAGCGCGGCCCACGCCGGTGGTCTGCTCGACAAGGACGTCAGCCTGCTGGAGCACCAGACCGAGGCGCTAGGGCGCGCAGCGTCCACGATGCAGATCACCGCTCGCGCCACCGTGCAGGAGATCCTGCGCCACGCCCAGTAGGCGCAACGCAGGAGCCTGTGGTTCAGGCCTGCTTGGCCTCGTTCATCATTGTCAGCAGTTGCGACGGCCCCAGCGGGAACGCCGTGGGGTGCACACCGAGGTGACGCAATGCATCGTGGATCGCGTTGGCGAGACACGGAGGAGCAGCAATCGCTCCGCCCTCACCCATCCCCTTGAAGCCGGTCTGCCCAGGCGCGAGCGTCACGATGTGACCGACCTCGATATCGGGCACTTCCGGAGCCGTCGGGATCAGGTAGTCGAGGAACGTGGTGGCCAACGGGTTGCCATCCTCGTCGTAGATCATGTTCTCGAACAGCACACCGCCGATCCCCTGCACCACGCCACCAGCGATCTGACCTTCGACCACCATCGGGTTCACCATCCGGCCGCAATCCTCCGAGACGATGTAGCGCAGGATCTTGGTCATCCCCGTCTCGGGGTCGATCTCCACCGTGCATACGTGCGTGGCGTTCGACCACGTGTACTGACCGGCAGGCTGGAAGCGGGCCGTGACCTCGAGGCCCATCTCCATACCCGGGGGCAGCATCTCGGGCATCTGGTAGGCGACGGGAGCGATCATCGCGAACGGCAACGCCTTGGCGGGCGTGCCCTTCACCGACACGACACCGGCGTTGACCTCCATGTCGTCGGGCGAAGCCTCCAGCATGTGCGCTGCAATCTGGACGATCTTGTCCTTCATCTTCAGCGCCGCATTCATCGCGGCACCACCGGCAACGACTGCGCTACGACTGCCACCAGTGCCCGGCCCCGTAGGGCTGGACTCGGTGTTGCCCTGCACCAGCAGCACATCCTCGATGTTGCACCCGAGGTGCTCAGCGACGATCTGCGGGATCGTGGTCTCCAGGCTCTGACCATGGTTGCCGGTGGACATGGCGACGATGACCTTGCCGCTGTTGTCCATCCGCATGATCGCCTGGTCGCTGGACAGGATGCCAAAGGCAACGGCCGACGGCTCGATGTAGATCGCGACACCCATGCCGAGCAGACGACCCTCGGCGCGGGCGTCGGCCTGCATCGTGCGGAAGGCCGCCACGTCGAGCATCTCGAGCGCTTGCTCAAGTGTCTCCGATGGCGTGACCGAGTCATAGACCATGGTGGTGCACGTGGTGTACGGCAGGTCGTCGGCGTGGATCACGTTGCGACGGCGGATCTCGATCGGGTCGATGCCCAACTCGTAGGCGATGTGATCCATCATCTGTTCGCGCGCGACGGTCTCCATCATCCACGGGCCGCGGTAGGCAGCTTTGCCAACGGTGTTGGTGTAGACCGACGATCCACCAGGAAGCACGACCGGGAACTTGTACGGCCCCGGGAACACGGCGCCAGCCATACCGGCAGTAGAGCCGGCCGATGCGGGATAGGCGCCGATGTCCTCCCAGAAGAAGACTTTTGCCCCGAGCAACACACCTTCATCGGTGACTGCGAACGTGACGTCAATGATCTCTTCGCGACCCTGGTTGGCGGCCATCAGGCTCTCGCGTCGATCTTCCGTCCACTTGATCGGCGCTTCGCCAAACAGGTGAGCAGCCATGACCACCGCGGCTTCATCGCGGGTCATCATCATCTTCTGGCCGAAGCCGCCGCCGACGTCGTTGGCAACCACCTTCACGCGGTGCTCCGGCACACCGGTGAGGCGCGACGAGGTGGCTTTCCACTCACTCACACTCTGGGTCGCAGCCCAGATCTGCAGATCGCCCACGTACTGGTCGTAGTGCACGATGATGCCGCGTGGCTCCATCGGCACGTTGGTCGCACGACATTGGCTGAAGCGACGGGTGAACACGTGGGGTGCGCCGGCGAACAAGGCATCGACCTCGGGCCCCTCCGGCAGCGGGAACTCCTGGCCGACGTTGGTGGTCGTTCCGGGGTGCACACGTTGATCGGTGTCGATGGCGGTCTCCCAGCCGACGATGGCTTGTTGCACATCGATCTCCACCTCCACCAGATCGGCAGCGTCCTCTGCGATGTAGCGGTTCTCAGCGATGATCAGCACGATCGGGTCGCCCACGAAGCGCACATCGCCACCGGCCAACGGCGTGAGCGGTGCGTACGGCGTCTGGCCACCCAACTCGGGCGGCGGGCCCATCATCGTGTGCCAGAACATGCCGACGCGCGGGTTCAGATCTGCACCGGTGTAGATCGCCCGCACACCCGGCAACGCGAGCGCCGCCGAGGTGTCGATGCTGACGATGGTGCCGCGAGCGACGTTCGAACGCACGAATGCCACGTGCAACATGCCGGGCAGTTGCACATCGTCGACGTAGCGCCCGTGGCCCGACAGCAGCCGCGGATCCTCGAGTCGCTTGACGGCCTGGCCGACGTACCGGCCTGCACTGATCGTGGATGCCATCAGTGATCACTCCCATCGGCTGCGTTGGCGGGCACCGGCAGGCCAGCGGCCGTGCGGGCGGCGTTGATGATCCCCCGGTAGCCGGTGCACCGGCACAGGTTGCCCGACAGCGCGATCTTTAGATCGTCATCGGTGGGGTTCGGGTGGTCGTCCAGGTATGAGGTCATCGAGACCACGAAACCTGGGGTGCAGAAACCGCACTGCAGACCGTGACAGTCCTGCATCGCCTGTTGGAACGGGTTCAGCGTGCCATCGGTGGGCGTGACGCCCTCCACCGTGACGACCTTCGACCCGTCCACCTGAACGGCGAACAACAGGCACGCCCGCACCGCTGCCCCGTCGACCATCACCGTGCATGCGCCGCACGCACCGTGCTCGCAGCCGACGTGCGTGCCGGTGAGGTGCAGATCCTCGCGGAGCACATCGGAGAGCAACTTGCGCGGCTCCACCAACACCTTGTGGTCGCGGCCATTGACGTTCAGTTTCACCACTACTTCGTCGCTCACGACCGGGCCTCCTTGAGTGCTGCTTCGATTGCCCGACGCACGATGACCGCAGTCACCTGAGTGCGATAGGCGCCACTGGCGTGGATGTCGTCAACTGGCGAGATATGGCTCGCAGCGACCTTGCCGGCCTCTGCGGCATCGGCGCCCGAGAGCAGTGCTGCCTCGGCAGCACTCGCCCGCAACGGGGTGGGACCAACACCGAACAGGCCGATCGTGGCTTTCGTGACCGTGTCGCCGCTGACCTGCACACCGACCACCGCGCCGGCGAGGGCGAAGTCGCCGTGGCGGCGAGTGAGTTCTTCGACAGCGAACCCGCTGCCCGGGCCCCACACGGGGAACTCGACGGCGGAGAGGATCTCATCGTCTGCCAACGCGGTCTGCCAAGTGGAGACGAAGAAGTCGGCGGCAGCGATCTTGCGAGTGCCGCCGGGGCCGGCCGCCTCGATCGTGGCATCGAGCGCCAACGCGACTGCAGGCAGTTCACTGGCCGGGTCGGCGTGAGCGATGGAACCGCCGACCGTGCCGCGGTTGCGAATCTGGAAGTGACCGATGTGCGGCAGGGCCTTCGAGAGCAGCGGCACCGACGCAGCAACGTCGGCGCTGTGCTCCGCGACGGCCTGGCGCACAATGGCACCAACACGTAGATGGCCGTTGACACGCTCGATCGCTGACAACCCATCGACCTTGTTCAGGTCGACGAGATGCTCGAACGATGCGAGCCGCAAAGAGAGCATCGGCACGAGACTCTGCCCTCCGGCCAGGACCTTGGCACCGTCTCCATGCTCAGCGAGCAGGGCGGTGGCTTCCTCGACGCGCGTTGGCGCGTGGTAGTTGAACGAACTCGGTTTCACGTCGTTACCCCCAGGCCTGGGAATATAGTGCAGTATTCAGCACCGGGTGCCATTCGTCACATCCGGCACTCGTGAGACAAGGGGAACAGCCATGGGTTCAGTCGCCGGCAAGGTCGCATTCATCACTGGCGTGGCACGTGGTCAAGGCCGCGCCCACGCGGTCCGGCTCGCGTCGGAGGGCGCCGACATCATCGGCCTCGACATCTGCGCCGACCTCGAATCCATGGACTACCCGAATGCCACGCTCGACGACCTCACCGAGACCAAGCGCCTCGTCGAGGCCACCGGACGTCGCATGATCGCCCGCCAGGCCGACGTGCGCTACTACGACCAGGTCGAGGCCGTGTTCGAAGAGGGTTTCGCCGAGTTCGGTCGCATCGACATCGTGCTCGCCAACGCTGGCGTCATCCGCCTCGCCAGCGAGGCCAACCCGCAGCTCGAGTGGGACGAGATCCTCAGCACCAACCTCACCGGTGTGTGGAACGCATGCCGCGTCACGATTCCGAAGATGATCGAGTGCGGCAACGGCGGAGCGATCGTCATGACCAGCTCCACCGCCGGCATCAAGGCACCGGCCACGATGCTCGCCGGCGGACAGGCCTATTCAGCCTCGAAGCACGGCATGATCGGGCTGATGCGCACCTGGGCCCGCGAGCTGGCGCAGTACAGCATCCGCGTCAACACCATCCACCCCACGGGCGTGCTCACGGGCATGACCCAGAACGAGACCATGGCCGCGATGTTCGCCGACCCGACCGCGATGACGGCAACGATGCAGAACGCGCTGCCGGTGCAGATCCTCGAGGCCACCGACATCGCCGACTTCGTCGAGTTCCTCGTCAGCGATCGTGGCCGCTACATCACCGGCCAGACCCTCGGCGTCGACGCGGGCTTCCTCGTCAACTGATCGGCTTCTGGGAAGGATCCTTCCCAACGCACTCACTGGGAAGGTTGAGTTCCGGAATCCGGAACTCAACCTTCCCAGTTGCGCGGTCAGCCGACGATCTTGCGGGCGCGAAGGTCGGCGATCGCCTCGGCTCCGATCCCCAACCCGGTCAGAATCTCATCGGTCTGCTGACCGGCAAGCACTCCACCCTTGATCGTGAGCGGTGCATCGGACAGGCGCATGAAGCCGTTCATACGCGGGTGATCGTCGAACGTCGGATGGTTCACCGTGGTGATGAAGCCGCACGCCTGACCCAGCTCGCCGAGCAGGTTCGGCTCTGGAGCCTGCTGCGAGATCGCAACGCACGAGACATTCGCGGCACGCAGCTCGTGCTCCCATTGCTCATCCGTACGAGTGGCGAACACACCCTCCAGCACCTCGCCCAGCGCGGCATCGTTGTGCCGACGACCGGCCACCGTGGTGAAGCGATGATCCGCTGAGAGGTCGATGTACGGCTGCAGCGCTAGCACCAGGTCGGCCCACTCCGACTCGATCGGGGCCGCGAGGAACACGAAGCCTGCCGACGCCCGATAGACGCGGTACACGGCGTTGATTCCCTTCAACTCCGGGTCGGGGTTCAGGCGCGGCATACAACCCGGGTACTCCACGATCTGCTCCGACATCGCGTGGGCGCCCGTGTTGAGCATCGTGGTCAGCATCTCCTGGCCACCAGCGCCGCGCTCACGGGCCAGCAGTCCAGTGAGGATTGCCGTCGCCACACCCAGCGCGGCGAAGCCATCAGCCTGCGCGGACGAGGTCATCGCGCCGACGGTGAGCAGCCGCGCGGCCTGCTGAATTTCCTCCAGCGTGAGGTCGGCACGTTCAGGTGCGAGACCCGCCGTGTTCGCCAGTGGGATGCCGACCGCCGCGCCGATACTGGGCGCGTACGCCGGCCGCTGACCGTACGGCAGATTCGTGCCGTATCCCGGTGCGTTGAGGTACACGACGTCCGGACGGATTGCCTTGACCTTCTCGTAGCCGAAGCCCAACCGTTCGGCCACACCTGCACGGAAGGCCTGCACGACGACATCAGCCGAAGCGATCAGGCCGTACACGATCTGGCGGCCTTCGTCCGTCTGCAGATCAACGCACAGACTCTCTTTCCCCTGCATCACCGCTGCGCCGCCCGCCTCGGGGAACGGGATCAGCATGCGGATGCCGTCGCCCTCAAGCTCTTCGATATGGACCACGTGCGCACCGAGATCGGCGAGCATGCGCGTCGCGTTCGGAGCGGCAAACATCGTCCCGAACTCCACGATGCTGACGCCATCGAGCAGCGGTCGCGCGGGCGCATGCAGGACGGACGCCACCGGGGCGTCCGGAGTCGACCACGCGGCCTGATCTGCGGACATGGTGCCGAGACGCGGCGCAGACTTCCCGAGCTGGGCGGGCGTGTTGTACATCCGCACGATCGGAGCAGGCTGGTGTACGGGACCGCGCTCATCGTCGACGATGTCGGCGACCATGCCGTCGGCGACCAGTTGCGGATGGTCGAGCACGCGCTGGCCGATGCGGAACTGTTCGGCGAAGACGTTGGGGTCCTCGTCAAAGACCTGCTGCCATTCGGCCAACGTCTTGGTGCGGGCCGCCTCGTGCATCAGTGACCAGAGTTCGAGACGGCGCGCCTGATCCTCGAACACCGGAAGTCCGGCCCACTTCGGATCGGTGAACATCCAGTCGAGGCCGAGTGCCTTCATCGCCGCCTGGAACAGGCGCGGGGACACTGAGGCGAATTGCAGCCAACGACCGTCCTTGGTGAGCGCCACGAGCAACAAGAACGGGAACGCTCCCACAGGGACGTCATCGTCATCGAAGTTGTTCACACGCGTATACGCGTCTGGCCACCGCTGATCGATGAGGTACTCGAACCAACTCCAAGTGTCGAGCGTGGGATAGGCCTGCGCCATGGACGTCTCGACATGCTGCCCGACACCAGTGTGCTCACGTGCGTACAGCGACGCCAGCGCACCATGCAACGCCACTTGGCTGGCCGGGAACGAGCACCACGGCACCGACACGTACGGGGGTGCATCGATCGGCGACATGCGCCGGAACGCCTGCATGACGCCGAGCTTCGCGTGCACCAACGGCTCGTAGTCCTTGAGATCGACGTACGGTCCGACGCTGCCGAACGACGACACCGACACGTAGACGAGACGCGGGTTGACGGCCTTCAGCGCCGCGTAGCCCAGGCCCCACTGATCGAGCGAGCCCGGCCGGTTGGTCTCGATGAACACATCGGCACCCTCGGCGAGCGTGCGCACCACCGCACGGTCGGCTTCGACACGCAGATCGGCGACGAGGCTCTGCTTGCCACGACCCCAGAACGGAAACGCCGATTCCTCACGAATGCGAGCGCCACCCGGCGGCTCCACCCAGATGACCTCAGCACCGAAATCGGCGAACAGTTGGCTGATCTGCGCGCCGATGCGGTGCGGCGACAGGTCGAGCACTCGCAAACCCTGCAATGCAGTCATGTCAGTTCAACTCCTCGATCATTTCCTCAGCCTGGATGACCGAGCCGGTGTACTGCATCGGGTCGTCACACATGGCCATGTGGCACAGCACCTTCGTGGGAATGGTGATCGAGATCGAGGCGCTGGCATCGACACCCTTCTGCTCCATCAGGTCGACCATCTCGGTACGCACGAAGCCGGGGTTGACGTTGACAATAGAGATGCCCATCCGCTTGAGCTCACCGGACACCAGGTTGCAGAACGTGTCGAGCGCCGACTTGCTGGAGGGGTACGCCAGCGGCACGGGGATACCCGGGGCCGGTTCGTAGTCCACGCCACCGTGGTGGCCGGTGGTGACGTTGATGACTCGCCCTCCGCCGAGCGCGGCCATGACCGGGGCGACGGCCTTGGTGAGCGTGAATGGTGCGTTCAGGTTGACATCGAACTGCTGCTGCCAGTCCGTACGACTGAGTTCCAGCAGCGGCGCACCCCATGCGCGGCCGGAGGTGGCCGCGGCGTTGTTCACCAACACATCGATCCGGCCGAATGCCTCCAGGGTCGTCGCCACCAGACGCAGCAGGTCGTCCTCGCTGCCCATATCGGCCTGCACTGCGAGTGCCGTGCCGCCGACGGCTTCGATGGCCGCGACCGTCTCGCCGATCGTGCCCGGCAGGCTCTTGCGCTGCTCGACCGTACGTGCCGCCACCACCACGGTGGCGCCACGCCGCCCGAGTTCGATCGCGACCTGCTTACCGATCCCGCGACTGGCACCGGTGACGATCACGACCTTGCCCAGCATGTCGTTGCTCACAGCGACTCCCCTCCAGCGGGGTCCCCCGACCCCGACCAGGTGAAGCTAGTCCACCGGGAGATCACGTGAGAATATCGTTCTCGCTCACAGCTTCTCGCTTGATCACCCGGCGTCCTACAGTGCTCACACGTTGTCCTGGGGGTTCGTCATGTCGATTCGTGTCGTGTGTGTGGGGACTGGTCTCGTCGGTCAGCAGGGCATCATGGCCGTGCTCGACCACCCCGACACCGAGTTGGTGGCGGTCGTCGTGCACAGCGACGACAAGGTCGGGCGCGATGCCGGCGAGTTGGTCGGGCGCCCACCGATCGGGTTGGTGGCGATCCAGTCGCTGGAGGAGGCGCTCGCCCTAGAACCAGCCGTGGTCGCCTACTTCAACACCACCCACGGTCGGTTGAAGGCGACGATCGAAGAGTTCGCGATGATCCTCGCCAGCGGCGCGAACATCGTCACCACTTCGGTCGGAGCCCTGATCAACCCGGCAGGCGCACGACCCGACGTGCTGGCCAAGCTGAACGCCGCGTGCCAAGAGGGAGGCACCACGCTGTTCTCCACCGGCATCGACCCGGGCGTGTTCAGCGACTTCATGCCGATCGTCCTCAGCGGCTGCGGTCGCCGCATCGACGGCATCCGCATCTTCGAGATGGCCACCTACGAGTCGGGCCAGCAGAGCGACATGGTCGCGTTCGAACAGGTCGGTTTCGGCCTGCCGACCAACACGGTCACGCCACTGGTGCATCCCGACGGCCTGCGCGTCACGTGGGGGAACGCGATCTCGATGATGGCGGAGCAACTCGGCGTCACGCTGGACGAGATCGCCGTCAGCCACGAGATGCTGCCCTCCCCCGAGACGTTCGAGTACCAGGGCCGCGTCATCGAACAGGGCACCATCGCCGGAATGCGCTTCGAGATCGCTGGCATGAAGGACGGCAAGAACCTGATCTCGGTCGCCCATGTCACCCGCGCCCGCCACGATTTGGCACCTAATTGGCCGCGGCCGCTCCGCGGTGACGGGTACCGCATCATCATCGAGGGCGAACCGCGACTCGACTGCGAGCTCGAGTTCTCCAGCGAGACCGGCGGGCACCTCACGGGCGGCTGGGCGATCACTGCCATGCGGGCGATCAACGCGATCCCGTCGGTGGTGGCGGCCGAACCCGGTGTGAAGTCGGTGTTTGATCTGCCGGTGATCACCGGCCGCGGCCGCTTCGGCTGAACGAGATGCTCCGACGAACCCTCTGAGACAATTTGACCCACAACACGACAGGAGACAAACTCACGCCATGACGGACGTCCTCAACGACCCACAGCCCTTCCGTAGCGCTGCGCCGCTACAACTCGACCGCGCGCTCGGCTGGAAGTACTTCACCGAGCCCGGCGAGGTCTACGAGCGCGATGGCGTCTGGTACCTCACCAGCATCGCGGCGATCCGCTTCGCCCATCAGCACCCCGAGATCTTCAGCTCGGCAAAGGCGTTCGAGTCGCTGGGTAGCCCTGTCCCCCTGATTCCGATTGCGGTCGACCCGCCGGCGCAGATCCGCTACCGGCGCATCCTCGATCCGATGTTCGCGCCGCGCGTCGTCACCCCGCTCGAACCGGAGCTACGTCGCCAGGTGCGCGAACTCGTCGACGCGTTCAAGCACCGCGGTGAATGCGAAGTCGTCCGCGACCTCGGCTCGCTGTATCCGACGAGCGTGATCCTCACCCTGTTCGGTATGCCGTTGAAGGACCGCGACACGTTCATCGAATGGACCGAGGCCATCATTCAGGCCTCGGGGATGAACCCCGCCGACATGGACGAGCAGCAGGTCAACGCGGCCATGAACCTGTTCGGTTACCTGCAGGGCTACATCACCGAGAAGCGCGCCAACCCCAGCAACGACTCGCTCAGCGCAGTGCTGGCGCTGACAGGCGACGACGCCTGGACGGACGAGGAAGTGCTCGGCCTGTGCTTCCTGTTCGTGATCGCCGGTCTCGACACGGTCACCGCCTCGATCTCGTTCCTGCTGTATCACTTGGCCCAGCGACCCGAACTGCAGCGCCAGGTCCGAGACAACCCCGACCTCGGCGGCAAGGTGATCGAGGAGATCCTGCGCCTGGAGTTGCCGGCACCGATGACACCCCGAGTGACGCTCTCAGACACCGAGGTGTGCGGGGTCAAGATCCCCGCCGGCGCCTTCGCCTTCCTGGTGCTCGGCTCCGCCAACCGTGAAGAGCGGCCGATCGCCGACGACGTCGACGTCGACAATGCAGACCGTGGCCACCTCTCCTTCGGTGGCGGCATTCACCGCTGCCTCGGCTCGCACCTCGCCCGCCGAGAACTGAAGCTGATGCTGGAGGAGGTCATGAACGCGCTGCCCGAATTCAGCCTGGCTCCAGGCACCCAACCGGCATGCACATGGCCCGCCGGAACGCTGCACCTCAACTCCGTCCACCTCACGTGGGATGCAGGAGCCGTCAAGTGAAGGTCGTCCAGAACCCCGATCTGTGCACCGGCCACGGACGCTGTTACGCCCTCGTCCCCGAACTGTTCGGCGACGACGAGTTCGGCCACGGCTACGTGCTCGGCGACGGCACGCTCGCTCCCGAACAGGTCGCCGCAGCGCAACGAGCCGTCGCCGCCTGTCCCGAACGGGCGATCACGCTGGTCGACGACTGACCCTGCGCCCCAAGCGCGTCGTCACCAATCCCTGATCACGTCGGCAGGTACTTACCGAACGCACCATCGATCACTGCGTCGACGAACTCGCTCGACATCGGCCGACCCTCCGACATTGCCCGGAACTGCAACGGCCCGACGAGGGCTGCCAGCAGGTCGCCGGGCGGTGGCGCACCGGTGAGCTCACCGTCACGGACGGCGCGTTGCACCGCAGCGATCAGCGGCGCCTGCGAGCGCGCCACCAATCGATCGCGCAGCGCCGCCGCTGCTGAGTCGAACTGCACGCGGCTCATCAACGCGGCGGCGAACTGCATGCTCTGGGGCTGACCGAATTCGGTGGCAATACGGCGCAGCTCAGCGCGCAACCATGGCAGGAACGGGCCCGCACTATGGCGGAACAGCGGTGCCTCCACCTCGGCGAGTGCCTCGTAGAGCAGGTCGGCAGCCGTGGGCCAGTGGCGGTACATCGTGGCCCGGCCGACCCCTGCCCGTTCGGCGACGTGTTGATGGGTGACCGCCCCAGCGCCCTCCTCGGCGATCACCTTCGCCGCAGCCGCCAGCACCACGACCCGCGTACGCGCCGACCGAGGGTCGGTGTGAGTGACCGGCGCGGCAGGCGACATACGACAAATCTAGGTCCTCAGCAGGGCGAAGCCGCTGCCAGCGGTGCTGCTCACCACGGTTTCCAGCTATTTGAAAGCGTGACTATCATATTTCGTCGAGGCAACGTACGCTGTGCAGATGACTCCCGCTGCCACCGCCAACAAGATCTGGTCCAACTCCGGCGACTCGCACTTCATCGAGCCCGCCGACCTGTGGCAGACGAGCCTGCCGGCGCACCTCGCCGAGTTGATGCCGCGTAGCGAGAAGGATGCTGACGGCACCCACGAGACCGTGTTCGTCGACGGTCAGAGTTTTCGCCGCAGGCTGCCCGGCGCAGCCCAGTTGGAGTTCTTCGAGAAGTCTGGGCAGGCTCCCGGACACAGCGACGTGTCCAAGCGCCTCCCCGATCTCGACCAGGAGGGCATCTGGGGCGAGGTCGTGTTCCCGTCACTGGGAATGTGGAACTCGATGTTCCGCACACCCGAGGCCGTCCGTGAAGCCAGCAAGGTCAGCAACGACTGGGCACTCGACCAGATCCTGCGCCGCTCACCGCGCCTCGTCCCCACCGCTCAGGTCAGCATGCTGTCCATCCAAGACGCGGTCGACGAGGTCGAGCGCACTGCTCAGATGGGCTTCCGTGCAGTGTTCTTGCCCACCACTCCCCCGGCGATCACTCGCGACTACAACTACGACGACTGGGAGCCGTTCTGGGCCGCCTGCGAAGCCGCCAACATGGTGGTCGCGTTCCACATCGGCACCGACCCGATCGACTACGTCGCCGGCGAACAGGTCGGCGTCAGCTACCGCGGCCCTGGCGGCGCGGTGCTGAACTACACCGAGACCACATTCTCCGGCCAACGCGCGGCGATGAAGATGGTCGCCTCGGGTGCGCTCGATCGTCATCCCGACCTCAAGGTGCTGGTCTCCGAAGGCGGCGCCACGTGGGTGCCGTTCCTGGCCGACCGGATGATGGAGGGGTACCGCCAGCACCAGATGATGGTGCGCCCCAAGCTGAGCCGGTCGCCCAAGGAGATCCTGTTCAGCCAGGTCTACGCCAGCTTCCAGCACGATGAGACGGCGATCGCTGCGTGCACCGCGATGGGCTACCAGAACGTGATGTTCGGCAGCGATTATCCGCACATGGAAGGCACCTTCGGCCACACCCAGGAGACGCTGCACCACCTGTTCGACGGTGTCGGTGCAGCCACCACCTACCGCATCACCCGCGGTGCGTTCCTGGAACTGTTCCCCGAGGTCGGCGAGCCCGCCGCGCTCGTCGCCTAACTCGCCCCCCCAAGTCGGCGTTCAGGTGAGACCTGTCCGGACCTGAACGCCGACGTTGGTATGGGGTCAGGTCAGTTCGCCGTCAGCGACCGCTCGGCGCAGTTCGCGCTTGAGTACCTTGCCGTAGGCGTTGCGCGGCAAGGCGTCGGTGGTGATGTAGCGACGCGGAATCTTGTAGCCGGCGAGCGTCTCACGAGCGAACGCAGTCAGGCCACTGGCGTCGGCTCCGGCTGAGGCGCCATCCTGCGGTACGACCACGGCCACCACGAGTTCGCCCCACAGATCGTCGGGAATGCCGATCACCGCGACCTCCTTGACGCTCGGGTGCTGGGTGAGCACATGCTCGACCTCCACCGCATAGACGTTCGAGCCGCCGCTGATGATCATGTCCTTCGCCCGGTCGAGCAACCAGACGACACCATCGGCGGACATCCGGCCGAGATCGCCCGTGTACAACCAGCCGTCCTTGATGGTCTCCACCGTCGCCTCGGGGCGCTTCCAGTAGCCGGTCATCACCGAGGCGCCAGCGACGACCAGCTCACCCGGCACATCGGGGGCGCACGTGTTGCCCTCGGAGTCCACGATGCGCACTTCGATACCAGGACGTGGGCGACCGGCGCTGCCAAGCATGTCGGGTGTGTGGTCCTGTCGACGCATCACCGTGGCGGTCATCGGCGTCTCGCCCTGACCGTAGAGCTGCACGAACACGGGGCCGAACGTGTCGAGCGCCCGCTGCATCGCCGCCGGTGTGATCGGCGCCCCGCCGTACACGACGTACTGCAGCGTGGGCAACGACACATCTGCCGGGGCCGCTTCAGTGAGCATCACGATCTGGGTGGGCACCAGCCACGTGTTGGTGACACCGACATCGTTGATCAGCTGCAGAATCGCCTTGGGGTCGAAGCTCAACGCGTCGGGAATGATCTGGTGCGCGGCGCGAGCCGTCGCCGCGATGGCATGGAAACCGGCACCGTGGCTCAGCGGAGCAGCATGCAATGTCACGTCGGTCTCGTCCATCGGGGTGAGGTCGGCCAGCCACGACACCGTCACGAAGTTCAGCACTGCGTGCGAGAGTTCGGCACCCTTCGGCCGACCCGTGGTCCCCGAGGTGTAGAAGATCCACGCAGTCGAATCGGGGGCCACGTCGGTCGGCTCGAAGTTCACGACGGGTCGGGCGAGCACCTCGTCGAGATCCTCACCGGCGACCTTCACCACCGTGTATGGCGCGGCACTGGCGCGGGCCACCTCGACATGTGCGGCGTCAGTGATCAGCACCCGCGCCTCACAGTCCTCCACGAGGAACGACAGCTCGTCGACCGTGAGACGCGAGTTGACCGGCACCACCGTGGCACCGGCGCGGAACGCACCGAACATCGCGACCATCAACTCGGGTCGGTTGTCGAGGTACAGCACGATGCGCTGATGCGGTGCGGCACCGATCTCATGCAGCCATTCCGCAAACGCTGCCGTCTGACGATCGAACTCGCGGTAGTCGAGTGTGGTGCCACGCCAGGTGAGGGCCGGACGTTGGGGGTGACACTGCGCGGAGAGACGCAGGAAGGAAGCGATGTTCATCGGGCCTCAGGGGTTCAAGGTGTCAGGGGTTGCAGCGGGACTGGACATGCAGGAGGAACACGGAGCACAACGCTCCGAGATAGGCCATGGCGACGACGTCGAGTGGTTGGCTCGATCGGCGCACCAGGCCGAGGTGACCCCATGCTTCACCACCGTGAGCAATGGGAACGAAATGGCACGCACGGAATCCATCTGCGGCCAGTTGCCGAGCGGTGCCTTCGAACGAGCCAGAGACGGTGCGAACGTCGGCAAACTGCACGACCTGACCCGACATCATGCTGTGCGCGCTGGCGAACGACGGGTCGAGCGGCACGCCCTCAGCCACACGCTCGACCCACGCCTCGGGCATGTTCAGCGAACCGACGAGCCGCATCGTGGCGCCGTCGCTGCGGAACAGACCGATGCCGTCGGCGAGCCCGGCAGCCTCGACCACCGACAGCAGGTGGGCGCCAGCGGCCTCCACCGTCACCGTGTCGTGCAGTTCGTCGGCGAGTGTGGCCAACGACTGCAGCAACGGCGTGACATCGGTGTGGTCAGGGTTCTGTGCCGACGCGTCGGCCACCTCGGTGACACTCGCGACGAAGCGATACCCGATACCGCGCACCGACGCGATGTACGTGGGAGCGCGAGGGTCGTCACTCAACTTGCGACGCAGACGATTGACGATGATGCGTAGTGCGTTGCGTCCGTCGCTGGGCATCCACTCCCACACGCGCCGCACAATCGTCGCGTTCGGAACGGCCACGTCGGGACGGGTCATCAGGAACGTCAACAGCGCGTACTCGGTGGGTGACAGACCGATCTCGGCGGCCGCCAGCGCGGCCGACTGCGTCCAGAGGTCGACGACAAGTTCACCGGCGCGCAGATAGCGGGTGCCGGCGCTGCGACGGTGGTCAGCGCGACGCAGCAACGCCAGCAACTGGGCGAACATTGCGTCGCCAGCATCACCAGCCGCCAGCACACCGTCGACGCCAGCGGCAATCAGCGGTGCAGTCTCGGTGGGATCTTCGCTGAGCACGATGATCGGCACCATCGTGACCGACCGCAGATCGCGCACGACATCCCAGCGCATGGACGCTTCGCCGCCGACCACCACCAGCGACACGCGGCGAATAGATGCCAGCCAGCGAGCACGGGCGGTGTCGGCAGCACCGAGCCACGACCACCCGGCATCATCGATCGCCACGAGGAGACCGTTCGTCTCCCACCATGGTTCGGCGCCGACCAGTAACACCGGACTGTCCGGCGCAGCGAACGACCCATTCGGCGCAGTCGGCGGCGCAGGCGTGGAGGTACTCCACTCGACGGCGCGCGCGTGATCGACCACAAATCCCTCCCGGTTCCTGCGTTCTGCAATCTAACAGGAGTGTCATCTGCCCTTCGTTCCGGTACACAACCGTCGACGGATTCTGGGAAGAAATGCTCCCACCCAGGCTTCTGGGAGGTTCCAGTCCCGGATTCCGAGGCGGCAACTGCCCGGAACGAGCCGGATGAGGGGTGACGCGGCCGACGCCGCGATGCGCTGGTGGCCAAGCGCGGAGTCGAACCGCCAGGCCGCCCGAGGGAAACCGCTCACCGCCCTACCCGGGTAGCCGTCGAATACTCAACCACCAAACGAGCGGTTTCGCACGCGCGTGTTGTATGTCGTGTGTGACATTGTCGGCGCGGACCCCGGCCAGGTGCGCGCTCAGCCGCAGACGTCGTGGATGAACGCGGCCACCGCATCGAGGGCTTCGGTCAGTAACTCGGGCTGGTTCTCGAAGTAGTGGGTCGCACCCTTGACGTACTTCAGTTCGCGGCGAGTCGAAGCCGTGGCGTGGTCGTACATCTGCTGGGCCATGGCCGGCAGCACCGTCGGGTCGGCGGTACCCAGGACCACCTGGAGTGGCGTAGTGATCTGCGGCAACCAGCGCAGCGAGTCTGCGTTCGTGTGATCGAGCGACCATTGGTTCAGCCAGGCGCGCAATGTGGTGACGCGGGTGATGCCAGCGGGCATGTAGTTGGCCACCTGCGGGCTGCCCCACAGCGTGACACCGATCTCGCGATCGCTGGGGTCGATGTTGCCATCGAGGAAGCGCAGGTCGGCTGCAGTGCCCTGGACGACGAAGGCAAGGTCGTCGAGCCCCTGTGGGAAATGACCAGGTGCCGTGATCTCGGCCAACCGCTGCTCGGCCCACGCGGAGATGCGGCGGTTACGGGCGAATTGGGCAGCGCGGTAGGTGGCGATGAACTCGGCACTGAACGGCGCCGTGTTGGCCGGGTTGAACATGTCGAGCGCAGGGTCGCGATCGAACGGGTTGGCCTCGTCGCGGATCGCCGGGTCGAGCCATTCGGTGCACAGACGCGCACGCGATGGGTGCGCGTTGAACAACACCACGGCATCGACCGGGCGGAGGCCGGCGGTGGTGAGATCCACCGGCTTGGTGATCGATGGGTTCAGCGCCTGCGCTTGGTAGAAGGGCACGATCGAGGCGCCACCGCTGTTGCCCACCAGGACGACCTTCTCGTAGCCGCTCTCGTAGAGATGGTCGACCATCGTGCCCATGTCGAGCAGACAGTTCTCCATGATCAACGATGTGTCGTTTCCCACGTAGCGAGTGGTGAAGCCCACCGCACCGAGGCCCCGCTCGGCCAGACCGGGGAGTGCGTAGTGGCCGAGGAAGTTCGCTGTCGGGTGACAGATCATCACTGCGGTCTTGGGCTGGGTGCCCTTGATCTTCTGCTCCGCACCCCACACCGTGCGGGCCAGACGGGCCACGCCGGAGTAGATCTCGACCTTGGCGTGGGCGGCGGTGCGGGCACCAAGGAGATTGCGTTCGATGTCGACGGTCATGTCTGGTTCCTAGCGGGCGGAGGGCAGGTCGAGCAGACGACCCAACTGAGTGGATGTGCCACCGAACAACTGGCCGAGCACGAAGGCCCGCTTGCAGTACAGGTGGGCATCGTGTTCGAACGTGAACCCCATGCCACCCATGATCTGCACAGTGGCGGCGGCGCTGAGGTCGGCGTACTCACCAGCGGCGAGATGGGCGCTGATCGCGTGATAGTCGGCATCCTCGCGGCCTTCGTCGTTGGCAACCGCGGCGAAGATCGACTGCGCGTAGCCCAACTGGGCACGCACGGCCATATCGGCGCACGGGTGCTTGATCGCCTGGTTGACGCCGATCGGCTTGTCGAACTGAACACGACTCTTGGCATGTTCGGCCGACAGGTCGCGCACCGCTTCGTTGATGCCGACGAGCATTGCTGCTGCGAGCACGTGGCCGCGACGCTGGACGGGATCGACATCGGCGGTGACCCGAGCGATGGGAGCGACACCCGCTGCATCGGCGCGGCACAGGCGCACACCGGGGTCGATGCAGGCGACCGGCGCCACGCCGGTGAGGTCGGACACGCGCACGAGCGCGGCCTGATCCGGAGCGACTGCCAATGCCAGGCCGTCGGCCTCGCAGTCCAGCAGTTGTAGCGGGCCGGTCAGCGAGCCATCGGCGCCGATCAGCGTGGACGAACCAGGGATGACGATTCCGACGCGCTGACCGCCACCGATCGCCTCGGCGAGCGCGGCGTCACCGGCGAACGCGGCGACACGCGCCGCCAGCACGGTCGACAGGAACGGGCCGGTGGCCAGGCCGCGACCGATCTCGCGGAACAGGTGCACCTCATCGGCGAGGCCGAAGCCGACGCCGCCATTGGCCTCGGGCAGTCCGAGGAAGAACCAACCGAGTTCGGCAGCGCCATTCCAGGCACCATCGTCAACGTTCGACGGCTCGTCGAACAGCGCGCGGATGCGGGTGATCGGCATGCGGTCGCGCAGAAACGCTGCGGACGACGAGATGATCTCGTCCTGTTCAGGTGAAGTGGTGAGGTCCATGTCTGTGCTTCGTTCTCGCCGTTACCGGGGAAGGCCGAGCACGCGCTCAGCGATGATGTTGCGTTGGATCTCGGACGTCCCGCCACCGATCGATGACGAGTACGACAGCAGGTGGCGGTCCACCCAGTAGCTGTCGTCCTCCTCGTGCGGGTTGGCCAGCGAACGGGTGCCGAGCACTTCCAGCGCCAGTTTGTACACACGCTTGGTGAGATCCGCGTCCTGCAGTTTCAACATCGACCCTTCGGGACCAGGCTGATCGGCGCGGGCGTTGCGCGAGATGTTCAAGTAGGTGAGCGAGCGCAGTGCCGCCACGTCGGCGCGAGCACGGGCCAACTTCTTGGCCAATGCCTCGTCCTCGATCACCGGCCTACCGTTGACGCTCGTGCGGCTCTTGGCCATCTCGATCAGCCGCTCGACGCTGGTGGACAACTGCACCTGGCTGACGGTGAAGGCCGTGCCGCGCTCGAACGACAGGGTGGACATCGCCACGCTCCAGCCGTTGTTGATGCCGCCGACGACGTTGCTGATCGGGATCCGCACCTCGTCGTAGAACACCTCGGCGAACTCCTGACCGCCTTCGATCGTCTTGATCGCCCGCGCCTCGATCCCGGGTGACTTCATATCGCAGATCACCCAGGTGATGCCCTTGTGCTTGGGCACATCGAAGTCGGTGCGCACGAGTAGTTCCTGATAGTCGGCGACGGGCCCGAAGCTGGTCCAGATCTTCTGACCGGTGACGACCAGGTGATCGCCGTCAACGATGGCCTTGGTCTTCAACGAGGCGAGGTCGCTGCCGGCTTCGGGCTCGCTGAACCCCTGGCACCACACCACCTCGCCGGCAAGGATCTTGGGCAGGTGGAACGCTTGATGTTCGGGCGTGGCACGCACCATCAGCGTCGGGCCGGCGTGGGCCAGACCCACGAAGCGGGCGTCGATGGGCGGCAAGCTGGTGCGGGCGTACTCCTCGTACCAGATCAACTGCTGGGTGAGCGGCAACTCGCGGCCACCGAACTGCTCGGGCCAGCCGATACCTGCCCACCCTGCTGCGAACTGCTTGCGCTGCCACGCCAGGTCGAACTCGCGCATCGCAACCAGGTCGCGGGGACGCCGCTCACGCGGAGCGTTCTCCGTCATCCAGGTGCGCACTTCCTCGCGGAAGTCGTTGTCCTCTTTCGAGAATGCCAGGTCCATCAGTGCCTCTCGCCGTCAGTGGTGCTCGGTGCGTGCATGGTTCGCGGGTCAGTTGCGCCGGTGGCTGCGCTGGCTGGTGAGTTCGGCCAGCACGTCGACCATGTCCTGGCCGGTTGCCCGCGCCGTTGCCTTCACCTGTTCCCACTCAGCGAGCGAGGCCTGCGCCTCATCGCCGTGGTCATTCCAGGTGGGATCCAGCGGGGTGGTGAGCTCGAGGCGGATGCCGTTGGGATCGTAGAAGTAGATCGAGTAGATGATCTTGTGGTCAACCGGCCCGATCACCTCCACGCCCTGTGAGACGATCCAGTCGCGCCATGCATCCACCACGGCGGGCGATTCCACCTCGAGTGCCAGGTGGTTGAAGATGTTGTGCGCCGGATGTGCTGCCGCCGACTGCTCCGGAAGTTCCGGGGCCTCGAAGAACGCCACCGTCTCCCCGCTCTTCATCCGGAAGAACGAATGGAAGTACGGCACCGGATCGCCGGTGCTCGGGATCGCGTCGTCCATCACCGCGGCGACGAAGTCCATACCCAGCACCTTGGTGTAGAACTCGGCCGTTGCCGCCGTGTCGGTGGTGATGTAGGCGACGTGGTTCAGCTGCACCGGGGCACCCGGCGCAACACCCACTGTCTGATGCGGCATCGTGCTCACGGCGCCTACTTCCGCAGGTCGACGACGCTGCGACCCTTGGCCTCGCCGGCGAGGATGCCGGTGAGCACGCCATCGAGTTCGTCGAGCGACACGTCGTGGCCGATGGACGCGAGGCCGGCCGGCTTGAGGTCGGTGGCGATGCGGCCCCAGATCTGGCGACGCTGAGCGATGGGCGCCATCACCGAGTCGATACCCAGCAGCGACACGCCGCGGAGAATGAACGGCAACACCGTGGTGGGCAGCTCGCTGCCGGCGGTGAGACCCGAGGCCGCGACCGCGCCGCCGTAGTGAATCTTCTTCAGCACGTTGGCCAGCGGCACCCCCCCGACGCAGTCGACCGCAGCAGCCCACACAGTGCCCTCCAGCGGGCGCTTACCCGGCTCGGCGAGCGTGGCACGGTCGATGATCGAGGACGCTCCCAGTTCGGTGAGCCAGCCAGATTCGGCGGGCTTACCGGTGCTGGCGACGACCTCGAACCCGAGACCGGCGAGCATCGCCACCGCAGTGCTGCCAACGCCACCCGTGGCGCCGGTGACGAGCACCGGGCCGTTGGCCGGAGTGATGCCGTAGTGCTGCAGCGCGATGACCGACATCGCGGCGGTGAAGCCGGCGGTGCCGATGATCATCGCTTCCCGGGTGGAGAGACCAGCGGGGAGCGGCACGATCCACTCGGGCTTGATTCGGGCGTACTGGGCGAACCCACCGTGCTGGGCGACACCGATGTCGTAGCCGTGGGCGATGATCTCGGTACCGGCGGGCAGATCACCGGCAGCTTCGAGCAACACACCGGCGAGGTCGATACCGGGCACCATCGGCGAAACACGCGCCACTTTGCCGGCGGGCGTGGAGGCCAGGCCGTCCTTGTAGTTCACGCTGGAGTAGTGCACTTCGACGAGCACACCGTCGGCGGGCAGTTCATCCTTGGTCATGGTGACGACGCCGCGATCGACACCTTCACCGGACGTGTTGGCGCTGAACGCGCGGAACGAGTCAATGGTCATGGCAGCACAGTAGTGAACAGACCATTTCAGCCCCATTTCAAACAGAACCTGGCGCCCTCGGGTCAGTGAGCGCTGGAGACCGCCACCGGCTTGCCGTGGCCGACGAACGTGGGCCGGAAGGCAAGCAGGAACACGACCCCAGCAGCAGCGATACATGCACACGACACCACTAATGGCGTGTTCGAGGTGACCGAACCGGTGACGTATCCCACCAGGATGCTGGCGGGCACCTGGGCCAGGTTCATCACGCTGCTGGAGATGCCCATCGCTTCACCCTGGCGACCGGGCTCGGCCGAACGCGAGATCAGGCTGGACTGGTTGGCCATCGACAGTCCGTTGAACACCGTGAACACGGGGATGATCGCGTACAACTGCCATTGCGTGTTGGCGAGGAAGTACCCCGACATCGTCAGCGCGAGACCGAAGAACGCGAAACGCAGCACCTGGTAGTCGGCCAACCGCGACGCGACCCGCTGCACCAGCACCACCTGCGTGATCGCGATGGCAAAGCCGACCAGCGCGAAGTAGTCGCCCGTGCTGGCCTGGGTGAAGCCGAATCTGCGGGCCAGGTACACACCGAAGAACGTGGTGAAGAACGTGAACCCTGCGTTGAACAGGAACGACGCGGCAAGCGGTACGCGCAGACGAGCGGATGTGAAGCCCCGGACGACGTTGCGCGCTGACGTGCCCAACTGGATCCGCTTGTCGTGGTCCTTGTGGTGGATTGTCTCCGGGAAACGAGTGATGACCATCACGCAGTTGACGACACAGAGACCGGCCGCGAACCAGAACGGGGTGGTGGCAGAGAACCAACCAGGTGTGGTGAACAGATGGTAAAAGCTGCGATGCGGGGCGCTGAGGCGACCGCCCAAGTACGGCCCGATGATGAAGCCGAGGCCGAACGCGGCCCCGATCAGACCGAAGTTCTTGGCCCGGTTCTTGTCGGTGCTGACGTCGCCCACCGCAGCCTGGGCCACTGCGATGTTGCCCCCGGTGAAGCCGTCGATGGCCCGACCAAGAAACAGCATCGGGATTGAGGCGCTGCTGATGCCCAACGCGAAGATCGCGTAGCCGATTGCCGTTCCGGCGATGGAGAACGCAAGCACCGGCCGGCGACCGAAGCGGTCGGACAACTGGCCGAGGATCGGGGCGGCGAAGAATGTGCACAGCGGGTACACGGCCTGCAGGAAGCCCAACATGATCAATCCGTCGCGTGCACTCCAGTCGGCCGGGGTCACACGGAACGGGGTGTTGTTGATCAACAACGGGAAGATCGGAATCAGGATGCTGAACCCGACCAGGTCGATGAACACGGTGAGGAACACCGGGAGCATCGGGTTCTTCTGCCGCTCAGCGGTCGCGATGTTCTCGGTCGGTGTCGTCATGGCGTTGGCAGGATACTGACGCCCAAGCACGCCGGACTGCCTTCGACGCTCTACTATCGGCGAACCACACCGGGAGCGAGGGCACGACGATGGCTGCAGGCGCAGCAGAGGGACGGAAGCACAAGACCGGCGAGGCCGTCGCTGCGTTGCTACGTCACAGAATCGTGCGTGGCGAGCTCCCGGTCGGCACCAAGCTGCCCACAGAGGAGGAGCTCACCGAACAGTTCGGTATCGCGCGCACGACGCTGCGCGAGGCGCTACGCGTGCTTGAGTCGCAGGGTCTGATCCACATCAAACGCGGGCGCGGTGGTGGCGGCACCGTCACCATGCCCGACCTGTCACGGCTTTCCGAGTCCTTCGCCGGAGCGCTCCAGATGCGCGCTACCACGTTTGCTGATCTCGACTCGGCCCGCCTGCTGATCGAGCCCGAGCTGGCTGCATGGCTGGCCACCGCCCACGATGCCGACGACCTTGCTCTCTTACAGGATGCCGGGGAGGCGGCTCGCACCGCAGCCGAGCAGAACGATCAGGCGGCGTTCGCGATCGCTGCCAGTCGCTTCCACACGCTGCTGCTCGAGCGCGGCCGCAACACCACGCTGTCGCTGTTCTCGCAGTTGCTGCACCAGTTGGTCGAGAGCCGCTATGCACTCGGAGCCCGCGATGCCAGCCAGGAGCTCATGCAACGCGCCGCCCGGTCGTACACCAAGCTGATCAGCCTCATCGAAGCTGGCGACGCCGGCGGCGCGCGACGCCACTGGCAGCAGCAGATGACCTACATGATCGAAGCCACCGGCGATCAGCTGATCGACTACTACGACGGCGAGGTGCCGCGGCTGCCCGTTCGACGCAGCAGCTCCGCGAAGAAGCCGAACTCAAAGGTGCTCGTACCGAAGTCACCCCGCCGCAGCTGACGCGGACCGCGTACGCTGTGGCATCGCCCAGCTGACGCTCTCCCCTCGCGAATACGACGAGTTCGTACGCTCCCCGTACGCCGACGAATCTGTCGGCGGCATCGATGGCGTGACCGCCGTGATCGTCACGGGTTCACCATCATCGATCGCCTCCCCGGGGGCGCTTCCTGTCGTGGTCATCGCCGCCCGCACGGATGATCGACGTGGGCCGACACAGGCAGACATGGTGCTGCACGAGGAAGATCTCGAGTTGGCTCGACACGCTATCCACGCGGCCCCGCTGGCAGCAACCGCGCTCGCAGTACTGCTGCGCTCGTCGCCGTGGGCAGATGTCGAAGCCGGATTGGCTGCGGAGTCGGCCGTGTACTCCACCTTGCAGGCCGGGCCCGAGTTCGCCACCTGGCGTGCTGCCGCCTCGCATGCCCCCTCCACTGACAACGGCGACGCGGTGAATCTGGACCGGGAGGGCGACGTGCTGACCATCACGCTCAACCGTCCCGGACGGCGCAACGCAATCTCCACCCGCATGCGCGACGAACTCACTGCAGCGCTGCAACTCGCGGTGATCGATGAATCGATCAGCACCGTTCATCTCTGCGGCACCGGCATCGCGTTCTGCAGCGGAGGCGACCTCGGCGAGTTCGGATCTCGACTCGACCCGGCCACGGCGCACCACACACGGCTGTCACGTAGCCCCGCCCGGCTGATGCACCGATTGCGCGACCGGATGGTGGTGCACCTGCACGGTGCGGCATTCGGTGGCGGTATCGAGATGGCCGCCTTCGCTGGCCGTGTGCTGGCCCGGCCCGATACACACATCGCACTGCCCGAGGTGTCGCTCGGACTGGTTCCCGGTGCCGGCGGCACGGTGAGCCTCCCCCGCCGGATCGGCCGTCAGCGCACCGCGCTACTCGCACTCACTGCCAAAACGATCGACGCCCCCACCGCACTGCGATGGGGGCTGGTCGACGAGATCGTCGACTGAACGACCCAGCAGGGTCGCTCGCCGACACTCAGTCGCTGGCGGGCAGCGGCTTGGCGTCCTTGAGCTGCAGCACTTCTCCGGCCACGGCGGGAAGACCCTCGCCGGCTTTGGTGCACAGCAGCTCAACGCCACCCGACGAGTCGACGTAGCGCTTGCCCATGGCAGCGCCGCCGCCATGGCCTTCGGCGATGTCGGTGGCCCCGGTGCGACCAGAGGCATCGAGCAGTGCCGGCTGGCCGCCGATGGTGAGGTCGAGCTCGGCGCTCGGGGTCTTCACCACGATGAGTTCGGTGGTGCTGGTGGCTCCGTAGAGACGGGAGCCAGCCTTGATGGTGAGGGACATCTTCGTAATCTCCTGTAGGTGCCGAAAAGCGGTTTGGGTCAGGACTGACCGAGGGACTGGGTGAGTTCGGTGAGCACCACTCGACGCAGCATCTTGCCGGTGTCGGTGTGGGGCAGCGAATCTCGGAACACAATCGTGTCCGGAGTCTTGGATCCACGCAACTCGTGACGTACGTAATCTCGCAGGGCCTCGACGTCGACTGTCTGGCCCGGGCGCAGCACGACTGCCGACACGATGCGCTGACCCCACACATCGTCGGGGATACCGACCACGCAGGCCTCCTGCACCGCCGGGTGAGCGAGCAACACGGTCTCAATCTCCGCCGGGGCAATGTTCTCGCCGCCGCGGATGATGGTGTCGTCGGCGCGGCCTTCGATGAACAGGTAGCCCTCGGCGTCCAGCGAGCCGCGGTCGCGGGTGCAGAACCAGCCATCGCTGTCGAGCACGCTGCCCGACGCGTACTCGCCGGAGATCTGCTCGCCGCGCAGGTAGATCATGCCGGTCTCGCCCGCGGCCACGAGCTGTTCCATATCGTCGCGGATCTCCACCTCGATCGTCGGCAGCACCTGGCCGGCGGACGACAGACGGCGCTTGATCGCCGGGTCGTCGCTGCTGATCGCAGCGCGGTGGTCGTCGGGGCCGAGCACGGCAATGGTGGAAGCAGTCTCGGTGAGGCCATAGGCGTTGACGAAGCCGGTGTTCGGGAATGCCAGCAGCGCCGATGTGAGCACGCGCTCGCTGACCTTCGAGCCGCCGTACGACAGTGACCGCAGCGACGGCACCCCTGCGTCGGCACCCTCGAGTGCCTCGACGATACGGGCCAACATCGTGGGCACCACCATCGCGTGGGTGACCGCTTCGGCGCGCACGGTGTTCAGCCACGTGGTGGCTTCGAAGTGGCGCAGATACACCAGACGGCGACCGGAGAACGTATTCGACAGCATGTTGGCGACACCGGCAACGTGATACGGCGGCACCGAGACGAGCACAGCTTCGTCCTCACCGGCGCCGCCGAACTCGACGCTGCCGAGCAGGTAGGCCATGAGGTGACGGTGGCGCAACAGGGCGGCCTTCGGCTCGGAGGTGGTGCCACTCGTGTAGAGCACCACGGCAATCTCGTCGTCGTCGAACGGCGGGTCGATGGCCGGCGCCTCGGCGGGCAAGTTGACCAGCCATTCGTCGAACAACTGCACCGGCTCGGCGATACCGCCGAGACGGGCAGCGGTGTGCTCATCGGCCAGCACAAGCGCTCCGGGCTGACGGTTGATGAGCGAGATCAGGTGCGCATCCTCAAGGCGGTAGTTGACCGGCACGAACGGGATACCGGCCCACGCGGCGCTGAACAACGCAACGGGCAGGAGCGGGTGGTTCTCGCCTGCGTAGACCAGCGACGTGTAACCCGGGAGGGTGGACGCTCCGGATCGGACCATGCGCCCGAAGTCAGTTCCAGTAACTGGAGCCGTGACGCTGCCGAGCAACACGCGCTCGTCGAATCCGGACTCGACCATCTCGACCAGTGATGCCAAATGCATAGCTGCCTATTCTTGACGACGATGTCAAACACGAGCAACTCGGATCAGTGGCGCCTCTATCCCAGCGCGATGGCCAAGCCCACCACGGGAACGATTGCTCGCCGTCCGGGGTCGGTGCGCCGCACCAGTCACATCGATATGCGGGTCGAGCGCGACTCGCTGCACCTCAACGGAGCAGCCCGCGATCTGCGCACCCTGCACGGCCCCGAGACGGGCGCCAGTACCGAGGTCATCGACAGTGCCACGCTTGCGGCGAGCACATCACCACTGCGCACGCTGGAGATGCTGCGCACATCCCCCGATCGCCCCAGCGCCCAGGCGTTGCTGGGCCTGGTCACCGGACCGGGTTTCCGTGAGGCATTGGGCCGAGCGCTCCCCGACGACGTGGCGGCCTCGACCCCGCTGGCACTGCTGCTCGACGACCTGCCAGTGGCGGCGATCATCTCCGGCTACGCCTACTTGTACAGCGATTCGATGCCCAAGAACGCCGGCGGCCCCGGAGTGAAAGCCGATATCTGCTCCGGGTGGCGCAGTGACGGCACGATGCTGGTGTCGTTTCGAGAGCGTGGCGCGATCCCGATCCCGGTGGGACCACCTGCGACCCGCGTCGAGGCGGCCGATGATTCACTGGGTTGGCACGAGATCGGCCCGTTGGGTGTCGGCGCGATGCGCCGCCGTCGCCTCGTCGACGTCTCCCCTGGGGTGACGGCCGACGAGTTGCTGGTGCAAGCGATGTTCCGCGACACCTATGTCGACCTCGATGGCAACGAGTCCGTGCTCCACGAGTACACCGTCACGGCCACCGTGGCGACCGACGACCTCATCGTCCGCACCTGCGATGCAATCCCACGAGTGTTGCCGTGGGTGGAGTGCCCGGTGGCTGCCGCAAGCGCATGGAAGCTGATCGGCCACCCCACAACCCACATCCGCACGCTCGTACGCACCGATCTGCGCGGCACGTCCACGTGCACACACTTGAACGACCTGCTGCGCTCGTTGGGCGATGTCGGCGTCCTCGCTGCCGCAATGCCCTGAGCACGGCTTCTGGGAAGAATCAGTCCCAACCCGGCTTCTGGGAAGAAGGAGTCCCGGAACCCGGGACTGCGGCTTCCGAGAACGAATCGGCGCGGGCAGTTACAGGCTGACCCAGCCGGCACCGGCGGCGCTGGCGCGGGCGGCGTCGATGATGCGCGCGACCCGGTGACCGTCCACGAGGGTCGGCACATCGGCGGGCTTCCCCTCGAACGCCGGCAGCCAGTCCTCCAACATCAATGCGAGCGACAGAATCGACGGCCCCGCTCGACGAGCGGGCGGCTCACTACCGCTGGCGGCGGCTCGATGCACCGACGGCAACACGTCGGTGGTTCCAGTTGCTGCCGACGACGCCGTCACGACCGTGTCCGTGTTGCCCATCACGCCACTGTTGATGGACAACGAGCCAGCGCTGCCGAACGCATCGAAGGCGCGGAAGCTGCCGCCCAGTGCAATGGCGGTGGTGGCGATGTTGACGGTCATACCGTTCTGCATGCGGAGCAACAACACCGACGAGTCGTCGGCATCGACGTCGAGCATCGAACCGTCGGCACGCGGACGCTGCGGCACGCTGTTGCGCAGGTCGGCGCACACCGCCGCGGGCTCGCCGAACAACGCGCACGTGTAGTCCAGATCGTGCGAACCCATACCCATCAAGTACCCGCCGCCCTCGGCCGTGCGGTACATCCACTCGCTCTGTACACCCCGTGTGGGGTGCCAATAATCGGCGCCGGTACGAGCAAGTACGAGGTACGGGTCGCCGAGGAAGCCACTGCGCACCGACTTCCAGACCGCATAGCGCGCAGGCTCCCAGCGCGACTCGAAACACACTGCGTGTTGCACACCTGCGGCCTGCGCTGCCGCGAGCATCCGACCGGTCTCCTCCGCGTTGACACCCACCGGCTTCTCCACCAGCACGTGCTTACCGGCAGCGATCGCGGCCAGCGTCATCTCAAGATGCAGATCGACCGGGGTGGCGATGGAGATGACGTCGAGGTCGTCGCGTTCCACGAAGGTGCGCCAGTCGGTGCTGACGTCATCGATACCCAACTTCTGACCAGCGGCCGACACCCGCTCGGGGTTGCGCGAACACAACGCCGTCACCTCGAACTGCGGCACCATCCGGAACGCGGGCGTCTGCACGACCGAACCCCAACCGACACCGATGATGCCCACTCGCAACGGACGCGAACCTGCCATGTCACTCCCCTGTCGTTCAACCCGGTGCCAGTTTGACACATCTGTCAGAATCGCTGCATGCCAGGCGAACCCGTAGTACTGATCGAACGTCACGGCGACGTCGCGATCATCACCCTCAACCGACCTGCCGCGCGCAACGCGGTGAACGTTGAGCTCGCCTCCGCGCTCGTGGCCGCGATGGCTGACTGTCAGGACGCGAAGTGCATCGTCCTCACTGGCAACGGCACGGCGTTCTGCGCCGGCCTCGACCTGCGCAACCTCGGCACCGACAAACTGATGGACCTGCCGCCGTTCATCGCATCGGTGACGGCCAGCCAGGTGCCGGTCATCGCCGCCGTCAACGGCCCAGCGGTCACCGGCGGGTTCGAGGTTGCGTTGGCGTGCGACTTCATCGTCGCCTCCACGGCCGCCGCGTTCGCCGACACCCACCTGCGCGTGGGCGTGTACCCCGGCCCGGTGCTGGTGGAGTTGCCCCGGCGAGTGGGCATGGCCAAAGCCCGCGAGATGAGCCTCACCGGCAACTTTGTCGACGCCGAGACTGCGCTGCGCATCGGCCTGGTCAACCACGTGGTGCCGCCCGAAGCGCTGCTGGAGTTCGCCCTCACGCTTGCGCAGGCGATCGCCGAACAGCCGGCCGCGATGGTCGCCACGATGCGTCGCGACTGGGACGAGACCGGCGCACTGCCCGTGCAGCAGGCACACCATCGGCACATGGAGATCGCCCGCGAGGGCGGGTTCCATGGCGTCGGCAGCGACACGCTGAACGAGAACATGAGCGCCGTGGTGGCGCGAGCCAAGACGCAAGGCGTCTGACCCGCGCCCACCACGGCAGCGTCAGTTCAATTCAGGTCACTTGGGCGCGAAGCGCTGCCCGGCGTCGAGACGGATACAACTGCCGTTCAGCATCGGGTTCTCGATGATCGCGACGGCAAGGCGGCCGTACTCGTCGGGCTTGCCCATGCGCTTGGGGAACGCGGCGTCCTTGACCAGCATGGCCGAGAACTCGCTGGGGATACCAGCGGTGGCACCCGTGTCGAACAAGCTCGGCGCAATCGCGTTCACGCGGATGCCGAATGAGCCGAGATCGCGGGCCATCGTCAGGCACATGCCGGCGACGCCGGCCTTCGATGCGGTGTAGGCGATCTGACCGATCTGCCCCTCGAAGGCGGCGATCGAGGCGGTGTTGATGATCACGCCGCGCTCCTCGTCCTCGTTGGGCTCGTTCTTGCTCATGTGCCAGGCGGCGAGACGGTTGATGTTGAATGTGGCGGTCAGGTTGAGGTCGACCACCGCACGGAACTCGTCGAGCGGGTGCGGGCCGTCCTTGGTGAGCGTGCGCTTGCCGGTACCGCCACCAGCGGTGGTGACGACCGCATCAAGGCCACCGAGCCACGCAACGGCGTCAGCGATGACACCCTCAGTGCCCTCGAAGTCGAGGATGTTGGTCTCGAAGTACGCTCCGCCGAGTTCCTTGGCGACGTCTGCGCCTGCGCTGCCAGCGCGGTCGAGGATGGCGACCTTGCCGCCTCCGTTGGCGATGCGTTCGGCCGTAGCCCGGGCCATGCCCGATGCGCCGCCGACGATCATTGCCCGCAAGCCGTTGATCTGCACGTATGTCTCCTTGGTCGTGAATGTTCAGCGTTAGTCTCGTGTGGACTTGACGATGTAGTCAATGTGGGGCGTTGGAGGGGTCATGGAGATCTGGGAAGTCGTGGCGCGCGAATGCATTCGTGATGTCGCCACCACGTACAACAGCAACGGGGACGCCGGGCGGTTCGAGCCGCTCATGGAGGTCTTCGCCGAGGACTCGGTGATGGAGCTCCCCGACCGCACCTACACCGGCAAGGCGGAGATCAGCGGGATCTTCACCGGTGCACGCACCAAGCTCACCGGCGCGACACCCAGCTACGTGCGCCACTTTGGCGCCACGCACAAGATCGAACTCGTCGACGAGCAGAACGCCACCGGGCGCCTGTACTTCCTGGTCATCACCCGCATCGGTCTCGACCACTGGGGCCGCTACGTCGACCGCTACAAACTGATCGACGGCAAGTGGCGCATCCACCATCGCAAGGTGATCATCGACGGCACCACCGACGGCTCCGTCATGATCGGCTGAACTGCCCTTCATGTCGCGGGCTTGACCGCACACGTGCGGTACCCCCCGCGACGTGGAACCGAAACTGCGCGCCGAACGGCCGTTTCGCTGACCTCAGGGGGTCATCGTGCTCGGGAGATCGACGAAGCCGCGGCGCTTGCGGATCTTCCACTCGCCGCGCTGACGCACCAACTGATCCTTGTGCCGGCCGCAGGCGGTGAGTCTGGGTGAGCCGTCCTCCATGCGATGCAGCACAGTCCACATCACCTCGGAGGTGGCGGTGTCGCCATCCAGCACGACGGCCGGGCTGGAGATGATGTGGATCGTCTCGCCGATCTTGTCGCCCAGCAGACCCTCCATCAGCGCACGGATGTTGTCCGGACCCTGCGCGCGACCCATCGGCCCAAGCAGCACTTCGCCATCATCGGCGAACAGGGTTGCGTACTCGGCCCAGTTGCCCTGGTCGAGGTTGCGGCCGTAGTCGATGAACAACTGGTGGATCGCCTGCAGATCTTCCAACCGCTGCAGCCGCGCGAATACCCCGTCAAGTTCGCTCACGCGTCGAGCCGCGCCGTCGCGGTGCCGGAGACGACCGACTTGCCGTCCTGGTTCACCGTCTCGACGGTGAGGTCGGCGAACCACTGGCCACCCTCTTCACGGATCGCGGCGATGGTGGCAGTGCCGGTGAGCGTGTCGCCGGGCCACACCTGGGTGCTGAAGCGCACGCCGAACTTGGTGAGCCGGCCATCGCCGACCCAGTCGGTGAGCAGCTTGCCGGTGATACCCATGGTGAGCATGCCGTGGGCGAACACCGACGGGTAGCCGGCGACCTGCGTGGTGTACACCTCATCGGAGTGCAGCGGGTTGTAGTCGCCCGACACACCTGCGTACTGCACGATCTGGGTGCGGGTGAGGTTGTCGACGAGCACGTCGGTGCGCGTATCGCCAACCTTCAGCGTGGATGCGTTCAATGCCATCTCAGCTCTCCTTCTTGGGCGGCATGACCTTGATCATGCGCGCTGTGACGACCAACTCGTTGGTGGCCTTCACGCGGTACTCGGTGACGGACTCCTCGAACTTGAGGGTGCCACCGCTGCGGTTGGTCTTCTCCCAGCGCTCACCTTCACGGAACACGGTGGTGAGCACCTCGCCCGCGAGCAGTGGGCGGTGATATTCGAAGTGCTGTTCGGCGTGCAGCAGGCCGGCCGCCTCGCGGTTGAATCCGCTGGGAGTGCGGCCCGAGCCGAACCACGGCTGGCCGATCTTCGGACGCACGGCGACGTCGTCGTCGAACTGGGAGCCACCGGCCACAAACGTCGGCGACGCGATGATCCCGCCCAGTTCCCTCGCCGCAGCGCAGTCTGGGTCGCTGTAGACCGGATTCGTGTCGCCGATCGCGCGGGCGAACAACATGATGTGGCCTTCTTCGACCGGGAAACGTTCGATGGTCATCACAGCCTCCTTCTCCGGTGGACGAAGTTAGTTGACGAATGTGTCATGCTCGCAACCGCACACGAACACCGGGGGGCAGTGCATATGGGAACCACCATTCAGTTGCGTATTGACGTCACCACCGAGGCAGGCGTCGGCGGACCTGCTGAACTCGCGGTGACGGTCCACCTGCCGTCGGCTTCCACGCTGGCGGCACGACCGGTCGTTGCGTTCGGCTTCCCGGGCGGTGGCTACGGCCGCGGTTACTACGCAATGGATCTACCCGACTGGCCCGCCGGTGGCCAGGCCGCGTATCACACCGACCGCGGCTGGGTGTTCGTTGCCATCGACCACTTGCACGTGGGCGACTCCACCCTGTTCGATCCGGACCTCCTGACGATGGAGCAGATCTCACGCGCGAACCAGGCCGCGGTCAACCATGTCGTGGCCAAGCTTGCGGCAGGCTCGCTCGGCGATCTGCCGGTCATCGAGCGGCCGTACACCATCGGTATCGGGCAGTCGATGGGCGGCTGCTTCCTCGTGGTCCATCAAGGCCAACTGCGCAGCTTCGACGCCGTGGCAATCCTCGGCTACAGCGCTGTACACACGTCCGTACCGTCGCGGCCGGGAACGCCCAACCTGCAGATGCCGTGGATGGTGCGCAGCAGTTTTCCGCACGCACCGATCATCCTCAACCCGGAGGTCATGGAAGCGCTGATGGCGGTCAGCAACACCGACGACCTGGCCAGCGCTGTCAGCGATGAGGAACACATGTGGACCTGGGCGTTCCACCACGATGACGAGCCGCGCGACATCGTGCGCCAGGACATGGACGCGATCTCGGGTGGTCCGCTACCCGTATGGCGCTCGGCCACCACACCTGCGTGCGCAATCCTCGGCGTGGCGCCAGGAGCAGTTGCCACCGAGGCCGCGGCGATCAATGTCCCGGTATTCCTCGGCATGGGTGTTCAGGATGTCATCGTCGACCCTGACCGCGAGCCGATGGCCTACAAGTCGGCGCCTGAAGTCGTGCTCGCCCGGTTCCCGCAGATGGCGCACATGCACAACTTCGCCCCCACTCGTGAACTGCTGTGGGGCCGCCTGCAAACCTGGGTGGACGGCCTCAACAGCTGAGTCACGGCAAGAGTGACGTACCCAGCGGCTGCATCACATGGTGGGCGGCCATCGCCGAACCAGCGGGGCCCATCAGCGCCTTGTAACGGCGCCAGCGCCGGTTGAACAGTTTGACCAGTTCGAGATCGTGCGCGCCGTTGTCGGCGAGCACGAACTCCTCCAGCAGTGCCTCGCACTCGTCCCAGCTGTGCGGCGCGTTCTTGCCGATGATCGCCTCGATATCGGCCCGATCGTGCTCGAGCACCTCGCCGCCGATCTGGTTGAAGCGCTCGAGGTGGCGGGCGAGCCTGAACGCGATGCGCACCTGGTATGCCACGAATGGGTCGTCAACCTTGATCGACTGCAGCGAACGCGACAGGTGTTCGTGCGGCGCGGACACGGGCGTGGAGAGGGCCTCGGGGATCTCGACGTCTTCGAGTGTGATCCCGAGGTACTCGGCCATCGTCTCGATCGTGTGCAGGTTGGTCTCGCTGACCCACTGGGCGTACGTCATGTAGTCGGTGGCGGGAATCGGCTGGGCCAACGCCCGGTGGAACGACAACGTGTTCGTGAGCGTGAAGAACAAGTGGTGGTACTGGATCGCGGCCATGTCGACCGGAGCGCCGGTCAGTTCTGCGTAACGGTCGAACAACGCGTTGAAGTCGCCGAAGGGGATGACGGTGTCGCGCATCCGCCACGCCGCAAGATCCATCATCGGGTCGCCGAGGTGACCAAGTTCGACGTCCATCACGGCGGTGAAGTGCCCATCGATGTGGTGGAACTGACCGGAGTCCCACACCACTGGCGCCTCACGCTCCGACGGCGGCAGCGGGTGGCGATCGAGCCAGCCGAGCACGAACTCCATCAGCGGATCGGGGCGCACCTTGATCTGGCGGAACACGCGCACGAACTGACGGATGCCCACGTGCGCGGCGTCGGCCGGCGAGTCGCCGCGGGTGATGCCGGCATCGATGAACGGCTGCAGCGGCAACGTGTGGAGACGCGCGAGCTCCTGCAGATACTCGTCCACGATCACGGCCCGTTCGGCCGGAGGAGTGCCCTTGAAATCGGGCTGCCCCGGTACTGCCGCCATCGCATAGGCGCGGGGTTCGTCGCACCAGCCGTAGACGTGGGGCACGGCGATTCCCTGTGCTTCGAGCACCTGCTGGAAGCGCATCTCGTGATCGAGGGGGAACTGCTGCACCGAGTCGCTGCGCTCGCCGCGCACGACGACGCGTTCGACGACGCGTTCGACGACGCCGTTGCGTTCGATGTCGACGAACCACATCGGCCGCCAACGTGGCTGACGCGACCAGGAGACGACCTTGCCACCGAGCAGCCCTTCCAACCAGGCAATGATCTTGGCGTCGTCGTCGGGCATGTTCAGCGGTCCTTGGTGAGCAAGATGCAGCCACCGAGTGGGCCGCCGCCAGCACCGACGACCGACACTTCGGCACCCTGCACCTGACGATCGCCACCCTCGCCACGCAGCTGTACGCATGCCTCGTGCAAGTAGCCGTAGCCGTGCAAACGACCGGCCGACAACTGGCCGCCGTTGGTGTTCAACGGCAGTTCGCCCCCGAGGCCGATACGCGACTCGCCACCCTCGAGGAAGCCTGCAGCCTCACCCTTGGGGAAGAAGCCCAGCGCCTCCAGCCACTGCATGCACAGGTACGAGAACCCGTCGTACAGATGCGCGGAGTCCACGTCGGTGGGCTTCAGATCAGTGCGCGACCACATCATCTTCGCGGCATCGTGACTGGCCATGGTGGTGAGATCCTCACGCTGGTCCCAGCTGTCGCGACCGTGCAGTGCCGAACCGATCGATTCGATGCGCACGACCTGCTTGAGGTCGGGTGCCGCATCCGCGCGGGACACGATCAGCGCTACCGAACCGTCGCAGGGAATATCGCAGTCGTACAGACCGAGCGGCCACGAGACCATGCGGGCATTCATGTAATCGTCCATGGTCAGCGGGTCGCGAAAGATCGCCCGCGGGTTCAATGCGGCATGACGACGGGCGTTGAGCGCGATCTGGCCGAGGTGCTCGCGTTGCAGGCCGTACTCGTGCATGTAGCGCTGGGCGTACATACCCACCCAGTTCGCAGCCGACACGGCATGGAATGGGACGAGATATTGCATCGCGCCACCAATCCGGCTGCCTCCCGAACCGACGACGCTGGCACGGCGACCGGCGGTCTGCGCTGTCGATTCGTTGACGGTGCGGAAGACGAGCACGTGGTTGGCCAGGCCGCACGAGACGGCGGCGACGGCGTTGAACACGGCACCGAGCTGCGCCGGCACCTCGCCACCACCGGAGAACCAGTTCACCTTCAGCCGCAGAGCGTCCTTCAGTTCGGGCACACCGGTGGGCGCCATTCCAGGCGACGCGTCCATCGCACCGGGATACGACGCCACGCCGTCGATGTCATCACGCGTGAGTCCAGCATCGGCGATCGCCGCAAGCGCAGCCTCCACCGTGAGCGAGATACCGGTGCGGCCGAGCTTGCGCCCAACGGCCGACTGGCCGATACCGGAGATGACGGCGTTGCGTTCGCCGATCACCGGAGTTCGTGCGGGAATGCTCATGAGTTCTCCTTCACAGGGCGGAACAGGGGCAGCCAGATGTCGTCGGCGGCCTGGAACGTGACTTCGACAGGCATGCCGACGCGCACATCCTCTGGGGCACAGTCGATCAACCGCGTCGTCAACCGCACATCGGGCTGATCATCGAGTTCCACGTACGCCAGCACGTACGGCACCTCCAACTCGGGCGACCACGCCTGCACGTTGATCGTGTAGGCGGCCACCTTGGCGCGTCCGGACGCGACCTCGGGGCCGACGTTCATCGACACACACTCCGGACACACCGGCGCAGGCGGGTGAAACCAAGTGCGGCACTCACGGCAGCGGTTGATCCGCAGTTCGCCGACCTCGCCTCCCTCCCAGAAGGGCGCGTTGTCGTCGGTGACCATCGGCAGCGGTTGGAACGTCATGTAGCCCCCAAGGCGAACACTGTGACCAGATCAGTGGTGTCATCACGCGATGACGACGGGATGTAGTCTGACACGGACGTCAGAAGATCGCGGGATCGGCGTCGCCGAACAGCAGGGGGAGGGGGCCACAATGGCAGGTACCAACGTACGTCGCACCAGTTACGGCCCCAGCAGTCCGGTGATCGGCTCGCGCGGCGCGCGCACCCGCCAGCAGATCCTCGACACCGCCCTCATCCGCTTCAAGGAGAGCGGCTTCCACGGCACCTCGATGGAAGACATCGCGGCGGGTGCTGCCACCTCGCGCGCCACGCTCTACCAGTACTTCGAGAGCAAGGAAGCGATCTTTCTCGAACTGATGGAGTCAGCGGGAACCGCGATCATGCGCGTCACCCGGCGACTCGGCGCACTCGGCCCCAACGCCGAGGGTTTCGACAACCTGCATTGGTGGCTGGGTGAATGGTCGTGGGTGTTCGACCGCTACGCCGCCATGTTCATCGAGTGGGCCAACGTCAACTCACCGAAGAACCCCTTGCGGCCACTGCTCGCCCAGTTCGTGGCCGGCCACAACGCACGTTTCAGTACCGCGCTGGAACAAGGCGGCCTCAGCACCGCGGAGGCGCGCACGTTGGCGAACTTCGTGCTCGCGCTGGCAAATCGTTACAACTACATCCGCCACGTGTACCGACCGGGAATCACTGACGCCGAACTGCTCGACAGCCTGGCCGTGGCACTGCAGTTGGCGATGTTCCCCGACACGCCGCGCGAGGTGCTCATCGCCGGCCCGAGGTCGATCGACGGTAGCGACACGGCTCGCATCACTGCGATGTCGGTCCACACCGTCGGGCCACTCTCCACACTCCCCGATCCCGACCAGATCGTCGCCACCGATCCCTTCGCCGGGCTCAGCCCACAAGCGACGAACACCGTGCGCGGCCTGCTCGATGCAGCGGCGAGCGTCTTCTCCGAGGTCGGCTACGACGTTGCCAACGTCGACCAGATCGTCACCGAGGCGGGCGTCGCTCGCGGCACGTTCTACCGCTACTTCGACGACAAGCTGCAACTGATCACGGCCCTGGCCAACGAGTGCGCGGCAGCGATGGCCGGCCCATTCGGCGAGCTGGCCGGTTTCGGCGAGCGCCCCGACCCGGCCCGACTGCGCGCCTGGTTACTCCACTTCCTCGCGCAGCACGAGCGCTACAGCGGAGTATTGCGCGCCTGGACCGAAGGGTTCCCGGTGGAGATGGCTGTCTTGGCACCCAGCCGGGTGATCGTCAACGAGTTGGGTGGCGCCGTACGCGAACTGTTTGGTCCACCGCGCGACTATCGACTGTCACGACGGGCGACCGGAATCATGCTCGCCGCACTGCTCGAGCACTACCCCAACGAGGGCAAGGGCACCGAGTACCAGCCGACCCCCGACATACTCGTCGAGACTCAGGCACGGTTCATCGAGCGCGTGCTGTTGGCACGCTGAACGGACTTCGCCCCAGCTTGCTCACTCAGCTGGTACGCAACCGCCACTGCTCCCACTCGGCCGCCACACGCTGCAGATGCCGAGGGTCGGTTTCACGCACGACGATCTCCTGAGTCAGCGACGCAACGCGCACACCCGACTCATCGAACAAGCCACCGTGATAGAGACCGCGGCCGCCGGTGGCAACCAGCGGATCGAGTTGCAGTAGCAACCACTGGTCGACCTTTGCCGGGCGATGAAACCAGACCGAGTGGTCCAGGGTCGGCCCGCCACCGAAGGGCTGATTGGGGAGGTCGAGCTCGGCGAACGCGCTGCCCATGTCGGACATGAACATCAGCATGCAAGCGTTCACCACCGGGTCGTCGCCGACGACGCCCTTGGGTCGCACCCAGAAGTTGGACGGGCAGCGACCCAACCCCGGCGGCGTGAGCGCGTGAGGCATCAGCTTGGCCACCCTCAGCTCAAACACGTCGAGATGGTTGGGGTTGCCCTGCCCGATCCCGGCCGGCACCAGCTCATCGAAGTCCCACATCCGCGTGCGCTCCAGCGGCGCCTCCATCTCTGGGCCAACTTCAGGAACGTGGAACGAGGACGACAGGCTGAAGATGACCTCGCCGTCCTGTATCGCCTCGACACGACGGTGGGAGTAGGAGCGGCCATCACGGTCGCGGTGCACGATCAGCACGGTGGGGCGGTGCGACACACCAGCGCGCAGGAAATAGCCGTGGGCGCTGTGCACGGCTCGATCCGCGTCCACGGTGGCAGCTGCAGCACGCAGGGCCTGAGCCGCCACCTGGCCGCCGTACAACGACGGCGGGTGCTCTGGGTTGCGGGCGCGGTAGAGATCGCGATCGATCTCCTCGACGTCGAGGAGCGATAGCACGCGCTCGAGCTCCGTGGAGTTGGTCATGCATCCATCCTGCCTGTCCGGCAGCCGCGCCCGGAAACGCGCCACTCAAACCGCACGCGCGTCCGGTCAGCTGGTGAGGTAGTTGTCGAACACCACATCGTCGGTCGCGGTGTCGAGGACCGCGTACGACAACTGTTTACCGTTCGTGTGATCGCGTGCCTGGCCGACAGAGCCGGGGTTGATGACCAGTGCTCGGCCGGCGCGGTGACTCATCTGCGCGTGAGTGTGGCCGAGGACGATGTAGTCCACCTCGATGGCGCGCATCCTCTTGAGCTCGGGCGAATGTGGGAAGACGTATTGCGTGTGCGGTTCGATCGGACTGGCGTGAGTCATCAACAGCCGCTTGCCGTCCACGTCGAGTTCGACCGTCTTGGGCTGGGCTGCCAGCCATTTCACCATTTCGGGGTCGACATGCCCGCCGCTGCGAGCGCGCTCGCCGTGCGGCGATAACAGCCCGATGTCGTGGTTCCCCAGTACGCACACCGCATGGTGATCACGCAGCAACTGCAGTGCCTCGCCGGAAAAGCGAAACTCCTCCACCATGTCGCCTGCGCACAGCAGCAGGTCGACATCACCCATACGTTCGAGCGCGACGGAAAGGCCCAGCGCGTTCGCGTGGATGTCGGAGACGATGCCGATGCGCATGGGCGATGCCGAAACCGGTCGACTCAGTCGAGGCGTTCGATGATGGTGCCGGTACCCAAGCCACCGCCACAACACATCGACACCAACGCGTAGCGACCACCAGTGCGCTCGAGCTCACCGAGCGCCTTCGTCAGCAGAATCACGCCGGTACCGCCGAGCGGGTGGCCGAGGGCGATCGCACCGCCGTTCGGGTTCACCTTGGCCATATCGGCGCCGACGGTCTTCTGCCAGGCGAGCACGACCGAGGCAAAGGCTTCGTTGACCTCGAACACGTCGATGTCGGCGAGCGAGAGACCCGAGCGTGCCAGCAGCGCCTCGGTGGCCGGGATCGGACCTTCGAGCATCAGCACCGGATCGCAGCCGACGAGAACCGACGTCACGATGCGCGCCCGGGCCTTCAAGCCCAACTCGGCGGCACGCTGCGGCGAAGCGAGCAACATCGCTGCGGCGCCATCGGAGATCTGCGACGACGTACCCGCCGTGTGCACGGCGTCGCCGTCGGGGCGGTTGGTGCGCAGCTTGGCCAGACCCTCGGCCGTGCTCTCGCGCATGCACTCATCGCGATCGAACACCTTGGTACCGGTCTGCTGACCATTCTCGTCGAACACCGGCACGGTGACTGGGGCGATCTGCCCGGCGTAACGATCCTCGGCCCACGCGGCGAGTGCCCGCTGTTGCGAGAGCACACCGAACTCTTCGGTGTCACGGCGGCTGATGGCGTACTTGTGAGCGATCCGGTCGGCGCCCTCGAACTGGGTGGTGGGCTCGTAGACGTCGGCGTAGCTGCCACCGCGCGGCAGACCGAAGTCGGGGTTAGCAGCGGACGATCCCATCGGGATCAACGACATTGTCTCGACACCACAGGTAACGGCGAGGCCGGCCATACCCGAGCCGATGAGACCCTGGGCCATCAGCGTCGCCTGCTGGGAGGAGCCGCACTGCACGTTGATGGTGCTGGCCGGTACCTGCAGCGGCAGTCCTGCCGTCAGCCATGCATTGCGGGTGACGTTCCCGCTCTGCGCGCCGATCTGCTGGATACAGCCGCCGACGACTTGGTCGACGAGGGTGGCATCGATGCCGGTGCGCTCGACGACGGCCTTCTGCGCGGCGCCCAACAGATCGTTGGCCGAGGTGCGGGCCAGCGTGCCGTTGCGGCGGCCGACCGCTGTGCGGACCGTGTCGATGATGAGAACTTCGTTCACGAACTACCCCTTGGGACCCTGGTTGATGACTTCGTCACCCTACCCTCAGGGCCGCAGCCAGGACCCTTTGAACTGCTGGTCGCGCGCCTGCTTCAAGGCATCCATACCGTCCATGCGCAGGATGTCGTCGAACAGTCGGCCATCGGGGCTCTTGGCCATCCGCGACATCTCGCGAGTGGCCACATCGTGCGCGCGGCCGATCGCTGTGCCGACTTTGCGGCCCATCGCGTCGGCGACGCCGTTGATCGTTGCCTTGTTGAGCACCGTGGCCTCACGTGGCATCCGCGCCAGCCGACGGGCCAGTTCGGCGCATCGTTCCAGCAACTCGTCGGCAGGTTCGGTGCTGAGCACGAGACCGATCTTCTCCGCACGTGCGGCGTTGATGATCTCACCGGTCAACATCAGAAACTTGGCCCACGCGGGGCCGACGATCGGCACGATCTCGGTGGCACCGGGGTGACCGATACGACCTTCCACAAGACCGAAGCGACAGTCGTCGGCCGCAATCACGAAGTCGAACTGTGCCAGCAGCCCGAGGCCAGAGCCCATGCACATCCCGTGCACTGCGGCAACGATCGGTTTGTGGATGGCCCGCACCCGAGCGTTGGCCGCGGCCAACTGCTCGATGAACAGGGAGTGCTCGAACGCGTTCTCCGCCGGAGCGACCCCGACAAGGTCGCCGCCGGCGCAGAACGCCCGACCGGCCGCGCTGACGAGGATGGAGCCCACCTCGTCGTCGCGGTCGGCCAGTTCGAGTGCATCGATCAGTTCCTGACGGTTCGAACCTGGACCGATCCCGAGTGCATTCAGCTTCTCGGGTCGGTTCAGGACGATGTGAGCAACGCCGTTGCCGACGTTGTAGATGATGTGCTGCCAGTCCACTTGGCGACTTTAGGCCGCTGCGCCGCGTACCACGTCGAACAAGTGCTTGGCATCGGCTGGCGCCGTCGCCGCACGCCATGCCACCTGACCGTCGGGACGCACGAGCACCAGCACCTGGCCGTACTGTCCGGCGATCTCCGGCTGGTCGATCACCTCGACCGTCAGCGGCACACCGGCGGCAGCCGCAGCCGCAGTCAGCGCTTGCACATCCGCAGCAGCGGCACCAAAGTCCAGCAGCACGAAGCCCTTCCCGAACAGATCCAGCATTGAGCGGCCATCGGCCAGCCAGGCGTGCGGTGCACGGTGCCCGGGGCGGGCGGTGGGCTGGTAGTTGCTCGGCTCGTCAGCCGGCTCGGGGGTGCCGTCGGGGACGATGATCGGCGAACCCTCGTAGCGATAGCCCATGCCAATACCCTGCGAGAACCATTCCTGGTGCAGCCCGACGGTGAGCATGTTGCCGATGTTCGTGCGAGCAGCATCGCCCTTGGGGCCGTGCGCCAGCACGTTGGTCATACCGGCGCCAACCCACACCTTGTAGTTCTGCGTGGAGTTGCCGAAGTTGCGCCAGCCGACCTGGCGGCGCTCGGCGGTGTAGGCGTTGAGCAGTCCCTGCCCACCCCAGCCAGCGACGAGTGCGCTGAGCATCCAGCTCGCGTCGGTGGCGTCGCCGATACCGGTGTTCACGCCGTGACCACCGGTGGGCGATGTCGTGTGCACCGTGTCGCCGGCCAGCACCACGCGCCCCAGCGCATACGACTTGGCGAGCATCTGCGCGCGACGCCACGGCACCAGACGCATCACCTCATATTGAATGCCGGTGTCGCCGAGCGCGCGACGAACGATCGGGTTGATGTCGAACGTTGCCGGGTCGAGCGCTTCCTCGTTCCCCACAACCGTGAAGCGCCACAGACCGTGGCCGTCGACCGCGGTCATGTTCGCCCACGTGCCCTCGGCGCCGATGAACATCATCCGCTCGCACTCGGGGATGTACTTGTACAGCTCGGCGTCGTCGAACTTGATCATCGCGCTGAGCGAGAAGTCCATCTGCGTGATCAACTCGAACTCCACGCCGAGTGTCTTGCGCACCTGACTACCCGCGCCGTCACAGCCCACGAGGTACTGCGAACGCACTGTCACCTGCTCGCCCGTAACGGTATCGGTGAGCAGCGAGGTGACACCATCGGCGTCCTGCGTGAACGAGTCGAAGCGCAGTCCGTAACGCACCGTGGCATGCTCGCTGGCGATCGCGGCGTTCGCCAGGATCGGATCGAACAGGTGCTGCGGACAGCGGCGCAGCATCTCCGGGCCCACCATCGGGGTGCCACGATTGTTCGCCGAGGGGATGACACTGCGTCCCAGCACATGACCATCGAGCGCCGTGCAGTAGACGGTGTCGCGCGCCAGGTCGGGCGGGAAGACTTCGGCAACCTTGTCCACCAGACCCCAACGACGGCAGTACTCCATCGTGCGCTCGTTCAGCGTGCCGGCCTTGGCCAGCAGCACGAGTGCGGTACCCGCGTCCTGTTCGGCCACCAGGCACGCGGTGCCCATGTGGTTCAGGTCGAGTGCGAGCGACATGCCCACCGGGCCGCCGCCGGCGATGAGAACAGGAGTGTCGTAGTGGGTGGTGGTCATGACTCAGTCCTTCACTTGGGATCAGGTTGCTTCGGTGTCAGTCGTTGGATCAGATCGTCGGCGACACCCGCTTCGCGCAGCACCTCTGCGGTGTGCTGGCCGAGCAGTGGTGCAGGGCGATTGGGTTCGGGTTCCCACTTCGACCATGTCGTCGGCATCGCGATCTCGCGCATCGTGCCCTCGGTGGGATGCTCGACCACGTGGAACGTGTCGGTGGCAACGAGGTGCGGGTCGTGGAACACCGAGTCGAGCGTGTGCAGCGGAGTGGCCGGGATGTCGGCCGTGTTGAACGCGTCGAGCCAGAACGCCGTGGTGTTGGTGCGCAGCACCTCGCCCACTTCCGCGTAGAGGTCCTTGGCGTGTGTGGTGCGGGCGAGCAGGCTGTTCACGCGCCCATCAGTGGCGAAGCGATCGCCCTGACCAGTCAGTTCGAAGAACGACTGCCAGTGTCGATCCGTGTAGATGATCGCGCAGACGTGGCCGTCGGTGGTGGGGTACGGACGACGCTCGGGTGTGAGCGTGCGCTGGTAGCCGGGGGGGCCGTTCGGCGGTTCGAACGTCTGGCCGCCCATGTGGTCGCCGACGGTGAACTGCACCATCGTCTCGTACATCGGCACTTCCACCACTTGGCCGACGCCGGTGCGCTGACGCTGCTGGACGGCGGCCAACAGGGCGATCGCCGCGTGCAGGCCGACGGCACGATCGTTGAACGACAGCGGCACGTAGTGCGGATGACCAGAACCGGCCGACACCAGCAGCGAGGGCATCGCGGTGAGGCCCTGGATCAGATCGTCGTACGCGGGTCGGCCGGCGTACGGGCCGTCGCTGCCGAAGCCGACGAGGCTCAGCCAGATCAGCCCAGGGTTCTTCTCCGACAGTCGTTCGTAGGTGATACCGAGGCGACCCATCGCAGCCGGGCGCACGTTGCACACGATCGCGTCCACTCCAGCGGCGATCTCCACGAGTGCCTCCACGGCCTCGGGGTTCTTCAGATCGAGTTGCACACTGCGCTTGTTGCGATTGAGGTGCAGGAACATGCAGCCCATCCCGACATTGCGCATCGGTGGGATCTGGCGGGTGGTGTCGCCAGTGGGCGGCTCGACCTTGATCACATCGGCGCCGTAATCGCCGAGCACCTGCGTGCAGTACGGCCCCATGACGACGTTCGTCAGGTCGATGATGCGCATACCTGCGAGCGGTGCGCCCATGTCGACGGTCGGTTGCTGTTCCAACTGCTGTGCTCCAACTACTACGGGAGAGCGAACGAGTCGCCGTCCGTCCGATTATAGTACACACTGTCCGACTATCGAACAAGGCCTGCTGGCCCCAAGTTTGGCCGAACGACCAGAGCGTACGATGGACGGGGCATGGCCGCTGGAGTGGAGTTCGAACAGGGTGAGGTGTCGCAGACCCTTGAGCGCGGCCTTGCGGTGCTGGAGCTGTTGGGCGGAGCACGCTCATCGCTGACTCCGGCGCAGATCGCCGGCGAGCTCGCCATCGCCCGCCCCATCGCCTACCGACTGTTACGCACGCTCAGCCGCCGCCGATTGGTGGTGCGCGACGACGACGGCACGTTCCGCATCGGCCCGGGCGTGCTCGACCTCGTGCGCGGTGTCGCCAGCAACGTGCTCGAGTCGGCGATGCCCGAACTCACCCGCCTCGCGGACGCACTCGATTGCACCGCTGTGCTCACCATCGCCGACGGGGACGACGTCGTGTTCCTCGCGACGGTGGAACCAGTCGGCACGAACGTCCACCTCAGCTATCCACCGGGCTTCCGTCGGGCGATCCTCGAGTCAGCGTTCGGTATTGCCATCCTCGCCGGCTGCCCTCGCAGTGTCGGCGAACCTGCCGCCGTTGCCGCTGCCAGGCGTCGCGGGCACGCATCCGACCCGTCGAACTGCGTCGCCGCCCCGATCAATCGTCGTGGACGCGACGCCACCGCCAGCATCGGCGTGCAAGCACCCGAGTCCGCTCCGTTCGACGCATCCGCCGCGATCGAACTCGTAACAGCCGCAGCGGCACGCATCGGAATCCGCTGACCCGACCCCGGCGGTCTACATTCGTCCCGAGAACATGGGGGTTGGCGAATGGACCTGAACTGGTCAGAAGATGAATCGACGTTCCGCGCTGCGTTGCGCGACAGCATGGCGCGACACATGCGGCCGGGCTGGACACTCGACGATCGCGATATGCCCACGCAGGCAGACATCGACGCGGTGAAGGCGTTCTGTGCGGCGCTCGGCGAGGAAGGGTTTCTCACCCCGCATTGGCCGATCGCCTATGGCGGACGCGACGCCTCACCATGGGAACAGCTGGTGATCAGCGAGGAAACCTGGGCTGCCGGCGAGCCACGTGGCGGCCAGTACATGAACACCAACTGGATCGGGCCGGCGCTGATGGCCTTCGGCACCGCTGAACAGCAGGCACAGCATCTGCCCCCCATTACCCGGGGTGAGGTCAACTGGTGCCAAGGCTTCAGCGAACCCGACGCCGGCAGCGACCTAGCGGCACTTCGTTGCCGCGCAGCACGCGACGGCGATTCGTACATCGTCAACGGCCAGAAGGTGTGGACGTCCTACGCACACGCAGCCGAGTGGTGCTTCCTGCTGGTGCGCACCGACCCCGACGTCGGTAAGCGCGAGGGCATCACCATCTTGATGGTCGACATGCGCTCCCCCGGCGTCGAAGTACGCGAGATTCCCAACCCGTTTGCCCACCACCTCATCCACGAGATGCACTTCACCGACGTGGTCGTGCCAGTGACCAACCGGATCGGCGAGGAGAACCGCGGGTGGGACATCGTGCGCAGCATCCTGGCCAACGAACGCGTCGGCATCGCCCGCCACGTTCACGCGCTGGCCGTGCTCGATGCCACCGTGGCCGATGCTGACGACCTCGGCATTGATAGCGACGATCACGGTCTGGAGGAGACAATCGGCACCGCCTACGCATGGTGCGAGGCGGCGCGCTCACTGAACTACGTGGCGGTCGCCGAACGAATCCGCGACCCGTACGGCGCCCGACCGCTCGCGTCGGTGTCGCGCTCGATCACCGGGCCGATGGAGCGCGAGGTCGAGTGGGCGTGCCAACAGATCCTCGGCGATCAGGCGCTCGCCGCCGGTTCGGAGGCCGACCGGCAAGTGGTCACCGGCACCAGCAGCATGATCGCTGCCGGCGCCTACGAGGTGCAGCTCGACCTCATCGCCCGCCTCACCCTCGATCTTCCCCGGAGCCGCTGACATGGATCTCGAACTCAGCCCGGATCAGGTGATGCTCGACGACATTGCCAAGGCGATGTTCACCGGTCGACCGCGAGATGTCGCCGTCGATACCGAACTGCTGGCACGACTGGATGCCGACGGGTACCTCGATGTGCTGCGTAGCGCTGGCCCGATCGAGGCCGTGCTCGTCGCCGAACGTGCTGCCGAGGCGGTCGTGTGCGGCCCAGTCGTCGCCCGCGTGCTGGTGGCGCCGCTCGCTGGCGCCCACGACCTCCCGGCGACGGTCGGCCTGGTGGCTGGGCCGTCGTCGCTCGTGCGCTACGCCGGACACTGTGAGGCATACCTCGTACTCGACGGCGATGAGGCCCACGTTGCGTCGGCCGACGATGTCGAGGTTTCCCCCGTTGCGTCGCGCACGCCGTATCCGATGGGCCGCGTGCGCGTGATCCGCGGTGAATCACTCGGCGAAGGCAGTGGCGACGCATTGCGCCGCGCGTGGCAGGTCGGCATCGCCGTCGAGACCTCGTCGATGGCACTCGCCGCGGTCGCCTTCGCAGCCCAACACGTCACCGATCGTCATCAGTTCGGTCGTCCGATCGGTTCGTTCCAAGCGGTGCAGCACCGCCTCGCCCGTTCCCACTCGATGGCGATGGCCACCCGTTGGCTCGGACGCCGCGGCGCGTGGTTCAGCAACGACGAGTTCATCACTGCGTCGGCCGCCACGTTCGCCTGCATGACCGCTCGCGAGACCTACGACAACACACACCAGGTCACCGGTGGCATCGGCATCACCAGCGAATACGGTCTCACCGACTGGACCATGCGGCTGCTTGCGCTCCACGCCGAACTCGGTGGCGCCAAAGCCCACAGCCGCCAGGTCGCCCGCGCCCGCCGCGCCGCCACGACCTGACCCACGTCACCCCGAGTCACCCCGGCCCACCCCAACTCAGCGTTTGAAGGCGTAACCGCACGTCGTGCGATTACGCCTTCAAACGCTGGAGGAAAGGGCACGGGGGGTGCCGAGGGGGGTCAGCCCTTCAGCTCCTCGGTGATCTTGTGCATGTAGGTGAGATAGCCAACGGGGATACGGCTACCGCCGGTGATCTGGATCGTCTCGCCCGTGATCCAGCCGGCCTCGTCGCTGGCCAGGAACGCACAGGCCGCACCGATGTCGTCAACCGTTCCGAGCCGACGGAGCGGGACATTCTCTATCTGGCGGGCGACTCGACTGGGTTTCGACATCGACCCTGTCGTGAGGCTGTCCTCCGTGGGCACCAACCCGGGAGCGATCGCGTTGACGCGGATGCCATGGTGCCCCCACTCGACCGCCATCGTCGCGGTGAGGTTCTCGATACCTGCCTTCGCTGCGCCGTACTGACCGGTCATTGGGTTTGGCTGCGAGCCGCTGCGCGAGGAGATGTTGATGATGCTGCCCCCACCCTGGGCGATCATCACCCGAGCCGCTGCTTGGGCGCAGAAGAACGTCCACTTCAGGTTCAGATCGACGACGTTGTCGAAGCGGTCGGGCGTCAGGTCGATGAGCGGGCCGACGTCAGCTGCGTTCGCGCTGCCGGCGTTGTTGACCCACGCGTCGATGCGCCCGAACTCCTCGAGAGCGACACGCACGAGCGCGTCGACCTGCGCCTGGTCGGTGATGTCGGTGGGCACGGTGATCGCGCGCACTCCAAGCGAACGCACCTCATTCGCCATCACCTCCAGCGGCGCCGCCGAGCGGCCGGCCAGCACTACATCGGCACCACACGTGGCCATCGCCCGAGAAATGCCGGTGCCAATTCCGCGGCCGGCACCGGTCACTACGACGGCCTTTCCTTTGAGATTGAACATGCCGTTGACGTTAGTCTCAGCGGGTCGCTGATCATGGGGGTTAGAAGATGGCCGAGTTCAACGCTGACTCGTTCCGCTCACGGGTACGCGCCTTCCTGGACGAGAACGCACCGGATCTGCCGTTTCGCACGGGCACCCGCGCACCGGAGAACGATGAGGAGGACGCGCAGTTCCGGGCCTGGAGCCGCGACTTGTACGCACAAGGCTTCTACGGCGCCGACTGGCCCCAGCAGTACGGGGGCAACCCCCACCATCACAGCGACGAGGAGTTCATCGTCAGCGACGAGTTCGCACGTAAGCGCGCTCCTACCCCGGTCGGCGCCGGCTCGCTGGCATCACACGCGCTGATCAACTTCGGCACACCCGAACAATGCGGCATCTACCTGCCGGCGATCCGCAGCTACGAGCATGTGTGGTGCCAGTTGTTCAGCGAACCGGACGCTGGTAGCGACCTCGCGTCCATGCGCACCACCGCAGTACGCGATGGCGACGTGTACGTGGTGAACGGCCAGAAGGTGTGGAGCACGAATGCCTACCGCTCGGACATGGGGTACTTGCTGGCTCGCACCGATCCGAACGTCGTGAAGCAAGCAGGTATCAGCGCGTTCGCGCTTGACATGTCGCTCCCCGGTATTGAAACCCGCCCTCTGCGTGAGATGACGGGCACCAGCGACTTCAACGAGGTGTTCTTCAGCGATGTGCGCGTTCCGGCCAGTGCGATGATTGGCGCCGAGAACGACGGGTGGCGAATCGCCACCGACAGCCTCGGTGCCGAGCGCGCCGGGGTCGGCGCGCTGGTGGTGCGGTTGCGACAGAACCTCGACGCACTCATCGACCTCGCCCGCAGGAGCCAACGCTCGAACGGTCGGGCGTCCGATGATCCGACGGTACGTCAAACGCTCGCCGCATTCGCCGCGCGAGTGCAGATCGCCACGCTGATGTCGCAGGCAACGATGGAGCGCCGTCAGCGCGGCACGAGTCGAGTGATGGACGTGCCGGTCAGCAAGCTGTCGTTCGCCAATCTCAACTGGGACATTGCCGAGTACGGCGTGATGCTGCAGGGCATGCGCGGCACGCTCGCCCACGGTGAGTCCGAAGCGGCCGACCACGGGCGCTGGCAGGACGAGTTGCTGTATGCCAAGGCGTACACGATCTCCGGCGGCAGCAACCAGGTGATGCAGAACATGCTGGGGGAACGGGCCTTGGGCCTGCCACGCGACGGCAAGTAGGTTGCGGCCGTGGACCTCTCTTTCACCCAGGGCGAGCTCGCCTTCCGCGACGAGGTGCGTACCTGGCTGCACGAGAACGTGCCCAGGGAACCGCGCCCGCACGGTGATCGCCCCGACAGCCGCGAGTTCGACCTTGCGTGGCAGAAGGCGCAGCACGACGGTGGATGGGCAGGTATCTCCTGGCCTGCCGAGTTCGGCGGGCGCGGCCTCAGCACGATCCAGCAGCTGATCTGGTACGAGGAGTACGCGATGGCCGACGCACCTTGGATCGGTGCGTGCTTCGTGGGCGTCAACCACGGCGGCCCGACGCTGATCGCACGTGCCAGCGACGAGCAGAAGGCGTTCCACCTACCCAAGATCCTCAAGGGTGAGGTCGTGTGGTGCCAAGGGTTCAGCGAGCCGGGTGCCGGCAGCGACCTGGCGGCGATCCGCACACGTGGCGTCGTCGACGGCGACGAACTCGTGGTGAACGGCCAGAAGATCTGGACCAGCTTCGCCAACATGGCCGAGTACCAGGAACTGCTGATTCGTACTGGCGACGAGCAGCGGCACAAGGGCCTCACCTGGGTGATCTGCGATATGCGCACGCCCGGCATCACTGTCCGCCCGATCTCCACCATGGATCGCGGTGCAGAGTTCTGCGAGGTCTTCTACGACGATGTGCGCATCCCGCTCACGAACGTCGTCGGCCAGGTGGGCGACGGCTGGAGCGTTGCCATGTCGACGTTGACGCTCGAGCGCGGCACCGGCTTCATGGCCGACATCATGCACGCGACACGCTCCATCGACGAGCTGATCGACGAGTGCCGCACCCGCCGTGGACCCGACGGTCGTCCGGTACTGAAGGACGACGAGTACGCCCGCCGCCTCGCCGCGGCGAAGGCCGAGATCACAGTGCTGCGCTCGATCACGTATCGCTCGATCTCGCGCAACATCCGCACGGGTATGCCCGGACCCGAGGGTTCCATGCTGCGTCTGCAGTACGGCGATCTGGTCATGGGACTGTCACGGCTGGCGATCGAGATCCTCGGCCCGGACGCACTCGAGTACATCGACCGGTTCCGCGTGGGCGGTTGGACCGGCAACTGGCTCCGCACCTTTGCTGCCGGCTTCGGCGGCGGCACGCTCGAGATCCAGCGCAACATCATCGGCGAGCGCGTGCTCGGCCTTCCGAGAGGGTGACCCGGACATGGACCTGATGCCTTCCGCCGAGCAAGAGGAGATCACCACCACGGTGGCGTCGTTCCTCGCTGCCCGCATGCCGGCCACGGCGCACGCCTCGGTCTTCGTCACCCCCGGCGCCGAGATCGACTCCGCCCTGTTCCGTGAGTGCGCAGAATTGGGATGGCTGTCGCTCGGTCTGCCTGAACGCTTCGGTGGCGTCGGCTACGGCCTCGCCGAGGAAGCGATGCTGTTCCGCGAACTCGGCCGCGGCCTGGCACCCGGTGGGTTCCTGCCCGGTGTGCTCGGAGCGCGGGTTGCAGCGTTCGCCGGTGATGCCGACTTGGCCGCGTCGATCGTGTCGGGTTCCGTGCAGGTGGCGCTCGCCACTCGCGACACAACGGACACCGACGACGTCTCCGTCCTGCACGCTGCCGAAGCCTCATTGGTCGTCGTGTGCGATGCGGCCAGCGCTGCGCTGTACTCGATCGCCGACTGCGCGCTCGCACCGATCGATCCAGTGGACGGTTCAGTGCGCATCGCCCGCGGCACACTCGGCGGATCGGTCATCGCCTCGGTCGCGGCCGACCTCGACCCGGTGTTCATCCGCGGCCTGGTGCTGTGTGCTGCGATGCAGGCGGGTACGGCCGAGGCGCAGTGCGAGCTCGGCGTGGCCTATGCGAAGGTACGCGAGCAGTTCGGCAAGCCGATCGGCGCCAACCAGGCGATCAAGCATCGCTGCGCCGATATGGCCGTGCGCGCAGAGGGGGCGTTCTCGCAGGTCTGCTACGCAGCGACGGCGCTCGACGGCGGCGCCGAAGGATTCGCCGAGGAAGCGATCATCGCCAAGTACTACGCCGACGAAGCCGCTCGCTTGAACGGTGAGGCCAGCGTGCAGATCCACGGCGCCATCGGCTTCACCACCGAGACGCTGCCGCACCGCCACGTGTGGCGCGCGCACACGATGGCGCGAGCACTAGCCGTCCGCCCGGCACTGCTCGACGCCCTCGTCCCCCGCCCCTGATCCACTGCGTTTGAAGGCGGCGCCGCACCCAGTGCGGGTTCGCCTTCAAACGCAGTCGTCGACGAGGGTCAGATCTGGGGGTTGAAGACCGGCAGGCCGTTGTCGTAGTCGCCCAGCAGCCGATCACGCAACGACTCGATGCGGTCGATGGTCCAGTCCTGGTCGTCTGCGTCGACTTGGGTGACCGGGTGCCAGCCCTTCTGCAGTTGGATGCGTGAGCCGCTGACGGCGAACACCTGACCGGTGATGCCTGCGGCCAGGTCGGTGCACAGCCACACCACGAGCGGTGCGATCTGATCGGGACCGTACGGGTTGTGCTGACCCTCGGGGATCTCGGGCAGGTCCTTCAATACGGTGCCCAGCAGGCGTGTGGCTGCGGTCGGAGCGATCGCGTTCACCCGCACGCCGGCCGCTTCCAGCTCACGCGCCATGGTGATGGTCATCGCGGCGATGCCCATCTTCGCGGCGCCGTAGTTCGCCTGACCGAAGTTGCCGTACAAGCCGGACGACGACGACGTGTTGACGATCGCGGCGTTCACCTGCTCACCGGTCTGCTTGAACTTGTTGCGCCAATAGGCAGCAGCGAACCGTGACGGGGCGAAGCTGCCCTTCAGCACCACGTTGACCACGATGTCCCACTCGTCCTCGGTCATGTTGTGGCTCATGCGATCGCGCAGGATGCCAGCGTTGTTGATCAGGATGTCGAGTCCGCCGAACACGTCGACCGCCTGCTGCACCATCGCCTCCGAGGCGGCCCAGTCAGCCACGTTCGCGCCGTTGGCCACGGCGCGACCGCCCATCGCCTCGATCTCGGCGACCACCTGCTGTGCGGGCGACAGGTCGTTGCCGTCGCCACGTCCGTCACCACCGAGGTCGTTCACCACCACCGCTGCGCCCTCCCGAGCCAGCAGCAGCGCGTGTCCGCGGCCGATACCACGCCCAGCGCCTGTGACGATTGCAACCTTGCCGTCGAGCAGTCCCATATGTGTCTCCCTGTTTCATTCGAACGTTGTTTATGCGATGTCGCGCGGCTTCTTGCCGGACTGCAGTAGTGCCATGCGCGCCGCGTGAGCGTCGGAGGTCTTCTCCATGATCGACATTACGTCGGCTGACATCTGCAGATGCTGGCGCATACCCATCTGCTCCCACGCCCGAATCAGCAGCGCCTTGGTTCCCATCAGCGTGGACAGTGGGGCGCGAGCGATGTGAGCGGCCATTGCCTCCACCTCGGCCTCTAACTGGTCTCGTGGCACCACTTTGTTAATCAGTCCGTACTCACATGCTTCGTCGGCGGTCAGCGTGCGAGCGGTGTAGAGGTACTCGGCAGCGCGCTTACGGTTCATGAACGTCCAGGGCTCGACCATCGTTTCGCCACCGGGGAACCCGAGGCCCTGCACCAGTGGCATCTGGAAGTAGGCGTCGTCGCTGGCGATCGTGATGTCGGTGAGGTACGCCCAATAGGTGCCGCCACCGATGCAGTAGCCGTGCACCTGGGAGATCATTGGCTTGGGAAACTCGAAGAAGCGCAGTGTGGGCCACAGGAACAGGTCGCGGCTGCCAATCCAGTTCGAGCCGATGCCGTCCTGCGAAGCGACGAACTCGGGGTAGGTCTCTGGCCCGGCGAGTACGTGCCCAGCGCAAAATCCCTTGCCGTTGGCCCGCAGGATGACCACCTTGATGTCGTAGTCGTGTTGTGCGATGTCGAGCGCCGCGTCCAGTTGGTGCACCGTCTCGGACGACTGCCCGTTGGCCTTTTCCGGCCAGTTGAGCGTGATGCGCGCGATCGACCCTGTCGCCTCGTAGAGGATCTTGCCGAGGTCCTGTTGCTGGTCCACTTCGCTCCCCTACGGTTCTGTGCGCCACACTTGACGCCTGTGTCAGCTGACACACCATAGTTCGCCGCCCCATCACATACCCAGGAGACATCATGAGCCAGCCGGCACCGCCGCCGATCATCGAGGACCCGTTCACGCTGTACTTCTGGGAAGGCTCCGCGGCCCACCAGTTGCTCATCATGCGCTGCCAGTCGTGCGGCACCTGGATCCACCTTCCCAAGCCCGTGTGCCGGAACTGTCAGTCGATGGACGTCAAGCCCGAGCCGGTCAGCGGCAAGGGAACCGTGTACTCGTTCACCGAGACGTACAAGGCGTTCCACCCCTACTTCGTCGACAAGGTGCCGTACCTGATCGCCGTCATCGAACTCGCCGAGCAACCGCACCTGCACTTCCAGTCGAATCTCGTGGGCGTCACCGAAGCCGACGTGGAGTTCGGTATGCCGGTGCAAGTCGAGTGGGCCGAATTCGGCGACAAGACGATCCCGGTCTTCCGCCCCGTTACGCGGGAAGGGACGGTGGCGTGATGGCCATCACCACCAAGAACCGCCGCGTCGCGATTGTCGGCGTCGGCTACTCGAACGTCGGCCGCAACACGGGCCTCACCGAACGCCACCACGCAGCCCAGGCAGCCAACGCGGCACTGGCCGATGCGGGTCTCACCGCCAAGGACATCGATGGTGTCGGCAGTTGGGGCGGCGACGCCGTCGACTTCGGCTACATGATGGGCTTCCAAGACTTGCGCTGGGAACTCAACGTGGGCGTCTCCCCCGCGTTCATCGCCCCCGCGTACCACGCCGCCCAGGCAGTGGCTGCCGGTCACGCCGACTGTGTGATGGCGTTCCGCATCATGATGCAGCAACCCAGCAGCGCCAAGCTCGCTGCCGGCGGGGCGATGCTCGGCGCACCCAGCATGTCGGACACCGTTTTCCAGTACCCATACGGCAACTTCAGCCCCACCCAATGGGCCGGGCTGTTGATGAACCGCTACCTGCATGAGAGCGACAGCACGGAGGAGCACTTCGCCAAGTTCGCTGTCAGCCAGCGCAACTGGGCACTGCTGAACGACAATGCGCTGCAGCGCACACCGCTGACGGAGGAACAGTTCCTCAGCACGCCGTACATCACCAAGCCGCTGCGCATCCTCGACTGCGACTACCCCTGCGACTCGGGCTCGGCCGTGATCTTCACCACCGAGGAGCGCGCTCGCGATCTGCGTCAGCCAGCAGTGTTCGTCGACTCATCCTCGCTGTGCAGCATCCACGACATGAACTTCGAGGCACTGCCCGACATGGTGCGCACCGCGCCGGTGAAGGCCTCGAAGGAACTGTGGGCACGCACCGACCTCAAGCCCTCCGATGTCTCCACGGCGCACCTCTACGACGGCTTCAGTGTCATCACCTTCCAGTGGCTCGAGGCGCTCGGCTTGGTGCCGCAGGGACAGGCCGGTCCGTTCGTCGCCGAGGGCAACACCAGCCTCGGCGGTTCGCTGCCGGTCAACACTGACGGCGGTGCGATCAACGTCGGCCGCCGCCACGGCGCCAACTTCTGCATCGAAGCCGTCAAGCAGTTGCGTGGCGAGTGCGGCGAGCGTCAGGTGGCCGGCGCCGATGTGTCGGTGTGGGCCAACGCCGTCGGCCCCTTCGCCGGCGCAATGCTGCTCACCAAGTCCTGACCGCGCCGCTCTCGCTCAGCGTGTGAAGGCGTAACCGCACATCGTGCGGTTACGCCTTCAAACGCGGTGGGGTGGGGCGCGAGGGTCAGAGGTGGCGGCTTGAGCCACCCTCGACGGGGATCGATTGACCGGTGATGTGGCGCGCCTGCTGTGAGCACAGGAACGTCACCAACGCGGCCATCTCCTTCGGGTCGCCCTGGCGGCGGACGGGGATGCGGTTGTGGAACGACGCCGTGACTTCTTCGAACGTCGACCCCGTCTGCGCGGCCAGCCACGCCCAGTACGACAGGTTGCGCTCGGTGAGGATCGAGCCGGTGAGGATGTTGTTCACCGTGATGCCGTCGCCCGCCAGACGTGCAGCCATGATCCGGTACATGCCAGCCACCGCCGGTCGCACGACGTTGGGCAACACATGCGGCAGTTCCGTGGCCGGCTCGCGGGCGACACCCGAGCCGATGTTGCAGATGCGACCCCATCCCTGCGCCTGCATGTCGGGGATGACCTCGTGCGCCAACGCCCACGCCGACACGAACAGATGCTGGAACTCGCGTCGGTACTCGGGTGACGGCATGGAGGCGAAGTTGCCCGCACCCGGGCCGTCCCCTTCCTTCTTCGAGTCGATCACGTGGCCGATGACGTTGCTGACCGCGATGCTGACCGGGCCGAACGTCGCCCGCGTCGCGGCGACGACATCGGCCACGCCAGCCGGATCCGTCATGTCCGCGGCAATGGCCGCGACGCGCCCGGGCGCCACCTCGCGCAGTGCCTCCACCGCTTCGTCGAGCGGACCCTGCGACCGGGCGGCGATCATCACGCGCGCACCCTCACCCGCCAACATCGTCGCGATCGCGCGGCCAATGCCCTTACTGCCACCGGAGACGATGGCCACCTTGCCCTGCAGTTCGAGGTCCATCAGAACATCCCCGAGCCGACGCCGCCGGTGACGTCGACCGACGCCCCGGTGATGTACCCACACCACTGCGAGCAGAAGTAGGCCACGGCTGAGGCGACATCGTCGGCTGTGGCCGCGCCACCACGCAGCACCGAGTTGGCGACGACCCCCTCGGGGCCACCCTCGGAGGCGATCACCTTCTGCGCGGCGCGCATGGCCAGCGAGGTGACGGCGCCCACTTCATCGAGTTGCCCAGGTGCTTCGGCGTCGAGCGACCGCGAGCCGGCGGTGCCGACCCACACAAACCGGCCCCATCCACGCTGGCGCATCCCCGGCAGCGCACGCCCGAACACGTCGAGTGCAGCCACCACTTCGTCCCACGCCGCATGCCACTCGGCGGCCGACTCGATCGCCATCACCGCTGAACCGTGCCGCTGCGTCGCGTGGGCGACCACGATGTCGATCGCTCCGTCGTCCAACGAGGTGGCGATGCGCGCCCCTTCCGCGGCAAGCACGCTGCGGCACGCCGCGGCGATGTCGTCGTCTGGCCCGACGACGAGCGCCGTCCGGCCGTTCAGCCCCAGATCCATGTATCCCCCTGTGTGCGGCCCTCAGGCCTCCATTACCGCAGCAGACTCTGCCAGATACCCGCCTGCTCGAAGCGCACCACGCTCGGCCGCGAGCCGTTCCTGCATCGCCGTGGCTTTGGCCCGGTCTGGCATGAACTGCGCGAGCACCATGATCCCGATGAGGATCCAGAACGAAATCACGAACATCGAGTTGTAGGCGTGCATCGCCGTTCCTACTGCTCCCGCCGACGTGTCGGCGCGCGGCGGCATCAGTCCGAAGAACACCGATGCCATCACCGCCAACCCCATCGCCAATGTGATCTGCCGAGCCACCTGGCTGAGTGCTGTGGCCTGCCCCACCTGTGTGGCCTTCACTGCATTCATCGAGGTGACGTTCGGCGCCGTCATCCCGATACCCGAACCGAGGCCGCCGAGGAAGATCCAGATCGAGATCGTCCACAGCGAGGTGTCGACGGACAGGTGCGAGAGTTGCCAGTACGCCGCGGCAACAACGGCCATTCCGGCGGTGACCGGAACGCGAGCGCCAAGCTTGTCGGCCAGCTTGCCACCCAGCGGCAGGGTGATCGCCATCCCCACTGCGGACGGCATCATCAGCCAGCCGACGGTGCTCGCCGGAATATCGCGCAGCCCTTGGAGTTCGAGCGGGATGTACACGATGCGCGCATACTGCGCCAGCGTGGACAGCGACATCACCACCAGCGAGAGCGAGAACACAGGGTTGGTGAAGAGGCGGATCTCGGCGAGCGGCGATTCGATACTGAGCGCACGGATCACGAACAACGTCAGCAGCCCGCCACCGACGACGAGCAGCACGACAACGCTGCCAGAACTCCAGCCCCACGAACCACCTTGTTGCAGACCCACCAGCAACGCGACGAGCCCCATCGCCACCACGACGAAGCCGAGCAGATCGAACGTGCGGCGAGCAACGGGCGCCGACTCGCGGAGGAGTCGAGCAGTGACGGGAACGGCCATGAGCCCAATGGGCACGTTGATCAAGAACAACCAACGCCAACCGATCGATGACACCAATGTGCCACCCAGCACCGGGCCGATGGCAGGAGCCGCCATCAAAGCGATCGAGAAGTAGCCGATCGCACGGCCGCGCTCACTGGGTTCGAACAAGTCGTAGATGATCGCCATCGCGATGGGCACCACGATGCCGCCTCCGGCGCCCTGCAGCGCACGAGCTGCGATCAGCCATCCAAACCCCGGTGCGACGCTGCATGCCAGCGACCCGAGCGTGAACACAGCGAGCGCATAGATGTACACGCGCGCCCGACCGAAGCGATCACCCAACCACCCGCTGACGAGTTGCGCCACACCGAGGGCCACGATGTAGGAGGTAACAACCCACTCGATGTTCTTATCGGCGTGGAAATCGTCGGCCACCGATCTCAGCCCCAGGCTGACGATGGTGGTGTCGAGCACGACCATGAACGTGCCCAATAACACGATCCACATCGCCTTCCACTGGTAGGGCAAATTCGTGAACCGACCTCGACTGACCGTTGCCTCGGTTGCGGCTTTCACGAACGACCTCCCCGTAGTCATCCAATGATGACATCCGTCCGGACAGCATACATCCAGCCGCGCCAACGGGAGTGGACGGGAGGTGACACGAGTGTAAGATTCGGGACGACGCCAGAGGGCGCAACGAGTGGGGGCACCATGAGTATCGATCCGGACCAGATCCGCGCGTTCATGCATCAGCAGGGCGAGCAGTGGAACACGGGCGACCACGAGGGGTTTCTCGCCACCTATCGAGCGATCGCTCCGAACGGGTTCCGCATCGAGTTTCCCGTGGGTCAACCCCCCAAGGACGGGCCGACCGTGATGGACCAATTGTGGGCCGGGTACCAGGGCAAGATGTTCATGACCTACCCCGTCATCGCCTTCGGGGCGAACGGCGAGTTCGCGGTGATCGAGAAGGTGGATGCACCCGTCGACGGCGAGACGCACACCCACCACACGATCCACAGTTACGTGGTGCGCGACGGCGAAATGCTGATCCGTTACTTCACGGATGCGGCACCGGCCACCGCGGCGACGGACGCCACCCGCGACTTCCTCACCCGCCAGTACGACCACTGGAACGCGGGCGAGCGCGACGAGTTCTTCGCCGCCTACGACACGTTCACCGGCGACCGCTTCGACGTCGAGTTCCCTCCCGGCACACCCCCGAACCCCGGCACGCCGATGCTCGAGCAGTTGTGGCACGGCTATCAGGCCACCACGAAACTGCGCTACCGCCAGATCGTGGTCGCCGAGAGCAACGAAGCGGCGGTGTGGGTGGGCAATGAACGCGAGGTGGATGGCCAGCCACAGGTGAACAACAGCATCGAGTTCTATTCGGTGGGCGACGACGGATTGCACATCCGCTACTTCCACGAGGGCCACTGATGCCCGAGCCCACACACCATCTGCGCACCTGCCACCTGTGTGAGGCGATGTGCGGGATCGAGGTGCGAGTGGAGGAAGGGCAGATCACGCGCATCCGCGCCAATCAGGACGACGTCTGGAGCAAGGGCCACCTGTGCCCGAAGGGTGCAACACTCGGCCGCCTGCACCACGACCCCGACCGACTGCGCACCCCGCTGGTGCGCGACGCGAGCGGCGTGCTGCAACCGGCCAGCTGGGACGATGCCTTCGCCCGTGCCGAGGAGATCTTGCACGGCATCATCGCCCGCCACGGTCGCGGTTCGTTGGCACTCCGCACCGGCAACGCTGCCGGTCGCAGCGCCTCACTCAGCCGGTATCTCGCGGCGTTCTCCGGGCTGGCCAAGATCGCCCGCTACGGCAGCAGCACCGTCGACCAGCAGCCCAAGAACGTGAGCTGCAACCTGATGTACGGCAACGCGTGGAAGATCGCCGTCCCCGATATCGCGCGCACTGATTACTTCCTGGTGATGGGTGCCAACCCGGCTGAGTCGATGGGCAGCATTCTTGCGTTCCCCGATGTCCTCGGTGAGATCGAGCGCATCCGCGAGCGCGGCGGCCGCACTGTGGTGATCGATCCTGTCCGCACACGGACCGCGAAGATCGCCGACGAGTGGGTACCGATCGTGCCCGGCACGGACGCACTGTTCCTGCTGGCGGTGTGCAATGTGTTGTTCGCCGACGGCCTGGTACACCTCGGCCGCCTCGCCGACCACGTCAATGGTGTCGAAGCCGTGCGCGACGTGTGCGCCGAGTTCACGCCCGAATCAGTGGCAGCAGTCACCGGCGTGCCAGCAGCCACCACCCGCCGGATCGCACACGACATCGCTGCGGCCCGCGCCGCCGCGGTGTACGGCCGCATCGGTCTGTGCACACAGGAGTTCGGCACGCTCGCATCGTGGCTCACCGATGTAGTGGCGATCCTCACGGGCCACTTCGACGAGCCCGGCACGCTGATGTTCGCCAACCCGGTGGCGCCGTTCATGGACATCCTGCCGTCGCGGCCATTCACTGTCGGCACTACCCACACCCGTGTGCGTGGTGCGCCCGAGGTCATCGGCGAAGTGCCCGCGGCCTGCTTGGCAGAGGAGATCGACACCCCAGGTGAAGGGCAGATCAAGGGGTTGATCACGATGGGCTGCAACCCGGTGATCAGTGCGCCCGACTCGGGCCGGCTCGATGCCGCGCTGCCCCTGCTGGAGGGCATGATCAGCATCGACTTGTACGTCAACGCGACCACACGCCACGCCGACGTGATCTTCCCGGCGACGTCACCGTTCGAGCAGCCACACAGCGATATCTGGTCATGGATCTTCGCGCTGCGCAGCGGTATCAAACACCACGATCCGCTGTTCGAATCACCCACCGATTGGGTGCCCGAATGGCAAGTGCTGCTGCGCCTCGGTGCGCTCGTCAACGGAATGCGCAACGACGAGATCGACATCGCCGAACTCGATGATGCGTTCTTCGCCAACCTGTGCACGTACGCGGGCCTGGACCCGGAGCCGATCCTCGCGACCTCGCCGACACCCGGCCCGGAACGGATCATCGACTGGGCGATCCGCCTCGGCCCGTGGGGCGACCACTATGGAGAACGCCCCGACGGCCTCACGATGGACAAGGTGCGCGATGCTCCGCAGGGACTCGACTTCGGACCTGCGATTCCGCGGCTGCCCGAGATGCTGACCACCGCTTCGGGGAAGGTCGAGCTCGCGCCCGAGTTCATCCTCTCCGACCTGCCCCGCCTGCGCACGCTGCTCACCCGCGAGCAACCGCCGATCGTGCTCGTCAGCCGTCGCCATGCGCGCTCGCTGAACTCATGGATGCACAACCTGCTTCCACTGGTGAAGGGCAAGCCGCGCTGCACGCTGCACATCCACCCCACAGATGCTGCACGCTTGGGCCTCGTCGACGACGCGCTCGCCACTGTGGCCAACGACACTGGCTCGGTCGACGTGCACGTCGAGGTCACTGATGACATCCTTCCCGGTGTCGTCAGCCTGCCCCACGGCTGGAGCCAGGACCACGACGGTATGCAGATGGAGGTCTCGCGCCAATACGCCGGCGTGCTCAACAACTACCTCTCGCCGGGCGACCTGCTCGACGAGATCTCTGGCAACGCCGTGCTGAACGGCATCCCCGTCACCGTGTCCCCCACCGTGCTGGAAGGATCCACCCGATGAGCATGGTGGTCCACCTGCAAGCATTCAGCGGCACCGAACTCGACGCGCGTGCCGAGATCCAGGCGATGGGTTGGTACCCGTATGCCAGCGATGTCGCCGCCGAGCACAACGAGTCGCACTTCCACCCGTTCGACTCGATCGTGTTCATCGTCGACGGTGTGTTGCGATTCCACGATGTCGTCACCAGCGAGTTCCACGTATGTCCACCCGGTACCCGCATCGACGACATCGGCGAGAACGTGCACCGCGAAGACCACGAGGGCTACCGGGCGATCGTCGCCTTCGCTGAAGACCCTGCAGTGCTGTTCGCCTCAGCGACGAAACAGGAAACCAGCGAATGATCGAACACATCGTCGACATCACCACACCCGACGGCGTGATGCCCACGATTGTGTTCCACCCCGAGCACGACGGACCACACCCGGTGGTGCTGTACCTGATGGACGCGCCCAGCATCCGCCCGGCGTTGAAGGACATGGCCGCACGTCTGGCCAGCGCCGGCTACTACGTGATGCTGCCGTTCCTGTACTACCGAGGCAGCGAGTTCCGCGAGTTCGGGATGAGCGACGAGGACATGCACGCTCGTAAGGAACTGATGGGCACGATCACGCCCACGAACATCGTGCCCGACGCCGAGGCACTGCTGGCGTTCGCCGCCACCGACCCTGCGGCGCGTGGCGGCAAGGTGGGTGCCGTGGGCTTCTGCATGAGCGGTGGCCTGGTCGTGTCGTTGGCCAAGGCGCTGCCCGAACGTGTCGCCGCTGCCGCGTCGATCCACGGCGCATGGCTCGTGCGCGACACGCCGGATTCCCCGCACTGCGGAGTCGACGCCATCAAGGGCGAGTTGTACTTCGGGTGGTGCGACAACGATGTCACCGCACCACGCGAGCACGTCCCGATCATGCGCGATGCGCTCGAACACGCCGGTGTGCGGCACACGATCGACTGGTTCACCGATGCCGTGCACGGCTACGCGCCACCAGGCACCGAGCGCTACCACCGGGCCGCGTCAGAACTGCACTGGGAGCGCGTGCACTCCCTGCTGCGCAGGAACCTCTAGCGGCCGAACCGGGAAGGATCGGTTCCGGATTCCGGAACGGATCCTGCCCAGAAGCCGATGTGGGACGATTCCTTCCCAGAAGCCGACGAGCGCGGGGCTCAGCGGCCCTTCCACTCCGGCGCACGCTTCTGGCCGAAGGCGGTCGCGCCTTCACGGGCGTCCTCGCTCGCGAACACCGGGCCGACGGTCCTGCCGATGTGCTCGAGCGGATCCTCGCCGATCTCGTCCCACATCAGCCGCTTGGTGGCCTGCACCGCAAGCGGGCCGTTGGCGGTGATCAGCGCGGCGAGCGCCAGAGCAGTGCTCATCACGTCGGCGGCGGGCACGACGCGGTTGATCAGTCCCAGTTCGAGTGCGCGAGCGGCCGGGATCGGCTCGCCGGTGAGGCCCAACTCGAGGGCGATCTGCAGCGGGATGCGACGTGCCAGGCGGGTTCCGCCACCGGCGGCGACGAGGCCGCGCTTGACCTCGGGGATACCGAACTTGGCGTGATCGGCAGCGACGACCAAATCGCACTTCATCATCACTTCGAAACCACCGGCCAGCGCCATCCCGTTGACGGCGGCGATGACAGGCTTCACGCACTTGGTGAGCTTGCTGAGGCCCTCAGCAACGAGCGCCATGTTCTCGCCGGCGGCGAACGCCTTGAGGTCCATACCGGCGCAGAAGATCTTCTCACCAGCACCGGTGATGATCAGCGTGCGAACCTCGGGGTTCGAGTTGGCCTCGTCGATCGCGGCCACGATGCCGGCACCGACTTCGGGGTTCAGCGAGTTGCCCGCCTCGGGACGGTTGAGGGTGAGGATCATCACGCCATCGCGGATCTCTGTCAGGACACTCATGGGAAAACTCCGTGCGGTAAGGGGTGGGGAGAGGTATGAACGGAACTTACTTCGCGAGCGGGTCGCGGGGCAGACCCAGAAGGCGCTCGGCGATCAGGTTGCGCATGATCTCGGAGGTACCGCCAGCAATCGTGAGACAACGGCTGAACAGGTAGCCATGCTGGATCTTCCCAGCGCCGTCGGTGATACCGGCCAGCGGCGCCAGGCGCATACCGAGCTGCGATGCCTTCTGCGTGTGCTCGGCGGACAGCAGTTTGGTGATATTGCCCTCGGCACCGGGAGGCCCGCCGATGACCGAGCGCGACACGTGGCGCAAGTTCAGCGCTGCCATCGCATGCTCTTCTGCCGCGCACTGACCGACCTCGATGTGGGCCGCGGTGTCGCATTCCAGTGCTCCGGTCAGCAGCGGCAAGAGGTCGTCGACGACGACGTTGTCCAGGCGCCCCTTGTTACCGCCGATGGAGACGCGCTCATTGCCGAGCGTGGCGCGGGCCACGGCCCAACCCTGGTTGATCACGCCGACAACATCATCGTCCGGCACGAACACATCGTCGAAGAACACCTCGTTGAACAAGTTCTCGCCGGTCAGTTCGGTGAGTGGCCGCACTTCCACACCCTTGGCCTTCATATCGACCACGAATGCCGACACACCACCATGCTTGCCCAACGTGGAGTCGGTACGAACGGTGGCCAGACCATGTGTCGAGTGGTGAGCGCCGCTGGTCCACACCTTCTGGCCGTTCACCAGCCAGCCACCATCGACCCGCGTGGCCTTGGTGGCGATGGCCGCTGCATCCGAGCCAGCGTTGGGTTCGCTGAACAGTTGACACCAGTAGTACTCGCCGCGCAGCGAGGGCCCGATCCAGCGTTGGAGCTGCTCCGCTGTGCCGCACTGCACGATGGTGAGCAGCACCCACGAACCGATACCCAACTCGAGTTGTTCGAGATCGCCCAACTCTTCGTCGATCACGAGTTGTTCGACGACGCTGGCGCCACGGCCGAACGGCTTGGGCCAGTGCGGCAGCAGGTAGCCCGACTCGATACCAGCGGCCTGTCGTTCGGCCACCGGCAACGAGAAGTACCTGTCGTGGAATGTCTTGGCCTCGGCGCGGTACTGCTCGGCCTCGGGCGGCAGATCGAGACCCAGGTTCGGGTGCACGCCACTGGCGAGCAACGCTGTCACGTCGAGCGGTGCCTGACGATCGCCGCCGAAGAGCGCCGCGAGTACCGACGCACGCCGCAGGTGCAGGTGTGCGTCGTGTTCCCACGTGTAGCCGATGCCACCGAGGATCTGGATGTTCTTCTCCGCACAGCGGCGATACGCGGGCAGCGCCTGCGTGGCAGCGAAGGCCGCGGTGAGCACCGCCTGTGGGCCGGTGGCACCCGCACGCGCAGCGTCCCACGCGTTGGCTGCCCCGAGTTCGGCATCGACGAGCATGTTCGCCAGGTGGTGCTTCACCGCCTGAAACGAGCCGATCGTGCGACCGAACTGCTCGCGCACCTTGGCGTAGTCGGTGGCCGTCGCCACACATGCACTGGCGCCACCGACTGCCTCTGCTGCGGCCAGCAGACGGCCGATGGAGGTGGCCACCACGGCGCCACCGATGATGACTTCGCTGTCGGCGACGACGAGACCCTCGACATCGATACGCGCGACACGGCGGGTGGGATCGAGCTGCTCAGTTGGCACGCGCCGCACGGCAGCGGCATCGATGAGGACGAGGTCGTCACCCACCGGCAGCAGCAGCAGATCGGCCAACTCGCCGGAGAGCACAGCACCGGCCTCACCCGACAGTCGACCGTCAGCGCCCCGTGTCAGCGAGCCGGGCGCGGCGACCGCACCGATGACCGAGCCATCGGCCAAACCACGCAAGTGCAGTTCGCGCTGCGCCGTTGTGCCGACAGCAGCGATGACCGCTGAGGCGTGCGCAGTGGCGAGGAACGGACCGGGAGCTGCGACACGGCCGAGTTCCTCGATGACGATGATCAACTCGGGCAGGCCGTAGCCCGAACCGCCCAACTCCTCCGGCAGGTGCACACCGGCCCAGCCCAGTTCGCACAACGCGGCCCAGAACGGCGGCAGCGCATCAGCATCGGCACGCAGCAGTGCGCGCGAGGCTTCGGTGGCGCCACGGTCGGCGAGAAACGACTGCGCCACCTCGGCGAGCGCACGATGGTCTTCGGTCAGAGCGATGGACATGACGGGCCTTTGGGAGAGATGAGCAACAGGAAGATGAGATGCGACGAACGGGCGGTTCAGTCGCCGATGAAGTTCGCCGGGCGACCCTCGACGAAGGACATGACGCCCTCGACGCGGTCCTTGGTAGTGGAGATGAGCGCCGTGGCGTTGCGCTCATCCTCGAACGAGGTGGCCATGTCGGTGGACAGGGCACGCCGATACAGACGCTTGGTGAGGCCCAACGTGCGAGTGGGGCCAGCGGCCAGACGGGTGGCCAGTTCCATGGCCGTCGGCAGCACGTCGTCGGCCGCGACACAACGGTTGATCAACCCCCACTTGTCGAGATCAGCGCTCGTGAGCGTGTCGCTGAGCAGGGCGATCTCGTTGAGGCGGTGGAACGGGATGATCTTCGACAGGAAGTACGGGTCGCCTGCGTGCGGCACCATGCCACGACGGGTGAACACGTGTGTCCAGCGGGCGTCGGTGTTGGCGACCACGAGGTCGGCGAGCAGGGCCATCATCCAGCCCGCGCCGGCGACGTTGCCGTTGACCGCGCTGACGACCGGCTTCTCCACTTCCCACAGTGCCTTGAACCACGAGCGGTAATCCTCAGTGGCGTAGCGGTAGTCGAGCGTGTTCATCTTCGTCGCACCGGGCGGCACATCGGCGCCGGTGCAGTAGTTCTTCTCGGTGCCGGTGAGCACAATCGAGCGCACCGACGAGTCGACGTTGGCGTCGTTCAGGAACTGCGTGTACGCCCGAGCGGTCGCATTGTCGACCGCGTTGCGGCGATCGGGTCGGGCCAGACGCAGCACCACGACTCCGCCGTCATGGCGCTCGATCTCCAGTCCCTCACGGGTTTCGACTTCAAGTCCCATGGTGCTTCCCCTTCGCATCCGGCAACGTTCTGACGCTAGTGTCAGCAGGGCTTCCGGTCCAACACGGAGCGCCCCTCTCTGGCGGCGCGAGACAGCGCCCAACGATGAAAGCGAGCACGTCATGCCCGGACTTCTCGAAGGAAAGATCGCGATCGTCACCGGCGCCGGCCACGGCATCGGGCGCGGCCACGCGTTCGAATTGGCCAAGCACGGCGCCACCGTGATCGTCAACGACCTCGGCTCGAACGTGCAGGGCGAAGGCTCGGGCCGCGATGCCGACGTCGTGGTCGAGCTGATCAAGGCTCGCGGCGGTACGGCCTCGGCGAACTACGGCAACGTCGCCGACGAGGAGCAGGCCAACGCAATGGTGCAGCAGGCGCTCGATGAGTACGGCCGCCTCGACATCCTCGTCAACAACGCCGGCATCGTACGCGACAAGGCGATCTGGAACATGAGCGTCGCCGACTTCGACCTGGTGATGAACGTGCACGTGCGCGGCAGTTGGCTGCTCAGCCGCGCTGCGGCGAAGTTCTGGCGCGACGATGCCAAGGCCGCGGGTGGCACCACCTACGGCCGCATCATCAACACGACGTCCGGCGCCGGTCTGCACGGCAACTTCGGCCAGACCAACTACGCCACGGCCAAGGGTGCAATCGTGTCGCTGACGCTGACGCTCAATGTGGAACTCAACAAGCTCGGCGTCACCGCCAACTGCATCGGACCCGGCGGCATCACCCGACTGTCGGCAACGATGAGCGGCGCTGAAGTGCGTGAGCCCGACGAGATCCCCGACGAGGAGTTCGACCGCTTCGATCCGTCGCTGTGCAGCCCGGTGGTCGCCTGGTTGGCCAGCCCGCAGGCCAGTCATGTCAGCGGTCAGGTCATCCGCGCCATGAGTGAGAAGATCTTCTGGATGAAGGGCTGGACCGAAGAGGTCATCCTCAACAACGGTGGCACGCGGTGGGACGCGGAGAAGCTCGGCGATCTGTTCGCGACCGATGTGTTCCGCACCAAGGCCCCCGGCCTGCGTATGGGTGGCTGAGCGAACCCAGCCACCCACGACGCATCAGACCAGACGCGTCCCAGGTGTGAACGTCACGGGAAGGTGCCGCACTGCGTAGACACTGCCGCAGTCCTCGAACCGCTCGACTCCGTCCCACTGCACTTGGAAGTCCGCGAAGCGGGTGAAGATCGCAGTCATCATCGTTGAGAGCATCATGCGCGCGTGGTGTGAGCCGAGGCAGCGGTGCGGCCCGAGACCGAACGCCATGTGCCGGTTCTCCTCGCGAAAGATGTCGATCTTCTCGGGGTCGGGGAATGCCTTGGGATCGCGACTCGCCGCCCAGAACATCATCAGCACCTTCTCGCCTTCCTTCAGCTGTTCACCGAAGAACTCGGTGTCCGCGGTGACACGGCGGTACAGACCGCCGCCGGGTCCGGCGATGCGCAGGAACTCTTCGATGATCTTGGGCATCTGATCGACGTTGTCGATCAGTTGTTGACGCAGCGCGGGGTCCTTGTCGATCAGCAACAGGCTGTTGCCAGTGACGCCAGCCGTCGTGTCCATACCACCGAGCAGCACGAGCAATGCGAAGTTGCGCAGCTCGTCGTCGGTCAACAGCCGATCGTTCACGGGGGTGCGCATCATGTCGCTGAACAAGTCGTCGCCAAGATGGTCGCGTCGGTCGGAGATTTCCTTGTTGATGCTGCCATAGAGGTTCATCACGGCTTCCATCGAACCCTCGGGGTCAAGCACCCCGTCGTGAATCATCGCGTGCACCCAGTCGACCCACTCGCGCCAGCGCGACGAATCCCAACCGAGCATCTCGAGGGTGACGATGGCCGGCATAGCGGTGAACATTTCGTAGCTCAGCTCGGCTTCGCCACGCTCGATGAACGAGTTCACCAACTCGTCACAGATCTGCTGAATGCGGGCCTGCATACCTCGGGCATGGCCGGGGTTGAACCAGTTCAGCACCACCTTGCGGAAGTCCTGCTGGATCTGCCCGTCGTAGTCGATCGGGATCAGCGGGTCGATGTAGTTCGTGCTGGGAACACCCTTGGGGCATTCCGCACTGTGACCAGAGCTGAAGGTCTGCCAGTCCTGCACCGCCGCGTACAACGCCTCGTAGCCCCAGATCGCCCAAAAGCCACCGTGGTGCTCGGACCAGCCCATCGGGCAGCCGTGTTCGTTGTACATGAGGCTCTTGAAGACTTCAGTGTTGTTGTCACGCAATACCGGCGAGTGGTGGTCGAAATCAATAACGTGCTTCGCGTTCGTGGCCATGGTGCCGCTCACTCCTCGATGATGATTGCCCGCTCGGGGCAGTTCTTGGCGGCGGTCTGGAAGACGTCGAGCGCGACCTGACCAACGGCACCGTCGATGACGATGGAGCGATCTTCCAGATCGATGAACTCGAACGCCTCTGGCGCATGTGTGAGGCACAGCGCGTGCCCGCGACAACGACCGGGATCAACCCATACCTTCATCTCTTCCCCCAGAAGAACGGCCGGCTATCACCGGGCGGTGTTGTGACCGTAGTCTCAACTTGACAATACCGTCAAGCACATTCCCTGGCTGCACCTGCACGAGGCTCACGCACGCCCACTGCGCGCTGAACAGTTGTATAGTCGGCCGTCGTGGGGATGGTGGAGCACGACAGGGGTGCGACGCGACTGCGCGGGGCAACATTGATCCTCGTTGGCGTCCGCGGGTATGACGGCACCAGCGTGCGCGCGATTGCCGAACGCGCCGGTGTGACCGCTGGGCTTGTAGTGCACCACTACGGCTCGAAACAAGGTCTCCGCGCACCATTCGATCAGTACGTCCTCGAGATCGTGCGCACCGCAGGGGAGCGAACTCGCCGAAGTGAATGCCGGAACTGACCACCCCGCTCTGCGTCAGCGCGGCTTCCAGGTGCTGTTGTCGATGATCCTCGGGCTGATCCGTGTGCTGTTGCCGCGCCACATTGAACGCAACCTCGGCATGTCCTTGCGTTCGGACGATGGTCTGCACGGCTGGACCGCGGCAGAGTACGAGTTCCCCACTCACGGTTCGCTGAGCGCGGCCCCCGAGCCACCCACGAAGGAACGAGTGCGATGAGCTTGGCGACTCCCTTCCAACTTGAGATCGACGACGACTCGATCGACGACCTGCACCGCCGACTCGCGGCCACGCGCTGGCCGGACGAGTTGCCCGACGTCGGCTGGGACTACGGCATGCCGCGTCGAGTCCTACGCGATCTGTGTTTAGCGTGGGCCGACCACGACCTCGACGCGTTCGTCGATCGTTGCAACCGCTGGCCACAGGTGCGCGGCACGTTCCAGGTGGGCGTTGGTGGTGTCCAGGTGCACGCGATCCACGCTCGCTCGCCGCATCCGCAGGCCCCCCGCTCGTGCTGGTGCACGGCTGGCCGGGGTCGGTGGTCGAGTTCTTCGACGTGATCGAACCGCTGACCAACCCGCCCGACCCAGCGGACGCGTTTCACGTGATCGTGCCGTCGCTGCCGGGGTACGGGTTCTCGGGCGTGACCACGAGAGCCGGTGTGGACGTCGACGTCATCGCCGACGCGCTGGACGCACTGGTCACCGACCTGGGCTACGAGCAGTACCTCGTGTTCGGAGGCGACTGGGGTTCGATCATCGGCATCACGCTCGCCGAACGGCACCCCCAGCACGTCCGCGCGTTCCACCAGACGATGGTGCGAGTGCCGGTGCCGGCGAAGGAGGTCCGCGAGGCGATCATGACCGACGCGGACCGCGTCAATCTGGAGCGAGCCCGCCGGAACACCGCCACTGGCGTGGGCTATCAGGCGATCCAATCGACGCGTCCGCAGTCGCTGACCTACGGACTGCTGGACTCGCCCGCTGGCCTGGCGGCGTGGATCGGCGAGAAGTTCCACGAATGGACGGACCACAGCGGCCCCCTGGCCGATGCGCCGTTCGGCGCGGTGCCGCTCGAACGGCTGCTCGACAACCTCAGCGTGTACTGGTTCACCGGCACGATCGGTTCTTCCATGCGCTTGTATTACGAGGAGATCGGCGGCAGCGGCCGGGCACAGCCCCGCTCCACGAACGTGCCGTACGGCCACACCCAGTATCCGGCCGAGATCTTCGCCACGCCGCGGGGTTTCCTCGAACTGGCGCTGAACCTCGAGTACTACGCAGTGCAGCCGCGCGGCGGACACTTCCCTTCGCTCGAGGTGCCAGAGCTGTTCGTTCCCGACATCCGCGCCCGCTTCCGCGCCTATCTCTGAAGGACCCCTGCATACACGTCGCCAGCGACGATCCCGTCTTCTGGTACCAATCCCCGAAGGAGGCCAGGTCGGGTGGCCACATCGTGTGCGAGTACTTCAGCCGTCTGAATCCACCCGCCCGACCATCTGGGTCGGGGGACGGAACGCCGCGTCACAGCGCGACGGAGTAGCCGCCGTTCAACGGATACGTCTGCGCCGTAACCCATTCGCCACCATCGCTGACGAGGTACAGCGCCAACGCGGCCACATCGGCGGGGAGGCCGGGTCGCCGCACCAGGTAACGCTGCAGCACCACCTTCGCGTCGGCTTCGCTGATGTTCGCCCAGCGCTCCTCGCTGAGCGGCGTGCGCATCGTGCCCAACGAGATGTTGTTGGCCGTGATGTTGTAGCGACCGACCTCGTGGGCCACCGCACGGGTGAACGCCGCGGCGCCGCCTTTGGCCGCTGCGTACGACGCCATGCTGGGCTCACCGACGCGACCTGCATCGGAGATGATCGTGACCACCCGCCCCCACTTCCCCTGGATCATCCCGGGGAGCGCCGCATGCACGCAGTTCATCACCCCGTAGAGGTTGACGTTGATGAACTTGTTCCATTCGGACGGCGAGGTCGTGTGGAACGGTGCCATCGCTGTCCAGCCGTCACCGCCGGCATTGCCGGCGTTGTTCACCAGGATGTCCAACGGCCCGATCGCGGTGATCGATTCCGTGACCGCCTCCAGGTTGGTGACGTCGAACGCCGCTGCCTGCGCGGCGAAGCCCTGTGACCGCAGCGCCGCGGCACCGGCTTCGGCACGCTCCGGCACCAGATCGTTGACGAACACCTCGGCCCCGGCCTCGGCGAGGGTGGCGGCGATTGCCGCACCCACACCTTGGCCGGAACCGGTGATGAGTGCTCGACGACCAGAGAGGTCGATCGAGACCGACATCAGCCCGCCGGGTAGGCGAGGATCTTGGTCTCGAGATACTGCTCGAAACCCTCGATGCCGTTCTGACGGCCGATACCGCTGTCCTTGTAGCCGCCGTACGGCATGTCGGCGCCGTACCACACGCCGCCGTTGACGCCGATGGAACCCGTGCGGATCTTGGCGGCGACGTTCATCGCCCGCTCGTGACTACCGAACACCGAACCCGACAGACCGTAGTTGCTGTCGTTGGCAATGCGGATCGCGTGATCGTCGTCGTCGTACGGCATCACCGTCAGCACGGGCCCGAAGATCTCCTCACGGGCGATCGTCATCGAGTTGTCGACGTCGATGAACAACGTCGGCTCGACGAACCAACCCTTGGGCAGGTGTGCCGGCTTGCCGCCACCCATCACCAACGTGGCACCCTCGTCGACACCCTTCTGGATGTAGCCGAGGACACGGTCGCGCTGCTTCTGGCTGACGAGCGGTCCCATCATGTTCGCCGGATCCTGCGGATCACCGTAGGGCACGAAGCTCATCCCCATCTTGATCAGTTCGACGCCCTCTTCGTACCGTGAGCGCGGCAGGAGCATGCGGGTCTGCATTGCGCAGCCCTGGCCAGCGTGCATGCACACGGCGGCTCCCATCGGCACGACGGCCTGCAGGTCGGCGTCGTCGAGCACGATCATCGCGCTCTTGCCACCGAGCTCCAGGAACACACGCTTGAGCGTGGCGGCGCCCTTCTCCATGATCCGCTTACCGGTGACAGTGCTGCCGGTGAACGAGATCAAGTCGACCAGCGGCGACAGCGTCAGCTCTTCGCCGACGAGGTGGTCGCTGGACGTGACCACGTTGAACACACCGGCCGGAATGTCGGTCTTCTCGGCCACCAGGCGGCCCAGACGCGTCGCGTTCCACGGCGTGTCGGGAGCCGGCTTGAGCACCGTGGTGTTGCCCGTGGCGAGGATCTGGGCGATCTTGTTGATCGTCACCTCGAACGGATAGTTCCACGGCACGATCGCGCCGACGACGCCCATCGCTTCCTTGCGGATCTCACGGTGGCTCTTCATGCCGAACATTTCGGCGACCCCCATGTCCTTGATCCACGGGAATGAGGCGATCTGCTCCGCCGGCCACCTGAGGCCGTCGGCCAGCGGACCGTCCAGTTGCGCGAGGTGCGTGACCATCCGCGGCGAGCCGACCTCGGCGATCAGCTCTTCGCGGATCTCCTCGGTCTCGGCGACAAGTGCATCCTGCAACTGCAGCAGACACTTGGCACGGAACGCGTGGTTCGTGCTCCAGTCGGTCTCGTCGAACGCGCGGCGGGCGGCCTTGATCGCCCGCTGCATGTCGGCGGCCGATGCATCGGCGACGCCGCCGAGCACTTCCTCGTTGGCCGGGTTGATGTTGTCGAACTCCTTGCCGCTTTCAGCGGCGACCAACTGGCCGTCGATGAGCAGACGCTTCTCGGGAGTGAACTTCAGATCAGTCATGTGAATCTCCGTGTCGATCGGTGCAAGTTGTGAAGGGTCGGCTCAGATGCCGGTGGGCGACTTGATGAACGAACCTGCGTCGACGCGCAGGTTCACGCCGGTGACGTAGCGGGCCTCATCGGAGGCCAACCAGAGGACGGCGTTGCTGATGTCGACGGGCTCGATGTACGGGATCGGCATCGCCTGGAAGTGGTTGAACGCGGGCATCACGTCCTCACGGGTGGGGTTCTCGATGTCGGGGCGGAACAGCTTGTACAGGTCTTCGTTGTGCAGCAGGTTGGTGTTGCAGTTCGTCGGGTGGATGGCGTTGACGCGGATCATCTTCTCGGCCACCTGCAGCGCCAGCACCTCGGTGTACTTGACGATGAACGCCTTGGCCAGGCCGTAGCCCGAGCCGCCAGCTCCGAGGACCGGGTTGTTGACCGAACCCTCGATCAGGCCAGCGGTGCTGCCGGTGAGGATGATCGAGGCGCCCGCGGTGAGGTGCTCCAGGGTGACGCCGACCGTGTTCAGCACGCCACCGAAGTCGACGTCCATCGCGTCGACGAACGACTGGGTATCACGGGACTTGATCGGCAGGATGCCGGCGTTGGCGCAGACGATGTCGATCTTGCCGAACTTGGCCAAGCCGGCGTCGACGGCGGCCTTCAACTGGCTGCGCTCGCGCACATCGGCCTTCATCGCGAGGATCTCGCCACCGACGGCCTGCACCTGGGCAACCGTGTCGGCGAAGTCGGCATCCGAGCCCTGGTCGTAGTTCACCGTCGCGATGTCCGCACACAGGTCGGTGGCGATGATCTTCGCGCCCTCCTGAGCCAGGCGGATGCAGTGACTCTTCCCCTGCCCGCGCGCTGCGCCCGTGATGAACGCGACTTTGCCTTCTAGCCGACCAGCCATGGTGATACTCCTCGTAGTGTTCGTTGCGAAACGGATTGTCTCAGACCATTGCCCTGAGGGGAATGCCGACGCCAACCGTCCAGCGACATTCGCTACACCACTCTCCCCAGAGCCTTGTCTTAGTGCGACACATTAGTCAGAAGCGACGGCTGTCCGAAAGCCGGGCTGAACGGTTGTGCAGCCGTCAGCCGAGCGCGTCAAGGTGCCGGGTCGTGATGTCGGTGACCCAGGTGACGAACTTCGCCGCCACGGCCGGTTCGGAGGCGCCACTCCTCACCAGCAGGTCGGCAAGACGGCTGTTGATGATCGAGAGCACCAGGCCGCCGAGGACCGAGTAGTACTCGATATTGCGCAGTTCACGCCCACTGAACTCCTCGTACTTGACGAAGAAGTCCCGTCGCCCAGCGATACCGGGCAGGCGGGTGGCGCCACGCGACTCACACAGGAACTCGTCGAACAACACCCACCAGGCGACATCGATTTCGGGCGGGCCGAGTGTGGCACCCTCCCAGTCGAACATCGCCGCCACCGACAGGTCGTCGGCGAACATGATGTTGCCCATGCGGGCGTCGCCCCACACGATGGTGGCGCTGTCGTCCTTGGGCATCTCGCTGAGCGCGTACTCCATCGCCCGGTCGATCACCTCCGGTGCATGCACCCGCACCGGAGCACACCACTCGTACCACCCATGGATGTGGCGCACGTAGCGTTCGAGCGCTGTGGCGCCGTCGCCGGGGGTGTCGAGGAACTGGAACGGGGCAAGGTCGGTGATGCCGTGCAGACGCACCAGTTCGCGCAGGCCGTTCTCGTGCACCGTGCGCTGTTGCTCCTCGGGCAGCTCCGCTACCCAACCCCGCTTGTGGAACGTGGGCACATCGGGTGGCACACGGCCGTGCGTGCGCTCCATCAGATAGAACGGCGCGCCGAACACGGCAGGGTCGGCATCGGTGAGCCACACATTCGGCACTGGCACATGGCCGGCCAATGACGACACCACCTGCGCCTGGCGGATGGCATCGGGGGTGACGAACAGCTGATGCCCGGTGGGCTGGATACGCAGCACGAACTCTTTGTCGTGGGTGCCCTCGCCATCGGTCCAGGCGGCGCGACCGAGGATCGTCTCGTTGGAAAATCCGGCCTTCGGCACGGCCAGTTCGCTGATCGCGACGTGCTCGACGCCGAGCCGCGACGACAGGTACCTGTCCAGCGTGGCCGCAGTTTCATCGGGATCTCTGGAGGTGACTGCTGATGACACGTGTGTCAGAGTAGACCCATGGCCGCCACCGCTCGCACCCCAGGTACGCCCAACCCGCTCGATCGTCTTGGCGCCTACGTGCTGCCGGGTCGCGTCGCCGATCCTCGAGCCGCCGTCGGTCAGGCCACCACCGCCGAACACCTCGGCCTCGGCACCATCTGGATCAGCGAGCGGTACGGCACCAAAGACCTCGGCGTCCTCGGCGGCGCGATCGCCCAGGCCACCTCGCACGCCAAGATCGCGTCGGGTATCTCGCACTTCGCCTTCCGCCACCCGCTCGCGCTGGCGAGTATGGCGATGACGATGCAGTCGCTCAGTGGCGAGCGGTTCATGTTCGGCGTCGGCCGCTCGACCGCACCGATGTGGAAAGCCGTCGGCCTGCCGGCAATGACCAACCAAGTGCTCGTCGACTTCGCCGAGATGTTCCGCACACTCTGCAAGGGCGGCAAGGTGCGCTACGACGGCCCGGCCGGCAAGTTCCCGTCGCTACGCCTCGGCGATCTGCCCGACGTCGCTCCGCCGCCGATCCTGCTGGCCGGTATCGGGCCCAAGACGCTTGACCTCGCGGGTACGCACTTCGACGGAACGATCCTGCATCCGATGCTCACCACCGAGGCCGTCAGCCGAGCGGCGACTCGGGTGCGCGCCGCTGCCGAGGCGGCCGGTCGCGATCCCGAGTCGGTGAAGGTCTACGCCACCGTGGTCACCGCGCCCGACCTCACCGCTGCGCAGGAAGCCGCAGTTGTCGGCGGCCGCGCCGTCACCTACTACCAGATCCCCGAGTTCGGCGAGTTGCTCGCCGGCGTCAACGGGTTCGACCCGGCGGAACTGACCAAGCTGCGCGCCCACCCGATGCTCGAGGGTCTGCGCGGCGCGGCCGACACGGCATTCACCAAAGACCAGCTGGCCGAGGTTGCGGCGTCACTCCCCCGTCACTGGTTGGAGGACGGCACCGCCACCGGTTCAGCGGCCACGTGCGCCCGCCGCCTGCAGGAATACCTGGACGCGGGGGCGGACGAGCTCGTCATTCATGGCGCGGTGCCCGATCTGCTCGGGCCCACGCTGCAGCACTTCGTCGACCGCTGAGCGCGGGCCGAACGGGTCAGAGCACCTCGAGCACGAGGGCCGAGCCCATCCCGCCACCAGCGCACATCGAGACGACACCGGTGGTGAGGCCGCGACGGCGCAGGTCGTGCATCATGCTGACGACCATGCGGGCGCCGGTGGCCGCGATCGGGTGACCGAGACCGCAGCCACTGCCGTACGGGTTCACGATCTCGGGGTTGAGGCCGAGAATGCGGGTGGTGGCGACCGCCATCGAACAGAACGCCTCGTTGATCTCGAACAGATCGACATCGCTGATCTGCATCCCGCCACGGGCGAGTGCCTTCGGGATCGCCTTCGTCGGGGCAAGACCGGTCTGCTCGGGGTCGATACCCACCGAGGCCCACGACACGATGCGCGCCAATGGGGTGAGGCCCTCACGCTTGGCAACCTCATCGCTCATGATCATCACTGCTGCCGCCGCGTCGTTGATCCCCGATGAGTTACCGGCGGTGACCGTGGCGTTCTCGATCTCGGGGTGGATGACCCGCAGTGCGCTCAGGCTCTCGGCAGTGGTGTCGGGGCGCGGGTGCTCGTCGCGGGCGAACAGGCGCGTGCCGCCAGCGCCGTCGGACACCTCAACGGGAACGATCTCGGCGTCGAAGTGGCCGTTGCTCACTTGCGCGTAGGCCTTCTGATGCGAACCTGCGGCCCACGCATCCGCGTCCTGACGGGTGATACCAGCGATGCGAGCAGTGTTCTCACCGACGGTGACGCTCATGTCGAACGCCGGAGCTTCCGGGCGGTCGGGGTGGCTGGACGGCATCCACGGCTGGTAGTTGCCCGCCGACCCAGGTATCGACTTCAACAGTTGCGGCGAACTGCTGAGGCTCTCGGTGCCACCGGCGACAACGATCTGATCCATCCCTGCACGGATGCTGGCGGCGCCGATCTGCACCGCGCTGAGGCCGGCCGCGCAGTGGCGGTTGTTGGCCAGACCGGGCACGTTCAACAGACCCAGCATGGTGGCGACGTAGCGAGCAATCACGCCACCTCCCTGCAGCGACTCGGCGAGCACGATGTCGTCGATCAGCGCGGGGTCGATCCCCGAGCGGTCGATGACACCCTTGATCGCTATCTGGGCCAGCGTCTGCGCGTCGACGTCGACGAGCGAACCCTTGCGGGCACGACCAATGGGTGTACGGGCGGCGGAGACGATCACGGCTTCAGGCATGGCGCCAAGCTTGACACATGTGTCATCTCCCGCCGCAGCGGAGCTGACGCCCGGACCCCGCCCTCAGGCGGCCATCGCCCTCGGTGGCCCGTGGATGCTCACTTCCCCGCCTGGTCGGTGCACTTCGAGGGTGCGGTCGGGGTGGAGTGTGAGTTGCCAGCCGCCTTCGTGGACCAGGTGGTGGTGGCGGGTGCACAGTGGCACAAGGTTGTCGATGTTGGTGGGGCCCCCGTGGGTGGACCAGTGCACGTGGT
>WLIV01000008.1 GCA_009702045.1 Actinomycetota bacterium | reverse complement strand
GTCGTGATTGATGTGCAGTTCAGTCACCCGTCGCATCATGAGCACGCCTGTCACCGGGTCAGTCGTGAGCACGTAGTCACCGACCTTCACCTCGGCGATGTGCTTTCTGGTCCCGTCTGCCATCACGACTTCGGTACGTGGATCGAAGCTGTGACAGGCGCTGCTACTTGAGCTCCCTTGGTTGCCAGCACCTTCGGCGATGTACAGCGCACCAGCAGCCCACATCGCCGCCATAGCAGGACGCCAGGTACCCATGCTCAAAGCCTCATCCGGATGATGCATCCAGTAGTCGGTGAGATTGCGATTCCGCGCCATCTCGAACGCGAAGTCGAGGTTGCCTGGATCGCCGCCCATCAGAGTCAGGAAGTACTCCGCACGTTCCGACTCCGTCTTGTTCCAGTTTTCGTCCCAGCGACGCATCAAGCCATCCGCGAAGTCGGCTTTCGTTCCGGGCGTGGACACGCAGTACTGAGGTGTCTCGGCCGCGCCCCAGCACGCCGAAGTCGAGCCACCCGGATACCCCTTCCGAACGCAGTCGCCTTTCCCATCGTCATACCCCTGCCGCCCATTGTTGTGCGCACACAACCCGTTCGGGTCGCTGAACGTGCTGGGGTTTCCCGCGCCGTACAGGTATGGCGTCCCGGTACGACCAACCAACGGATCAACACTGACGAATACACCCACGGTGGGGTCGTAGTAGCGGTTGTTGAGGTAGGTGAGGCCGGTGGTGTCGTCTGGTTGGCCGAGGAAGCGGTGGTCGGTCCCGGTGAACGCCACAGCGTTGCGGTCATCGCCATACGGCAGGTAGCGCTTCCTCGCTGGCGCTGCCGGGACCACGCCGACGGTCGTGGCGGCGGGCGCTTGGCAGACGGTTGATTGCTGCGCGCTGGCGCAGTTCCAGGCGACGCTGCCGTTCGGGGCGATCGTTGCGATCTGCGCACCACCGATCGACACGAATCGCGTCACCGCACGCGTCGTGCTCGTGGCGGTGACTTCGATGCCGGGTAGATACAGGGTGCGGGTGGTTCCGGCGGTGCGGATCAACCGTTGGTTGCCGGTGCCGTACAGGTAGGTCTCGATGGTGCCGTAGCTCGACAGTCGCTGCTGTGTGTCGTAGCCGATCGTGACCGCTGGGGTTGCGTCGGCGGTGTTGGTGTCGCGTGATGACATCGCGCCGAACGCGTTGTAGCCGTAGCCGCCAGCGGCGCCGCCACCGGTCGCGCTGGACAGGGCGTGCGGACGCACACCGCCCGAGGTGGGGTAGTTGAACGCGGTGGCCGCGGTGCCGGCGAGGCGGTCGGTGCGGCTGGTGGTGCGGTTGATGTCATCAAAGGTCCACACATTGTCGTACGGGTCGCGGCTGCCGGTCGCGACGGTCGCCGCCGCAGTCGACGCCGCACAGGCGGTGGCCGGCGCGCCGCTGTGGGCTCGCACCAGCCGATTCCACTGGTCATACAAGAAACACTCTTTGACGTTCGAGCCCGCCCCGGAGGCCTCGACACCGGAGTCGAGAATCTGGGTGACGTTGCCGATCGCATCACGGCTGTAGGTGTCGGTTTGGAACCAGGTGTCGGCACCGGACAGCTTCCATCCGCCTTTGATTGTCGCCACCGCGCCGGTCGCCGTGTCGTAGCTGTAACTGCGATGGAACCCGGCAATATTCGTGGCACTGGTTCGCGACAGCATTCGGTCGGTCACACGACCGAGATCATCGAAGGTGGTGCCAGTGACATAGCGGCTGCCGTCAACCGGGCTGGCACCGGCGAACAGCTGATCGGGTTGGCCGAGGCCGTCGTAGTGGGTGGTCGTCGTCGCGAACTGCGGGTCGCTCACACCCGCACCGGTCGGCACGCTCGGCGTGGACACACTGAGCGTGTGGCCGGCCTCGTCGAACACGCTCTGGAACTGCCAGTCACCGGCAAGCAGATCGACGCCGAAAGTGCCCGGGATCGTGACCTTGGTGGAGAGTGGCCGGTAGTGCGGGCTGTAAGCGGCGACGGTGGTGGTGTACTGCTGCCCCGTCTGCCACGACGTTTCCGAAGCCATCATTCCGCGGCCGAACGCGACCGCGGTCGCGTCATACGTCCACGACGCCAACCGGTCGGTGGCGGTCGCCGCGCTCAAGGTGCTGGCGGTGCCAGCCCAGCGTCCCACGGGCCGGTTCAACGCGTCGTAGCCGGTGTTGATCGTGTTGCCTGCCGCGTCGACAGTGCGGGTGACGTTGCCATTGCCGTCGTAGCTGAACTGGCTGGCACCCGCGTCGGGGTCGCTGCCCGAGATGGTGCGGCCGGCGAGATCGCTGACGGTGCTGGTCGAGTTCAGGCCGTCATCGGTGACGACAGTGGTCAGCCAACCTGCTTTGTCGTAGCCGCCGACAGAGTTCGCGGTCTGGTCGAAGTTGTAGGCGTAGGTCGTGATCGCCGCGCCGTCACCGATGACACCTTGCGTGGTCGGCGCGGTGGTGCCGTTGTAGGCGGCGACCTTGATCGTGCGACCGCGTCCGTCGACGCTGGTCGCCACCCAGGAACCGATCTGGGGTTTGGTGATCGTCTGCGAGCCCCGATATTCGATGCTGTTCGCGACCAATGTGGTGGCACCGTTCTTGCGGGTCGCCGACAGCGGCCGGTTCAAGATGTCATAGACCGTGGTGTCGGTACGCAACGTGACCGTGGTGGGCAGGTTCGGCCACGTTGCCAAACCCAACGATCCGCCCGCTGTCGGTGACGTGCGGTCACCCGGTGCGGTGTCGGTGACAGTGAACGCCTCGATCGCTGTCGACAGGTTGTTGCGGTCGTCGAACAAGTTGGCGGTGACGATCACCTTGCCGGTGGTCGGCGACCAGGTTTGGGTTTCACGGGTGTGGCCCAACCCGTCGAGGTAGGCGGCGGATTCGACCCGGACGTCGTTGCCCAACGTGGTGCCGCTCTGCAACGTGGACGTGACCACGATCGTGGGCAGTTTCGACTGCAAGAACCCGACGATCGCACCGACGTCGTAGATGTACTCGACGTTCGGTGTGTCCGCGGTCGCCGGACGCGGGTTCGCCAACAGCGGCGCGCACGGATCACCCGAACGTGTCGTGCCGTCCAGGCGCGCAAGGAACCCGGCCGTCAACCGTGACAGTGCGTCATAGCAGTAGTTGGTGACCTGACTGTTCTGATCGGTGGTCGTTGCCGCCAGCCCGTCACCGGGACGCAACACCGACGACGTGGTCAAGGTGACACCAGCGACGCTCGGATAGCTGGCCGTGTTCGCATACCCGTAGCTGGCATCGAACCCGAAGCCGGTCTGGTTACCATTCGCGTCCGTCGTCGACGTCACCCGGCCAGCAGCATCGAACGTCGCGGTCCGATACACCCAACGGTCCAACGCGTCGGTCACCGAATCAAAGTTCTTGGTACGCGACATGCTTGCCGTCGCGACCGGTTTGAAACCTGCCGCCAAGGGTTGGCTGAGTGCCGACTCGGCGACAGCACCAGTCGCATAGGTGTTGTTGTTGTAGAACACCTTGTCGACCTTCGTCGGTTGCGACCCCGAGCACGCCCCAGCGGTGTACGGCGACTGCGTCGGCAACACCCCGACCGTCGCATACTGCGCGGTCTGCGCCACCAGATTCATCCACCCCGGCGACCCCGTCGACGGCGGGCCACTGCCAGTGATGTAGAACGTGCGCGCGCACGACTCGTCACCTGACACATCCAAGAACCCGCTCGAATGCACCCCGGTCACCCGACCAAGACTGTCGATCGAGGTGTCCGTGCGGGTTTCACGCCACACCGGTACCGCCGACGTCCCATCACGCGAAATCGTGTGCTGCAACGTCTGACGGAACTTGCGGGTCTGCTTGGCCGCGACACCCGTACGCGATGACACACCATCGGTCCCCGCGACGCTCCACAAGAAATAGTTGCGCGACGCCCCCGTCTGGCTGACCCACAGCTCAAACCCGTGACGGGTTTCATACACCTGACCCGCCAACCAGTCGTCATCCCAGATCGTGCCCGTATACCCCTCAGACGTCGTCGTCCAACCACGAGCCAAGCTGACCGATTTCGTACCACCACTACTGGTGGCATCACCATTCATCCCGGTGTAAAAGGTCTCGTACGTGGAGTTCTTCGTCGCACCCGACCCCACGAGCGTCCACATCGAGCTGTACCCACGGAACTCGCCCCACGACCGGACTGCGTTCCACCAATCCAAGCTGTCCACATGCCACGCGGCAGCACCCCACACATAGTCGTACGTCACCGTCGGCGCGACCGATGTCCCCGTCTGCCCGGCAGCGCCGGTGACCATGTCACTGACCACCACCTTGTCCACCGCATACCGGCGGAAGATCCCGAAGAACGCCCCATCGGGCGCCGGATGACAATCCGTGGTGTTCGTCGACCACCCCCACGGCTTCGGACACGGCACCGTCGTGTACGTCACATCCGAACGACGACCCAGATCGTCGATCACCGTGCTCACCCGAAACTGAAACAGATACGGCACACCCGACAACGGCGCCGCGTCCTCACGATTGCGGAAATCAGTCCAACCGAAATAGCTACCCGGCAACAACGGCACATCATTCGCAGGATTCACACGAGAGATCGCCCACAACTGCAACTTCTCGTTCGTCGCGTCCTGCGGCGCCGGAAACGCCACCAGCGTCCTCCACCGACTCACCGACGCCCACGACACACCATCGCTCGATGTCTGCGTTGTAATCGACACCAGGCGCTTCGTATTGAAGAACGACACATCCTTCGTGCATGGACCCACCTGGCAGTACAGATCAGTCGGCACATCCGGATACGACCCCCCGTTCGCGTTCGACACCGCCGGACAATCCGCATCACTCCCGGTCGTCTGCGCCTGCACACAACGCCGGATGTAGGAGAACACCACCCGATCCCGAAACCCGCTGATCCCAGCCGCCGGCGCCTTGCCATAGTCGATCTCGCTCAACAACGCCCCCGCGTCGTACTGCTGGGTGTACGCACTCGAACCCAACGTGCGCGCCGAATTCTTCTGCAACTCGTACCGGTACACCATCGTGTTCCCGAACGGATCCGTCACACTGTCCAACATCCACCGATACGCCATGTTCGAACACAACCGGTTCGCCCACCCGTAACACGGTTCCCCCGCCGACCAGCCCCGCACCGGCCGCACCAACCGCGAATTCTGCCCCTGATCGTTCAACCCGAACCGGTACACCACACCCTCAGGTGTCGTCACCGTCCAATACTCGCTCGCCCACCAATCCCCCGACGGCGAGTTGAACCGCTGCACCAACCAACCCGGATCATCCTTCAACCGGAACAACGTGAAACTGTCCTCGACATTCGCAGTGCCGTTCACCGGAACCAACTCCGACGAATGACCATTCAACGAAATCGTCCCGTTCTGCGCATACCAACACGCATCCGACGAACCGGCATTACCTGCGATCAGACTGCTCTTGCACGACAGATAGCGGCGCTCGATGAACCCCTGCCCCGCCGCCAACGTCCAACCCTGCCCAACCTCGGACGCCTGCGCATTCGCATCCGTCGTCACCGCATCCACCACCGCTGAGTCGTACTCCAACGACACCGACGGACCCAACCCGTTGAACGCCGGCGGCGTCACTACCGGATACGAATACGAAAACGACCCAGTGTTCCCCCGAACCTGCCACGTCCCCGTGCTCGACAACGACGTCGCCGCAAACGACCCCGACGACGTCGTCAACCCCAACGTCGCCCCCGACGCGAACACCATCACCCGCGCCTTACCACCACCACCCACCACCCGCAGACCACCAACCGACACCGTTGCCGTCAACGACCCCGCCACCAAATCGTTCCGCACACCCTCCAACGCCACCCCATCACCACACGATTTCACCGCCGAGCGCGCCATATCCGGACTGCAATCCCACACCGTCAACTGCAACCGCTGCGCCCAATCAGCACCCAACGCAAAGCGAAACGCCGAATAATCGACCGACACCTCCACCGTCGCCGACACACCAACGTCCACAGGATTCACACCGAACGCCAACACCTGCCCACCCAACGCAGCCACCGTGTCCGCATCCAACGACTGCACCCGCACATCCACCGGACTCACCGACCCGACATCAGCCCCAAACATCGCCCGCACCGACACCGGCAACCCATCCACCCGCGCCGCCACATCCCCACCAGCCGACACCACCGACGACACCACCACCGGCGTCACCACCTCATGCACCCTGTACGGCGCAGCACCCGGCACCACATACGACGACACACCCGGATCAATCCGCCCAGGCTGCCCAACCGAACCATCAACCGGCACCGGCACCGGCACCGGAGCAGCGGTCACACCGACCAACGGAACACCCGACAACACCACCGATAAGACCACCACCACAGCCACCAACCGCGCGCGCACACCACGCCCCATCACACGCCCGCCAACATCATCGACCACACGAACGCCGAGTCTCCCCCGCACCACCCCCACGGTCAAGCACCCAACCCACAACAACCACAAACGATGACGACCCAGACCCGTCGGCCGGCGATGCAAGAACCGCCGTGAGACCCACGAGTGGCTTTAGCTGTTGTAGCTCGCTCGCAGCTCGCGAAGGATGTGGGCCCGTGCGCCTTCATAGGAAGGGCAAGCGATGCTGTACTTCGACATCGCGAAGTCCGGCAGCGTCAGCGAGCTCGCTGACGGCGGCCGGTGCGGGCGGCGAACGCGTCGAGCACCTCGAGCACGTCCGGGGCACGCCACAACCGGTCGCGTTTGTTGTTCGTGAACTCGACGAGGACACCCGCCTCGACGAGTGGCTGGAGCGCCCGATACACGTTCGTCTGCGGGATGCCCAGCTCACGACTCAACGACGAGGCGTTGACCACCGGATGCCGGACCACGATCTCGGCAACCTTCCACGCGGCCGCATCGCGACGGGCCTTCACCCGTTCCGACCACCCGGCACGAACACGGTGCAGATCACCGACGAGTTCCCGGCCGTTGGCGAGCGCCGCGAAGGTGGCGTCGGCGAACCGCTCGACGATCGGGGCAGGATCACCGTCTCGGTAGGCGCCAAGCGCGGCGAAGTAAGCGTCGGTGTCGATCAGCAGTCCGGCCGAGACCGGGACGGTGACGTGTCGGGTGAGTCGTGCGTGGCGCAGTTGGGCGTGGACGAGTGCCCGCCCGACACGACCGTTGCCATCGGGGAACGGGTGGATCGTCTCGAACTGGGCATGGGCGATCGCTGCATGCGCAAGGGTGGGAATGTCCGCGCGGGCGATGAAGCGGATCAGGTCGTCGATTGCAGGCGGCACCCGGTCGTGGTGCGGGGGGACGAACTCAGCGCCGTGAGGGCTGTAGTCACTGCCACCGATCCACACTTGCTGGTCACGCCACTGTCCGGCGATCGCCGGGGCGCTGTCGCGCAAGAGCGCGTCGTGCACCTCGGCAATCGTCGGCGGAATCGCCGCCTGGTACGGCTGACGCTCGGTCGGCAACCTGCACAACGCAGAGCGACGGAAAAACCGCAGAGCCACTCCGAAGAGTGGCTCTGCCCGGTACTTCAATTTGCAGCCCCAACGGGATTCGAACCCGTGCCGCCACCTTGAGAGGGTGGTGTCCTAGGCCACTAGACGATGGGGCCAGGCTGCTTCATTTTGCTTCCAACCCAAGGGGCTGAGCGTTGGGGCGCAAGGAATCGAACCCTGAATTACAGAACCAGAATCTGCTGTGTTGCCAGTTACACCACGCCCCATCGGGTAACCCCGAAGGCGCAGGAAGTGTAGCAACGCACCTCCCCATCTCCCACCGGGAAACTCAACCTGTGAGGCGCAGCAGTCGATCGAAGCCGATGACGCGACCAAGGGCGATGCCGCCGGCCTCCTTGGCATCCAGCTCGAACTCGTACCACCCACGCACCGGACTGGTGGTGGTGGGCGACACGTACGCGGTCAGCCCCAACTCTTGAGCCACCAGGCGAATGCGCAGCGAGTGGTACCGATCGCTCACCAGCAGCACTGAGTGCAGACCGCGGCCGCGCATCACGTCGCGCACGCCACGCAGCTCGTCGTACGACGTGTCGCCGCCGACCTGCACGATGTGGTCCTTGGGCACGCCACGCTTGACGAGGTAGTTCGCCGACGCCTGCGCCTCGGTGAACCGATCGCCAGGACGGTTGGCGCCGGTGGTGAACACCAACGGTGCCAGACCCCGGTCCCACAACTCGACGACGTGGTCGAGGCGCGCCGCCAACACGTCGGACGGCCGACCGTCATATTGCGCGGCGCCGAGCACCACGATCGCATCCACCTGCCGCGCCTGATCGGTCTGCCCCGTGTGCCGCACCTGCCACAACGTGACGACGAAATAGAGCGCCAGCAGCCCTGCGACTATGGCCGCAATGCGGCGGGCACGACGCCATCCCGAACGCGGCCTCGCCAGCGACAGCTCGGGTGTGGGGTCGGCGGTCACGTCCGTCGCCTCCACCCCCGCCGGTGGCGTGACGTCGGTCAGAGCCGAGCCTCCGCGGCGCGCATGCGGCGCAGCGTCTCGTCACGGCCCAATACTTCCAACGCCTCGAACAGCGGCGGGCCGACTGTGCGGCCCGTGACGGCCACGCGCACGGGAGCCTGGGCCTTGCCCAACTTCAGCCCGTTCGCCTCGCCCACGGCCTCCAGGGCCTGTTTCAGCGGCTCGGCGGCCCAGGCGGTAAGCGCCGTGTAGGCCGCGATCGCACCGGCCAACATCGGTGCCGCCTCGGCCGCGCCCATCACCTTCGTCCACGAGGCCTCGTCGACCACCGGCTCGGGCTGGAACAGGAAGTCGACCACCCCGGCGGCATCGGCCAGCGTGACGCAGCGCGGCTGGATGTGCGGCGCCATCGCTAGGAACATGGCCTCGTCGAAGCCGCTGCGTGGGAACGGCGAGTTCGGCCCGAACAGCCACGGCTTGCACGCCTCGTAGAAATCGATGGTGGAGAGCATGCGGATGTGGTCGCCGTTGAATGCAGCCAGCTTCTTCAGGTCGAAGAACGCTGGCGAGTGGTTCACATCCTCCAGACGGAAGTCGCGCTCCATCTCCGACCAGGGAGCGATCTCGCTGTCGCCCTTCGGCGTCCAGCCCAACGTCATCAGGTAGTTCACCATCGCGTCGGGCAGGTAACCCTCGTCGCGGTACTGCTCGAGCGCCACCTTGTCGCGGCGCTTCGACAGCTTCTTGCGCGCCTCGTTCACCAACACCGGCACGTGCGCCCACACCGGCGGCTGATGGCCGAGCGCGTCCCAGATCATCTGTTGCTTCGGCGCATTCGGTAGGTGCTCTTCCGCACGCACCACATGGCTGATGCGCATGTTCACGTCGTCGACCACGTTGGCCAGCAGGAACATTGGGTTGCCATTGCTGCGCAACAGCACGAAGTCCTCGATCAGGGCATTGTCGAACACGACCTCGCCGCGCACCAGGTCGTGCACGGTGGTGCTACCCGCTGGCACTTTGAAGCGCAGCACACGGCCGGGGCCGGGGCCCAGGCTCAGGTTGCGCGACCAGCCCTGGTAACCCTGATTGCCCTCGATCTTGTTGCGGGCTTCCACCTCGGCGGGGGTCATGTCGCAGTAGTACGCGTTGCCCTGTTCATACAACTGGTGGGCGGCGGCCACGTGTGCCTCGGCGTAGTGGCTCTGGAAGTACGGCCCCTCGAAGCACGGGTCGTCGGCGCCGATACCGATCCAGGCCAGCGCATCAATGATGCCCTGGGTCCACTCGGGGCGGTTGCGCTCCTCATCGGTGTCCTCGATGCGCAGCACGAACGTGCCGCCCTGGTTGTGGGCCAGTGCCCAGTTCCACAGTGCGGTGCGGGCGCCGCCCACGTGGAAGAACCCGGTGGGGGACGGTGCGAAACGAAATCGGGGGCCACTCATGCCCAATCGAGGCTACCTGCCCGCCCCCACCCCCTCCCGGCCACCCCTCGGCCCGGGCCTCCCTCGCCCCACTGTGTCGCGGGCGCACGCGCCGCACGTGGAGGTCGCGGCCGCGACACAGACGAACGCACCGGTCGGGCTCCACCCCGGCGCGAGCCCTCTGTGTCGCGGGCGCACTCTTCGCCGATGGAGGTCAGGGCCGCGACACAGTGCTGAAGGGCGGGGCGGCTGGGGTAGGTGAGCCGGAGCAGGGCCGTGGCCGGGACGGGCCGAGGCGGGGTGGGGTGGGTCAGGTGAGCAGGGCGAGGTTGCGGAGTTGGCGGACGGCGACCGACAGCGTGGTGATGTCGTGGCTGTCGACGCGGCGCAGTTCGGTGAACATCGTCATCGTGCGTTGCACGAGGCGCTCGTTGGCCGACTGCCAGTCGGCCACTCCTCCGGCGGCGAGCACATCCTCGGCGAGATCGCCCAACGCGGCCACCAGATCGTCACGCAACGCCGAGCGGGCCTGGTTCTGCCAGCGGGTGCCACGCGGCAACCGCCCGACCGCCTCCCACAACCAGAGCAGATCCAGTTCCTCGAACACATGCCAGTAGGCGCCAGCGACCTCGCTCGTGCTGCTGCCGGTGCGACCCGACAACTCCACCATGTCGAATGCGGTGTGGAGCAGTGGCCACTGCACACTGCGTTGGGCCAACCCCTCGGGAACACCAGCCGCAAGGCGACTCGCTTCCAGCGCGAAGGCGGCGTCGCGGAGCTTGCCGCGCAGTGTGCCTTCGAGCTCGACGAGACTGCAGATCGGCGCCCGGTAGGCCTCGACTGCGGCACCGAGGTCGAGCGGCAGCTTGCGGTGGCGCAGCAGCCAGAGCGTGGCGCGCTCGGCCATCGAGCGCAGTTCGAGGAACAGGTCGATCTGCACATCGGGCTTCACCTGGCCGGTGAGCGCATCGACCTGATCCCACAGCTCCACGAGGCCGAGGACGTCGCGGGCGGCGAGCCAGGCGCGTGTGATCTCGACGACACCCACACCGGTCTCTTCGCCCACCCGGTGGTCGAAGGAAATTCCCGAGAGGTTGACCATCTGGTTGCACACCTGCGTGGCCACGATCTCGCGACGCAGACGGTGGCCCAGGATCTGGTCGTGGTACTCGTGATGCAGCCGGTGCGGGAAGTAGCGGATCAGTTCTGGCACCAGATACGGGTTGTCGGGCAGATCGCTGCGCACGGTCTCGGCCACATTCGCCGTCTTGGTGTAGGCCAGCAATACGGAGAACTCGGGGGTCGTGAGCCCTTGGCCACTGGCTTGACGTTCGGCGATCTGCCGGTCGGTGGGCAGGAACTCCATCGCCCGGTTGAGCCAGCCCTCGGACTCGAGCTGGTTCAGATAGCGGGAATGCACGTTCACCATCGGCAACGCCTGGCGGCGGGCGATGCTGAGCGCCAACGTCTGCGCCCGATTGTCGTCAAGCACCAACTCGCCGACATCGTCGGTCATTTCCACCAACACGGCGTTGCGTTGCTCGGTCGTGAGCGCGCCGGCCTCGACGACCGGCCCGAGCAGGATCTTGATGTTCACCTCGTGGTCGCTGCAGTCGACTCCCGCCGAGTTGTCGATCGCGTCCGTGTTGATCAAGCCACCGGCGAGGGCGTATTCCACGCGACCGCGCTGGGTGAAGCCGAGGTTGCCGCCCTCCCCCACGATGCGGCAACGCAGTTCGCTGCCATTGATTCGCAGGCCGTCGTTCGCCCGATCGCCGACGTCGGCGTGGCTCTCGCTGGTCGCCTTCACGTAGGTGCCGATGCCACCGTTCCACAGCAGGTCGACCGGGGCGCGCAAGATGGTGGAGATCAGTTCGTTCGGGGTGAACGTGGTGTGATCGGCCCCCAGACACACACGTGCGGCTTCGCTGATCTCGATGGTCTTCAACGTGCGCGGATACACACCGCCGCCTGCCGAGATGAGGGCCGAGTCGTAGTCGGCCCAACTCGAGCGCGGCATCCCGAACAGACGCAGTCGCTCGGCGAACGACGCGGCCGGATCCGGATCAGGGTCGATGATGATGTGCCGGTGGTCGAATGCCGCCAGCATCTTGAGATGCGGTGAACGCAACAGTCCGTTGCCGAACACATCGCCGCTCATGTCGCCGACGCCCACGACGGTGAGCGCGACCTTCTCGACATCCTTGCCCAGCCCGGCGGCATGGCGGCGAACGCTCTCCCACGCACCGCGGGCGGTGATGGCCATCTCCTTGTGGTCGTAGCCGGCGCTGCCACCGGACGCGAAGGCGTCACCCAGCCAGAAGCCGTAGTCGGCGGAGATGCCATTGGCGATATCGCTGAACGTGGCCGTGCCCTTGTCGGCGGCCACCACGAGATACGGATCGTCGCCGTCGTGCCGCACAGTCTCGGGAGGCGGCACGATGCCGTCACCGACGATGTTGTCGGTGAGGTCGAGTAAGCCGGCGATGAACTGGCGGTAGCACGCGACGCCCTCGGTACGGAACTCGTCGGTTCCTGGCGTGGGCGGTCGCTTCAACACGAACCCACCCTTCGCTCCCGTGGGCACGATCACCGCGTTCTTCACGATCTGCGCCTTGACCAGGCCGAGGATCTCCGTGCGGAAGTCCTCCCTTCGATCGCTCCAGCGGATACCGCCACGGGCGATGCGCCCATTGCGCAGGTGCACGCCCTCAACCCGCGGCGAGCACACCCAGATCTCGAACATCGGACGCGGCAGCGGCACATCCGGCACCTTCGTGGTGTCGAACTTGAACGCCAGCACATCGCGGTACCCGGCGTTCGATCCGGACCGGAATGCGTTGGTGCGCACGGTGGCATCGATCAAGGCGAGCAGTGCCCGCAACGTACGGTCGTCATCGAGACTGGGCACACCGTCGAGCGCCGCGAGGATCGCCGCGCGGTGCACGGCGCTCACTGCGAGTGAGTCGGCCAGGCCGGGGGTGAAGCGGGCGGTGAACAACTCGACCAGCGACCGGCCGATCCGCGCATGCCGATTCAGCGTGGACTCGATGTACTGCTGACTGAACGGGAACCCGATCTGGCGCAAGTAACGCGAGTACGCCCGCAGCACCTCGACCTGTCGGGCGGTGAGACCGGCAGCGAGCACGAGCCGATTGAGGCCGTCGACCTCCACCGTTCCGGCAAACTCGGCGAGAAATGCGCGCTGCACCTCATCCCTGGCGGCGTCCGACATGTCGGCACCCTCGGGCACCTGCACGCCGACATCGTGCAACCACACACTCGTCTCCGGCAGATCGAAGTGGAACGCACGCTCGTCGATGGCCCTGAAACCGAGGTTGTCGAGCAAGGGCAGCAGGTCGGAGATCGGGATGGCACCACCGGCGCGATACACACGAAAGCGCCACTCGCAGGACCCGGCTTCGGTGAAGTGCATCATCGCCGTGTCGGTCGTGGCCGCCGTCGGGTCCGAGGCAGTGCGCGCCAGGCGATCGATGATCGGGAGATCGATTGAGGCGCTGTTCGGCCAGTTCAACTCGTCGTACCCCGCAGGAACCACCGGCAGCAAACGATCGAGCACCGGCGCGGCCGCACCACCCAACTCTGCGGTCAGCGCCTCGCGTACGGCGAGCGCCCAGTCAGCGGCGACCTCGCCGGGCGAACCTTGGATGCTCATGACCCACCTACCTTCCCGACGACGCTGTCGTGAACGATGCCAGGCCAGTGTGCCACGATCGAGGTGCAGCGCACGGCGTGTCGCTGAGCGGAGAAGGTGTGCCGGGCAGTACCGTGAATCGCATGCCGCAGATGAACGTGTTGGGTGAAGAACTTCAGTCGTGCTCGCAGGACCCTGTGACCGGCTATTACCGCACTGGATGCTGCGAGAACCACGGCGATGATCCGGGCCTCCACGTCGTGTGCATCGTGTGCACCGAGGAGTTTCTGACGTACTCAAAATCGGTCGGCAACGACCTCAGCACGCCGATGCCGCAGTACGGCTTTGCCGGGTTGAACAACGGCGACCAGTGGTGCCTGTGCGCATCGCGCTGGCAGGAAGCGTTCGAGGCTGGACGGCCGCCGAGAGTTCGCCTGGCATCCACACACGTCTCGGCGCTCGAGCACTGCAACCTGGCCGACCTCTCGGCCAACGCAGTCGACCGCTGAGTAACCTCACCCCGGTGAGTCAGACCATGGCCCCGGAAGTCGGCCCCAAGCCGTTGCTCCGCGGGTGGACGCATCTGGTCAGCTTCCCGGTGTGGCTGATCGTTGGCGTCTCGATGCTGCTGCTGACCGACACCAGTCCGGTAGGTCGTGCCCTGCTCTCGGTCTACGTGGGCGGCACCGCGATCATGTTCGGCGTCTCGGCGATGTATCACCGCGGGCGTTGGCAGCCTCGCGCCAAGGCGCTGATGCAGAAGTTCGATCGCTCGGCCATCTTCCTGGCCATCGCCGGGGGCTACACACCGATGGCGTGGGTCAGCCTGCACGGCACGATCCGCGTGGTCGTGGTGGCCGGAGCATGGGTGGGCGCCGCACTCGGGATTGCGCTGCACTGGGTACCCAGGGTGCCTCGTGCGTGGCGCGGCGCCAGCTACATCATCGTCAGCTGGACTGCTGTTCTCGTCTTTCCGCAGATGCGCCACGCGGTTGGTGCTACTGGCTTCTGGCTGATCCTGATCGGCGGCGCGTGTTACTCGGTCGGCGCGCTCGCACTGGCCACCAAGTGGCCGAATCCGTGGCCGAAGGTCTTCGGCTTCCACGAGGTGTTCCACGCGCTCACCGTCGTGGCCGCAGCGCTGCAGTTCATTGCAATCAGTTCAATCTTCGCACCGCTGATGTAACGCGTAGGCCGCAGGGTCACACGGCCAGCGGCGACTTCAGTGCCGCATCCGTATCGTCCACTCCGCCGGCTCCCGAACGTTCGGCACGGGCGTTGCGCAGCGCGACCCCTTGGGCGACGAGCACACCGGCAACTACGACCGCAGCACCGAGGATTTTGACCGGGCGCATGGTTTCGCCGAGGAACGTGACCGACCAGAGGATCGCGAAGGCCACCTCCAGCGTCATGAGCATCGCCACCACGGCAGGAACCAGATGGCGCAGCGCGAAGAAGAAGCACACGTTGGAGCACACCGTGGGAATCAGTGCGAACAGCAGGATCTCACCGATGACGGACGCCGAGCGCGGCGCCGCAAGCCCGCCGATGAGCACCATTGGGACCGACGCAAGGAACGCGCCGAACACCATCCAGGTGGCGGTCACCACGCCGTCGGTGCCGTGCGGCAGCGCTCTGCTGCCGATGATCATGTAGGCCGCCATCATGAACGACTGAGTCACGGTCAGCACTAGGCCGAGTGTGCTGATGTGGCCCACACCGCCACCGAACAGCTCGGGCACGGTGAGCGCGATACCGGCCATCACGATGGCGAGTGCCACCCACATCATCGGACTGACACGATGGCCGAGCAGCGATGAGGCCACCATCACGAGCACCGGATACACGTAGACCAGGACGATGTAGACGGAAACATCCAGCTCGCGGATAGCGAAGAACCCGGTGGTGACCATGACCCCGTAGAGCACACCTACTGCGAGGGCACGTCGTTTCGGGATGGCAAGCAGGTCGGGGCCACCCCGCCGGTGCCACAACGTGACTCCCCCGCCCAACACCACTGAACCAATAGCGAACCGCCAGAACAGCAACGAGAAGATGCCGAGGTTGTTCAGTAGGTCCTTGCCGACGACGGCCGCGGTGGAGAACGACAGCGCGCTGAGCACCGACCAGATGGCGCCACGTGTGGGCCCGCCGAGGCCCTGCGGCTCGCTCATCGTCAGCTGAACAGCTTCTTGGCGATCACCATTCGTTGAATCTGGTTCGTGCCCTCGTAGATCTGGGTGATCTTCGCGTCGCGCATCATGCGCTCCACCGGGAACTCGCTGGTGTAGCCGTACCCGCCGAGAAACTGCACAGCGTCAGTGGTGACCTGCATCGCGACATCGCTGGCGAAGCACTTCGCCGAGGCGCCAATCATGCCGAGGTCACCGTGCGGATCGCCCTCGTCGGCCAGTGCGCACGCGCGGTAGACCATCGAGCGCGCCGCCTCGATCTTCATCGCGCAGTCGGCTGCCATCCACTGCAGACCCTGGTTGTCCGCGAGCGGATGACCGAACGTGCGTCGTTCCTTCATGTAGTCGACGGCGAAATCGAGCGCACCCTGGGCGATGCCGACGGCCTGCGCTCCGATGGTGGGCCGGCTGCGATCGAGCGTGTGCATCGCCGCGGTGAAGCCCTGACCGACCTCGCCGATGCGGTTGGCGTCGGGAACGCGCACCTGGTCGAGGCGAATGATGCCCGTGGGCGAACCCTTGATCCCGAGTTTGTGCTCGAGCTTCTCCACTTGAACACCCCAGTCGGCTTCGACGAGGAAGGCGGTGATGCCCTTGTACCGATCATCGGATGAGCGGGCGAAGATCGTGTAGAGATCGCTGATGCCGGCGTTGGTGATCCAGCACTTGGTGCCGGTGATCAGCCAGTCGTCGCCGTCGCGCACGGCCTTGGTGGTCATCGATGCCACGTCGCTGCCGGCATCAGGTTCGCTGAGGCCGTAGCTGCACTGGCTCTCACCGCTGGCGATACGCGGGACGTACTTGGCCTTCAGTTCCTCGCTGCCAAAGTTCAGCACCGGCAACATGCCCAGCTTGCTGATGAGGAACGACAACGAGGTGGACGCGCACACCCGTGCCAGTTCCTCCGCCACGATCGCCTGCTCCACGAGGCTGGCACCAGATCCGCCGTATTGCTCCGGGTAGCTGAGTCCGGTGAGTTCCATCGCCACCAGCGCCTGCCAGTTGTCCCAGTTGTACTCGCCGGTGCGGTCCAGTTCGGCAGCGTTCGGGGCGATCTTGTCCTCGGCGAACTGACGGACCACATCGCGAAGTTGTCGCTGCTCGTCGGTGAGCGTCATCGGCTGGTTCATGTCAGAGCCCCAACAGGTCGCGCCAGCCGGCCGGGAACGCGGAGCTCACCTGCGCCGGTGTCATGCGCAGTGTCGCCTCGGGAACGAGATCGGCGATCTTGCGGGCCTCGGTGTAGTGATGGCCGTGGCCGACACCGTTGAACAGTTCGCGGCGCGCCTGCACCAGATCTGCCGGAGCGTTGGCATCGAGGAAGCCCCAGATGGTGAACGCCACCGTCAGGTCGTGGACGACTGGCGCACGACTGAACAGCGAGGCGCGGCGCAGGGCCACGCCGAAACAACCGCGGATCGCATCGGAGGCATGCTCACCGGGCTGCAACCGCAGTCGATCCTTGAAACCGTTGGCGATCTTCAGCGCGAAGCCCTGGTCGGGGCCCTGATAGCCGAGGCGCTCACCTTGCGGTTGGAAGCCCTCAAAGTCGCCAGGACGACCGGGAGACCACGACGCGGGCACGACGTCTGGGGACGAATACGCGCGGGAGGTGTCGACGACAGGTGTGGGAACGAACGCAGGTGCAGCCATAACACCGTCAGTCTGTCACCGTCGGCATGGCAGACGGCACCCGGGTCTGGCCCGGCTCAGACCGGAACGTGCAGCAGCCCGTAGACCAGGCCCTCTTCGAGCGCTCGCCAGGAGGCCTCGATGATGTTGCTGCTGACACCGATCGTGGTCCAGTTGCGCGCGCCGTTGGAGAAGTCGATGAGCACGCGGGTGACTGCACCGGTCGCAGTCGCGCCGTCGAGGATGCGCACCTTGTAGTCCGTGAGGTGGACGCGGTCGAGCTGCGGGTAGGCCTGGCTCAGCGCCGTGCGCAACGCCTTGTCGATTGCGTTGACCGGGCCGTTGCCCTCGGCCGTGTGCACCTGGCGCATTGCGGCGTCGCCAGCACCGACCCACACCTTGACGGTGGCCTCGGTGGTGAAGTCGCCGTTCGGGAGTTCGTCGGTGATCACACGCATGCTCTCGACCTTGAAAAAGTCCTGCTGCCAGCCCGTGGCGTGGCGCATGAGCAGTTCCAACGACGCGTCTGCGGCTTCGAAGTGGAAGCCCTCGTGCTCGAGACGCTTCAAGTCGTCGATCACTTGGTTGATCGCCGGGCCGTCCATCGGGAGGCCCAACTCCTCGGCCTTCATCTGGATGGTGGCCTTGCCGGCCATCTCACTGACGACGAACCGAGTTCCGTTGCCGACAAGTTCGGGAGCGACGTGCTCATAGGCATCGCGAGCACGAGCGATCGCGCTGACATGCAGGCCGGCTTTGTGCGCGAACGCCGACGAGCCGACGTACGGGGCCTGCGGGTTGAGCGGACGATTCAACACTTCCGCCACGTGATTGCTGACCGAGGTCAGCCGCTCGATGCGCCCATCGGGCAGGCACTGCATGCCCAACTTCAGCTGCAGGTTGGGGATCACCGTGGTGAGGTTGCAGTTTCCGGTGCGTTCGCCCAGACCGTTGAGGGTTCCCTGCACGTGGCGGGCGCCCGCGAGCACGGCGGCCATCGAGTTGGCGACAGCGCAGCCCGTGTCGTCGTGACAGTGGATGCCGATGATCACGTCGCTGCCGACATGGCGTTGCACGTCGGCGACGATCGCCGCCACCTCGTGCGGTAACGAACCACCGTTGGTGTCGCACAGCACGACATGGCTCGCACCTTTCACCACGGCCGCCTCCAGCGCGCGCAGGGCGAACTCGGGGTTGTGCTTGTACCCGTCGAAGAAGTGCTCCATATCGACCATCACGCGTCGGCCGGCTGCGTGCAGGAAGGCCACCGAGTCGGCGATCATCGCCTCGCCCTCGTCGAGCGTGGTCTGCAGCGCCTCGATCACGTGGTAGTCCCAGCTCTTGGCGACGATGCACACCGCAGCGGTGTTGGCATCGAGCAGGTTGCGCAGCGTGGCATCGTCGTCGACCTTGCCGCGCGGGCGACGGGTGCTGCCGAACGCCACCATCGTCGACGTGGTGAGCTGCAGTTCCTTCAGCGCACGGGCGAAGAACTCGATGTCCTTCGGGTTGGCCCCGGGCCAGCCGCCCTCGATGAAGTGCACGCCCAGGTAGTCCAGCTGTTCAGCAATGCGCAGCTTGTCGTCCACCGTCGCCGACACACCCTCCACCTGGAGGCCGTCGCGCAACGTGGTGTCGAACACTTCGACGAGTGCAGGTTGGTTCCCTGTTACTGAAGTCATGGGGTGCACCTTTCCGGAGAAATGAAAGAGCCGCCCGAAGGGGCGGCTCTGAGCGCACATCGGCGTGGGGCCGAGGTGCGCTAGCGAATGATGATGATCGAGGTGAGGGCGCAGTGCCGAGCCGACGAAGTCACGAAGCTATTCAACCCGCATTTCCCGCTCACGTCAACGTCGAACCTGTGCACAACCTGTGGAGACGCAGTGGACGAGGAAAGAAATTCTGTGACTAACGCCGCATCGCGGTGGATAACCCTGTGAGGACCGAAAATACGTCTTGACCTGCGCAAATGGGCGGTCCAAAGTGACCCTTGTACCGGAGAGCGCACGCCCACCGGGGTCCGAGGAAAGGTGTCGGAGTGCCATCATCGTCAGCAATGACGGCGGCGGCAAACCGAAGGCCAACCGGGTCCACGAGGCGGAAGCGGTGCCGGTAGGAGGAAGATCCGGGAGCTGTTGTTCGATCCTTCGGGGGAGAGTGGCAGTGCTGGGGAGGCGAACACCACGGTCGGGCAACCGGGCGGGGTGCGACACGACCCGGTCGACGGTGCGGGGCAACTCGCAACGGCGTCCTCGCTGGAGACCGAGCCGGGCAACCGGAGACGGACTGGCACGCGGATCGCCCGCCGAAGCGCAAGCTCCGACGGGCGATGACATTGGTCGAAAAGAAGGCTAACGCCCGATGATCGATCGATAAGGGATCCACTCCAACCAGGAGTCGCCCCGGGGGGCGCGCAGGCTTCGGCCCGCAGCACCACCCGGGGCGCTTCGCTTTTTCGGGCGCGATTCCCGTCGGGCGCGATTCCCGTCGGGCGCGATTCCTGTCGGGCGCGATTCCTGTCGGGCGTGTCCGTGCCAGCTCCCACGGGTGCGGTTCGTGCCGCCAGCCGGCACGAACCGCACCCGTTGGACAGCAGCGGCACGAAACGCGCCCAACCATGGAGACGGGCCACGGGGCGAGGTGGGGGCGGTACGGTGGCAGCCATGAGCGAACCGCAGCGGCCGGAACCGCGCCGTGAGATCTCCGCCAGCTACCAGCAGCAGCTCGACCAGGGATACAGCCTGGGCAGTGTGCTGACGTTCGGTCAGCGGCCGCTGCTCACCGACGCCGCACAACTCGACGAGTGGCAGCCCGACGTGGCCGTGATCGGGGCACCGTTCGACCTCGGCACCACCAACCGTCCGGGCGCACGTTTCGGTCCGCGGGCGATCCGCACGAACGCCTATCAGTCGGGCACCTACCACCTTGGTCTTGGGCTGGAGATGTACGACTGGTTGGAGGTTGTCGACTACGGCGACGCGTTCTGCCCCAATGGCCGCACCGACGAGAGCCTGGCCAACATCCGCCAACGGGTACATGAGGTCGCCAGCCGGCGCATCGTGCCGTTCGTCATCGGCGGCGACCACACGATCACCTGGCCATCGGCCACTGCGGTCGCAGACGTCTACGGCCACGGCAACGTCGGCATGATCCACTTCGACGCCCACGCCGACACGGCCGACACGATCGACGGCAACCTGGCCAGCCACGGCACGCCGATGCGCCGCCTGATTGACTCCGGTGCGATCCCGGGCAAGAACTTCGTACAGGTCGGTCTGCGCAGCTACTGGCCCGGCCAAGACGTGTGGGACTGGATGGCGCAGCAGGGCATGCGCTGGCACCTGATGGACGAGATCTGGGACCGCGGCTTCAAGGCGGTGCTCGCCAACGCAGTAGCGGAAGCACTCGACGGCGCTGAGTACCTGTACATCTCGATCGACATCGACTCGCTCGACCCGGCGCACGCCCCGGGCACTGGCACGCCCGAACCGGGCGGCATCGTCGCCCTCGATCTACTGCACGCTGTCCGCGAGCTCGCCTACCGCCACCATGTCGTGGCAATGGATGTTGTCGAGGTCTCCCCCGCATACGACCACGCCGACTGCACGGTGAACGTGGCCCACCGGTTGTTCACCGAGTGCCTCGCTGGCATGGCCGCCAAGAAGCGCGACGCCGCAGGGGCGACTCCCGGCCGGCCGGCCCGCTGAGCGACACGTGTCCGCACACACTCGGGCACTTGATGCCACCGCCCGACTGACGGGCGAACTCACCGTCGACATCATCTTCCTCATGCGGCGCAAACCGTGGCACTGGGCAGCCGTGCTGGGTGGGCTGGTGCTGGGCCTCGCGCTGGGGTTCGTCGTCGGCACCGCGGCGCACCACCTCGTGCTGTTCCTCACCCTGTCGTGCGGTGGCGTGCTGGCCGGGTTGGGCATGAACGTGGGAGCCGAGTTCGAGTTTGTCGCGATCACCCCCAGTCGGCTGTTGCTCCTCCACTCGAGTCGGGTGATCGCGCACCCCGTGCGCATCAAGCGTCCACTGCGCGCCGATCAGGTTCGCTGGAGCGCCGCAGGGCCCTTCATGCGCCTCACGATCGACGGCAGATCCGGATACATGACGAGTCGCCAGAACGCAAAACGCCTGCAACGGATGCTGCAGGCGTTCGGTGCGTGAGCAATCGCTGACCGCTCAGACGGCCGGTTCGCACCAGTGGGCGTACTTGGCTTCCTGAGCGCGCACCGTGCGAGCGTAGATCTCGGCGATGGCCTTCGTCTTCGGGCCGGGGCACGGCACCTTGCGATCATCGACCGAGTTGACAGCGCTGATTTCGGCGGCTGTGCCACAGACAAAGATTTCCTCGGCGATGTAGAGGTCGCTGCGGGCGATGTTGTCGACGCGGACGTCGTACCCGAGGTCGCGGGCGATGGCCATCACCGTGTTCTGGGTGATGCCCTCGAGCGCTCCGGCCGAGATCGGCGGGGTGAGGATGATGCCGTTGCGGACGGCGAAGATGTTCTCACCGGTGCACTCGGCCACGAGGCCGTTCGGGGCGAGCATGATCGCCTCGTCGTAGCCGGCCTTGAGGGCCTCGACTTTGGCGAGCGAGCTGTTCACGTAGTTGCCCGTGGTCTTCGACGCAGGCGGCATCGTGTTGTGGTCGTGGCGGGTCCAGGACGAGATCTTCATCCTCACGCCCTTGTTCACGGCGTCGTCACCAAGGTAGGCGCCCCACGGCCAGCACGCGATCGCCACATCGACACTGCAGGGCAGCGTGTTGAGACCCATCTCGCCATAGCCGTAGTACGCGATCGGACGCACGTAGCAACTCGGCAGACCCGTGCTGGCGACGGTGTCCTTGGTGGCCTGAACGAGCTCCTCCACCGTGTACGGGATCTCCATCCCGACGATTTTCGCCGAACTGAACAGGCGCTGGATGTGCTCAGTGAGGCGGAAGACCGCCGGTCCATTCGCCGTCTCGTAGGCGCGGATGCCCTCGAACACGCCGGTGCCGTAGTGCAGGGTGTGGGTGAGCACGTGGATCTGAGCGTCGGCCCAGTTCACGAGTTCACCATTCATCCAGATCTTCGGTGTGGTTTGAATCGGCATCGTTGCCCCTTGTTTGTCCTTGAACGCCTGTGAAGTAGTGCGGTTCAGCCTGCCACGCGGGCTGCGATTTGTGAACCGATCTCCGTGGTGCTGCCGCTAACAGGTTCGACGCATGCGGCGCGCACCCGATCGGCGGTGGCGAACTCACCGAGGAAGTCGAGCATCAGCGCGGCCGAAAGGATGGCGGCGCGCGGGTCGGCCTTGCCGGTGCCCACGATGTCGGGTGCCGAGCCGTGCACCGGCTCGAACATGCTGGGGCCGGTGCGAGCCGGGTTGAGGTTGGCGCTGCTGGCCAGACCGACGCCGCCACTGACCGCGCCGCCAAGGTCGGTGAGGATGTCGCCGAACAGGTTGTCGGTGACGATCACGTCGTAGCGGTGCGGATCTTGCACGAAGTAGATGCACGCCGCATCGACGTGGTTGTACGCCGTTGCGACCTCGGGGTACTCGACGGCAACTTCGCGGAACGTGCGCTGCCATAGGTCGCCGGCGAATGTGAGCACGTTCGTCTTGTGCACCATGGTGAGGTGCTTGCGGCGCTTCATCGCTTCGCCGAACGCGTGGCGGATGATGCGCTCGACACCCATACGAGTGTTCACCGAGCCCTGTGTGGCCACCTCGAACGGGGTGCCCTTGCGGAGCACTCCACCCTCGCCGACGTAGGGGCCTTCGGTGTTCTCACGGATGACGACGAAGTCGTGCGGCACCGTTCCACCGGGCGCGGTGCCGATGAACGGCCGTTGGTTGACGTACAGGTCGAGCTCGAAGCGCATCTTCAACAGCAGGCCACGCTCGATGACGCCGGGCTGCACCTCGGGCGTGCCGACCGCGCCCAGCAGGATGGCGTCGTAGCCACGCAACTGGTCGAGCGTGGCGTCACTGAGGATCTCGCCGTCGCGCAGATAGCGCTTGCCACCGAGTTCGAACTCGGTGAGTTCGAGGGCAACACCCGCCGCCGCGATCACCTTGAGGGCTTCGGCGATGACCTCCGGACCGATCCCGTCGCCGCCGATGACTGCAATTCGATGTGCCATAAGGGTGCAACGGTACCGCCCGCGACCCCACGGTTCCGAATGTCGTGCGCGTTTCACCAATGCTCCTCGCCCCGACACCTGCGTGTGAAGGCGTAACCGCACCGGGTGCGGTTACGCCTTCACACGCTGCGGAGTGGGGCGGCGGGCGGGGTCTCCACGACTCGACTCGACTCAGGTCAGTCAAGCAAGCGACCGTGCCGATGCCGCGTGGTGCTGATGCTCTGCTCGCGGGTCCACCGGCGCAGTTCCACCATCGCGTCGGCGACGGGCTGCACACGGTCGACCTCAACACCAGCGGCATGACATTCGGCCAGCTGCTCATCCGTGATCGTGCCCACCACCCGCACCCGTTCCACGCTCTGTGTCGCGGGGCTGACGACGGTTTCTGCGGTCACGCCCGCGACACGGGCGGCCATTCGGGCGAGATCCACGGCGGCGGGGTCGGCGTCCGGGGCGATGTACACACCGACCGAGGGCAATGGTCGATGACGCAACACGTTGCGCTCGCAGGCCAGACCGGACGGGTCGTGCTCGACGGCGAAGTGCTCACGCCATACCCGGCGGAAGTCGGCCTCGACATGAGCGCCGCCGCTCGAGGTACCCAAGGCCTCGACATAGAACGGACCACCCGCCTTCGGGCCACAGCCGATCGACGAACGCTTCCACCCGCCGAAGGGCTGCCGCTGGACGACCGCACCGGTGATGTGCCGGTTCACATACGCGTTACCGACCTGCACTCGCTCGAGCCAGTACTCCACCTCATGCTCGTCGAGCGACTGGATGCCTCCGGTGAGGCCGAAGTCCGTCGCGTTCTGCAGTTCAATCGCGTGGTCGAGGTTCTCGGCGCGCATCACACCGAGTACCGGACCGAAACACTCCGTGCGATGGAACCAACTGCCCGCTTGCACACCGATGCGCACGCCGGGCGACCACAGGTTCGTCGACTCGTCGAGGCGCTGCGGCTGCACGAGCCATGCCTCTCCTGGCTCGAGCACGGTGAGTGCCTTGCGCAACTTCTCGGATGGAGGGCCGATGAGCGGACCCATCATCGTCGACAGCTTGCCAGCCTCACCGACACGAACGCTGCGCACGGCGGCGGCGAGTCGCGGCAGGAAGCCTGGCTCGTCGTACACCGCTGCCTCCACGATTGCCAGGCTCGCCGCCGAGCACTTCTGTCCCGCATGACCGAAGGCCGACTTCACGAGATCCTTGATCGCTGCATCCTCGTCCGCTGCGGCCGTGATCACCATGGCGTTCTTGCCGCTGGTCTCGGCGAGGATCCGGATCGACGGCTTCCACGAGCGGAACATCTGGGCCGTGTCGTACCCACCGGTCAGCACCACGGTGGCGACGTCGTCGTGCGTCACGAGGTGGCGACCGACCTCGTCGTCGGGAGTCGCCACGAACTGCACGAGGTCGCGGGGCACCCCCGCGCGCCAGAGCTGGTCGACCAATGCACGCCCGACGGCCCGCACCTCCGGCGCCGGCTTCAACAGGACAGCGTTGCCGGCTGCGAGCGCAGCGAACACACCACCGGCCGGAATCGCGTAGGGAAAGTTCCAAGGAGCGGCGACCAGCACGACCCCGTGAGGAGAGAAGGCGAGCCCGCGCTGTTGAGCGACCTCGATCGAGTGGGTGCAGTCCGCGTAGTAGCGAGCGAAATCGACCCCTTCCGAGATCTCCGAGTCGCCCTCGGTCACGGTCTTGCACGCAGTGTGCGCCATCAGCGAGAGCGTCGCCCCACGGCTGCGTTCCATCTCGTCGGCGACGGCGTGCAGCAGTGCCCTGCGTTCGGCGAACGGTGTGCCAGCCCACCGCTGTCCGGCAGTAACCGCAGCAGCGACGGCCGCGTCGACCGCCTCGACGGTGTCGGTGAGCACCATCTCGGGCACCACGGGCGCCACCAGGTGGCCAGCGATCCATGCGCGGTTCGCCTCGCGAGTCCAGTCGGTGTCGACGGCGTTCGCGAATTGGTCGTGTGCCGACGACGACACCGGCAAGGAACGGTCCTGCGTGCGATGTGGCTCGGTGCGCACACCACCGCGAGCCTCCATCGCTACTGTGAAGCGCGCAGCCTGATCGACCCAGTCCGCCGAACCCGGCTGCAGCGTGAACAGGGCGCGCAAGAAGTTGTCTGACGAGGTGTTCTCGTCGAGCCGTCGGGTCAGGTAGGCGATGCTCGCCGCCAGATCGTCATGCCGTACGACTGGGGCATAGAGCAGCACCTGGCCCGCTTCATCGCGCACGGCTCGCGCCTGAGCAGGCGCCATGCCTTCCAGCATTTCGAGATCGATCCGACCCGGATACACGGCGCACAGCTCCAGTGCCCATGCCAGGTCGAACAGGTTCTGACTGGCGAAACCAAGGCGTACAGCACCCACCCAACGCGGATCGAGCACTCGCGCGACCAAGCGCTTGAAGCTCGCATCGACCTCGGCCTTGGAACCGTACGGCGCCAGCGGCCAACCATGCAGTTCGGCTTCCACCTTCTCCATCGCCAGGTTGGCACCCTTCACGACACGCACCTTCAACGTGCCACCGGACCGGGCGTGGCGATCCGCCGCCCACGCACACAACTGCTCGCACGCGCCGTGCGAATCGGGGAGATAGGCCTGCAGCACGATGCCCGCGTCCACGCCGACGAACTCGGGTTCATCGAGCACCTGCATCAGCGACGTGATCGTGAGCGGCAGGTCGCGGTACTCCTCCATGTCGAGGTTGACGAACACCTGCGGGGTGGTGTGCTGCGCGTCTCGGTACAGAACTCGCAGTCGTTCACAGATCAGCGCCACCGAATGATCGAACGCAAGCGCGTCGAGGTTGGCCACCACGGCCGAGATCTTGAGCGATACGTAGTCCACGTCGGGACGCGCTACTCGCTCACGAATCAGGCGCATGCGCTCATCGGCCTCGGTGTCGCTGAGGATCGCCTCGCCGAGCACATTCACGTTGAGCGGGAACCCCTCCGATCGACGGCGGGCCAGGTGGCGAGCGAACTCCGGATCGTCCGCTGGCAGGACGACGCCGTTGCTCTCGCGCACAATGCGCCGACGGACGAGCGGCATCACGATCCATGGCAGCGTCGGGGCGAGCAGGGCGCCGGCACGCAGCGACCATGCGTCGACCAGGCCCAAGGACGGTGGCACCCCAACCTCGTGCACGATTGCTCGGAACCGGGCCGCAGCGCGTCGGTGGTCGTCGAACCGCAGCACCTCGTCGGTGAGTGCGAACGTGAGGGCACGCAACTGTTCGTCCTGCACGACGGCAGCCAGACGATCGCGCTGCCGCGCTTCCGGCCGAGTCGTGCCGGTCAGCGATGCGACAAGGAGTTGCTCTGCGTGTTGCACGGTCATGCCCCCATCCAACGCCATCGCCACGAGCACCGAAAGAGCCGTTCGACCGTCAGGTTCGTTCAACGGCCAGTTCGCCGAGCCGGCGGCATCACCCCCGGCGCCTACCGAGCCTGCGTGTGAAGGCCGGGCCGCACCCAATGCGGTTTCGGCTTCAAACGCAGTGGGGTGGGACGGGTAGGCTCGGTCTTCCTATGGCCAGCACCCATCTGTCCCGCACTGCGTTCGAGCGCCTCACCGAGGAGCACTACGACCTCACCACCCGAGGTCGTATCGAGGTCGCACAAAAGATCGAGGCCGCTCGGCTGCTGGGCGACCTGTCGGAGAACGGCGACTATCACGCCGCCAAGGACGAGCAGGGCCACATGGAAGGTCGCATCCGCCAGCTCGAGCACTTCCTCGAGCACGCCGAGATCATCGAGTCAGGCGAAGAGGGGGTCGTGGCGACCGGCACCGTCGTCACCATCGTCTACGAGGGCGACAGCCACGACCTGGCCGAGACGTACCTACTCGGCCACATGGAAGAGCGCGTCGGTAATCTCGACGTGATGAGCCCGCAGTCCGCGCTCGGCAGCGCGCTGCTCGGATCGACCGAGGGGCACTGGGTGGAGTACACCACTCCCACCGGAGCCCAACTGAAGGTGCAAGTGCTGAAGGTGGCGCTCCTGTAGTGGCCATTCGCGACGGGAAGTCGGCGACCGAGGTCAGTGCAGAGGGCACCCCTCCACTGCCTCCCGGAGCAGCCATGCACCTGCCCGGGCGTGGCACCACGTTCGTGCGCACCATGGCTGGTCCGCCCAACGCACCCACGGTGCTGTTGCTGCACGGGTGGACCGCCAGTTGCGACCTCAACTGGTACACGTGTTACCAACCGTTGTCGCGCCATTACCGAGTGGTGGCCCTCGACCATCGTGGCCACGGCCGCGGCATCCGCTCGAAGAAGGCCTTCCGTCTGGAGGACTGTGCCGACGACGCACTCGCCGTGTGCGATGTGCTGGGGATCGACCAGGTCATCCCCGTCGGCTACTCCATGGGCGGCCCGGTGGCACAACTCATCTGGCAACGGCACCGCGAACGAGTGCGTGGCCTGGTGCTGTGCGCGACCGCACCCCACTTCATCAGTTCGCGCGAAGAACGGATGGGATTTCTCGGGCTGTCCGGGCTGGCCGCGCTCGCGCGCCTCACACCCTCGCAGGCCCGGCAGTGGCTCACCGACCAGGTCTACCTGCAACGCAAGACCGAAGAGTGGCAGCCGTGGGCCATCCAGGAAGCATCGCTGCACGATTGGCGGATGGTGTTGGAGGCAGGTCGTGCGATCGGCAAGTTCGACTCCCGACCATGGATCAGCGACATCGACGTGCCCACCTCCACGCTGATCACGATGCGCGACAAGGTCGTGCCGTTGCGTCGGCAGGTGCGCTTGTTTGAGGGCATCGCGGGCGCGGAAGCGTTCCGCGTCGATGGCGACCACGACGCCGTCGTCGCCAATGCCGACCGCTTCGTGCCCACGTTGTTGCGGGCGGTGCATTCGGTCATCGAACGTTCGCAGGCCCTCCCGTCATGACGTTCGGTCGTCGCCTCCTCACCGTCACGGGCGTAGCTGCCGCGATGGCGGCACTCGTTGCCGCAGTGCGCAAGGAGCAACACCACCTACGTACCAGCCGGTCGCAACGCAACGTCGACGTCGCTCGTCTCGGCGCCACCGTTGGCAAGCACTACGCCACCAACGCGGCGCGCAAGCTGTTTGCCTCCGCCGAGCGGCGTATCGAGCTCGACCAACAGCGCGAGCTGCGAACTGCCGAGGCGGTGGCCGAACGCCTCGGCAACATGAAGGGCGCGCTGATGAAGCTCGGCCAGATGGCGAGCTACATCGACGACGCGCTGCCCACACCACTCAGGGATGCGCTGTCGGCCCTGCAATCGAACGCCCCGCCGATGAGCGCCGCACTCGCTGCCGGTGTCATCGAGCGCGAGTTCGGTATGCCACCCGAGCGACTGTTCGTCGAATGGGACCCACAGCCCATCGCCGCCGCCAGCATCGGCCAGGTGCACCGCGCTGTCGTGCTCGACCCGATCACGGGCGAAGAACGGGCAGTGGCAGTGAAGGTGCAGTACCCGGGTGTGGGCGAGGCGGTCGAGGCCGACCTACGCAACGCGAACCTGCTGGGGATGTTGCTACAGCAGGGCTTCGGCGGACTCGACGCCGACGACATGGTCGCCGAGATCAAAGAGCGGCTCATCGAAGAACTCGACTACCGGCTGGAGGCGAAGAACCAACAACTGTTCGCCGACTACTTCCGCGGACACCCGTTCATCCACGTACCCGATGTGCTGCCATCGTTCAGCGGCTCCGCAGTCATCACCAGCGAACTGGTCAACGGCAGCACGTGGCAAGACATCCAGTCGTGGCCGCAGGCCGAGAAAGACCTCATCGGCGAGACGCTGTTCCGGTTCGTGTTCCGCAGCCTCTACGGCATGCACGCGTTCAACGGCGACCCGCACCCCGGCAACTACCTGTTCCACGGCGACGGTCGCGTCACGTTCCTCGACTACGGGCTGGTGAAGCACTTCACCGCCACCGAGATCGGCACGTTCATCGGGATGGTGAAGGCCGCGGCCTACGACCACGATCAGAGTGAGTTCCGGCGCATCGTCGAGTCGGCCGGGATGCTGCGGCCCGGATGCCCTGCGCCCGACGACGAGACCGGCGAGTACTTCAGCCAGTTCTACGAGAGCGTCCGTCACGACCAAGAGGTCACCTGGAGCAGCGAGTACGCGAGCGCCATCATGCGCCATACGTTCGACCGCACTAGCCCGATTGCGCAGTACGCCACCGTGCCCAAGGCGTTCGTGTTCATCCAGCGCATCAACCTCGGCCTGTACGCACTGCTCGGCGAACTGCAGGCGAAGGGTAACTACCGACGGATTGCTGAGGAACTCTGGCCGTTCGTCGCTGGCCCCGCCAGCACCCCGCTGGCCGAGCGCGAACGCGGATGGCTGGATGGCCTACGCCGATAGCGTGCTGCGAATGCGCCGCCTCGGTCCTGCCGTTCTCTGTCTCTCTCTGCTCGTTGCTGCTGCCGCATGCGCCGACTCGAAGTCCGGCAGTTCGCCGATTACTGGCGTGCCCGACACCGCTGCCAGCCTGCCCGACACTGCGGACAGCGTGCCCGGCAGCGCGGACACCACGCCCGTCAGCATCGTCGACAAGCCCACGGTCTCGCTCCCGAAGGTACTGCCCACCACGCTGGTGATCACCGACCTCTCGCCCGGCACCGGGCCGAAGGCCGCGGTGGGCGACACGGTGGTCGTGCACTACATCGGCGTGCTCTCGGCCAGCGGTGAGGAGTTCGACAGCAACTTCGACAGCGCGACTGGGTTCGACGTGCAACTCGGCTCGAACCGGGTGATTCAAGGTTGGGAACAAGGGCTCCTCGGTGCGCAACAGGGTGGCCGCCGCCAGCTCGACATTCCGGCATCGCTGGCCTACGGCGACAGCCCGCCGAGCGGTAGCCCGATCCAGGCCGGAGATGCGCTGACCTTCGTCGTCGATGTCATCGTGGTGCTGCCCACGTCGAAGGCCACTGACGACCCGGGCGTCACACTGAAGGCAGCCAAGAACGTCGGCACGATGGTGTCCACTGAGCTGATCGAGGGCACCGGAGCCGGGGTGCAGGACGGCCAGACCGTTGCGTTGCGCATCGTGTCGTACCGCGCTGACACCGGCGCACTGCTCGCCAGCAGTTGGGGCGAGCCACCACTCACGTTCGTCTTCTCCGCGACCACCGACGTGTACCCCGGTCTGGTTGAAGCGGTGCGTGGTATGAAAGTCGGCGGGCGTCGTCAGGCACAGGTGCCATTCGCCAGCGTGTTCAACGGTGCCGGCAGTACGAACCTGGGCCTGCCCGCCTCGGTCGACCTGGTCGTCGTCCTCGACCTCGTCACGGTCTACTGACGTACTGCGGCGTTCGTCACGCCGCAGCGATGAACACCACGTGGTCGGGTTCGTGCTCGAAACGCAGAATGGTTGCTCCGCCCGTTTCGTCGCGCACCTCTACCACTCGCGCCTTGCGCCGAATCGGGTACTGCCGCGGTCGGCGCGGGTCGGGTGGAGGCACTATCCGCCATTCGGCCGAGACGATTGCGATGGCGTCGAAGTCGCGCACCCTTGGTGAGTCGGGGTGCCGAGTCAGCGCCTCCATGTCGGCACCCTCGGCGAGGAACGTGACGCGCGCCGCTGCAGGATGGTCGTTGTCGAGCCCATCAGGATCGATCACGTCGAACCCGTAGAGGCGCAGCGAGGTCTGACCGAAGTCGAGCGTCTGGTGCAGACGAGCTTCGAACCAGCGGGCCAGATGGAAGGGAAGGGATGCGGTGTCGTTCACGCCCTCACTGGGTACGGCGAAGAGAACGATCCGGCAGCCCCGGTTGGGAGCGGTTCAGCGTGGGAGGGCCTGGGCGAGGGCAACAGCGGCCGCCTGCACCTGCGCACCGAAGGACTTCCGTGGCGACCGGGTGAGTCGCTCGACCGGACCGCTGAGGCTGACTGCGGCCACCACACGGCCCTGACGATCGCGGACCGCCGCGCTGACGGAGGCCACACCCGCTTCACGTTCTTCCACGCTGTCATCCAGATCGGGTCCGTCGACGCCGAGGACGCGCCCTGCCGACCCGAGGTCCAGCGGTAACAACGCACCCTCGGGCACGATCCAGCGCAACGCATGGTTGGCCTGCAGGGACACCACACAGCGGCGACCGTCGTGCTCGCGAACGTACAACTGCACACTCTCACCGGTGAGGTCGCGCAACGCGGTGAGAATCGGCGCCGCCAACTCGGCCAACGGGAAGGCCTCCATCGTCGCGTGCCCCAGTCGGATCAGTTCGAATCCGAGGCAGAACCGGCCGAGCGAATCGCGACGTACGAGATGGTGCTGTTCGAGCGCCACCGCCAGGCGATGCGCCGTGGCCCGAGGCATTCCGGTGGCCCGCTGCAGCTGAGCGAGATCGTGCGGACCCGATGCCAGGGCGTGCAGGATCAGCACCCCTTTGTCAATGACGCCGACTCCGCTTACACTGTCCATCAGCGAGAACTCTATCTCAGGAAGTGAGACAGCCAATGGCGCAGCCGACGACTCTTGCCCAAAAGGTTTGGGATCAACACGTGGTGCATTCCGCAGCCGATGAACCCGATCTGCTGTACATCGACCTACACCTCGTGCACGAGGTCACCAGCCCACAGGCGTTCGATGGTCTGCGACTCACCGGTCGCACCGTCCGTCGTCCCGACCTCACCATCGCCACCGAGGACCACAACGTCCCCACGGCGGACATCCACCTCCCCCTCGAGGATCCTGTCTCGGCTCGTCAGGTGGAAGTGCTGCGCGAGAACACCAAGGAGTTCGGCATCGTCGAATTCCCGATGGGCGACCCCCGCCAGGGCATCGTGCACGTGATCGCTCCCGAACAGGGGCGCACCCTCCCGGGCATGACCGTGGTGTGCGGCGACAGCCACACCGCCACGCATGGCGCGTTCGGTGCACTCGCGTTCGGTATCGGCACCAGCGAGGTCGAGCACGTGCTTGCGACGCAGACTCTGCCCCAGAGTCGCCCGAAGTGGATGAGCGTGCGAGTCGAGGGCACCGCACCAGCCGGCGTCACCGCCAAGGACATCGTGTTGGCGATCATCGCCCAGATCGGCACCGCCGGCGGTATCGGCAGCGTCATCGAGTACCGCGGACCGGCGATCCAGGCACTGTCGATGGAGGGTCGCATGACCCTGTGCAACATGAGCATCGAAGCCGGCGCCAAGGCCGGCCTGGTGGCTCCCGACGACATCACCTTCGAGTACCTGAAGGGCCGCGAGCATGCGCCCAAGGGCGCCGACTGGGACGCTGCCGTCGCCCACTGGCGCACGCTCGTCACCGACGAGGGTGCGGTGTTCGACAGCGAGGTCGTCGTCGATGCCAGCGCGCTGACCCAGCAGGTCAGTTGGGGCACGAACCCGGCGCAGGTGATCCCGATCGCCGGATTGATCCCCGACCCGAAGGACTACGAGGGCCAGGCCGCCGACACGGTCGCCCGTGCGCTCGAATACATGGGCCTCACCGCCGGCACACCCATCCGCGAGGTGAAGGTCGACACGGTGTTCATCGGTTCGTGCACCAACAGCCGTATCGAAGACCTGCGTGCTGCCGCCGCCGTGATGAAGGGCCGCACGGTCACCGTGCCCCGTGTGATGGTGGTGCCAGGGAGCCACGCCGTGAAAGCACAGGCTGAGGCCGAGGGTCTGCACGAGGTGTTCCGCGCTGCGGGCGCCGACTGGCGCGAGCCCGGCTGCAGTATGTGCCTGGCGATGAACCCCGACAAGTTGGCCCCCGGCGAGCGCTCGGCCAGCACCAGCAACCGCAACTTCGAAGGCCGCCAGGGCCGCGGCGGTCGTACGCACCTCGTCTCCCCCGCCGTCGCTGCCGCCACCGCGGTCGCCGGCCACTTCGCCACCCCGGAGGATCTGAAGTGAAAGCTGTCCACATCATCACCGGTCGCGGCCTCCCGCTGAAGCGCAGCGACGTCGACACCGACCAGATCATCCCCGCCGAGTGGCTCAAGCGTGTCGAGCGCACCGGCTTCGAGAAGGGCCTGTTCGCCACGTGGCGCGACGACCGCAACTTCGTGCTCAACGACGAGCGCTACAACGGTGCCAGCGTGATGGTTGCCGGATCGTCGTTCGGCGTCGGATCATCGCGCGAGCACGCAGTGTGGGCGATCCAGCAGGGTGGGTTCGACGCCGTCGTCGCCCCCAGCTTCAGCGACATCTTCCGCAACAACTGCACGAAGAACGGCCTCGTGCCGGTCGTGGTGCCCGAATCCGTCGTGCAGGCCATCTGGGCGGCGATCGACGCCGACCCGAACGTGGAGATCACGATCGACGTCGAGCGTCTCACCGTCGAGGTTCCCTCGGCCGGAATCTCCGCCACGTTCCCGCTGGATCCGCAGACGCGGCATCGCTTCCTGAACGGCCTCGACGACATCGGCATCACGTTGTCGCACGCTGCTGCGATCGACACGTTCGAAGGCAACCGGCCGAGCTGGCTGGCCTGAACTGAACTGCACGGGACGGCGGGCGACCGCCGTCCCGGGTTCAGCTCGGTGCGTCAGCCCTCGTTGTGGAAGTCGGGCAGGTGCTTCAGCTTCGGGTTGTTGCTGAACACCTCGATCGGCGGCGTCGGGTCGAGCCGCATTCCACGCTGCAGGATGCGAACCTGCGTGTGCTGGTTGTACTCCGCGAGCGTGACGGCCCAACCGTCGCGCCCTGCACGCGCGGTGCGACCGCTGCGGTGCAAGTAGTCCTTCACATCGCCGGCAGGCTCATAGTGGACGACCACACCGATGTCGTCGACGTCGATACCACGGGCCGCGACGTCGGTGGCCACCAACACGCTGAGCTCACCATCGGTGAACCGCTTCAGTGCCCGCTCACGAGCGGCCTGAGCGAGGTCGCCGTGGATCGCAGACGCTTTCACGCCAAGGTCTTGGAGGTTGCCCTCGACACGGTCGCACGTGCGCTTGGTCTGGCAGAACACGATGGTCTTCAGCACACCGCTGGCGATGGAGGCCACGACACGGTCTTTGTCCATGTGGTGCACGGCGAGGAACAGGTGATGCATGGTGCCCACCGTGTCGTTCGCCGCGTCGATAGCGACTTCCACCGGATCCTTCATGTAGCGCGTGACGAGGTGAGCCACATCACCGTCGAGCGTGGCCGAGAACAACATCGTCTGGTGCTCGCCAGTGACCTTGCGCAGGATCCACTCGACCTGCGGGGTGAACCCGTCGTCGGCCATGCGGTCGGCCTCGTCGAGCACCACGATCTCGATACCGTCGAGTTGGAGTTCGTTTTCCTTGAGCAGGTCGATGAGGCGCAGCGGTGTGGCGACGATGACGTCGACACCGATCGCCAGCGCGTCGATCTGCTGCTGACGGGAAGCGCCGCCGTACACGGCCAGGACGCTGCGCCCACAGGCGATCGCGACAGGGCTGAGCACTTCGGATACCTGCAGCGCGAGTTCGCGTGTGGGCACCATCACCAGAGCGGTGGGGCGGCGCGGCTGACCTTCGCCGGTGAGGCGCGCCAGCAGCGGCACACCGAACGCGAGCGTCTTGCCCGAGCCGGTCTTGGCGCGTCCGCACACGTCGCGGCCGGTGATGGCGACCGGGATCGCCTTCACCTGAATCGCGAATGGCATCGTGAAACCGGCGGCAGCAAGACCGAAATCGACATTGGGCGGCACGCCCAACTCAACGAAACCGGTGGGGATGTAGTCCTCGGGGGCGAGTGTGAGCGCCGGCGCCGGGGGCGGGGTGCGGTGTTCCGGGGTGTGGTGCGTATCTCGCGGTCGGCCGCGACGCTCGCCCGGAGGGCGGTTGAATCCAGACATGTCCAGGCCAGGGTACCGGGCGACGCGTGCCCCGGAGGTATCACAGGATGACAAAGCGGTTGTCCGCAGCGGGCACAATACGGCGATGCACGTCGCCCTCACCGTCAACGACTTCCTCCGCCGCGCCGAAGAGGTCTACCCCGATCGCATCGCTGTCGTCGACGAGCCCGATCAACCTGCCGAGTCGTGGGGATCGTTCACGTATGCGGAGATGGCGGCGAAGGCGCGGGCGATCGCCGCTCACCTTGATGCGCTCGGTATCGGCCAGGGTGAACGTGTTGCCGTGGTCAGCCACAACTCGGCGAGGCTGCTGACCGCACTGTTCGGTGTCAGCGGCTCGGGACGCGTGCTCGTGCCGGTGAACTTTCGTCTCGTGGCAGAGGAGGTCAAGTACATCGTCGAGCACTGTGGTGCCCGGGTGCTGTACGTCGACCCGGAACTCGAGGATGGCCTCGCAGATGTGCAGTGCGAGCATCGCTTCGTCATCGGCAGTGCCACCGATGCACCGGCCGAACACGCCGACCCGCTGCCGTGGGTCTACGACGAGGACTCCACCGCAACCATCAACTACACCAGTGGCACCACCGCGCGGCCAAAGGGAGTGCAACTCACCCACCGCAACGTATGGCTCAACGCCACCACGTTCGGCTGGCAGTTGGGGATCAACGACCGCGATGTGTACCTGCACACGCTCCCGCAGTTCCACTGCAACGGGTGGGGCGTGCTGTACTCCGTTACCGGCATGGGTGCGCAGCACATCATCCTGCGCAAGGTTGATGGCGCCGAGATCCTGCGTCGCGTCGAGCGGCACGGCATCACGGTGATGTGCGGTGCACCGGCAGTGGCGAACATGATCCTCGACGCGGCCAGCAACTGGGATGGCCCGATCCCCGGCCATGGCCGGGTCCGCATCGTGTGCGCCGGTGCGCCACCGCCGACGAAGACGATCGAGCGGATCGAGACCGAATTGGGCTGGGAGTTCATCCAGATCTACGGCCTCACCGAGACCACACCGCTGCTCACCATGAACCGCACCCGAGCTGAGTTCGACGCACTCACTCCCGGCGAGCGGGCGATCAAGCTCAGCCGCGCCGGCGCACCGGCGATCGGTGTCCAGATGCACATCTCCCCTGATGGTGAAGTGCTGGCCCGCGGCAACCACGTGATGGCTGGTTACTGGAACCAACCCGAAGCCACCGCTGATGCGATGCATGCTGCCGCCGACGACTCCGACGGCCAGGCGTGGTTCCACAGCGGTGATGGCGGACTCCTGGATGCTGACGGCTATCTCACCATCAGCGACCGCAAGAAGGACGTGATCATCACGGGTGGCGAGAACGTCAGCAGTATCGAGGTCGAAGACGCAGTGTTCAGTCACCCCGATGTCGTCGAGGTTGCGGTCATCGGCGTACCCGACGAGAAGTGGGGCGAGTCGGTGATGGCGCTCGTGGTGCTCACCGCCGGTTCAACGCTCACCGAGGCTGAGCTGATTGCGCACACACGCACCAAGTTGGCGCACTACAAATGCCCCAAGCGCGTCGAGTTCCGCAAGGCCCTCGCCCGCACCACCACCGGCAAGTTGCAGAAGTTCAAACTGCGCGAACCGTTCTGGGCGGACATGGACCGCAAGGTCCACTGACCGCGTCTCGCGAGACCCGCGAACGCTGCGTCACCGCTCGGTGAAACGGGTGTTTCATCATTGTCCGTCGGAACAGTCGTACTGACCGACTCGTCAGCCCCGCTGTCTGTCGCGTCAGTGAGTAGCGACACGGAGAACGAGTGGTTATGGTCGCATCGCTTGAGCCGGAACGCCCGGCCGGAAGGAACCGATCCCACCCCCTCTCCGTCTTTGAAAGGCGCAGCGATGAACAACATGACGACCGCCCCCGTGTTCAGCCAAAACGGACGCAAGGGCATCTCGTACGACTGGCAGAGCCTCTATGCCGAGGCCCAGGCCGAACTGATCGACAGCGAGCTCGCGAAGCTCGCCCCCGCGCTGGCCGAATGACACGCACCCCACAGCGGGTGCTGGTGCTCGGCTGTGGCTCGGTTGCGCAATGCACCGTTCCGCTGCTCTTGCGTGACCTCGGTATCGAAGGTTCACGGATCACGATCGTCGACTTCATCGACAACCGCGCCCGCGTGGCCGATTGCCTTGCGCAGGGCGTGCGGTATGAACAGGATCGGGTGACCCCGGAGAACCTCGACACGTTCCTCACTGCCAGGGTCGGCGACGGCGACCTGTTGCTCGACCTGGCGTGGAACATCGACAATCCCACGATTCTGCAATGGTGCCGCGACCATGGGGTGCGCTACCTCAACACGAGCGTGGAGGTGTGGGATCCCTACGAAGACCTCACCACCACTTCGCCGCTCGACCGCACGCTCTACGTGCGGCACATGCACTTGCGCCGGATGAAGGCGTCGTGGGCGGACAACAAGGGTGCGACGGCGGTACTCGAACACGGAGCCAACCCCGGCCTGGTGAGCCACTTCGCCAAACAGGCCCTCACCGAGATCGCCGAGCGGATGCTGCACGACGCACTGGCTGGCGGCCAGCAGACTGCGCTCGAGTCGGCCCTCGCCGAGCGGCGCTATAACGACCTGGCAATGCTGACCGGCACGAAGGTGATCCACATCGCCGAGCGCGACACACAGATCAGCGCGCTCCCCAAGCAACCCGACGAGTTCGTGAACACCTGGTCGGTGGACGGGCTCTACGAAGAGGGCGTCGCCCCTGCCGAGATGGGCTGGGGCACGCACGAGCGGCGCCTGCCACCGAACGCCTTTGTGCACAGCGGAGAGGGCCCGTGCAACCAGATCTGTATCGCCCGCCCCGGGGTGGAGACGTGGGTGCGCAGCTGGGTGCCCAGCGGCGAGATCCGCGGGATGGTGGTGCGCCACGGTGAGGCGTTCACGATGTGCGAGCACCTCACCGTGAACGACGAACATGGCAGGGCCGTCTACCGCCCGACAGTGCACTACGCCTACCACCCCTGCGACTCGGCCATCAACAGCTTGCTCGAACTGCGGATGCGTGGGTGGCAGATGCAATCGCGGCAACGCATCCTCAACGACGAGATCATCTCCGGACGCGATGAACTCGGCGTGCTGTTGATGGGCCACCCGTACACCAGTTGGTGGACCGGTTCGCTGCTCAGTATCGACGAGGCGCGAGCGATCCTGCCCGGTCAGAGCGCCACCACGGTGCAGGTCGCGGGCAGCATCGCCGGTGCCGTGGCGTGGATGATCGAACACCCGAACGAAGGTGTGTGCGTCGCCGACGACCTTCCGTGGGAGGACGTGCTCGCGGTCGCCCGCCGCTACCTGGGCACACTGCATTCGGGCCCCTCCGACTGGGATCCGGTCGGTTCGCGCCGCGATCTGTTCGCCGGGTTCAGCGACGAAGCGGCCCACGTGGACACCACCGACCCGTGGCAGTTCACCAACTTCCTGGTGCGCGACTGATACACCGTCCTCGGATTTGACGTACATCGCCTAACCGTCAACACAGTAAGATTTCCGGGTGACGTTCGACGCTGTCCCGTTGCTGGAGGGGATCGGCAAAACACTCGGTCCGATGATCGTGGTCCGCCCCCACATGGTGGGCGACCGAATGGTGGACGGCGAGGTGGTCTGGCTCACGCCGGTTGCTGCCTCGCGGTTCGCGCTGCGTGCCGGCGGGCTCATCTCCGAGGTGTACGGCCCCGAGATCGCCAACATGCCACCCACGCTCGCCGTCGAGTCGGCGCTGCGTTCCCCCGGCGTCAATGTCGTCCTCGGGCCGTTCCAGAGCGACCTCTTGGGCGAGACCACCCGATACGACGTTTCAGCAGTCACCCATCTTGACCTCGTAGTGGTGAAGTTTCTCGATCGCAGCGAAGCCCACCGCGAGCGCCTCCGAACGGAGGCATCACAGCAACAGTTCCGCGACATGTTGGATGGACTGGAGGCTGGTGTCGTCCTCCTGACACCGCACCTCGAAGATGACGTCATCACCGATGCCGAGATCGTCTGGGCCAACGCAGCATCCCACCGGATGTGGACCGACGAGAACGGGCTGCTCCCGGGCACTCGTGTCTCCGCGGTGTACTTCGACCAGGCGGAGTGGCTCGACGCGGCCAATCGTGCCTGGGCCGGCGAATCGGTGACTCGTGTCCTGCCTGCCGCCCCCGGGGCGGCGATCTGGACTGCGGCCACCGAGGTACTCAGCCGGGTCGGCGACTCACTGCTCGAGTTCACACACGACCGCTCCAAGGATCAACAGTTGCTCGGCCAGCTGGCCGAAGCGGATCACCGCTTTGCGGCGCTGATCGACGACCTACCGCTCACCGTGTTCGTCGGCGAGTTCGGCAAAGACCACCTCACCTTCGTCAGCCCGAACGCAGCGGCACTGCTCGGCCTAGCTCCCCACCGAATGCGGCGCATCAGCGACCTACTCACCTTGGTGCATCCGGACGACCGGCCGTCGCTGGAGGCGATGGGCGACTGGATCGGTGGCGGCCGCGCCGAATACGCCGCCGACTGGCGCATCATTCGTCCTGACGGCAGGGAGTTGATCGGCGCGTTCCAAGCGGTGCGTCGAGTTGGTCCCACCGGTGTCGAGGGCTTCATCGCGCTCGTCTCCGATGTCACCGAATCACGCCGCCTGCTGGAGCAGATCGAAGCCGGTGAACGTCTGCAAGCGATGGGTCGCGCAGCAGGGTACATCGCCCACGATTTCAACAACCTGTTGATGATCGTGTCCGGTCACCTCGACCGAGCGCTGCAACTCGCGCCACAGGCTGTTGCGCCCCTGACCACTGCGGCCAAAGCCGCCGCCCGAGCTGGCGACCTGGCTCAGAACATGTTGGCCTTCGCTCGCGGCAGACCGGGAGCACCGCGCCAGGTGCACCTGCACGAGTTCCTCACACACTTCGAACCGATCATCAAGGGAACGTTCTCGCCGGAGACCACCTACCTCAACTGTGTACCCGATGATCTGCCGCCAGTGTTCGCTGACATCACCCATCTCGAGCAGGTGCTGCTGAACCTCGTCACGAATGCGCGAGACGCGATACAACGCGATGGCACGGTGACCGTCAGCGCAGCACTCGCCGACACTGCGCAGTGTCATCTCCCTGACGACTCGATCGGAGCTGGCCCATTCGTTGCCATCATCGTCACCGACGACGGCAACGGCATTCCGTCGTCGATACAGCGCCGAGTTTGGGAGCCCTACTTCAGCAGCAAGCAGCAGACCCGCGACCACGGCACCGGACTGGGGTTGTCCACCGTGCACGGCATCGTGCATCAGTACGGCGGCCACGTTCATCTCGAGAGTGCGCCTGGCAAGGGAACTCGCATCACGTGCTATCTCCCGGTCGGTCAGTTTTTTGATCCAAGTATCTGATGCGTTGACAAATGCGGCCGCGCTCGGCAGACTGCATTCCCATGCGCACCCGACACGGCCTCCTTCTGCTTATGTAGGGCAAGCGTCGCGTACTCGCGCTTGCCCGCCTGCCCCTGCCGAACCGGCCGGGGCTTCTTGCTTTTTCCGGTCCGTTTCCCCGTCGCAACCCTCAATGAGGATCCCCACGCCATGTCGCCCACACTCGCCAGCCCCAAGAAGATGCCGTTCCAGCGCTACGAGCGTTGTCGACCGATGGTGCTCACCGACCGGGCATGGCCGAACAAGGTGCACGAGCACGCCCCCACGTGGTGCAGCGTCGACCTTCGCGACGGCAACCAGGCACTCATCGATCCGATGGACCCACAGCGCAAGCGACGGATGTTCGACACGCTGGTCAAGATGGGTTTCAAAGAGATCGAGATCGGTTTCCCCTCGGCCAGCCAACCCGACTTCGACTTCTGTCGGCAACTGATCGACGAGGATCTGATCCCCGACGACGTCAGCATCCAAGTGCTGGTGCAATGCCGCCAGGAGCTCATCGAGCGCACGTTCGAAGCCCTGCATGGCGCCCGTCAGGCGGTGGTGCACTTCTACAACAGCACCAACCCACTGCAGCGCGAGGTGGTGTTCGGCCTCGACAAGGCGGGCATCATCGACATCGCAGTGAACGGCGCCCGTCTCTGCAAGCAGATGGAATCGACGATCCCCGGCACGCAGGTCCGCTACGAGTACTCGCCCGAGAGTTTCACGATGACGGAACCCGACTTCGCCGTCGAGGTATGTCACGCAGTGATGGACGTGATCGAGCCGACCGCTGAGCGGCCGATCATCCTCAATCTGCCCGCCACGGTGGAGTGCTACACACCCAACGTGTACGCCGACGTGATCGAGTGGTTCGGTCGTCACATTCGAGACCGCGACTGCGTGCTGATCAGCCTCCACCCGCACAACGACCGGGGCACGGCCACCGCTGCTGCCGAACTGGGGCTGCTGGCAGGCGCCGACCGGGTGGAGGGCACCCTGTTCGGCAACGGCGAGCGCACCGGCAACGTCGACATCGTCAATCTGGCAATCAACCTGATGGTGAACGGCGTCGACCCGGAACTGGACATCAGCGATATCGATGCCGTGCGACGCGTGGCCGAATATTGCAACCGGCTCCCCGTCAGCCCTCGCCACCCGTGGGTCGGCGACTTGGTCTACACCGCGTTCAGCGGCAGCCACCAGGACGCGATCAAGAAGGGTTTCGACTCGATGGAGCGCAAGACGGCTGCTGGCGAGCAGCCGTTCTGGGGTGTGCCCTACCTGCCGCTCGACCCGAAAGACCTCGGCCGCACGTACGAGGCAGTCATCCGCGTGAACAGCCAGAGCGGCAAGGGCGGCGTCGCCTATCTGATGAAGACCGAGCATGGCTTCGACCTGCCGCGGCGACTGCAGATCGAGTTCTCCAAGACGATCCAGCACATCACCGAGGACTCGGGTACCGAGATCAGTCCGATCGTGATGTGGGAGGCATTCCAAGACGAATACCTGGCCCAAGCCCCGCGCATGCGGCTGAACAGTCACGAAATGCGCAGCGACTCGGCCACCGGCACGACGACGATCACCGCCCAACTCGTCATCGATGATGTACCGGCGACAGTGAGCGGCCAAGGCAACGGCCCGATCGACGCGTTCGTCCGCGCGCTGCGCTCCGGCATCGGTGCCACGCTCGACGTCGTCGACTACGCCGAACACGCGCTCGGCACGGGCAGCGAAGCCACCGCAGTCGCCTACATCGAGACCAAGGACACTGACGGCAACGTGCTGTGGGGTGTGGGCACCGATCCCAGCACCATCACCGCCGCGCTGCGCGCCGTGTTGAACGCCCACGAGCGCCACACCTCATAAGGCCCGCCGTCATGGGGAACCTCGGCGGGCGACTACCGTCACGTTGCAGCGAACGAGAGGGGTTTCAGCCATGAAGGTGTCCGTGAACTACGACGTGTGCGCCAGTACCGGCTCGTGCATGCAGATCTGCCCCGAAGTCTTCGAGGTGCGCAAAGACGGGTACCTGTACGTGTTGCAGGAGCATCCGGGACCGGAACTCGAGGCCACGGTTCGGCTGGCCGCCGATATGTGCCCGACGGCGGCCATCACCGTCGACGACTGAGTCAAGAAACCCCCAAGGAATTTCAGCACCCAGCTCCCACCGCCGATAGCCCTGTGTCGGCACGACGCAGGAGGAGCAGGGAATGGATCGCACGACCACACTGGCAGCCAGCATCACGCTCACCGCCACGATGGCGTTCGGCACCATGGCGTTCGCGGCCCTCGGCGGCTCCAGCGTGCTGAGCTTCGAAAGCAAGGCAGGTGCTGTCGCTCCGGGCACCGCCGTCGAGGTCGCCGTCACCGAGCCTGCATCCGTCGGTGAGAACGCACCGCTCGACCCCGCAGCCGGCGTTGGCACATCGGCGACCGCGACCCCCGCCACAGGGGCGACCACCGCCCGCACCGCGCAGGTCACCGTCCGCCCGGCCGATGTGGCACCGACCACGGCGACCACCGTGAAGGCCATCACGACCAACGCGGTCACTACCGACGCTTCGACGACCACGGTCAAGTCCACCACCACTGCGCCGACCACCACCGTCAAGGCCACCACCACTGCGCCGACCACCACCGTGGCCGCACCGGTCACGACGGTGAAGCCGCAGTTGTACACAGTCACCGGCCAGGCAATCCCGTCGAACTTCTCCGTGCCCCTCAGTTGGCGTACGAAGGCAATCCCGGCCTACCCCGCCGGTTGCAGGGCCGGGCAGCTCGAGGACAGCGGCGTCTGGAACTGCCAGTGAACTCGGACGTAGCGCGCAACACTGCCCGCTAGATTCGTCCCGTGGCCTTCCACGAACAACTCCGCCGGGCCTGGCAGGTCACCGATTCCATGCTGTGCGTCGGGCTCGACCCCGACCCGGCCCGGTTCCCCCAAGTGGTCGACGGCTCGGTGTTCGAGTTCTGCCGGGCCATCGTCGATGCGACTGCGGATGTGGTGTGTGCCTTCAAACCGCAGATCGCGTACTTTGCCGCCACCGGCGCCGAGGCCGACCTCGAGCGCCTGTGCGTGTACATCCGCGACTGCCATCCAGAGACGCTGCTGGTGCTGGATGCCAAGCGCGGCGATATCGGCAGTACCGCCGAGCAGTACGCCCGCGAGGCCTTCGACCGCTACGGCGCCCACGCCGTCACGGTGAATCCCTATCTCGGCGGCGACTCGGTGGAACCGTTCTTGCGCCACCCCGATGGCGGCGTGTTCGTGCTGTGCCGCACCAGCAACCCGGGCAGCGGCGACTTCCAGTCGCTACCGGTCGACGGCCGGCCGCTCTACCTGCACGTTGCTGAACGCGTGGCCCGCGAATGGAACACGATCGGCGACTGCGGTCTGGTCGTGGGTGCCACCTATCCGGCGGAACTGGCCGAAGTGCGTGCGCTCGTCGGCGACCTGCCGCTGTTGGTGCCGGGCGTCGGAGCACAGGGCGGCGACATTGCTGCCACGGTGCAGGCCGGGAGCGACAGCGCCGGACACGGCATGGTCGTCAACTCCTCGCGGGCGATTCTCTACGCATCCAGCGGAGCCGATTTCGCCGACGCCGCTCGCGCCGAAGCAATCGCCACCCGCGACGCGCTGCGCGCAGGCTGAGCGGACTCTGCCGGGTGCCGCCTCAGCCAGCGAGTTGCACGACGCTGATGATGCCTGGGGCACCGCGCAGCTCGAACAGCACTGCATCGGACACGATCGCCGTCGTGGCGATGAGCATCACGGCAGTGCCCGGGATACTGGCCTGACCCACGTCCATGTCGGCGATGTTGATACCGGCGGCGCCGAGGACGGTGCCGACGGTGCCGATCACGCCAGGGCGGTCGTCGTTCTTCACCACGAGCATGTGCTCGGCGGGCGGCACATCGAAGCGGTGTTCGTCGATGGCGACGATGCGCTGTTCGCTGCGACGGCCGGTGAGCGTGCCCGACAGCGTGTGACCCGCACCCTTGATGCTGACCAGGTTGACGAAGTCGGGCGACGATGCGCTCTTGCTCTCACGCAGTTCGATGCCCTTCTCCTTGGCCAACTGCGGTGCGTTGACATAGGTGACCTGGTCGTCGCTGATCGAACCGAAGAAACCCTTCAGCGCAGCCAGCCCGAGAATCCGGGTGTCGTACCCCGCGATCTCGCCGTCGAAGCTGACCTCGAGCGCATCGGGAAGACTGCCCACCAACGAGGAGAACAGACGGCCCAGGCGCTCAGCCAAGGGCAGGAACGGCCGCAGCGTCTCATTGGCCTCGGCCGCGTCCACGTTGACCGCGAACGGTACGAAGTCGCCGGCAAGCGCCAACTGCACCATGTCGGCGATGGTGTCGCCGGCCTTGTCCTGTGCCTCGCGGGTGCTGGCGCCAAGGTGGGGCGTGACCACGATGCTGTCCAGTTCGAACAAGGGCGACGACGTGGTGGGCTCCGTGACGAACACGTCGAGGGCAGCTCCGGCAATGATGCCTTCCCGTACGCAATCGGCAAGATCCTGCTCGTGCACGATGCCGCCACGAGCCACGTTGATGACGCGGAGCGAGGGCTTGGCCTTCAGCAACAGATCGCGGTTGATGAGACCGGTGGTCTCCTTCGTCTTGGGCAGGTGGATGGTAAGGAAGTCGGCCTCGGCCACGGCCTGTTCCAGGCCCACCAGCTCGACACCCATCTGCCGAGCACGTTCGGCCGACACGAACGGGTCGTACGCGACGATACGCATCTGGAACGCCTTGGCGCGGTCGGCGACCAGCTTCCCGATGCGGCCGAGACCGATCACGGCGAGGGTCTTGTCGGCCAGTTCGACACCTTCCCAGCGGCTGCGCTCCCAGCGACCGGCCACCAGCGCCGCGTGCGCCTGCGGCACATTGCGCGCCTGGGCCAACAGCAGCGCCATCGTGTGCTCTGCGGCAGAGATGATGTTGGACTGCGGTGCGTTCACCACCATCACGCCACGGCGGGTGGCCTCGGGGACATCGACGTTGTCGAGGCCGATACCGGCGCGACCCACCACCACCAGCTCGCTGCCCGCCTCGAGTACCTCAGCGGTCACCTGGGTGGCCGAGCGGATGATGAGTGCATGGGCACCCTTCACCACGTCGAGCAACCTGGACAGATCAAGCTCAACGACCACTTCGTGGCCGGCGGCGCGGAGCCGATCAAGGCCCCCTTCGGCGATCTCTTCCGTGACCAGGATACGTGACATGCGCACATCGTTATCGCCGCGCGGCCTCGATCTGAACTCCGCTGAACGTTCTGTTCACCCCAGGGCACAGGTCACACCTCCCAGAGTCGCGCCCCACGACCCCTTCGCCCGCCGCTGCGGGCGGTAAGTTCGACCCCATGTCGTTCTCATTCCTGTCGCCTGAATGGATCGCCGCCGCCAAGGAAATCCGGCAGAAGTACGCGGATGAGGCGGCGAGGGTCACCACCAGCATCCGACTCAACGGGGTCGTCACCGACACACCGTTCGGGAGCGCGCCGTTGCAGATTGCTCTCGACACATCCTCGGGCACGATCTTCCTCGAGCTCGGAACGTTAGAGAGCCCCGACCTCACGATCACCACCGACTACGGCACTGCGCGCAAGATCTTCGTCGAGCAGGACCAGGCGGGGGCGATGCAAGCGTTCATGAGCGGCCGTATCAAGGTGCAGGGCGACATGATGAAGTTGATGGCCCTGCAGACACAGATGCCCGATGACGAGATCGCCAAGACGATCTCGCACGAGATCAGCGACATCACCGCCTAGACCGACGTCAACTGCGCGGGGTGCTGCGCACGAACCACGAGCAGGCGCAACCGGCTGCGGCAACGACTGCCGCTATGAGGAACGCCGTGTGGAACGAGCCCATATCGTCGGCCTGAGCGGTGACACTGGCGGTCGCCAGCACGGCCGAACCGAGTACCGCACCCAACTGAGCCATCAACTGCTGCATCGCGCCGGCCACGCCGAGGTCGCTGTTCGCCACCGAACCAGCCATCAGCGAGGTGAGCGCCGGCGAGGCGATGCCGAGGCCGATACCCGACAGCGCAGTCGCAGCAATGATGTACGGGTACCCGGTGCCCTGGCCCACGGTCGACCACATGAGCATCGACGCGATGACGCAGATGGCACCGGTGACGCCAGAAGTTCGCTCGCCCACTCGCAACGTCACCAGCGCTGCCACTGGCGCGATCAACGAGAAGGCCAACGGGCGAGAGATGACGAGGTTGCCGATCGTAGCCCCGGACAGGCCGAGACCTCGTTTGCCAAGCACCTGCGGGATGAGGAACAGCCCGCCCATGTAGGCGAAGTTGGTGAACAGTTGGCTCCAGACGGGGAACGCGAAGTTGCGGGTGCCGAACCACGACAACACCACTAACGGCGCCACCGCTCGGCGCTCGATGGCCACGAACAACAGCAGCATCGCGACGGAGACGACAAAGCACCCCACCGTGGCCGGGCTGGCCCAACCCCACGTACGCCCCTGACTGATCCCCGCCAGTAGTAGAGCCGCTCCGGCCCCGAGCGTGACCGAGCCCCACACATCGAACTTCACGCCCCGAATCCGGTCGGTACCGGGCAGCAACCACAGGGCCACCACGAAACCGGCAAAACACATCGGTGCCTGGATCCAGAAGATCACTCGCCAGCCGACAGCATCCACGAGTGGGCCGCCGAGAACGACACCGATCACCGGCGATCCGGCCGTGACGAAACTCCAATAGCTGAGCGGCTTCACCCGCTCACCGGCGTTGAACATCCGGTTGATGTACGCCATCGCCGACGGGCCGCACGCCGAACCCGCCGTGGCCGACAGGATGCGAAACGCAATCAGGCTGCCGGCGTTCCACGCGACTGCCGACCCGATGGTGAACACACCGGCGAGCAACAGTCCACCGACGAAGATGCGCTTATGACCCCAGAGGTCGCCCGACTTGCCGAACGCGGGCCCCACCACACCGAACGCGAGCATCGGGCCGGTGATCGCCCACGTCAGCACCGTGGTACTGGTGTGCACCTCACCGGCGATCTTGTCGAGGGACACCACCAACAGCGTGAAGGTGAAGCTGGTCGTGAACAGCCCGCTCAGCACGACCCACAGCACCGCCCAGCGACGGTCGATGCCGACCTTCTGGGCGAGCCTGCGGCGCAACAGGATCGGCCACGGGATCACGCCAAACTCGTCGACACCCGCAGCGTCGAGCGGCACCGACGGGTCGGTGCCAGCGCGAACGTTGTCGTGCCGGGAGGGCCGCTTGTTCACGGTCGCGCGAGCGGCGAGACGTTCGCCGTGATCCGACCGATCCCTCGTCCCGCTCCGGTGATGATTGCAGCGCGACCGTCGAGTGCACCCATGACGTGAGCCTCCTTGTATCGCCGTGGTGCACGAACGTTACCGAGGGCGCTCGCGAGCGGTGAAGTCCACCGAGCAGGGATGCCGACAGCCCGACTACTTCGCGTTGAAGAACAACTCGACCACAGTGCCCTTCGGCACGAGCGTCCCGGCGGGGACCGCCACGGCGTTCACGTGGTAGCCGACGAATGCCGCCTTTGTGCTGCCGTTCACCTGGCCGAGGCCGAAGCCGAGGGTCTGCAACGCAGTAACGATGCCGTTGTAGTCGAGGCCCGCTGCGCTGGGCAGCGCCACCAACTCAGGACCTTTCGACAGGCCAAGCGTGATGGTTTCGCCCTTCTGCAGTTCGGTCCCGCTCAGGGGCGTCTGCACTGCGACCAGCCCAGCTGCCACAGCAGGGCTGAACACATCCTCTGCTTGCGTCACCACGAACCCCATGGCCTCCAGCGAGGCCTTGGCGGCGGCGAAGCTCTGACCGCTCACGTCTGGCACCACCAACGGGCTGGGACCCTTCGACAACACGACCAACACTGTGGTGCCCTTGGGGACGGTGCCACCAGCCGTGAGCGTGGGCGAGTCGGGCACGGTCCACGACACGACCTTGCCAGACTCCACGGTCTCGTCGAAGACCGGTTCGCCTTCCTGCAAGACGAGCGCGATGGAATCAAGCTTCTCCTGCGCCTGAGCGAGTGTGAGCCCAGCGAGTTCGGACAACACCCGCGGCGCCGGACCGCTGCTGACGAACAACGTGAGCGCGCTGCCCTTCTCCACCGAGGCACCCGCACCAGGATCGGTGCGGATCACCATGCCGGACGGAACGTCCTCGCTCGGCTCGGTCTCGGCGACCGCGCTGAAGTCGCCAGCCACCTGGTTGAGCGCGATCCCCTGCTCGACACCTGCGAGGACGGGCACCGTCACGTGGTCTGGGCGCGAGAGGTACCAGGCCAGCGCACCACCGGCAGCGGCAAGCACGACGAGCGCGACGACGATCCACTTGCGCATGCGGCCTGACGGCGGCTCGGGGTACTCGTCGAGGTCTCGATCATCCACCTGCACAACGCCCGACTCGCCATCAACCCCGAATTCGTCGGCACGGAGCGCTCGGCTCGCCGACCGTTCCTCGAACGAGGACGGCAGCACGGGTGACGCCTCGGTCAACAACAGGGCTGCAGAGATGTCCGGCAGGATGGCATCCGGCACAGCGATACTTGACTCACCGACACGGGTCCGGGCATCGGCGGCGGCGGTGTCAACCGGGTCGGCGACGAACGAGGCGTTGCCGATGATCGGCAGCGGAGCCGGGCGCGGCAACTTTTCGGCCGCCTGCACGAGTGCACGGCCGAACTCGGCGGCGGTGTAGCGATCGGCGGCGAGCGGACGTCCGGCACGTTCGAGCACGGCAGCAAGCGGTCCGAGATCGGCGGATACTGGCATCAACTTGTCGACTCGGTTGGCCAGCGTGGCAACCGCCGAGTCCGATTCGAACGGCACGCTGCCCGACAGCGACTCGATCAGGGTGAGACACAACGAGTAGACGTCGCTCTTCGCCTCAACCGGCAGGTCGGCGGCTCGTTCAGGCGACGCGTAACGAACTCGATCGTTGTCGTGCGCATTAGTGCCGACACCCGCTGAGGCCAGCAACTGGGCGAGGCCGACATCGAGCAGTCGCACGCGGCGATCCTCGCCGAACACCAGCGTGGACGGCCGGACGTCGGCGTGCACGAGACCGGATCGATGAACTGCATCGAGCCCCTTGCAGGCGTCGAGGCCGACCATCAATGCCTGCGACGGAGCGAGGAGTCGGCCGCGATCGAGGATGTCGCGCAACGTGCCGCCAGCGAAGCGTTCGCTGACCACGAACAGCACCTCACGCGGACCCCACTGATCCGTGCCGTAGTCGATGATGGTGGCAACGTTGGGGTGATCGATACCGGCCGCGATCGCCATCGTGGCGCGAAACTCGCGGCGCACCTGTGGCGCATCGCCGAGATCGGGGTGCACCACTTTCAGCACCACGACCTTCTGCAGCTGCTCGTCGAAGGCCTCGAAGGCAGCCACATCGACTCCGCTGCCGAGGCGCGGGCCCAATCGGTAACGTCCGGCGACGATTCGCCCCGAGGATTGTGGGTTGTTCTGCACCATGGCGACCCCTGAACCTAGCCCCGATGTCGCCGGAGCACATCGCGCGGTGCGAAATCCCGGGCGGCAGGCGAGAATGGGCGACGTGCCGTTCCGTGTCCGACGACCCCAGACTTCGTTGCTCATCGTCAGCGCCATCATCGCCGTCTGCGTAGTGGGCATGTTCATGGCCCTCGATGCAGCCATCACCGGCAACGAAGGGGCGAAGCTACCCCCGGCGATCGAGACGATCGACCCCGTCCGCAGCGCCAACCAGATTCTCTCCCAGACGCAAGTCGTGGTCGATCTGCAGGCCGGATACACCGGCGTGCTCGTCATCGACGGTCTGGAACTGGAAACCGTGAACCTCGACGAACTGCGCAAGACCGTCAAGCCGGGCCAGCAGATCGAGTTGCCGCCGACAACGTTCTACGAACCGGGGAACGCGACGCTCACGTTCGACCCTTCGGAGGGTTCCAGCATCCCCGAGTTCACCCAGGGCGAGCATGTCGTCGAGGTGCTGTACTGGAAGCTCACCGAGGGACGCGGCAAAGCGCGTTCGTTTACTTGGAGCTTCAGCGTCTTCTAGCTCGCGGGCGGGAGTTCGCCGGTCGACAGTAGGTGCTCGAACCCGGCGAGGTCGAGGATCGGGAGACCGAGCGCCTCGGCCTTGGTGAGTTTGCTGGCCCCCGGCTCGGCGCCCACCACGACGGCGAACGTTTTCGCACTGACGCTGCCCGGGCTCTTTCCGCCGCGATCCTTGATCGCCGCCTCGGCCTGTTCTCGCGAATAGCCCAGGAGCGACCCGGTCACCACGACTGCCTTGCCCGCCAAGTTCTGGGCGAGACGGCTGACCTCCACCCGACCGAACTCCACGCCGGCAGCGCGCAGCTTCTCGACGAACTCACGGTTCGCCGGAACCGCGAACCAACGAACGATGCTGGCGGCAATGGTGGGGCCGACACCATCAGTGGTGGCGAGGTCGGCCTCCGAGGCCTGCATGATTGCGTCGAGCGTGCCGAACGCGCGTGCCAGCCCCTCGCTCGCCGATGGTCCCAGGCCCTTGCAACCCAGTGCCGTGAGCACTTTCGGGAGGGGACGTTGTTTCGAGCCCTCGATCGCTGCCAGCAGGTTGTCGGCCTTTGTCTCGCCCCACTTGTCGAGCAACAGCAACTGATCGCGGGTGAGGGAATAGACATCGCCGGCATCGGCGAGCAGACCCGCGTCGCTGAGCTGGAACACCGTGTTCTCGCCGAGCCCCTCGATGTCCATCGCCCCCCGACCGGAGAAATAGATGATGCGCTGATCGCGCTGGAACGGGCACGACGGCTCGACACAGCGGGTGTCGGCCTCGCCCTCCGGTCGCACGAGTTCGGTCTGCAGCGGGCAGGGACACATCGTGGGAAACTGCCACGGCTGACAATCCGCAGGACGCAACGACAGCACCGGCCCAACCACCTCGGGAATCACATCACCGGCCTTGCGGACCACCACGGTGTCACCAGGCCGAACGTCCTTGGCGGCCACCTGATCCTGGTTGTGCAGCGTGGCCATCGCCACCGTCGAACCACCGACGAACACTGGCTCGAGCACGGCGAACGGTGTCGTGCGTCCGGTACGACCGACCGACACCTGGATATCGCGCAAGATGGTGGTGCGCTCCTCTGGGGGGAACTTGAAGGCGATTGCCCATCGCGGCGCTCGCGATGTGAAACCCAGCACTTCGCGCTGCGCCAGCGAATCCACTTTGACGACAGCACCGTCGATCTCGTACGGCAACGTATGACGCTGTTGTTGCCAGTGCTGGCAGAACTGGATCACGTCTGCCAGGGTGCCCACAGAGCGGATCTCCGGGTTCACCGGGAACCCCAACGTGCGCAGGTACTCGAGTGACTGCGAATGGTCGGTGAAGTCGGGACCGCCGACGACCTCGCCGAGTTGGTAGCTCCAGAACGCCAGGCCGCGTCCGGCAGTCACGGACGAATCCTTCTGCCGCAGACTCCCGGCACCGGCGTTGCGCGGGTTCGCCGGCACGGGATCAGGTTTGCGACCGGCCGCCACGCGCTCCACGTTCTCGGCTTCCTTAGCAGCCTTCAACCGCTCGAACGCCTCCAGCGGGAGATAGACCTCGCCGCGCACTTCGATGACCTCAGGCGCCCCTCCGGGCAGCGCCTTGGGGACCGCAGCGATGGTGGCAACGTTGGGCGTGACGTCCTCGCCCACACGACCATCGCCACGTGTGGCGGCCTGCACGAATCGCCCACGCACATAGCGCAGGCTCATCGCCAGACCGTCGATCTTCAGCTCGCATACGAACCGCGCCGTCGCACCAGCAAGACCCTTGGTGACCCGCTCACCCCATGCTTCGAGTTCAGCGACGTCCATCGCGTTGTCCAGGCTGGTCATCGGCACCCGGTGCACGACCTCGTCGAACGATGTGGACAGCGCTCCGGCACCGACCTGTTGTGTGGGCGAATCGGCCGCCGCGAACTCGGGGTGCTCGGCCTCCAGCGCTGCCAGTTCACGCACCAACAGGTCGTAGTCGGCATCGCTGACCTCGGGCGCGTCGAACGCGTAGTAGCGCTGGTTGTGATGCGCGATCTGCGTTCTGAGTTCGAGAATGCGCTGGGCGGGCGTCATGACTTCAGTGTCGCCGAGCGAGCACCGCCACGAAACCTGCCAGCATCAACAACGGCCCAGCGAGGCACAACATCGCTCCCGCCGAGTACGAGACGTCGAGCGATGTCGGCACACCAAAGGCCTCTGCACGCTGCACCATCGACAACAGCAGGTGGAACACCGCGACGGTGAGCAGAAGGCCCAACCCGGCGACCCAGCGCGTCCAGCGACCGATCGCACACATCACCGCCAGCAGCAACACCCACAGCATCAGAATCACCGCCAGGTCGCGCCGTTCCAGCAGCAACGTGATCGTGTTGCGGTCGCTGACCGACCACGCCACCGCGTTGCCGACACCGACCGTGGAGCCCGACAGCGAGCGGCCATCCACCTTCACCAACGGCAGATACGCGCCGAGCAAGGACGCGACCGCGCCGACGGCGGCAGCGACCGCCCAGCCGTTCAGCGGTCGGCGCGGGCGCGGCGGGGCGTCAGCCATGTGCCGGCCACCGCCGACGGCGAGAGAGCGTGACGATCCCGCCGGCGAGCACCAGCAGCGAACCGGCGATCAACACGGGGAGCCCCGGACCCCAGGAGAACGAACCCACCGTCGAGTCGGCGAAATCCTTGAGATCAGAGCTGCTCGAGAACTCACCGAGTGTCGCCAACATGTGAATCGCACCGAACACCACGGAGAGGATCGCGACTGCCAACACCCGCCGCGCTGCCAGCTGCGCGATGCCGAACCCGAGGGCAAGGACGCCGAAGAACACAAACACACCACCTGTGTTCGTGGTGACCTGCATCTTCTGCGGGTCGAACGTGTCGTCGAACCCATTCACATCTTGGCCCATAATCGTGTACCACGTGAGGAAACAGGCGGCGATGGACACCGCCCCGCCGATGATCAGCAACCACGAACCAACTGGCACTGCGGGGCGCGGCGGTTTCTGCGGCGGCGCCACGGTGTAGGGCGAATACCCTTGCGGCGGAACCCCGAACTGCGCTGGCGGCGGCGGCGGAGCGGCGAACGTGGGCGGCGGCGGCGGAAGGTGGGATTCCGTTCCGAAGTCCGTCATGACCTCGGAGCGTAGATCACCTGAGGTCAGGCCCCGAGCACCCAGCGCGAGGCGATTGCTTGGTCGCGTACGCGACGTCCGACCTCGTCGGCGATTGCGTAAACACGGTTGGCCACCGCTGGCGTGTGCGAGGCCAGACCGCACTCGGGCGTGATGATCGCCTGACGGCGCAACATCGACGGGTCGGCGCCGCGCTGCACCAGTTCACACCACAATGCGGAGAGGTGACGCCAGGGGCGTTCAGCCGAGGTGGTGATCGGGCCAGAAGTCGGCACCACACCCCAGGCGATGATGCCGCCATTCTCCAAGAAGCGCACGAGGTACCCGGCCGACTCGGCGACCTCCGGCCGCACGGGCAACGACAGGATCGCCGGACCAGCAGCAAGTTGCGACGGAATATCGGCCATCCCGCAGACGTGGAGACCCGACACGGCCGAGGTCTCAACCGCGGCGAGCGCCCCCGACACAAGGTCGATGGCGGTGTCGGGAGCGAGCGGGAATCCGGGCTGCATCAACTGCGCCATCGCCGGTTCCTCGATGAACACCACCTGAGGACTGTCCGGCAATACCAGCGCCACTGCGTCCATCAGGTGCTGCAGCCGGTCGCGCACACTGCGCACAGCGGTCTCGAACGCTTCACTCATCGGAACGCCAGCACGCACCAACGCCATACCAAGCGTCACCGGGCCAACGAACTGCCACTTCACCGGACCGGAGAATCTCGACTCGGCGCGGGCGACGCTGGCATGGGCGAGGAACGTCCGCAGGCCCGTGAAGGCATCGTGCGACAGGTCGGTGACGACCGGCGCCAACGCGTCGATCTTGCGCGGATCGACCGCAATGCTCCCGTACTGGCCAACGGTGATTCCCTCCAGGCCCACCAACGCCTGTGCGATGGCACCCTCGGCGGGTGAACGACGCGGCAGGGAAGGAACCGATGGCATTCCCATGTGCTGGAGCGCGAACTCGGCGGCCTCGTCGGCGTCGCGGTGTGGCAGGCCACCGATACCAGTGGAGATGCCGTTCGAGATACTGCTCGGTAGAAGTGTGGTGACCATCAAGTGCCTCCCTTCGCGCTTGCGGTGACGTTCATTCGCTGGTTTCGCCGACCAGCCATGTGCATGAGCCATCGTTCCACGGCAACCGGCACGGGTACGAAGCGTGCCGACACGGATGCTTCCGACTCGTGCCTGCCAGATACGTTGGCTTGGTGACCCCTCGTTCGACAAATCTGGTGCAGTGCCCGTGAACCTCACCCTCACGCCCCGAGCCTCGCTGTGGACGTTGCGTATCAGCATCGTCGCGCTCGCCATCGTGATGAGCGGGGCCATTTCCGCTGTCGGCGAGCATCGATCCTCGACGGTCATGTTCGTTGCCACATCGGCGCTTGCCGTCCTGATCGGGGCGACGATGCTGTCTGTGGTCGTACCCAGCGCGCTGTCGCTCACCGTGGTACGCATCGTGCTTCCCAGCGCTGTTCCCGCGGCAGCGATCACACTCGCGCTCGATGGCGGGCCGTGGGCAGTGGCTGCGCTCGGCGTCACCATGCTCGCCTCCGCCATCGCCCTGGGGGCAGAGACCGGAGAAGCGATGGTGCAAGGGTCGGCCTACGGCGACGAGCGTCGGCTACTCCTCAAAGTGCCAGCCGCTCTCCTGCCGCCGATCATCATCTCCTGGCTCGTGTGGTGTGCGTTCACACTCACCGCTGTCGTTCTCCTCAGCGCCCGTCAATGGATCACTGGCACGATCGTGGCCGCCCTCGCCGTGCTGCTCACGCTGGCCGTGTTCGGTCGCCTCCACCGCTTCTCACGCCGTTGGCTGGTCATCGTGCCGGCGGGTGTCGTGGTGCACGACGATGTGGTGCTCGGCGAAACGTTGATGGTGCAGTCCCCCAACGTGCGCATGTGTCGACTGGCGCTCGCCGACACCGCGGCTGCCGACCTCACCGGGCCCAGCAGTGGTCACGCGTTGGAGGTCACTGTGAACGAGATGGTGACGGGAGTCCTCGCCGCTGCACCCGCTCAGCCCAAGGGCAAGGCGATGCACATGCAGTCGTTCCTCCTCGCCCCTACGCGCCCCGGTCGAGCATTACGGGCCATCGCCGACGTCAAGCTTCCGGTGGGCTGACCCGCTCAGCCAGCGATGCCGCCACCGAGCACGAACGTGTCGGTGGCTTCGTAGAACACCACAGTCTGTCCCGGGGACACCCGCCGTTGGGGCTGTGCCCAGCGCACCGTCACAGCGTTCGTGGACACCTCCAGCGTTGCAGCCGAGGTGGCGCCGTGAGCACTGCACTGCACCAACACGGCCCCATCCACTGGTTCGTGGGCCCACACGACCTGATTCACGCTCATCGACGTCACATCGAGCAGCGACTCATCACCCACCGTCACGATCGCGTTGGCGTGGTCGATGTCGACGACATAACGCTTCGGTCCGCCGCCAGGCAGGCCAATACCCCGGCGCTGGCCGAGTGTCACCATCTCCAACGAGTCGACCTCACCCAACGCGGCGCCGTCGGCGGCATCGACCACCAGCGCTCGACGGAAAGGGATGCGAGCACCGAGGAACGTCTCGCGCCCGCCGTCGCGGGTGATGAAACACACATCCTGGCTATCGGGTTTCGCTGCCGTGCGCAGACCGAGCGCGGTGGCCCGCTCGCGCACCTCGGCCTTGGTCATTCCACCGATCGGGAACAACGTACGGGCCAATTCGCGCTGCGGCAGCATGTGTACGACATAGCTCTGATCCTTGGCGGCATCCTCTCCACGGGCGACGTAGTACACCCCATCATGGTGTACGAGGCGGGCATGGTGCCCGGTCGCCACGGCGTCGAAGCCCAGCAGGTCGGCGCGCTCGCTGAGCCGATGAAACTTCAGGTGCCGGTTGCACTCGATGCACGGATTCGGCGTCAGGCCGTCGCGATGAGCAGCGACGTACGGCTTGACGACATGCGTGTCGAAGTCTTCGGTGAAGTTGAACACCAGATGATCGATCCCCAGCTGCTGCGCCACGCGTCGAGCGTCGTCGACATCAGCGATCGAGCAGCACCCGGTATCGCTGTCGCCGCCCCACAACCGCATGGTGATACCCACCACCTCGTGACCGTCGCGCAACAATTCCGCTGCCGCCACCGACGAGTCGACGCCGCCACTGAGTGCGACGAGCACCTTCACGATGCCCTCCCCATCACGATGCCCGCCGTAGTCGACGTACGGACTGCACGACTACGTCGATGCCCCGGGCAACGTCGGCCTCGGTGCTGGTGAAGCCGAGCGTCAGGCGCAGCGCTCCGCCAGCAAGTGAGCGAGGCACACCCATTGCCGCGAGCACGTGCGATGGTTCCATCGCACCTGCGGCACACGCCGATGCCGCGCTCGCGCACACCGCCGCTTCATCGAGCAGGAACAACAGCGCTTCGTTCTCGATCCCCTCGATGCACAGGTGCGCCGAGCCGGCGACCTTCGCAGCACGGGGCACGGTCTCGCGCACATCGGGCAACGCGGCGACGATGCCATCGACCAGTGCGTCGCGCAGCGCGCCGATGCGCGGAAGTTGCCCGGCGCGTTCGATGTCAGTGAGACGAAGTGCCTCGGCCATCGCCACGATGCCGGCGACATTGTGCGTGCCGCTGCGACGCTCACGCTCCTGCCCGCCGCCCACCAACAGCGGTTCGAACCGCACACCGTCGCGCACGACCAACACCCCAACGCCCTTGGGCCCACCGAATTTGTGTGCCGACAGCGCGAGCAGATCGACATGCGGCGTGATGGCACGCAGGTCGAGCCACGATGCCGCCTGCACCGCATCCGTGTGCAGCACAGCGTGCGGGGCACGTGCTCGCACCGTTGCTGCGACAGCAGCGATGTCGTTCACTGTGCCAACCTCGTTGTTGACGGTCATCACGCTGACCACACCCACTGTTTCGCCGGCTTCGTCCAACGCTGGCACCAATGCCGCGAGGTCGACGGCACCAGTGGTGGTGGTCGCCACCACCACACCATGCGTGAGGTGCACACACTCGAGAACTGCGTGGTGTTCGGCTGCCGGGCAGACGGCGACAGTGCCTGGGCGGCGAGCCAGCGTGCCCCGGACTGCAGTGTTGTCGGCCTCCGTGCCGCTGCCGGTGAACACGACCTCGCCCGGAGCACACCCCAGCACGTTCGCTATCACCTCGCGAGCGTCGTCGACCACCTTGCGCGCCTCACGGGCGAAGCGATGCGAACCGGATGGGTTGGCAAACTGTTCGCTCAGGTACGGCAGCATGGCCGCGACTGCCTCGGGACGCATCGGCGTGGTCGCCGCATGATCGAGGTAGGTGTGGCCGGGCATACGCCACAGGCTACGAACGGCTTGCCCGGATCGCTGATCAACGACGCATGACCACGAAATTGGCCCGCTGATAACGACTGATCACGCACAGCAAATACGACTCCGGGTGCACCTGTGCTGCACCGTCGTGGCGCAGCGCTGCAGCAGCGCGCAGAGCGAGGTCCTCGGCCAGCGCATAGCGGGCATCGGGGGTGAGGTCGCGGTTGTGCATCAGGAACGAGCGGATCACGGTGTACTGCGCGTCGGTCATCGCGGTCGGGTCGATACCAGCGGCAAACGCCTCCATACCTGGCGGCACCGGGAACCACATTGCGGTCGGCAATGCAGTACGGACCGGATCGCGGATCACCACCGTCCCGGCAAGAAGGTCGCCGACACGCTGGTGGCGAGAAGTGCCCAACACGAACAGCACTCCGGTCACCCCGAGAGGCGGCAGGTAGCGATCGACGAGGCCGCCCATCATCCGCAGCGCCGCGTGGCGGAAACGGATCGGCGCACCTTCGAGGGTCACGGCCCGCAGCCCGAGCGCCCGCTTGCCGATCGTGCGACCACGCATCAAGGTCTCGGAAACGAGGGGATACCCCATCAGCACAACTGCCACGAGGATCGCCGCGGCCAAGTCCGACGACGAGGTGGCAACGCCGGTGACGCGGAGCACGATGCCGGCGACGATCAGGATGCCGAACTGCACCAGGAGGTCGAGCAGCCCGGCGAACGCTCGCGACGCAACGCCTGCGGTCTCGAGGTCGAGGACCACCGCCTCGGGGGTGACGATGCCGCTCTCCATCGGGCGAGCCGTGGGGCCGTCCATCGGCGAGTACCCTAGGCGACCGGTGGACATCGACGCGTTCGTGGCAGCACATCAGGGCGCGTGGTGGCGACTGCAGCAACTGACCGAACAGGCGCGCCACATCCGCCGCATGTCGCCCGACGATCTCGACGAAATGGTGCACCTGTACCAACGGTGCGGCGCCCACCTTGCCCACGCACGAGTCGAGTACGCCACCGACACGGCGTTGGTCAGCAGGCTCACTCTGCTCGTCGCCGACGCGCACGGCGTGCTGTACGGCCAACGCGACACCGAGGTGAAGCGCAGCATCGTGCAGTTCGCGACGATCACGTTCCCCGCCGCGATCCATTCACTGCGGCGCTACATCGCCGTCGCAGCACTGCTGACGTTTCTGCCGTGGGCCGTGTTCCAGATCTGGTTGGCCGTGTCGCCCAAGGCCTTTGATGTCGCGATGCCAGCCGCCGCGTCGCAGCAGTACATCAACCAGGATTTCGAGTCCTACTACTCCAACCGCCCCTCACAGAACTTCGCCACCGAAGTGTTCCTCAACAACGTGCGCGTCGGGTTCATGGCCTTCGCTGCGGGAATCCTGGTGTGCGTGGTGACCGCGGCGCTGCTCGCCTGGAACGGGGCCAACGGCGGCATGGCCGGCGGCCTGTTCACCCATGCGGGGCAGGCCGACAAGTTCTGGGGGTTGATCCTGCCGCACGGCATGCTCGAACTCTCCGCCGTCGTCGTCGCAGGAGCGGCAGGTCTCCGGATCGGCTGGGCCGTCATCGACCCCGGTGACCGCCTGCGCATTCACGCGATCACCGAGGAAGCTCGCCGCGCCGGCAGCGTGCTGGTCGGGTTGGTCGTGGCATTCCTGCTGGCCGCCACCGTGGAAGGGTTCGTCACCGGCCGCCCATGGCCGACGTGGCTGCGGGTGGGGATCGGCGTCTTCGCGTTCGCCCTGTTCTGGGGCTGGACGATCGTGTACGTGGTCCGCCTGCGACGCTCCGGCGACGCGGACTACACCCCCGACGCCCCCCTGTGACCCCCCGGATTCAGAGGCGGCCGGAGGCCTTGATCTCCAGGTAGGCGTCCACCAACTCCATCGCCAACCGGCCCGGAGCGGCATCGATCACCGTCGCACCCGCGGCCCGCAAGCGGGCGACCGCTCGACTGCGTTGGTGCAACTGGTTCACCGCGGCTGCTTCGCGGAATGCGTCGCCGGCCCACTCGTGTGCGCCGCCGGCAGCCCAGGCCTGCACCGCCGGATCCTGTACCGCGGCGATCACCACGAGGTGGCGGCGGGTGAGGATCGGTAGCGCAGGGAGCAGCGCCTGCTCGACCGCAGCTTCCACCAGATCGGTGATGACGATGTACAACGACCGGCGACGGAACTTGGCAGCCGCGAAGTTGAACGCATCGCGGTAGGCGCTCTCGCTGTAGTCGGGTTCCAACATGAACATCGCCGCAGCAGCACGTCCGAGCTGCCCCTTGCCCGCAGCCGGCACGAGGACGCTGCGCACCTGCCGGTCGAAGGCCACCATCCCCACACGGTCGCCGACCCGGGTGGCCGCGTGCACCATCGCCAACACCGCGTCCATTCCATGCTCCACGCGTGGCACGCCGCCGACCGTGCCCGCCATCACGCGACCGTTGTCCAGCAGCACCACCACGTTCTGGTTCCGCTCCGTGCGGTACTGCTTGACGATCGGCCGCTGCAGCCGCACCGTGGCAGCCCAGTCGATCCGCCGAAACTCGTCATCGGGCCGGAAGTCGCGCAGTTGGTCGAACTCCTTGCCGCCACCACTCGTGCGGATGCTGCGCGACCCGACCTCGAGCACCCGCGGCACCCGCATCCGCCGCTGCACTTCCTCGCGGCTGGGGTAGGCGGGCATGACCTGCAGCACACCGGGCACACCCCGACTCGCCTGACGACTCACCATTCGCAGCGGTCCCTCGACTCGCACGGTGACGTCCTGAAGCGGAAAGATCCCGCGCCGGGTCGGACGTAAATGTGTCTGCGCCTTCAATCGACCACCGGAGTGCAGCGACGCGCTCACCCGCCGCCGGTCGGCTTGAAGGCTGGGCCACAGCGCATCGGTGACCGTCACCCTGGCGAGCCGCCGCGAACCGTTGTCCACCTGCCAGTGCAAGGTGACCTGCTCCCCCATCGTCACCGTTTGCGGCACATCGCGCAGCACTTCGATGCGACGCGGAGCGACACATACGAGCGTGTCGATGAGCAGCACACACAGCAACCCGACCTCCACCACCACGAGGGCAGCCCAGCTGCGCCCCGACCACGCGAAGAACGCCAGCCCGGACAGCGCAGCGAGCGCGGCGAACCACACCGTCGGCACCGGGTAGGCGACCCTTGATTTCGTCACGTGGAGATTCACCGATGGACCCGGGGAGACGCGGTCAGCGCGGAGTCGGGACGGTGGCGAGGATGCCGTCGAGGACGACGTCAGCGGTGGTTCCATCCAACTCGAGTTCCGACCTCAGGATCACGCGGTGACGTAGACACGGTTTAGCGACCGCCTTCACCTCATCCGGCGTCACGAAGTCGCGACCGCTCAACCACGCCCACGCTTTCGCCGCGTGCAACAACCACGTCGTGCCTCGCGGCGACACCCCCAACTGGAGCGACGGCGACTCCCGCGTCGCCCTGCACAACGACACGATGTACTGCTGCACCGCCGGCTCGACCCGGATGCGTTGGATCTCCGCTCGGCCAGCAGCCAGGTCGGCCGCCGACGCCACCGCTCGAACACCCGCGCCACGGATGTCGTGTGGGTTCATGCCGGCATCGTGCCGCCCCACCATCACCAACTCCTCGGCCTCGCTGGGATAGCGAACCAGCAGCTTGAACAGGAACCGGTCGAGCTGTGCCTCCGGGAGCGGATACGTGCCCTCGTACTCGATCGGGTTCTGCGTCGCGATCACCAGGAACGGATCGGGAAGCGCGAGCGTGCGGCCGTCGAAGGTGACCTGACGTTCCTCCATCGCCTCCAACAACGCCGCCTGCGTTTTGGGTGGCGTGCGGTTGATCTCGTCGGCCAACAACAGGTTCGTGAACACCGGCCCTTCGCGGAACTCGAAGACCAGGCCGCTCCCCGACGACTGGGTGACGAGCTGCTGACCGATGACGTCGCTCGGCATCAGATCGGGGGTGAATTGCAGTCGGGTGAACTGCATATCGAACGCTGCAGCAAGGCTCTTGGCGAGCAGCGTCTTGGCTACGCCCGGCACCCCCTCCAGCAACACGTGGCCGTTCACCAGCAGGGCTGCGATGACACCGGTGAGCGTGCCCTCCTGCCCCACCACCACCTTGGATACCTCGTTGCGTACGGCGAGCACGGCGTCGAGCGGTGATCGTTGCTGATCGTTCACGGATGAGCTCCTTCAGGGGCGGTTCGAATCTGGATCAAGTGGAGATCGTTGCTGAGGCGCAACAACCCGGCGGCGTCGTGGACCTCGCGTTCGAGCACCTCGGTCACGGTGCCCGACAACACCGGCGAGCCGGCGGTGATCGCCGCATCGAGCACGGACACCGGAGTACTGGCCGGAAGGTGATGGCGTTCACACAAGGTGCGATGGGCCTGGAAACGCAGCAGGCTCCCCGCCCGCGAAGCATGTTGGGCGCGCTGCATCAGCACACCGGTGGCCACTACCAGTTCGCTGCCGGCGATCGGCACCTGCTCGGGCTCGCGCACCGGACGACCCGGCCGCACGGCGCGCGCGATTGCGAACACCACGAACGCGAGGGCGAGCTGAGCGAAGGCCATCCACACACCGGGTCGCACGAGGTCGGCCAACTTCTGCCCACCCCCACCACTCTCGCCGGTCGGCGACGATGGTGCCGGGCCGTCACCGACGAAGATGCTCACGTTGGCACCAGGCGCCGGTGCCAGCAGCGCTGTCGCGAGTCCCCCGTTGTCGGCATAACGCAGCAGTTGATTGGTGAACAGTGCGTTGTCACCCAACTGCACGATGACCCCGGTGCCATGCGGGTGAACGATCACCAACGAGCCGTCGCTCCCGAAGCAGTGGCGCAGAGTTCCCGAACGAGCGAACAACACGCCGTGCAGCACGAACAGGCCGCGCAGGTGCTGCAGCGCAGGAATATCGCACGACGCGACCGGCACGACAGTCTCAGCAGCGAGATCACGTATCGGCGGCATTGTCCCATCGCCCACGGTGGCGGTCGTGATCTGCGGACCCAGCAGCGCGCTGCCCGGATCGGCCATCACCACCACGCCACCGGCGGCGGCGAACGCGAGCAGATCACTGTGCTGGGATGCGCTCAACCGGTCCTGCAACACGAGCACGCGCCGATCGCTGCCAGGCGCCGGAGCATCATGCACCACTTCCACCGACGCGCCTTCGTGGCGCAGAAGAATCACCAGTCCACGCGTGCCGGAGGCCGCATCGCTCCGTGGGTCGAACGGCTGGGTTGCCGGCCGCGCCCGCACCAGCAGCATCATCGCCACTGCGGCGGCCAGCAGCAGCACCGCAGTCATCCCGGCACGGGTACTACCCCGCGCCCCGGTGCCGGCCTGCCGGGTACTCACTTGCGCCGCTCCGCCGCGGTCATCACATCGCGCGCGAGCACCTTGAAGTGGTCATCATCATCGGCATCAACGTGTGCGCGGCCGTACCACGCACCATCGAACAACTCTGCCGCCTCGTCGAACTCAGGTGACACCGCTGGCCGCACCTCGCGCATTTGGTCACGATGTTCACCGGTGGTTCGCCCGGGAACCTCATCGATCAGTCCACGGCGCGCGAGGTCACCCACGAGCGCTCGGTAACGGCAGCGGACTGCGTCACGGAAGCGGCCGGCTCGCCGATGTTCGTCGGCCTCGGAGCGCCACTCCCCCGGTTCCTTCGACCAATCGATCGCGACCACCCGCGGCTCGATCACGTCATCCGTCGGATCCGCGTCGACCTCTTGCTCGGCGCGGCGTTTCCATCGGCCGGTGCGTTGGCCGCCCCAGCGCACCAAGAACACCACCAACACGACGACCGCCGCAGCGAGCAGGATCCACAACAGCGTGCCGATGACGTCGAAGTTGCCGGTGCCCTGGGTAGGGATCGTCGGCTTCGGCACTGTCGCCGGAGTGCACGCTGCAGCGTCCTGGCTGACGATGCGGCACGCTGCGTCGCGCACTGTGTCCGGGTTCTGGCCAACCGGGCCGAGCGGGTCAGTCGGCGGCGGCGCTGTCGAGATGCGGATCACGTGCGCACTCCGAACGCCCGGTCGGCCGCCAGCACGATGTCGAGTCCCTCGGCATGAACACGCGTCTGCAGATACATCTGGGCGGTGGCAACGGCCGAGAAGGGCACGACGATGAGCAACGCCATCTGCGCGGCAACACCTTGAGCGAGCCATCCGTACGAGCCGAACGTGATCAGCTTCGTGGACCGTGCCAGTGCGGGGAGCGCAGCGATGCCGGAGAACAGCACGAACGACATGAACGTGCTCGCCCAGACGAACGAGTACACCGCACCAAGCCTGGCACCGGCCAGGCGGCGCGCCCGGCGGAACGCACCGATGCCGGCGTCCTCACACATCACGACCGGCGCAACGAACAGCGTCCACGACACCACCAGCACCAACAGCGGCGAGAACAGGATCGCCAGACCGGTCAACGCCGAGCTACCCGTGTTCAGATAGATCAACCCCACCAGCAGCAATGGAACGCCGCGCTCGAGCAACCACGTGGCCGCCAGCACCGGAAGGCGCCGCAGTACTGCGCCCAGCACCTGGCGCACACGAGGCTCGCCGCCCATCTGATAACGCACCAGATACGCCGCTGCGTACGCACCGACAAGATGGGCGGTGAGCGACTCGACACCGATCGCGATCAGGCCAAGACCCTTCTCCACGCCAAGGTAGCCACGATCACCGACGAGTTGTTCATACCGGTCGAACTGCCGAAATGCGAGCACCGACAGTGCGACGTAGATGGCCACCATCGGCAGCATCAGCGCCGCCGAACCGAGCAGAATGTCGCGGCCACGGCGCTGCAGTACGTGAGCCCCGCCATCAATCGCTCCAACGATCATTCGCTCACTGCGCCGCAACCGAGGAACAGCGCGTGTCGGGCTGCTGGCCGATGCCGGACGCGGCGAAACCACCTCGTTGGCTGACTCGATACCCGCCCATTGGCTCACAGCAGCATTCTGGCCCATCACCACGGCTCGCGGATGTTGACCCCGAACGTTGGCATGACGGACAGCAGTAGTCATGATGGTGCGATGCGCGGGTACCACGACGCCAGCTACGGCGATGCCTTCGCCGATGTCTACGACGAGTGGTACCACGGCATCAGCGACATCGAATCCACCACCACCACGCTCGGCGACCTTGCTGCAGGCCCGCGGGTGCTGGAACTCGGGGTGGGCACCGGTCGATTGGCGATCCCGCTGGCCGCCACCGGGCTGGAAGTGCACGGTTTGGACACCAGCGCGGCGATGCTCGAGCAGTTGGCCGCCAAGGACGGCAGCGGTGATGTGGTGGCACATCTGGGTGACATGGTGGATGCCATGCCCGACGGACCATTCGGGCTGGTGTTCGTCGCCTACAACACGTTCTTCAACCTGCTGAGCGCAACGCGCCAGCAGCAATGCTTCGCCGCCGCCGCCGCCCGTCTTGGGCCGCAGGGTTGCTTCGTGATCGAGGCCTTCGTTCCCGACCCGCAGCACGATGCTCGCAGCGGGGTATCGGTTCGGTCGGTCGCTGCCGACCGGGTGGTGCTCAGCGTCAGTACGTCCGACCCCGAGCGCCAACAGGCCGAAGGGCAATACGTCGACATCACAGAGTCCGGCGGTGTTCGTTTGCGCCCGTGGAGTATCCGCTGGGCGACCCCAGCGCAGCTGGACGAGATGGCGGGTGCTGCTGGGCTGCAGCTCCGTGAACGATGGGAGTCGTTCGACCGAACGCCCTTTGGCATGGACAGCGAGCGTCACGTCAGCGTGTATTCGCGTTGATCAGCGTTGGCGAACGGCGTGTGAAATCGACCCCCGTCCGCCCCTACTGTGAGAGCAAGTCGTAGACTGACCCCACTGTGAGTCACCTTCGCTTGAATCCGCTGACGGGTCGCTGGGTCACGATCGTTGCCGATCGGGCCGAACGGCCCTCCGATTTCGCCCCGCGCCTGGCCCAGATCGAATCCGGTCCCGGGCGCCCGTGTCCCTTCTGCCCGGGCCACGAAGAAGCCACGCCGTCGGCACTCGAGACCGTCGACGAGGGCGGGCACTGGCGTATGCGGGTCATCCCGAACCTGTATCCGGCGTTCGACGGCGACGAACCGTTCGCTGTGCACCACCTCGGCCCGGTGCACGTGCAGGCCGAGGCCAGTGGTATCCACGAGGTGTTCGTCTACACCCCCGACCACGAGGGTGGTGTGCACCTCTCCACCGACGACGAAGCCGGCGACATCATGCTGATGTTGAAGCATCGTCTGCAGGAACACGCCGCCAAGAGCCACGTCCGCTACACACAGGTGATCATCAACCACGGTCGCGAGGCCGGCGCCTCACTGTCGCACCCGCACGGTCAGCTGTTGGGCCTGCCGTTCGTTCCGGGTGAAATGATCGAGGAAGAGCGTGCCTTCACCCGCTTCGAGGGCGGCTGCATCCTGTGCGCCACCGTCGAGGCCGAACTGGTGGATGCAACCCGCGTCATTCTCGCCACCGACGATGCCGTCTGTATCAGCCCGTTCTGGGCCGGTGCGCCGTTCGAGCTACTGCTCATCCCGCGCAGCCACGACCTGCACCTCACCGACAGCAGCGACGACACTTTGCGCGCGATGGGTATCGCCATCCGCGACTCGCTCATTGCGTTGCGCGAAATCCACGGCGACATCGCGTACAACCTCGTGTTCCACACGGCGCCGCACCACTACAACGGTGCGTACCACTGGCACGTGCACCTGTTCCCGAAGCTGGTCACCACCGCCGGGTTCGAGCGTGGCACCGGCGTGATGATCAACATTGTTCCGCCCGAGCAGGCAGCCGGTCAGCTCCGTCACGTGTCCGTCCGGGCCTGACGCCAACATGGCCCGCATCTGCGTCAGCGTCGACATCGATGCGACCACCGAGCGCGTGTGGCAGGTCGTCGAACCCGTCGAACGTCACGTCGACTGGATGCACGACGCGGTCGCGATCCGCTTCACTACCAAGCAGACCCGCGGTGTGGGCACCGAGTTCCTGTGCGACACCAAGGTCGGTCCGTTCAAGCTGGTCGACCGGATGGAGCTCACCGAGTGGGAGCCTGGTAGCGCCATGGGCGTGCGCCACACCGGCATGGTGAAGGGTGAAGGCCGTTTCACGCTGACTCCGATCGACCTCGATCGCCGCACTCGCTTCACGTGGGAAGAGACGCTCATCTTCCCGTGGTGGATGGGCGGACCCATCGGAGCGTTCATCGGCGGCAAGGTTGTGTTGGCCGCCATCTGGCGCCGCAACCTGCGCGGCCTGCGCACCCTCGTCGAAGCCGCCTGACCCTCGCAGCGCCTGGCGGCCGGGTGCCCTTCAACGGGCGCGATTCGTGCCACACGCTGGCACGAATCACACCCGTGGGAGCTGGGCCGGACAGCAGCGACAGGAATCGCGCCCGACCTGGGGGGTGAAAGGGGTCGCGTCGGCCTCGCCGGCCGGACCTCGCAGCGGGCGCACGTTTGGGGGAATCATCACCCCCAACGACGCCCGGCGCCCTCCCGGGTTCCATCACTTCTCCCGGTTGTCGAAGTGGCATATCCGTGGCATAGTCATGCCATGGCTCGCACACGGATCAGCACCACCGTCGACCACGAACTGCTCATGCGGGTTCGCGCCCTGCACCCAGGCGCCACCGATGCGCTGATCATCGACGATGCGCTCACCGCGTTGCTCGCTCGCGAACGTGCCGCGGCGATCGATGCGGCGTACCGAACGGCGTATGAGACGCACCCAATCGAGGAACCCGATGCGTGGGGCGACCTCGGTTCGTTCCACCACGCCGTCGCTGCATCCCGATGAGCAGCCTGCCGCAGCGGGGTGATGTGTGGTGGTGTGAACTGCCCAACATCGGCCGCCGGCCCGTCATCGTGCTGTCGCGCGACACGGCGATCCCGCGTCTGCGCCGAACGCTGATCGCGCCGTGCACCACCACCATCCGCGGGTTGCCCAGCGAGGTGCTGCTCGAACCCTCCATCGACCCTGTGCCACGTTCCTGCGTGGCCAACCTCGACTCGGTGGAAAACGTGTCGGTCGCCGCGCTCACCGACCGCATCGGCTCGCTCAGTGGGCCACGAATGACCGAGATCTGTGCAGCACTGCACGTGGCCGTCGACTGTCGCTGACCCTCGCGGGACGGGCCGGACCGGCTGGTCAGGCGAGCTTGCGGACCAGGGCGGTGACGGCGGCGCCGATCACGATCACCACGATCAGCGGGGCCTTGCGCCAGGCGGCCACGACCGCAGCGCCGACGCCAGCGGCGCGAGCATCGATCTGCAGGTGCTGCCCGTGGGCGAAGGTGTTCAACATCACGATCGCGGCGATGAGCGCGGCGGGGATCAGCGCGAGACAACGATCGATCACCGGCGGCAACGTGCGATCACCCACCAACACCAGGCCGAGCACCTTGAACGCGTAGGCGGTGGCCGCCAACAGCAGCACGAATGTCCAACTCATTCCGGCGCCCCCACGAGGATCGCCAACGCGGCGCACAGGATGGGTACGCCCACGGGCGTGAACGGGATGAGCACCAGGCAGACCGCGCCACCGATGGCGGCCGCCATCATCGGCCGCTTCTGACGCAGCAACGGGAACAGGATCGCGACGAAGGCAGCGGGGAACGCGGCGTCAAGGCCATAGGTGGCCGGGTCGATGGCGGTGCCGAGCAGGGCCCCGATGAGCGTGCCCACGTTCCAGAACAGGTACACGCTGAGACCGGTGATCCAGAAGGCTGCACTGCGGTGCGCCTCGTCCTCCTGCGCTGCTGCCATGGCGGTGGACTCGTCGATCGTCAGCTGGGCGGCGATCAGGCGCGTCGGCAGGCTGCCCTTCAAGTGCGGCGCCATCGCCAGGCCGTACACGCCGTTGCGGGCAGCCAGCAGCGCTGCGCCACCGAATGCTGACGCGGCCGTGCCACCAGCACCGATGACGCTGACGGCCGACACCTGCGACGCTCCGGTGAACACCAGCAGCGAGAGCGCACAGGTCTGGCCAACGGTGGCACCTGCCGCCACCGAACTGACACCGAAGGAAATGGCAAACACCCCGATCGCGAACCCGAGGGTCACGCACGCAGCGGCGACTGCACGAAGGCGCTCATCGCGCCAGGGCGAGATCACGGTCGGGTGGACCCCAACCAGATCACGGACAGCGGCGGCACATCGAGCACGATCGATGCCTTCTGACCCTGCCACGGCACATCGGGGGTGGCTTCATAGCGGCCCCCGTCGAGCCGGAAACCGAACCCGCTGCCACCGAAGTGCGGTGAGTCGGTGTCGAGCAGCACGTCCCAGGTACCCGACCACGGCAACCCGACTCGGTAGCCGGCACGCGGCACGGGCGTGAAGTTGGCGATACAGGCGACAGCCTTGCCGCCGGCGTAGCCCCAGCGCAGTAACGCGAACATCGAGTTGGCCGCATCGTCCGCGTCAAGCCACTGGAAGCCAGTGGGTTCGTGGTCGCGCTCGTACAGCGCCGGCCACTCGCGACTGAGGCGGTTGAGTTCGATGATCAAATCAAGCACGCCATGGTGCTGCGCATGTTCGAGCAGGTGCCACGGCAGACCCTGGCTCTCGTTCCACTCCGTGAACGGTGCAATCTCGGCACCCATGAACAGCAGCGGTGCACCGGGCTGCGCCCACATCCAGGCGTACAGCGCACGCAGGTTGGCGAAGCGCTGCCAGTCGTCGCCGGGCATCTTCGACAACAGGCTGCCCTTGCCATGCACCACTTCGTCGTGGCTGAGCGGCAACACGAACCGCTCGCTGAATGCGTAGAGCAGACCGAACGACATCTCGCGGTGGTGCCACTGACGGTGCACCGGTTCGTGATGCATGTAGGCAAGGGTGTCGTTCATCCACCCCATGTTCCACTTGTGGGTGAACCCGAGCCCACCGTGCTCGACGGGTTGGGTCACCCTGGGCCACGCAGTGCTCTCCTCAGCAATCATCATCGCGGTGGGGACCTCAGCCTTCACGACGGAGTTGAGTTCCTGCAGGAAGGCGATGGCGTCGAGGTTCTCGCGACCGCCGTCGCGATTCGGGACCCAGCCGCCGGCCGGGCGCGAGTAGTCGAGATACAACATGCTGGCGACCGCGTCGACGCGCAGTCCGTCGATGTGGAACTCGTGGAACCAATACAACGCGTTGGCGACCAGAAAGTTGCGCACCTCGGTGCGCCCGTAGTTGAAGACGTACGTGCCCCAGTCGGGGTGCTCACCCTGACGCGGGTCGGAGTGTTCGTAGAGCGCCGTGCCGTCGAAGCGGGCGAGACTCCAGTCGTCCTTCGGAAAGTGCGCCGGAACCCAGTCGACGATGACACCGATGCCGCGCCGATGCAGCGTGTCGATCATCGCCTTCAGATCGTGCGGTGTGCCGTAGCGAGCCGTCGGCGCGTAGTACCCGCTGACCTGATAGCCCCACGACCCGCCGAACGGATGCTCGGCCACCGGCATCAACTCCACGTGAGTGAACCCCATCGCTGACACATGGTCGGCGAGCGCATGTCCCATCGTCACGTAGTCGTCGACCCCCCACCGCCACGACCCGAGATGCACCTCGTAGATGCGCAGAGGCGATCCCGGCGCATGGGTACGGGTCGCCATCCAGTCGCCGTCGTCCCACTCGTAGGGAACCGGCCACGGCACGACACTTGCGGTCGACGGCGGACACTCCGTCTGTTGTGCCATCGGGTCGGCCTTCAGCATGTAGTGGCCCTGCGCATCGGCGACGGAGTACTTGTACCGATGACCCGGCTCGGCGTCGGCGACGACCGCAGCCCAGATACCGGAATCGGCCTGCGGCTCCAGCGGCGTGCCCACACCCCAACCATTCCAATCACCTTGCGCGAACACGGCCGAGGCGTTGGGCGCCCACACAGCGAATCGCACGCCACCGGTCGGCTGAGGCTGCGCCCCGAGACACTCCCACAGCCGTCGGTGGGTTCCCTCGTTGAAGAGATGCAGGTCGAGATCTGAAAGGACCACGTCTCCGATGGTACGGCACACGCCTCCACTTCTCGCGAGTGGTCACTGCTACGTTCGCAGCCGTGCGCGTCGTGATGTTCTCCTGGGAGTACCCGCCACTCGTCGTGGGAGGTATTGCCGCCCACGTCGACGGCCTCGCGCGAGCGATGCACCGTGCTGGCCACGAGGTGGTGGTGTGCAGCCTGCACCATCCGGGCGAACCCGAGGACTCGGTCGTGGACGGCGTTCGAGTGCTGCGCGCCGACATCGCGCTTCCGTGGCTGCCCGACGACGACCTGGTGGCACGCATGGCGTCGGCCAACCACCAGCTCGTGCAACTCATCGCCCAGCTGGGCGACTGGCGACCCGACGTCGTGCACGCGCACGACTGGATGGTGGCGTGGGCTGGCGACACGGCGAAGACGTTGTTGGGCGTGCCACTCGTGGCCACCATCCACGCCACCGAGCGCGGCCGCCACGGGGGCCATCTGCCACCAGGCCTGCCGGGGACGATCAACGCAATCGAATGGTGGCTCACCTATCAGGCCTGCGAGATCATCGCCTGCTCGCGCTTCATGGTGCGCGAGGTCGTCGCCAACTTCGAACTGCCTTCCGAGAAGGTCCACCTCGTACCCAACGGCGTCGACACCGAACGCTGGAACACGCGCAGCGCGCTCCAGCGCGACGTCAGCCACACCAGCAACCCACTCGTGGTGGCATGGGGTCGCATCCAGTACGAGAAGGGTTTCCACGTACTGGCCCGCGCCATCGGCGAACTCCGGCACCGCGTGCCCGGTATTCGCTGCGTGATTGCCGGACGCGGCAGCTACCTCCCTGAACTACAGACACACATCGACATGGAGGGGGTGGGCGACATCGTGCAACTCGCCGGGTTCGTCTCCGACGACGAACTTCGGGCCTTGCTCGAGGAAGCGGCCTGCGTCGTCATCCCTTCGCTGTACGAACCGTTCGGGATCGTCGCGCTCGAAGGTATGGCTGCCGGCGCACCGACGATCGTGGCCCGCACCGGCGGGTTGGCTGAGATCGTCGAGGGCACCGATGCCGGGTTGCTGTTCGAACCCGGCAACCAACACGAGTTGGCCGACCGCATCGCCGAGTTGCTCGCCGATCCTGTTGCTGCAGAGCGTCTGCGCGTGAACGCTGCCGATCTGCTGCGCCGCGCCTACACCTGGGATGCGATTGCCCTGGCGACGGCTGAGGTCTACCGGGCTGCCCTCACCCCCACCACATAACACCGTGCGCGTACGCCCTGCTCAGGGAGTACGCGCACAACCGCCCAGGGCGCGCCGTGTCGGCTGCAACTAGCCTGCTTGCTGTGCGTGCAGTTCGCGAGTTCAACGTCATTCCCGCCATTCCCCAGCCGCTGAGAGCACTTTCGGAACTGGCGATGAACCTCCATTGGACCTGGGATCGCGACACCCAGCGGCTGTTCAAGCGCCTGGATCCCTACCTGTGGGCCTCCACTGGTCGAGATCCGCTCCGCCTGTTGGCGGCGATCACCGCAGCACAGTGGGCTCGTTTGGCAGCAGACCCAGAGGTCGTCGCCGCTGTCGGTGCCGCCGATGCCCGGCTCAGCGATGCGATCAACGCCACCCGGTGGTTCCAGGCGCGCACCGACTCCCCACTGCACGGAGTCGCCTACTTCTCCCCCGAGTTCGGTCTCTCCGAGACGTTGCCGCAGTATTCCGGTGGCCTCGGCGTCCTCGCCGGCGACCACCTGAAGGCAGCGTCCGACCTTGGCCTGCCACTCACTGCCGTCGGCCTGCTGTACGCCGAGGGCTACTTCCGCCAGCGCCTCAACGCCGACGGCGTACAGGAAGAGCGCTACCCGCCGCTCGACCCGCACGGGCTCGCGCTGCACCCCACCGAGGTGCAGGTGTCTGTCGAGATCGGCGGCGACGAGGTCAAGATCAAGGTGTGGCGCGTACAGGTCGGCCGAGTGGCGCTGTACCTGCTCGACACGAACGTCGACTCCAACAGCCCTGACGCCGCTGCGATCACCGACCGCCTCTACGGCGGCGACACCGAGCATCGCCTGCGTCAGGAGATGGTGCTGGGTATCGGCGGAGTGCGCGCGCTGCGGGCACTGCACCTAGAGCCACAGGTGTTCCACACCAACGAAGGGCACGCCGGGTTCCTGTCGCTCGAGCGCATCCGTGAGCTTGTCGGCAAGGGTTTCACGTTCGCCGACGCGGTCGAAGCAGTTCGCGCCGGCGGGGTGTTCACCACGCATACACCGGTGCCCGCTGGTATCGATCGCTTCAGCCGGGAATTGATGGAGAAGTACTTCACCGGCTTCGCCAAGTCCTGTGGCATCACCATGGATCAGCTGATGGAGATCGGGCATCGCAACGACGAGCCCGACGGCAAGTTCAACATGGCCGTGATGGGGCTGCGCTTAGCTGGACGCAGCAACGGCGTCGCCCAGTTGCACGGTGAAGTCAGCCGCGAAATGTTCGCCGGCATGTGGCCCGATGTGCCCGTGTCCGAAGTGCCGATCGGCGCCATCACCAACGGAGTGCATGCGCACACCTGGGTGGGTGATCACATCGCCGCGCTGCTGGCGAAGAGCGTCGGCTCGGTGTGGGACGGCGCCGATGCAGCGTCGTGGAGTGGCGTCTCCAACATCGACCACGCCGAGTTGTGGGCGGCTCGCTCCAAAGGACGCGCCGATCTCGTTGCGTTCGTGCGCGACCGCATGGGCGACGCGCTGCTCGACCCGAAGGCACTCACCATCGGGTTCGCCCGTCGCTTCGCCACGTACAAGCGGGCAACGATGGTGCTGTCGCAGCCCGACCGTCTGCGCAAGTTGCTACTCAGCGCCGACCGGCCGGTGCAATTCGTGTTCGCGGGCAAAGCCCACCCTGCCGACCAGCCCGGCAAGGACATGATCCGCGACATTGAGCTGTTCGCCCGCCAGCTCGACGTCGGCCACCGCTTTGTGTTCGTGCCCGACTACGACATGGCCGTCGCCCGCGTGATGTACCACGGCTGCGATGTATGGCTGAACAACCCGCGCCGCCCGCTCGAAGCCTGTGGCACCAGCGGGATGAAGGCTGCGCTCAACGGTGCGCTGAACTGCAGCATCCTCGACGGTTGGTGGGACGAGTGCTACGACGGCGAGAACGGCTGGGCGATCAACTCCGCCGACGACGACCCGGATCTCGGCCGCCGCGACCAACGTGAAACCACCAGCCTGTTCGGTCTGCTCGAGCGCGAGATCGTGCCGCTGTACTACGACCGCGGCTGGGACGGGCTGCCCCACGGCTGGATCGAGAAGATGGAGAACAACTGGCGGTCGCTCGGGCCGTTCGTGACCGCTGCTCGCATGGTGCGCGACTACACCATCCAGCTCTACGAACCCGCCGCCGGGAGCAGCGACCTCGCCAACGCTGCCGACGGTGCTGCCGCTCGCGATCTGGCAGCTTGGAAACAACGCGTCATCGCTGCGTGGCCGATCGTCAAGGTCGTCGACGTGCAGTGCGACACGGAACCGGCGAACGAGGGCGACCGCCGAACGGTACGCGCGCTCGTCGAGATCGATGGCCTCGCAGTGGCGGACGTCGCCGTCCAGGTACTCCACGGAGCGGTCGACTCCGCTGGCGAGTTCGTCGGCACCCCGCAGGTCGTCACGCTCACCAACGTCGCCCCCGGAGTGTTCGAAGCCGAGTACGCGGTGGGCGATGCCGGCCCGTACGGCCTCACCGTACGTGCCATGCCATCGCACCCCCACCTGGTGAGCCCGGTGGAGTTGGGCCTCATCGCCTGGGCCGACTGAGTCCGCAGTCGCAGTCTGGGAAGGGTTAGTTCCGGATTCCGGGACTGATCCTGTCCAGAGGCCGATTCGGGACGATTCCTTCCCAGAAACCGACGGCTACTGGCCGGTGAACTGCGCTTTGCCGGGGCCGTTGGCGCGGAACGACTCGACGCCGACGGCCGCGTCCTGTGTGTCGAACACAGCTGCGAACAGCTCCAACTCAAGTGCCAACCCGGCAGGCAGATCGGACTCGAGGCCAACATCAACGGCCTGCTTCATCAACGCTTGCGCCTGCACCGCACCGCGGGCGACTTCGGCCGCCAGCGCCAACGCCCGTTCGTGCAACTGCTCGTGGGGCACGACCTCGTCGCACAGTCCGATGCGCAGCGCCTCGTCGGCCTTCACCTGACGACCCGTGAACATCAGCTCCTTGGCCCGACTGGCACCCACCAGACGCGGCAGGCGCTGTGTGCCGCCACCACCGGGAAGAATGCCCAGCAGCACTTCCGGCTGACCGAACACAGCTTTCTCACTGGCGATGCGGTAATCGCAGGCCATCGAAAGTTCGCACCCGCCACCGAGCGCGTAGCCACTGACGGCGGCGATCACGAACCGCGGGATGGCGGCAACCGCGTTCAACGCACGGTGGAACCCGGCCCCGATGAGTGCCCCCTCAGCGCGCCCGGCGAACTCGGAGATGTCGGCACCCGCAGCGAGCAACCGGTCGCCACCGGTGATCACCACGGCGCCAGGCGGGTTCACCGTGAGGTCGAGCGCCACGTCGTACAGCGCTGACAGCACCGCCTGCGACAACGCATTGACCTTCGGGTTGTTCAACGTCACCACGGCCACGCCATCGGCACGACGTTCCACCAGCACCAGTTCGCTCATGCCCAGCACCCTAGGCGAGCGGCCTTACGCGCCGACCACCCGCAGCATCTCGTCGGCGGCCGACCACGGGTCGGTGGTGCGAGCGATGACTCCCGACTGGAGTTCATCCCACTTCTCACCGGTGGTGAGCTCGCGGGCACGTTGCTCCAGTCGGCGAGCGACGATCTCGCGCAACTCCTCGCGCAAGCGAAACTCGCGACGACGAGCAAGCTCCCCGTTGCCCTCGATGAACGCGCGGTGACGGCGAACTTCGCTCCACACCACGTCGATGCCCTTCTTGTCGATGGCGACGACCGGGATGATCGGGGGCCGCCAGGCATCGTGCGCCAGATCGCTGAGCTCGAGCATGCCCTCGAGGTCGCGCCGGGTGTCTTCGACACCCTTGCGATCGGCCTTGTTGATCACGAAGATGTCGGCGATCTCCATCAGACCGGCCTTGTTGGCCTGCACGGAATCACCCCAACCCGGGTTGACGACGACAACGGTGGTGTCGGCCTTGCCGGCGATCTCCACCTCGACCTGGCCGACTCCGACGGTCTCCACGAGGATCCAGCCACCGCCGACGGCATCGAGCAGGCGTACGGCCTCGGGTGTAGCCAGCGACAGACCACCGAGGTGACCTCGGGTGGCCATCGAACGGATGAACACACCCGGGTCGGTGGCGTGATCCTGCATGCGCACGCGGTCGCCGAGGATGGCTCCACCCGTGAACGGCGACGATGGGTCGATGGCGAGCACCGCGACCTTCTCGCCCTCCTGGCGCAAGTTCCCGATCATCGCTGAAGTGAGCGTCGACTTACCAGCGCCCGGCGCACCGGTGAGACCCACGGTGTAGCCCTTGCCCGACAGTGGATACGTGAGGCGCCCGATCGTGCGGGCCTCGTCGGTGCCTCGTTCGACGAGCGAGAGCAATCTGGCCAATGCTCCACGATCGCCCCCTCGCGCCGCGTCGAGGAGTTCACCGACGGGTTGGTTGCGCCGGCTCATAGCTCGTCGGGCACCACGTTGATCACTTCGGTGACACCGTCGATGCGGTCGCGCATGATGCGCTCGATGCCCGCCTTCAGTGTCTGACCGCTGGCCGGGCATGTTCCGCAGGCCCCGATGAGCGTCACTGTGACGATTCCCGTCGCTTCGTCCACGTCGCGCAGGATGATGTCACCGCCGTCGGCCTGCAGTGCTGGCCGGATCACTTCGATGGTTTCTTCCACTTGAGTGCGCATGGTGAACTTTCGGACTCGGCCGAACGACCATTGAATCAGCCCCGACCATAGGATTGCGACCCATGGGAACAGTTCGTGATGTTGCTGCCATTCCCGCAGTCGGCGACAAGTGAGCGCAATGCTCGCCCACCAAGGCGGGTGGGATGAGATCCTGCTCGTACTTGCCCCGATTCTCGTGATCGCCGGGCTGTTGTTGCTCGCGAAGAAGCGCGTCGAACGCAGTCTGCGCGACAACGAGTCGAGCGCTGCGGATCGCGACGGTAGTTAGGCGCTGACGCGCCGGATGTTCGCGCCGAGGGCGGCGAGACGACCGACGAGGTCGTCGTAACCGCGGTCGATGTGGTGGACACCCGAAACCGAGGTCTCACCCTCGGCGGCCAGACCAGCCACGACGAGCGCTGCGCCAGCACGGATGTCGGGGGCCTTCACCGGAGCACCGCTCAGCTGACGCACGCCGCGCACGACCGCGTGATGTCCGTCGGCGCGGATGTCGGCACCGAGGCGCTGCAGTTCCTCGACGTACCGAAAGCGGCCCGGGTAGAGGTTCTCGGTGACGATGCCCACACCATCGGCGACGGCCAGCATCGTGACGATCAGCGGTTTGTAATCGGTGGCGATACCGGGATACGGCAGCGTCGCCACGTCGATGCTGCGCAGGCGACCGTTGTCAAACACCAGTACACCGTCCGCGGTGGAGTTGATCGACAACCCCATGTCGCGGAAACGACGCAGCAACATGTCCATGTGATCCGCTCGGGCGCCGAGCAGTTCCACTTCGCCACCGCTGACGGCGACAGCAGCGATGTACGTGGCTGCCTGGATGCGGTCCGGCACCACTCGGTGATCAGTGGCATGCAGGCTGCCCGGGGCCACACCGTGGATCACCAAGCGGGAACTGCCGATCGCCTCGATATCGGCGCCCATACCGACGAGGAACTCGCACAAGTCGGCGATCTCGGGTTCCCGCGCGGCGTTGTCGATGATGGTGGTGCCCTTGGCGTGCACCGCGGCGGTGAGGATGTTCTCGGTGGCGCCGACGCTGGGGAAGTCGAGGGTGATCTCGGCACCGTGCAAGCGGTCAGCGCGGGCGAGCACTACACCGTGACGCAGTTCGAACGTCGCACCCAACGCCTCCAGACCCTTGAGGTGCATGTCGATCGGACGGCTGCCGAAGTCGTCGCCGCCCGGGAGCGAGAGCGACACCTGCCCGTAGCGGCCGAGCAGCGGGCCCAGCACGTTGATGCTGGCGCGAATACGTTCCACATGCTCGTAGGGGGCCACTGGCGAGATGTCGCCCCCGTTCACCAGGCGCATCCGGCCACCGCCGAGCACCTCCGTGCGCACACCGATCGCGTCGAGGAGCTCGGACATGATGCCCACGTCGACGATGTCGGGCACGTTGTCGAGCACGTACGTGCCCTCGGCCAGCAACGACGCAGCCATCAGCTTCAGCACCGAGTTCTTGGCCCCAGGGATGACGACCTGCCCCACGAGCGGGCCGGCCCGCCGGATGAGGATGCGGTCGTCGTTCATGGGCATCAAGTATGGCCCGACACAGCGGCGCTTCTGTGCTCGGCCGACGCCTGCGAGTCGGCCGCTGCGGCCCAGGCACTAGCCTGCGTACGGTGCCTCGGCGTGTCACGACCATCACCAACGACTGGCCTGCAGGCAGCGCCCGTGCCCTCAGCGCAGGAACCAAACGAGATGACGTGCTCGACGAGGTCGAAGGGCCCGATGGCACGTTCCAACAGCACTTGGGCCCGTTCCACCATTATCTGCGCACCGTTGCCACCGACCCTGACGGCACCGTGCACGAGACGGTGCAGTACGGCTTGTACCTGCCGTGGTTCGGCATCATCTTCCGTTGGCCAATGCGACGTGCGCTCCGACACCCGCGGACGCCCGGAAGCCCCAGCCCGTGGTGGGCCCCGCCCGACAAGTTGACCGCCCGCCAGACATCGGCGCTCGCCCTGCTTGCTGCCGCAGCGATGTCAGCCGCGTTCGCCAACACCCTGTTCACACAGACCTCCACGTTTGCCGCGGACGGGTTCCACGCCAGCGACCGCATGCTGGGCGCCAGTGGAGCGATCGTGCGCGTCGGCGTGGTGATCGCCCTTCCGTTCGCCTACCTCGCCGACCGCATGGGGCGACGGCGAACCATCGTGCTGCTCGCCTGGTTGACACCACTGTTCTGCGCGCTCGGCGCGCTGTCACCATCGTTCTGGGTACTTACCGGCTCGCAGACCATCGCCCGGCCGTTGGGCCTTGCCCTGTCGATGCTGGCCACAGTGGCCGCCGCCGAGGACATGCCGCGTAACAGCCGCGCGTACGCGCTCAGCCTGTTGGCGATGGCCTCCGGGATGGGTGCCGGCGTGGCAGTCGCCGCGCTGAAGTTGGCCGACTTCGGCGACAACGGTTGGCGACTGGTGTACCTGATCTCGCTCATCTGGCTCCCGATCGCAGTCAGCCTCGGCAGGCACCTCGACGAGACGCGCCGGTTCGAGACTGTGCACCGCATGTCCCCGCCGTTGAATCGTCGCCGGCTCGGGATGGTCGCCCTCGTTGCACTCACCTCCAACTTGTTCATTGCTCCTGCGTCGTACTTCCAGAACAACTACCTCGACAAGGTGCGCGGCTACAGCGCCGGGGGAATCGCCCTGTTCACCCTTGCCGTGGGCACACCGGCCTCGCTCGGCCTGATCATTGGCGGGCGAATGTCTGACGTCATCGGTCGACGGAAGATCATCGCTATCTGCACACCGCTGTCGGCCGCATGTCTGGTGGCAGCGTTCTTCGCCGCCGGGAGTGCGATGTGGTTCATCGCGCTCGGCGGTGGCTTCACTGCCGCGATGGCCTACCCCGCGTTCGCCGTGTATCGCTCCGAAATGTTCCCCACCGGCAACCGAGGCATGGCCAACGGACTGATCAACACGACGGCGTTGCTGGCCGGCAGCCTCGGGATTCTCCTCGTCGGGGTACTGCGCGACCACGGTTCGAGCTACGGCTCGGTGATGGCGTTTCTCGGCCTTGGCCAGTTGGCGGCTGCATGGGTGGCATTCCGCCACTACCCCGAAACTGCGCACCTCGAACTGGAACAGCTCAACCCGGAAGATCCGACGATCGTTTCCGCCGATTGAGGTTGCGCACCCAGGTGGCAACGATCTGCGCCACCTCATCGTCGCATCCCTTCAGATCGTGCCCTTTGCGCTCGATCCAGTGGTGCGTCACCGGCCCTGGAATCGTGGCCGTCCAGTGCGTCAGTTCGTCTTGTGTGCCGAAGGCGTCCTTCGTGCCGGACACGAACAGACACGGAAGGTGGAGCCGCGGGAAGTGTTCGACCCGCAGCGTGTCGGGCTTCCCCGGCGGGTGCAACGGATACGACACCAGCACGAGCCCCGCAGCCCGCAGCGGTTGGCCAGGATCAGCGACCGCCAGCGAACAGATGCGGCCACCCATCGAACGACCGCCCAACACGAGCTTCCCGCGGCCCATCGCAGCGACCTCGTCGCGGACCGCCTGCAGCAGCACCGGTGCGCGGTCGGGCGCTCCGCGACCCTCCTTGCGGTAGGTGAAGTCGGCACGCACACAACGCATCGGCGCCACCGCTCGTTCGATGGCCACCAGGCTTGCGTGGGTACTGGAAGAACCGGCTCCGGGGAACAGCAACAGCGCGCTCATAGCTCGAGCAGGATCCGTCGGGCATCGCCCAAGCGCTCGATGATCAATCCTGCAGCGTCATCATCGCCTCCGTGATCGGGGTGGGCCGCGCGCAGACGCGAGCGGTAGTGGGCCATGACGTCCTTCTTGGTCACCTTGCGCGTGTCCAGCGGGAAGCCCAACAGGTCGAGCGCCCACAACCTCGGATCGGTAAGCCCGACGAGGTCGGTGCGGCTGACACCGGTGATATCGGCAACGAACGACGGACCGATCGGCCCACGCCACTTCATCGCCCGGTGCAGTACCGGCGCAATCGCGCGGCGGGCGTCGACGTTCAGGCGCTCCAGTGCATACACCGCCCCGAGCACCTGCACGACCGGACGCCCCAGCGAGTACAGGTCGAACTCCACGTGATCGGCATCACCGCGCAACTGATGCACGCTCGTCGCCAAACCATGCCGATCGACCTGATAGCGGTGCTGCAAACGCGGTTGCACCACTCGCTCGCCCTCGGCGACTTGATCGATCAGCCGCTCGACGTCGGCGAGCTGTTCGGGCGGAACACCCGACAGATAGGCAGCGACCACGGCTGCGAGCAACACACCGCCGAGGCCCGGTGCCGGGTCGGTGGGCAGCACGAGGTGGCCCAGAGCGAGGCGACGTGTCGGAGTTACCGGTCGCGTATGCCAGATCTGCAGCTCGGCGAGCAACATCACGCGCTGTCGACGAACCTAGATGAAGGGGCGCAGCAGGTCGTACAGGTCTTGGGCAACGACGGTGGTCGCGTCGAGATCGGGGTCGGCTTCCTCTGCCAACGCGTCGGCCAGCTCCTCGGCCAGCTCGCACGTGCGCTTCCACAGCCGCGGGTCGACTCCATAGGGAGGACGTGCCGGATCGGCGACGGCGACTGCACGCAGCAACTGCTCCAGCCCGTCGGCATCGAGCGGATTGCGTTGCAGCCGCTCGCCGGCGAGGAAGAACGTGGTGAGTGTCTCGAACGGGAGTCGGTCGGCTTCCTCATCGCCCTCATCGTCGTCGGCGTCGCGGGTACGGAACTCACCGTTCTCCACCATGTCGAGCAGCGAGTCGACCACGTACTCCCATTGCGTCGGCACGACCAGAGTGTCGTCCTCCCAGCGGTATGCGATGCCGCGCAGCACCAGCGCACGAGTGAGCGACTGGCGGTCGCCCTCCGGCCATTCATCGAGCTCGTAGTCGGTGATGGGCGTGCCGTCGGCAATGTCGAGCGGTTGCAGCACGTCGGCAGCCGTGTCCACATCCCCATCCGCAGCAGGTGTGCCGCCCGCGTACACGATGCCCAGACGCTGCTCGGCTCGCTCGATGATGCCGTCGGTGATGGTCTCGTGCGATTCAGGCACGACCAACTCGGCACCATCCCACGTGTGTGGCACCTCGGCCTCAGCCAGATCAGATGCCAGCTCGGCCTGCTGCTCGAACGTCCAGTCGCTGAGGTCGTAGAGCACCCGGGTTGCGTCGGGGTCGTTCGGGTTCCATTCGTCAGTCACGACCGAGACGCTACCGGCACGTGGCGCGCCAGGAAGTCTGCGATACGGCGGTATTCGTCCAGTTGGTTGGGCAGCTGACGAAAGCCATGCCCCTCGCCCTCGTACACGTGCAACTCGACCCGACCACCTACGGCGTTGGTGCGCTCGGCGAGCACGCGGCTCTGTTCCACCGGTACGACTGGATCTGCGTCGCCATGCAACAGCAGCAGCGGCACGTGGGCGAGGCGGTCGGTATGCCACACCGGAGAACGAACGCGGTACGTCTCCTCGTGCTCAGGCAGGGGCCCCACCAGGCTGTCGGTGTAGTGCCGCTCGAAGCGGTGGCTGCGCTCGGCGAGGTCGAGCAGATCGGTCACCGGGTAGAGCAGTACTGCCGCTGCGAACAACTGCGGCTCGAACGCCACGGCACCGAGCGCGGTGAAGCCGCCTGCAGAGCCGCCGATGACCACGGTGCGCCCCGGCTCGCCCCACCCGCGAGCGTGCGCCGTGTGAGCGGCGGCGATCGTGTCCGCAACGTCCAGGTCGCCCCACCGACCGTGCAACGCCTGCTGGTACTCGCGACCATGTCCGGTGGATCCGCGATGGTCGGGCACCAGGATGTTCCAACCGCGTGAACGCCAGTACGCGAGGCGAGGCATGAACGTGACCTGCCACTGATCCGTGGGTCCACCGTGAAGCCACACGATCAGTCGACCGTCCGGTTCGTCAGCGGTGTACAGGCGGGCGTGCACCGCACCCGACGGTGTGTCGACTTCCACGAGGGTCGGCTCGACGAGTTCGTTGTGCGCCCACTCGCCGACCGGACCAACTGCGACGGTGGCGCGAGCCCAGCTGGCAGTGTCGTACACGACCACTTGTGTGGGCGTCACTGCACCGGTGCGCAGCGCTGCCAGTCGATCGCCCACCCACGAAAGCTGACCGTGTACCCCGCGGGCCACTTCCACCACCTCGCCGGTGGCTGGTGTCAGCACACACAGCCGACCAAAGCCGCCCTCGTTGCGCGTGAACGCCACGGCCGCGCCGTCGGGCGACCACGCGTACGACGTCTGGCCCGCACCCCACGTGGGGCCAGCGTGCTCGTGGGCCTCCGTGAGCGCTGGCGCATCGCCCCGCCATACGTTGAGCCACCCGGTGTCGTCACGCACGCTGGTGGTGTGCCCATCGGGCAACAGCCGTGCCTGCTGTACCGCACCAATGCCGCGTTGTTCGAGCTGGCTGCCATCGGACAAGCGCACCACGGTGCGGCTGCATTCCCAGGGCATCGCAGGCACGTCCCATGCCATCCAACGCACCGAGCCATCGACCCCCGCCCACGGGTCGAGACAGAAGTCGGCGTCGCCGCGATCCAGTCGCGCTGCGTCCCGTCCAGCGAACGCCACTCGCCATACTTCGGCCTGGTCGATCACGTACACCGCCGACTCGCCATCCGGCGAGACATGAACACACGAGGTCGCACGCTCGGGGCCGTGGTTCGTCAACTGCTCGGCAGCGTCGCCCAACAGCGACTGCCGCCATACGTTGCCATCCCCCCCGACGTACACGACCGCACTGCCGTCCGGTGTGGGCCACCACGCTCCGCCGCCCATACTTCGTCCGGCACGGATGCTGGGAGCCGTGGCCAGTTCCGTATCGGGGGTGCCGTCGAAGTGGTGGACCACGAGCACCGACTCGCCGGCCGCAGACCGCACGTACGCCAGCGCGTCGACGCCCGGCAACAACCTTGGTTCGGTGAGATCACGTCCGCCGACGCAGCGCTCCTCAGCGATTTCCAGTCCCACGCTGGCCACGGTAACCCACGCCAGCAGTACGGGTTGGGTCCGTCACTACTCGCCGGCGCCGTCCACGAACTACGGTGTGGAGCGATGATCGCCAACTCGCAGAAGCCTGATCGCAACCTCGCCATGGAACTGGTTCGGGTCACCGAATCAGCTGCCCTCGCCGCCTCCCGCTGGGTCGGGCGCGGCGACAAGAACGGGGCAGACGGAGCAGCCGTCGATGCCATGCGCACCGTGCTGCAGACGGTGCCGATGGACGGCATCGTCGTCATCGGCGAAGGCGAGAAAGACGAAGCCCCGATGCTGTACAACGGCGAGCGCGTGGGCGACGGTACGGCCCCGCTCACAGATGTCGCCGTCGACCCGATCGATGGCACCACGCTCACCGCGCTCGGACGAGCCAACGCAATTGCGGTCATCGCGGTCAGCGAGCGCGGCACGATGTTCAACCCTGGTCCGTGTGTCTACATGCACAAGATCGCCGTTGGTCCCGAGGCCGCCGGCTCGATCGACATCACTGCGACGCCCACGCAGAACCTGCGCTGGATCGCCAAGGCCAAGGGCGAGTCCGTGCGCGACCTCACCGTCGTCATCCTCGATCGCGACCGGCACACCGATCTCATCGCCGAGGTGCGCAGCACTGGCGCCCGCGTGAAGCTGATCACCGACGGCGACATCTTCGGCGCCATCGCTACCTCGTGGCCCGAGGCCGGCGTCGACGTGCTGTTCGGCATTGGCGGCACCCCTGAAGGTGTCACCGCCGCCGCTGCGCTGAAGTGCATGGGTGGCGAAATCCAGGGTCTGCTGGCACCGCGCAACGACCAGGAGCGCGATGAGGCGATTGCCCTCGGCTACGACCTCAGCCAGGTGCTCACCACCGACATTCTCGTGAAGGGCGACAACTGCTTCTTCGCTGCCACCGGCGTCACCGATGGCGAGTTGCTGAAGGGCGTGCGCTACCTACACGGTGCGGCCAACACACAGAGCCTCGTCATGCGTTCGCGCAGTGGCACGGTGCGCATGATCGATGCCCGCCACCGCATCGACAAGCTGGCGGCCTTCGCCAGCGTCGAGTACTGACCCGCTGCCCGCTCAGCCGCGCTGGACGAGACCGGCGAGGCGACGGGCCATGCCGCGTGGCACGACGCCAGTGACACCAACCAGGCCCTTGTAGATCGCTCCAGGCACTGAGAGGCACTTCCCCTTGGCGACGTCGCGCAGACCGCCGGCGGCGACTTCTTGCGACGTGAGCCACGCGAACTTCGGGAACTGAGTGCTGTAGTCCTCGGTACTACTGACGCTCTGGAACTCGGTACGCGTGAGGCCAGGGCACAGTGCGGTGACGTGCACACCGGTGCCGCGTGCCTCTTCGTGCAGGCTCTCGCTGAGGCTGGTGACGTACGCCTTCGTCGCGGCGTAGACGGCCAACTTGGGTGCCGACTGGAATGAGGCGACACTGCTGACGTTCAACAGGTAGCCACGCCCACGCGGCACCATCGTGCGCAGTGCAGCATGGCTCAATCGGGTGAGCGCGCCGATGTTGAGCTCGACCTCTTGCTGCAACCGGTCGGCGTCAATTTCGTGGAACAGACCCGACGTACCGAAGCCAGCGTTGTTGACCACCAGGTCGATGGGCCGTTCCGTCGAACACACACGTGCTTCGACTGCGGCGAGCCCCTCGGCGGTGGTGAGGTCGGCAACCAACACCTCCACTGATGAGAACCGTTCGGCTAAGGCCTGGAGTCGGTCACCACGGCGGGCGACCACCACCGTGTGCACACCGGTACCGGCGAGCAGTTCGACCATCGCCTCGCCGATACCGCTGGAGGCGCCGGTGACAAGTGCTGACGAAAACGGGAAGGTGGCCATGCCGAAAGGCTATGGCCACCTTCAGAGTTCGTTCGAATCGCCGGAGCGCCTGGTATCAGTGAGCGCCCTGCGACGTACCGGTGATCCCGCCCGAGGCGGATAGGCGAGCGTGGGCCCGGCTGAGCGCCGAGACGGCTTCGGCGTCGTGCTCGCGGCGCAGCAATTCTTCGGCGACATCCCTGGCGCGCAACGCACGGTTGCGGTCGACGTCCTCGCCGAGTTCGGCGATGTCGCTGAGGATGCTGACGGTGTTGCCGCTCACCTGCACGAAGCCACCGTGAACGGCGACATCGAGCACACGGCCCTCGACGAGGGTGATGCGAGTGTGGCATTCCGTCAGCGCACCGAGGAACGGAGCATGGCCGGGCAGGAACGCGATCTCGCCGCCACCCAAGGTGCGGGTGATGACCTGTGTGGCCTCACCGGAGAAGAGAATCTTCTCCGGGGACACCAACTCGACCTGCATCGTGGCCATTTCAGGCAGCGCCTTCCTGCAGCAACTTCGCCTTGGCGAGCACCTGCTCGACGCCACCCACGTTGAGGAACGCCTGCTCGGGCACTTCGTCGAGCTCACCGTTGACGATGGCTTCGAAGCTCTCCACGGTCTCGGCGACGGGCACGGTCTCGCCGGACACACCGGTGAACACTTCGGCCACGTAGAACGGCTGGCTGAGGAAGCGCTGCACCTTGCGGGCACGGGAGACGGTCAGGCGATCCTCTTCCGACAGTTCGTCGAGACCGAGGATGGCGATGATGTCCTGCAGTTCCTTGTAGCGCTGGAGGATCTCCTGCACGCGACGGGCGACGTCGTAGTGACGCTGACCGACGACTTCGGGCTGGAGGATCGTCGAGGTGCTGGCCAACGGATCCACGGCCGGGTAGATGCCGAGCGAGGCGATCTGACGGCTGAGCTCGGTGGTGGCATCGAGGAAGGTGAAGGTGGTGAACGGAGCCGGGTCGGTGTAGTCGTCGGCGGGCACGTACACGGCCTGCAGTGAGGTGATCGAACGACCGCGGGTGGAGGTGATGCGCTCCTGCAGCTGACCCATCTCATCGGCCAGGGTGGGCTGGTAACCCACGGCCGACGGCATACGGCCGAGGAGGGTGGACACCTCGGAGCCGGCCTGCACGAAACGGAAGATGTTGTCCACGAACAGCAGCACGTCTTGGTTCTGCACATCGCGGAAGTACTCGGCCATGGTGAGGGCCGAGAGGGCGACGCGCAGGCGCACGCCCGGCGGCTCGTCCATCTGGCCGAAGACCAAGGCGGCCTTCTCGAACACACCCGACTCTGCCATCTCGAGCATCAGGTCGGTGCCCTCACGGGTGCGCTCGCCGACACCGGCGAACACCGACACACCACCGTGGTTCTGCGCCACGCGGCGGATCATCTCGGTGATGAGCACGGTCTTGCCCACTCCTGCACCACCGAACAGACCGATCTTGCCACCAGCCACGTACGGGGTGAGCAGGTCGATGACCTTGATACCGGTCTCGAACAGACGCTTCGACGGCTCGAGGGCGGCGAAGTCGGGAGCCGGACGGTGGATCTCCCACCGCTCGACATCGGCAAAATCAGCATTGTCGGCGTCGAGCACTTCGCCCCACACGTTCCACACGTGGCCGAGCGTGCGGTCACCCACGGGCACGCTGATGCCACGACCCGTGTTGCGCACCGGGGTGCCACGGGTGAGGCCGTCGGTGGGCTTCATGCAGACGGCGCGGACACGGCTGTTGCCGAGCTGCTGTGCCACCTCGGCAAGGACCTTGACGTCCTTCCCCTCGACGGTGATGGTGAATTCCAGCGCCGAGTTCAGCTCGGGCAGCGAACCGGGCTGGAACTCAACGTCGATCACGGGGCCGGCGATACCGACCACTCGGCCGTCTTTGCGATCTGTCTCTGTCATCGTCATTTCGCTGTTCTTTCTTCGTGTGCCGTAGTACTGGGTGTGGGCGTTCTGGTGTTAGTTCGATGCAAGATCGGTGATCGGACCGAGGTCGATCATCTGCACGTTCTTCGAGCCACCGGACAAGGCTTCGGCGCCGCTGACGATCTCCATGATCTCAGTGGTGATGCTGTCCTGACGGGCACGGTTCATGATGCGGCTGAGGTTCTTGATCAGTTCCTCGGCGTTGTCCGTGGCGCTCTTCATCGCCCGCTGGCGGAAGGCGTGTTCGGCGGCCGCAGCGTTGAGCAGCGCCGCATAAATGCGGGCTTCCACGTAGCGGGGCAGCAACGTGTCGAGGATTGTTCCCGGATCCGGCTCGAACTCGTAGTCCGACGGCGTGCCGGCGGAATCGGGACCCTTGCCGTCGCCACCCTCGACCGTCTCGTGATCAAGCGGCACCAGCGGGCGCCGCACGACTTCTTGCGAACCGGCGCTGATGAAGCGGGTGTAGACCAACTCGACGCGGTCGAACTCGCCAGCGAGATAGCGGGCCACTACGTCCTGACCGATCTCACGAGCGTGGGCGTAGGTGGGGCTATCGCTGAAACCGCCGTAGGCGGCAGCGATGTTGTAGCCACGGAACTTGAAGTAGCCCTCGGCCTTACGACCGACGGTGATGAGCGAGTAGCTCTTCCCGTCGAGGACATCGGCCTTGACCGAACCCTCGGCTGCGCGCTGCACACCCGAGTTGTAGCCACCGCAGAGGCCACGGTCGGCGGCGATCACCACGTATGCCGTGGACTTCACCTCTTGGCGTGACGTCAACAGCGGCGACTGAGAGGAGCCGCCGGCCGCAGCGAGATCCTTCACCACTTCGGTGATGGTGTCGCTGTACGGCACCGCAGCGGCAACGCGCTGTTGCGCCTTGACGAAGCGGGATGCCGCGATGAGTTCCATGGCGCGCGTGATCTTCTTGGTTGCCTGGACGCTACGAATACGTCCGCGAAGGATGCGCTCCTGACCACCGGCCATGATTACTCCGTTGCCAGGGTCTTGTCGCTGTGGGCGTCGCCGACCTTGGCCGCATCCGTGGCAGTGACATCAGCCGCAGCTTTGGCGGAAGCGGCAGAGGCAGCCACGAACTGCTCCTTGAAGGTGGCGATGATGCCGGCGAGTTCCGTGGGCACATCGGCCTTCGGGTTCGAGCGCATACCGGCCAGCAGACCGCCCTGCGCACTGCGCATGTGGGCGAGGAGCTCACCTTCGAAGCGACGCACGTCGACGACGGGCAGGCTGTCGAGGTAACCCTTGGTACCGGCGAACACCACGACGACCTGCTCTTCGACGGGCATCGGGCTGTTCAGCGGCTGCTTCAGCAGTTCGACGAGGCGGTAGCCACGCTCGAGCTGGGCCTTGGAGATGGCGTCGAGTTCCGAGCCGAACGTGGCGAAAGCCTCGAGCTCACGGAACTGGGCGAGGTCGAGCTTCAGCGTGCCCGACACGCTCTTCATCGCCTTGATCTGCGCCGCACCACCCACGCGGGACACCGAGATGCCCACGTCGACGGCCGGGCGCACACCCGACTTGAACAGGTTGTCCTGCAGGTACACCTGACCGTCGGTGATCGAAATCACGTTGGTGGGGATGTACGCCGACACGTCGCCGGCCTTGGTCTCGATGATCGGCAGTGCCGTCAGCGAGCCTGCGCCGCGCTCATCGCTGAGCTTGGCCGCACGCTCGAGCAAGCGGCTGTGTAGGTAGAACACGTCGCCGGGGTATGCCTCGCGGCCCGGCGGGCGGCGCAGCAAGAGTGACACCTGACGGTACGCCTCGGCCTGCTTTGACAGATCGTCGTACACGATGAGCGCATGCTCACCGTTCTCCATCCAGTGCTGGCCGATCGCGCAGCCGGCGTACGGTGCGAGGTACTTGAACGGCGCCGGATCGGAGGCCGGAGCGGCCACGATGACGGTGTACTCCAAGGCGCCGTACTGGCGCAGGGTTTCCACGGTCTGGGCGATCGTGGAGCCCTTCTGGCCGATGGCGACGTAAATGCACTTCACGCCGAGGCCACGCTGGTTGATGATTGCGTCGACCGCGACCGTGGTCTTGCCGGTCTTGCGGTCGCCGATGATCAGCTGGCGCTGGCCACGGCCGATCGGGGTCATCGCGTCGATCGACTTGATACCGGTCTGCAGCGGCTCGTGCACGGGCTTGCGACCCATGATGCCGGGGGCCTGGATCTCCACGCGACGGTTGATACCGCCGACGATGTCGCCCTTGCCGTCGATCGGCTGTCCGAGCGCGTTGACCACGCGACCGAGCATCGCGTCGCCCACCGGCACCGAGAGGATGCGGCCGGTGGCCTTGACGGTCTGTCCCTCTTCGATCTCGAAGCCGTCACCGAGCACCACGGCGCCGATGGACTCTTCGTCGAGGTTCAGTGCGAGGCCGACGGTGCCGTCTTCGAACTCTAGGAGTTCGTTCACGGCGCAGTCGGGCAGGCCCGAGACGCGTGCAATACCGTCGCCCACTTGGGTGACGCGGCCCACGGTGCGGGCTTCCAGCGAGGGCGTGAAGCCCTCCAGGTTCTTCTTCAGCGCGGATGCGATGTCGCCGGCGCTCAGTGTCAGTTCAGCCATGTTCTTCGATGCTCCGATTTGGCCTGTTACAGGCGGGACTTCAGCTGGTCGATGCGGGTACGGACGCTGCCGTCGATGACGGTGTCGCCCACGGTGGCCACGATGCCGCCCAGAACGGACGGGTCGACCACGACTTTCAGGTTCACCTGTTTGCCGGTGGCCTTCACCAGGGCCGCACCGAGGCGGGCCTGCTGATCGGCGGTGAGCGCAACAGCAGTGCGCACTTCGGCGACTTCCTGATGCTTCACCGAACTGGCGCGGGCGACGAGGTTGTTCACAATGGCCGGCAAATCGCGACCGCGACCCGAGCCGACGACCATTGCGACGAGCTGGGTGGTGGTGGCTGATGCCTTACCGCCGAGGAGATCCTCGATGATCGCCTGACGCTTGGCCGGCGGAATCTGCTCGTCGGTGAGCGCCGAGCGCAGCGAGTCGCTGCCCTCGAAGCTGCGGGCGAAGCGGAAGAGTTCGTCTTCCACCACGTCGAGCGTGCCTTCGGCGCGGGCGATCTCGAACAGACCCCGTGCGTAGCCTTCGATGCGGTTGTCGCTCATGATCCGGCCCCCACTCGGTTGATGAAGTTCTCGATCAGTTCCTGGTGGGTGGCGTCGTCGAGCGAGCCAGTAACCACATGATCGACGGCGGCCGACGACAGGCGAGCGATCTCCGCTCGCAGTTCGTCACCCACGCGACCTTGTGCGCTGGCGATGTCGGTGACACCCTTGGCCTCGAGGTCGACGACCTCGGCAGCCAGGCGCACCCGGCCATCTTCCAGGACCGCAGCGGCCTGAGTGGCAGCGTCGGCGAGCAGGCGGGCCCGCTCACCTTCGATATCGCCCTTGGCCTGGCGGATGGTGGCGGCTTCGGTGGCTGCAGCCGACTTGTCGGCAGCTGCTGCGTCGAGTTCCTTCTGGATCTTCTCGGTGCGAGCGGCGAAGCTCTTCTTGATCGCCGGTGCGCCGAACTTGAAGAGCATGAAGAAGATCAACAGCGACGAGATGCCGCCGTAGATGATCTCCGCGTTCTCCGGGAGGATCCAGCTATGAGTGGTGACGTGACCGTCCTTGTCGAGGACCGGTGTCTCCTCCGCGATGCGGTGGGCGAAGGCGATGATGCTGAGAACACTCATCGTGCCATCACCTCGTTCACGACGCGGTCGACGACATCGGCCGCAGGGCGACGCCCAGTAGCGAGTTCGCCGGCGCGGCCGGCAACATCGCTGACAGCAGCGTGGATCTGATCGCGAGCAGCGGCACGGGCCGCTTCCGCCTGTGCGTTGGCAGCGGCGCGACGCTCGGCGATGCCGGCGTTGACCTCGGCCAACTTGGCACCACGCTCGGCTTCGAGCGTTGCCCGAGCGGCTTCGACCACCTTGGCGGCTTCGGCCTTGATCGCGACGAGTTGTGCCTCGTAGGCGGCAACTTCGGCGCGAGCACCGGAGCGCTCGGCGTCGGCGGACTCATGCGACTGCTGGATGCTGTTGTAGCGAGCATCCATGCCCTTCTTCACCTTGGGGAAGAGGACGAAGCGCATGAGCAGCGCGAACACGACGAACGAGCCACCGCCCCAGAGGAGCTCTTTGACTTCGGGGACGATGGGACCCGGGTCCTTGCTGACGAGCGCTTCACCTTCCGGCGCACCAGCACCCAGCGGCTCAGCGGTGACGACGATCGGCTCGGTACCAGTGGTACCGGCGACCGTTGTCTCCGTGGAGGCTGCGGCGGTAGGCGCGGCGGAAGTGTCGGCGGTCGCGACGGTGGTGGTCGTGTCGGTGGACGACACGAGATGCACCTGCAGCGAGGATCCCTGGAGGTGTACGACGGCGGAGTGCACGTCAGCTCCTTCGGATAGGACGGACAGAAATCGGACGGATGGTCAACGGGCCGATCAGAGACCGATGAGGATGAAGACCACGAAGCCGATGAGGGCGAGTGCCTCGGTGAAGGCGATACCGAGGAACATGGTGGTACGCACCATGCCGGCGGCCTCAGGCTGGCGGGCCATGGCCTCGACCGACTTACCGACGAGGTAACCGATGCCGATGCCAGGTCCGATAGCGGCGAGGCCGTAGGCGAAACCGGCCGAGCTGGCGGCTGCGGTGGCCTTGTCGTCGGCGGCGGTGGCCACGAGGTGAGCGAATGCTTCCATTGTTGAATTCTCCTGGTGAGTGTTCTGGGTAGTGGAGACGGGTGAGAGTAAGGCGAACGGTGCGATCAGTGCTCGGGGTGAGCCGAGCCGCCGATGTACACCGCGGTCAGGATGGTGAAGATGTAGGCCTGCAGGAAGGCCACCAGCACTTCGAATGCCGTGAGGAACACGAGCATGAAGAAGGGCAGGATCGCCATCGGCTTCAGCATGAACTGCTGCGTCTGCGCCGTGACCAACGAGTTGGTCAGCAGTGCGAACGTCACCAGCAAAATGTGGCCGGCGAGCATGTTGGCGAAGAGTCGCACCGTCAGCGAGAACGGGCGCACGAAGTAGTTCGAGATGAGCTCGATAACGCCCACCAGTGGCTTCAGCGCGGTCGGCACGCCGGGGGGCCAGATGGTGTGCGTGAGGTACTTGATGCCCTGGTGCTTGAAACCGACGCCCATGTAGATGACCCACACGAGCAGCGAGAGGAACACCGGGATGGCCATGCGGGCCGTGGCGGGCATCTGCAAGAACGGGATGATGCCGGGCACGTTGCACAGGTAGATGAACAGGAACAGGCTCAGCAGGAACGGCGTCCAGCCGAGGCCTTCCTTGCCCATCGTCTGCATGACGATGCCGTTCTCGATGAACTCGACCGAGGTCTCGGCGAGGTTGCGCACACCCTTGGGCGCCACCGACGCATCCTTGCGGCCGGCGAGGATGAAGATCAGCGAGCCGATGACTGCGGCAGCAACTGCGATCAGGGCGATCTTGTTGAAACTGGAGAACAAGTCTCTCCAGCGCAAGATCGAGTTGATCTCGGGAAATTTGAAGGATTCGGCGATCACGGCAGGTTCCTGTGCTTGGTGACTGGGCGGTTAGGGGCGAGCGGGCTTGAGGCCGGGGTAGGCCAGCGAGAGAGCAACGTACTTCATCTCCCACACGAGAAGACCAAGGTGCGACACGATGATGGTCGCTCCGAGGGCCGGAAGTGAAATCCATCCGGAATTCTTGACCAACAACACGGCCAAGAGGATCAGTCCGAGGCGGATGAGATAGCCGAACAGCACGGCTCCCATCATCAGCCCGAGGCTGATTCGAGCGGTGGTGGCGACGAGCGCAGCCGCCAGCGCGAAGTTGATGAGCACGAGGGCAATGCCGTACGCACTGCTGTACGCGCCGTGCATTCCCCAGATGAAACCGCACACCACGATCAGCAGCGGAGCAACGATCAGACCGCGCCGCACCATGTCCTTGGTGACCTTCACCTCGGGTGCTGGCCCGTGCAGTGCTGTCGTGAACGCGTCGGCCTGCTGGCCGTTGTGGAGATCGTTCACGCGGCGCGACCTACACGCTTGGCGGCACGCTCGGCCTCGAGGGCTTCCATCGCCTGCGTGTACTCGTAGTACATCTTGATGAACTGACCGATGACGCTGAAGATCACGAGCCCGATCATGAACGCCGGCTTGGTGTCGAGCCAGCGGTCGAGTCCGTAACCGACGCCGAGGAACACCAGCACCACGAGCGCGAAGTCCATCCCGCGGCCCAGCGTTTGGCCGGACTGCTGGGTGTCGTTGATCGGGCGCCGGGGGGCCAGGACTTTCACGGAGAAGCGGTTACCTCGGTTGCGCGTCGGGCATACGACTGCCAGAGCTTGTGAACGCGCACACAATGTACAACGTTGCGACACCCCCCACACAACCCGCCGGAAGTTCAGGTCTTGCGTTGGCGGATTTGCGGATGGAACACCGTGTACAGCACCAGACCGAGCATGGCGATACCGACCGGGATGTAGATGATGCCGCTGCCGGTGAACACCGGGTACAGCACGAACGCAGACAGCAACGCGGTCCACATCCACAGGATCAGCACCGCTCGACGCTGACCGTGCCCCATCTCGATCAGTCGGTGGTGCAGGTGGCCCTTGTCGGCCGCGGCCACACCTTGGCGGCGCACGGCACGGCGGATGATCGCGAACAACGTGTCGAGAATCGGCACACCAAGGATGAACAGCGGGATCATCAGCGGAGCGAGGAAGAAGTACGTCTGGCCGACGTAGCGCTGCGACCCGGGATCGGCGCGGCCGCCCACCACGCTCGTGCTGACGGCCATCAACAGACCGAGCAACAGGGCGCCGCCGTCACCCATGAAGATGCGCGCCGGATTGAAGTTGTGCGGCAAGAATCCCAAGCAGATACCGACAGCGAGGATCGCCACCAGCGGACCGATGTTCGGTTGGGTGAGCATGCCGATCGATGGTTCGGCGAGGTGCTGGCTGTACAGGAAGAACGCCGCCGCGGCGATCGCCACAATGCCGGCCGCCAGCCCATCGAGGCCATCGATCAGGTTGATCGCGTTCGTCATCCCTAACAGCCACAGCACCGTGATCAACGGCACCCAGTCGGCGGTGAGGAAGAAGACATCCATGAACGGCAGACGGAAGTAGAACATCGTGACGCCGTAAACGACCAGGACGCTGCCCACCACCACAGTGCCCATCACCTTGGCCGGAGCGGAGATCTCGTGGATGTCGTCGATGAAGCCGACGAGGAACATCAACGCAGCGGCAACCAGCACGCCACGCGGTTCGGAGTTGCGGGCAAACAACGGGTCGAAGGCTGGTATCAGCCATGCGGCGATGAATGCGGCGAGGAAGCCGAGGAACATCGCGATGCCGCCGACGTCGGGTGTGGCGACCTTGTGAACCCGACGCTCATCGGGTTGCACCACCCAACCGACACGGCGGGCCACCCGAACGACGATCGGTGTCGTCAGGAACGTCACCGCCGCAGCAATCGCGCCCACCAACAGGTAGGCCCCGGTACCCGGCATCAGTGCTGTAGGTCCACTTCGCTCACGAGCGCCAACTCTAGCGATACACCCTGTTCAGGCGAGGGTGGCGGCGAGAGAGCGTCAGGCGTAGGCAGGGAACTGAGCACACAGGGCAGCGACCTCGACCTTGGCCTGGGCCACTGCAGCAGCGTCGTGGCGGTGCCGCAGCACGCGAGCGGTCAATTCGGCGATCTGCGCCATCTGCGGCTCCTTCATGCCCTGGGTCGTGACCGACGGGGTGCCGATGCGCACACCGCTGGTGACGAATGGGCTGCGTGGGTCGTCGGGGATGCTGTTCTTGTTCAGCGTGATGCCACCGAGGTCGAGCACCGCTTGCGCTTCCTTGCCTGTCAGCTCGGCGTCGAAGGGCCGCAGGTCGACGACCATCATGTGAATGTCGGTGCCACCGCTGACGAGACGGAACCCCTGCTGCACCAGCCCTTCGGCGAGTGCGCTGGCGTTCTTCACGATCTGCGCGGCGTAGTCCTGGAACTCGGGCTGCAGCGCTTCGTGAAACGCGACGGCCTTACCGGCGATGACGTGCTCGAGTGGGCCGCCCTGCCAACCGGGGAACACGGCCTTGTCGATGGCCGGGGCCAGCGCGGCGGTGGACAGGATGCAGCCGCCACGCGGGCCGCGCAGCGTCTTGTGCGTGGTGAACGTCACGATGTCGGCGTACGGCACGGGGTTCGGGTGTTGCCCACCGGCGATGAGACCGGCGATGTGCGCGGCATCGAACATGAACAGCGCACCGACCTCGTCGGCGATGCTCTTGAACGCGGCCGGGTCGAGGCGGCGGGTGTAACTGGTGGTGCCGGCGACGATCAGCTTCGGCCGGTGCTGCAGCGCCAGGTCGCGCACCTGGTCCATGTCGACGCGCTCGTCACCGGGGGCCACCTTGTAGGGCACGAAGTGGTACAGCTTGCCGCTGGCGTTCACCGGCGAACCGTGTGTGAGGTGACCGCCGTGGTCGAGCGACAGACCGAGCACGGTGTCGCCAGCCTCGAGGATGGCTTGGTACGCGCACATGTTCGCGTTGGCACCACTGTGCGGCTGCACGTTGGCGTGGTCGGCGCCGAAGATGCGCTTCACGCGCTCGATGGCCAGCGCCTCGATCTCGTCGACGATGAGGTTGCCGCCGTAGTAGCGCTTACCCGGGTAACCCTCGGCGTACTTGTTGGTGAGCGCGCTGCCCACCGCCCGCATGACCGCCGGCGAGGTGAAGTTCTCGCTGGCGATGAGCTGCAGGCCGGTGCACTGGCGCTGTACCTCCTGGTCGATCAGGTCGAACAGCTGGGTGTCGGGATTGGTGTCGCTCGGGAACGGCATGTCAGGACTCCGTGACGGGGCTGGACTGCCGGTCGGCAGCGCGGGCTGATTCTTCTTGCTCGATGGCCATGATCTGCTCGACGCGGCGGGCGTGACGGCCGCCTTCGAACGGTGTGGCGAGGAAGGTGGCGAGGATCTCCTCGGCGAGACCGATGCCCACGACGCGACCACCGATGCTGAGCACGTTGGCGTCGTTGTGCGAGCGGGCCATGCGGGCGGTGTAGAGGTCGTTACACAAGGCGGCACGGACGCCGTGCACCTTGTTGGCGGCCAACTGCTCACCCTGACCACTGCCACCCAGGACGATGCCGAACTCGGCTTCACCGTCGCGGACAGCTCGGCCGACGGCAGCGCAGAACGGCGGGTAGTCGCAACTCTCGGTGCTGTGGGTGCCCAGGTCGAGCACATCGTGCCCCTCACCCTGCAGCACACCTACGAGGTGCGCTTTGAGGTCGAAGCCGGCATGGTCGGAACCGATCGCGATACGTGACATCGCAGCGAGTGTAGATGTGCGCCTGCCGACGGCCACAGTGCGTTTGACGGACTGTTCACCACCACGGGTTCGTCGGTCATGCCCGGGTGTACTTACCCTGTGGTCCCATGACGCTCGACCCCCGCACCCCCGTCCTGATCGGCGCGGGCCAATTCCAGCACCGCGCCAAGGGACTCGACGACGCGCTCGACGCGTCGGCACTGATGGCCGAAGCAGTGAAACTGGCCGCCACCGACGCCGGTCTCGGCACGGTGCCGCAGCCCGACTCCTGGCGTGTGGTGGGCCTGCTGAGCTGGCGCTATGGCGACCCCGGGTGGGTACTGGCCGACCGTTTGGGGCTGGAAGCGAACGACACCGCGGTCACCACGATGGGCGGCAACAGCCCGCAGACCCTGGTGAACAGCACTGCCCTCGACATCCAGCGCGGCGACGCCGACCTGGTGGTCATTGCCGGTGGCGAGTCGTGGCGCACCCGCATGCGCGCCCGCGCCGCCGGGGCCGAGCTGCCCTGGCCGAAGGCGCCCCAGGGGCGCATGCCGCGCCTGTTGGGCGAAGACCTGGAGATGAACCACCCGGTCGAGCGCGAGCGCGGCATCACCATGCCCGTGCAGGTCTACCCGATGTTCGAGACCGCGATTCGTGCCGCCGCCGGCCGCACCGTCGACGAACAGACCACCGTCGCCGCGGAGTTGTGGGCGCGGTTCAGCGAGGTGGCTGCGGCCAACCCCAACGCCTGGCTGCGCGAGGCCAAGACCGCCGACGAGATCCGCACGCCGACCGACCGCAACCGCACCATCGGCTTCCCGTACACGAAGTCGATGGTCTCCAACAACGACGTCGACATGGCTGCGGCACTCATTATGTGCAGCGTCGAGCGTGCCGAGGCACTGGGCGTGCCCCGCGACCGGTGGGTGTTCCCGCACTCGGGCACCGACTGCCACGAGCACAACTACATCAGCAACCGTTGGAGCTTCGCCGAGACCCCAGCCGTGCGGCTTGGCGGCGAGCGGGCCCTGGCGCTGGCCGGCGTCACCATCGACGACATCGACCTCGTCGACCTCTATTCGTGCTTCCCGTCCGCCGTGCAGCTGGGTGCGCAGAGCCTGGGCCTGTCGCTCGATCGCCAGCTCACCCGTACCGGCGGCCTGTGTTTCGCTGGCGGCCCGTGGAACAACTACGTGATGCACGCGATCGCCACGCTGATGGACGACCTGCGCGCGCAGCCGGGAAGCAAGGGGCTGATCTGGGCCAACGGCGGCTACGCCACCAAGCACGCATTCGGCGTGTACAGCACCACTCCCCCCGAGCACCCGGAGGGTTTCCGCTTCGAATACCCGCAAGCCGAGATCGACGCGATGCCCCGCCGCGAACTGGCCGATGCAGCCGAGGCCGCCGGCCCGGCGACGATCGAGGCATACACCGTGATGCACTCACGCACGGGCGAACCGGAAACGGCGCTGGCGGCCTGCCTGCTGCCCGACGGCCGCCGCGCCTGGGCCACTTCCAGCGACACGGATCTCGCCGCAGCGATGTGCGTGGGCGAATGGGTCGGCCGCGCTGTGGTGCTCGCCGCCGACGGCACCCTCACGGCTGGCTGATCCGTTTCGTTTCGGCGTCGAGCGCCCATAAAGGCAATAGGTGCGGGTAGCAGGTTACTCGACCCGTCTAGTACAGTAGACGCATGACAGGAAGAGATGTTCTTCGACTGGTGGAGCGCGCAGACTGCGTGCAGCTTCGCCAGCGTGGCTCTCACGTCATGATCCGGTGTCCTGGCGGATGCCAGACCGTGATCCCAGTCCACCCGAGGGTAGGACATCCCGAACGGCACGCTCCGATCGATTGAACGAGCTCTCGAACCCTGTCTCGGGAAAGGATGGCTTCGATGACCTCGCACAAGACGTACACCGCGATCTACGACCACGACGCTGACGACAACGCGTGGAACGTTCGCATCAAAGGACTCACCGGTTGCCAGACCTACGGGCGCAGCATCCGGCAGGCTCAGAGCCGCATCCGCGAAGCGCTCGCGCTGTGGCTCGACACGGACGCTGCGCAGCTGCGCGTTCGTGACCAGTTCCCGGCAGCGCTGGCCTCAGTCGCCGATGACGTCGTCCGCGCACGCAGCGCTGCCGAGCGTGCGGGAGCAAAGGCACAACAGCAGACCGTCGAAGCCGTCAAGTCACTCACAGACCTCGGACTCAGCCGGCGCGACGCCGCCGAACTGCTCGGCCTCTCTCACCAGCGCGTCCACCAACTACTCGAAGCGAGCTGACTCACCACGCGGAACTGCCTGATGGAGAGTGACTGGTGGCGCTGAGACCTCAATGTCCGGGCGTGCGTCAGTCCCGCTGACGGTGACGATCAAGAATGGCCGATCGGGACCGATGTTCGTCTGGTACGACAGTTGTCTGATCCTGGCCGGCGCCTCTCAATCGGTGCTGGCTATCGCAAGGTCACCGCTGGCGACCCACCTGTTGGCTGGGGCGCTCTGCGTGCCCTTGCTCGTGGTCGGCAGGAGGACCGGACTGTTCGTCTCCGCTGGCGTGTTGCGGCTTCGGTTCGGGGGCGTCACCCGGTGGTCGGTGCCCCTGGCGGATGTTATGGCTGTAGCCGCGGTCGCTGCGCCCGTCGGAACGCTGTGGCTTCGCCGCGCAAAGACCCAGCCGCACAGAATCGAGGTGCAGTGCGGTCCTCGTGTGTATCGCCTACCGAGGGACACGATGTCGTACATGTTCTCGCTGGACCCGAAGGAGTCGGCTTGCTTGACCGCTCTAGCGCTCGCGAAGGAACTCCGCTCAATCGGGGCCACTGGGCTCGACGCAGAACTGCATGGGTGATGATCTTGATGGCGTTGCGGGTTGTTCGTAGCGTTTTCGGTTCGTTCTGGGCGGGGCCTTACGAGTTCCGCGCAGGGTCGGGCACGCTCTCGCCACCGTGTCGCAAACCGCGCCCGACCTCGCAACGCGCCCAGACCTGCCGGCGACGCAGCAGCGAAGGCGCGCTCAGACGGCGTCGCCGAGGCCGCTGGAGGCGAGGTCGGGGCAGTGCTCGGCCAAATAGGTGTACGTCCGTGGCACCTCCACGGAGTCGACATTCAGACTCGGATCATCGGCGAACGGGGTGACGGCAGCATCGAACTGCGCGGCGACGACCTTCACCAGATCCTCGAGCTCGGACGGCAGTGGTGCGAGCGTGATCACCGGCTCATCGGCGCGACGGGAGCGCAACGCGTTGTCCCAGAGTTGCTGGAACTGTTGCAACTGGAGTTCGGTGGCACCCGCATCCGTCAGCATCGTGAGCGCCTTCTGCGCTCGACGACCGTAAGGACCGATCAGGTTGGTGAGCACCACGGACTGGTCGCCCAGGATGTCGGCGGGCCAGCGACGGCCCACTGCATCGACCGCGGCCACCAGCGAGACCGACGCCACCACTTCCAACCGGGCGATCTCCAGACTCGACAACCCACCGAAGGCCTGCGCCACGCCGATGGCCTGCAACGTTCCGCCGTAGACCGCCCACGCAGCGCAGAACGCATCGGGGTCGTCGAGGCCGGGAACGCCCACGCTGCCGGTCTCCGGGACACTGTCGCCAGCCGTGTCGACGCTGGCGGGGACGGCCGTCAGTACGGTTCCCACCGATGTCGTGGTGGTCGGTCCGGCGGTGACATCGGCACACGCCACAAGCGACAGCAGTGCCCCGCACAGGAGCACCGGACGCGTCGACCTCACGAGGGCGAGCGTAACGGTGGCAAGCTCTGGGGATATGTCGCCCTCCGTCTCTGTCTCTGCGACTCCGTCGCGGCCCCTTCCGATCATCATCGACTGCGATCCCGGTCACGACGACGCGATCGCAATCGTCGTCGCGGCCAAGCACACCGAACTCGTCGGCATCACCACCATCGCCGGCAACGCACCGCTGTCGGCCACCACCCGCAACGCAATCATCATGCGCGATCTGCTCGAACTCGACTGCCCCGTGCACTCGGGTGCCAACCGACCCCTCGTGCGACCTGCGCGCCATGCCGATTACGTGCACGGCAAGAGCGGGATGGACGGCGCCGATCTACCCGAACCGAGTGGCCCACCCGCCAGCCACGATGCGGTCGGCTGGATCATCGAGACCTGTCGTCAGCGCGAGGGCATCTGGTTGGTGCCCACCGGGCCGCTCACCAACATCGCGCTCGCACTCCGCGCGGCACCCGACCTCGCCAACCGCATCGCCGGCATCTCGCTGATGGGCGGCGGCACGTTCGGCAACCGCACGGCAGCGGCCGAGTTCAACATCTGGTGCGACCCCGAGGCCGCCGACATGGTGTTCTCCTACGGCGGGCCGCTGATCATGGCTGGCCTCGACGTCACCCACCAGTTCCAGGCACTGCCACACCGCATCGAACAGGTGCGGTCGCTCCCGGGGCACCTCGCGGTGGTGCTGGCCGACCTGTTCGACTTCTTCAGCGGCACGTACCGCGCTCGCCATCGCCACATTGAGGGCGCTGCGGTGCATGATCCGTGTGCGGTGATGGCGCTCACCCACCCGCACCTGTTCACTCGCGAGTTCGCCCACGTCGAGATCGAGACGCACGGCACGCGCACCGCGGGCATGACCGTGATCGACCAACGCGATCTCAAGGAAGTTCCCGACGCGAACTGCGATGTGCTCACCGGTATCGATGCCGATGCCGGATGGCAGGTCATCGTCGACGCCATCGCCCATTTCTCCCACTGAACGGACTGCACCGTGGACAACGACACGTTCCCCCGCCAGTACGCCCGCACACAACGACTCACACTCGGCGATCCGCGCGACATCTCGGTGTCTCGCGACGGACTGCGCGTCACGTTCCTGCGCAGCCGGGCCGGCGACGACCCGGTGAACTGCCTGTGGGTGCTCGATGTCGCTCAGGACAGCGAACGCCTCGTCGCCGACCCGTTGGAACTCCTTGGAGTGCTCGACGACGAGAACCTTCCCGCCGCAGAACGTGCCCGCCGTGAACGAACCCGCGAAGCCGCCTCAGGCATCACCAGCTACTCCACCGACCACGCTGGCACGGTCACCGCGTTCACGCTCGCCGGTCGGCTGTTCGTGGCTGGCCTCGTCAGCGGCAAGGCCCGCGAACTGGCCGTCGAGGGTCCCGTGTTCGACGCCCGCCCCGACCCGGTGGCCACACGCGTGGCATACGTGAGCGGCCGTTCGCTGCGCATCGCCGAACTCGACGGCACGAGTTGGGAGCTCGCCGGACCATCACGCGACGATTCCGCCGAGTCAGAGGTGATGTGGGGCAGCGCCGAGTTCATCGCCGCCGAGGAGATGCACCGCTTCCGGGGGTACTGGTGGAGCCCCGACGGCACCGCCATCGCCGCCTGCCGGGTGGACAACTCCCCCGTCAGCCGCTGGTACATCGGCGACCCCGCCAACCCGGATCGTCCGGCCACCGAGATCCGCTACCCGGCAGCCGGTTCGAACAATGCCAAGGTCACCCTGCACGTCCTCGTGTTGAACGGTGGCAGCACCGAGGTGACCTGGGACCGCGACACCTATCCGTACCTCGCCGATGTGCGCTGGGACGGCAGCGAGCGACTGCTGCTCACCGTGCAGTCGCGAGACCAGCGTTCGCTGATGGTGCTCGAGGCCGACCCGCGCCTCGGCGACACCAGCCCGGTCGCCGCCGACGGCGATGTGGCGTGGGTGGAACTGGTGCCCGGCACACCGGCCGTGCTGGTCGACGGGCAACTGATCACGGCCGCCGACCGCGATGGGGCACGGCGCCTGATGGTGGACGGCACACCTGTCACACCGGTCGACCAGCAGGTGCGGGCAGTGATCGGCTCGCGCGGCGACACTGTGTACTTCACCGCCAACCCGATCGACGACGCCACGGTGCAGCACGTGTGGCGCTGGTGCGCCGATGGCACCTCCTCAGCACTCACTGACGAACCAGGCGTACACAATGCGGTCATCGGCGGACCAGATGACGCCCCCGTGATCGTGCTGCGTACTGCGGTGCTGTCCGAGCCGGGGTCGTTCACCCGTGTGCTCGACGGCCCCACGATCGAGTCGTTCGCCCAACGGCCGCTGGTCACGCCGAACGTGCGCCTGCACCATTACGGCGAACGGCGTCTGGCCACGGCCGTCCTGTTGCCCACCGGCCGGTCGGCCGATGACGGCGGCCCGGCGCTCCCGGTATTGCTCGATCCGTACGGCGGCCCGCACGCGCTGCGCGCCGTGGCCGCGCACAACGCTCACTGCACGTCGCAGTGGTTCGCCGACCAGGGGTTCGCGGTGTTGGTCACTGACGGGCGCGGCACACCGGGTCGCGGCAGCGAATGGGAACGGGCCGTGTTGCACGACCTGGCAACCGCCCCGCTCGACGACCTGGTCGATGCGCTGCACGCAGCGGCACAGGAGTATCCGCTCGACCTCACCCGGGTGGGCATCCGCGGCTGGAGCTTCGGCGGGTACCTCGCCGCGCTCGCCGTGCTGCGCCGACCCGATGTGTTCCACGCTGCGGTGGCGGGCGCGCCGGTCACCGAGTGGCGGCTCTACGACACGCACTACACCGAGCGCTACCTCGGCGACCCGACGGTGGATGCTCGCCCGTACGCCGCCAGTTCACTGCTACCGATCGCCGACGAACTCACCCGTCCGCTGCTACTCGTGCACGGTCTGGCCGACGACAATGTGGTCGCCGCGCACACGCTGCAACTCTCGAACGCGTTACTCGCTGCCGGTAAACCCCACGAGGTGCTGCCGCTCGTGGGCGTGACACACATGACGCCGCAGGAGGTCGTGGCCGAGCACCTGCTCCTGCACCAGTTGGAGTTCCTTCGCCGGTCGTTGGGCCTTCCGCCGGCGAAGTAAGTTGGCGGCATATGCACCAACGACTGAAAGACCTGTACGGGCATGTCTCGGTCCTCGCCACTGCCGATCGCGAGCATGAGGCCGCCATTGAGTTGCTGCTCCTGATGATGATGGTCGACCATCACTTCACCGAGCCGGAGATCGATGAGATTCGCCAGATCAGCGACGACTCCGGTTGGGAGAGCGCCACGTTCTCGTTCGATCAGTATCTGGGCCAGGCGATGGCCAAGGTGCGCGAAGCGATGAACACCGACGGCCTTGAGCGCCTGCTCGACGACATCGATCAGCGAGTCACCAACTCCATTCTCCGAGCGGAGCTGTTCAGTGCAGCTCGCGACGTCGCCGGCGCCGACCACAGCATCGATCCCAAAGAGGAGTCACTCCTCGGTCAGATCGCCGCCCGCTTCGGCTGACCTTCCCTCCCCCTCGGGTCGGCCGCACAACCCACTTCTACGTCAGCCAGGCCCTTGACGACCAGCGCCCATCACGGGCCTGTCCGAATGTTGGCGTTGAGATGGGGCAGCACGACAGATGAACGCCGAAGCTCGCACGCCCAGATCTGCCGATGGGGGCCCGTCCGGTCTTCGCGTGTGCGAATCGACAACGGTGGTTGGTGCGTTGCCAACGGAGGTTGTCGCTGGGCGAGATCATGATCCCGCCCCTTCGCGCTCGACGTCCGCTCGGCGGGGCGGTTCCCAGGAACCGCTTCGGCTGATCGCTAGTAGTCGCCACCGGGGCCGATCAACACGACGCCGTCGCACTCTGCCCGCCCGAACGACGCCACGGCAGACGCACCGCTCATCGCGTCGTCCACCACGGTCCAGTCGGACAACGAATGCTCACCCGTGCGCTTCACCTGGATGTAGTGAACGTTCCAGTCAGTACCGGCAGCCGCCTCAGCTTCGAGCCGCACCACGAACCGCGAACCCATCCCACCGTCACACATCATCCCCGACATCGTGGCCGCGGCGGCATGCACCGGGATCTCGTACGGCATCCCAGCTCCGTTGTCGAACTGGAAGGCACACCCCACGGCATTCGTGCCGAACACACCGAGGTTGTAGCCCGCGGCGTTGCTGCCGACGATGGCCACCATCTCGTCATGGTTGACACCTGGCTCGGCGCCGAGTGCGAAGTCCACGTCGACCTTGCCGAGTGCGGCCGCGAATCCGGCACCGAGGTCGCCCAGCGCGACCACCGAGTTCGTGCCACCGCTGATCTGCATGCGCACGTACCAGTCGGCTCCGCCTCCGGTGGGCTCACCCCATGACAGCGCGCTGTCGACCGTCCCGTCACCGTTCCAGTCGCCGTTGATCACACCAACCTGAACGGCCGAGCCGCTCGGTGTGCGGTCGGCGCACACCGCAGGAGCCGAGGTCGCTGGCGGGGGGACCGGCGCAGTGGTGGACGTGGTCGTCTCAGGGACGGTCGTGGTGGTCGTGACCAACGGCGCAGTCGACGTGGCCGCGCCGCCGATGGTGTGCGATGAGCTGCACCCGGCCACGACCATTGCGACTGCAAGGCCAGTGAACGAGAGAGCGGTGAACGAGCGACGTGAGTACATGGCGGCCTCCTAGGTGAACCCTTGTGCCTGGGCTGAGCCTGAGACAAGGGACTCCTGTCAGTTTTCGCGCCGTCCCAGCGCGAGGCGGTCGTGTCCGGCGAGGTCGGGTCGCACCTCGACATCGACGAGTCCGGCGCCGAGCAACAGCTCGCACACCGCCAACCCTTGGCCCGAGCCGATCTCCAGTACGAGCCGTCCGCCGGGGCGCAGCCACTCGGCGGCTCCTTCGGCGATCGTGCGCACATCAGCCAGACCATTGTCGGCGGCGAACAACGCACCGGCTGGCTCCCATTCGCGCACCGACTGTTCGACCCGCTCGTCGTCGTGGGAGATGTACGGCGGGTTCGACACTACGAGCGCCAACGTTCCCTGCAACCGCTCTGGCAGGGCCGTGAACCAGGGGCCATGTCCGAACCGCACCCCTGCGGCAGCCATACCCAGACCCGCGGCGTTGGCGCGCCCCACGTCGAGTGCGTCCTGCGAAAGATCGGTGAGCCACACCTCGACCGAACCCCGCGGCAACTCGGCGGCCAACGACAGTCCGATCGCGCCGCTGCCCGTCCCGAGGTCGGCCACCACGATCGGTCGCTCGCCGGATTCGCGCAGCAGATCGCGTACTGCATCGATGGCCGCCCCGGCCACCCACTCAGTTTCCGGACGGGGAATCAGTACTCGGCGGTCGACCAATAGGTCGAGTGTGCGGAACGACCAATGCCCGAGCACGTACTGCAGCGGCTCGCCACCCTGCAACCGCATCAGCATCGCATCGAGGTGCGCCACCTGCCGCTCGGTGGCGGGCTCGGCGAGCACACCCTGGAACTCATCCCCGAACGCACCGCTGGCTTCCTCGCAGAGCCAGCGCGCCTGCGGCCGTCCGTGCAACGCTGCGGTCTCGTCCCACAACTGCCGCCACGAGACGGTGCCGTCAGGCATGGCCCGCCAGCTGCTTGGCCCGCTCATCGGCCGTCAGCGCGTCGATGGTCTCGTCGAGGTCGCCAGCCAGCACGTCCTGTAGGCGGTAGATCGTGAACCCGATGCGGTGGTCGGTGAGCCGGTTCTCCTTGAAGTTGTAGGTGCGGATCTTCTCACCGCGCCCACCAGCGCCGACCTGCGAGCGGCGCTCGACCGACTGAGCTGCGTTCTGTTGGTCTTCGGCCAGCTTCAACAGACGGGCCCGCAGCACGATCATCGCTCGCGCCCGGTTCTGGATCTGACTGCGTTCGTCCTGCATCGTCACGACCACACCCGTGGGTTTGTGGGTGATGCGCACGGCAGAGTCGGTGGTGTTCACGCTCTGGCCACCGGCACCGCTGCTGCGATACACATCGACGTCGAGGTCTTTGTCGTCGATGTGTACTTCGACCTCCTCGGCCTCGGGCAACACCAACACCGTGGCCGACGAGGTGTGGATCCGACCCTGGCTCTCGGTGATGGGCACGCGCTGCACGCGATGAGTGCCACCCTCGAACTTCAGGCGCCCCCACGACGTGTCGCCCTTCACCATCATCGTCACCTGGTTCACACCACCGAGGTCGCTGTCATCGGACGACAGCACCTCCACCGTCCAGCCCTTGGCGTTGGCGTAGGCCCGGTACATGTCGTACAGATCACGAGCGAACAGGTTCGCTTCCTCGCCGCCCTCGGCACCGCGGATCTCCATGATCACGTTGCGGCCGTCGTTCGGGTCCTTGGGCAGCATCAGCAGGCGGAGCTCCTCCTCCAACGCTTCCAGGGCTGCCTCGTTCTCGGCCAGTTCCTGCTTCCACACGGCGCGCTCGTCGTCCTCGGCCACGGCCAGCAGCTCGCGAGCAGCCTCGGCATCGGCCAGCAGCACCTTGTGCCGACGAATGCAGTCGACCACCGGTGTGAGGTCTTTGTAGCGACGGGTGACCTCGCGCAGCTTGGTCTGGTCGCTCGCAAGCTCGGGGTCGGAAAGGCTCGCTTCGAGCGAGACGAACTCGTCTTCCAGGGACTTCAAACGGTCGAACACAACGGTCTCAGGCTACGGCGTCGAGGCCCAGCACCGTGATGGTGGCCTGGGCGGCAGCAGCGATCCGGTGCTGGATCGGCAGGGCATCGCGTTCAGGTACGACGATGAGTGCCTCGTGCACCCCGAGCGCGCTGCAGGCATCGATGGCGAACGGCACGACGTCGAGATCGACGCCCGACGAACACACGACAGCCACGCGCCGGCCGTCGATGTCGGCGAGCGCGACACACGGGATCGCATCCTTCAAGTTCGGGCGCGGTACGGGCGGTGGGGCAGGCGCCAGCGACTGTGCCCCCACCAACGCAGGGTGGTCGATGAGATGAGCGCGCAGCAGACGTTCTTGCGCCAACAGGTTCAGCGGATGCCGTGTTGCGCCCGGCGTGCGATGAGCGGCGACCGACTGCACCACATCGGTCAGCGCAGCCAACTTCGGTTTGTCGCCATGCAACAGCTGGAACGTCTCACGGTCGTGCGCGCCCACGCCCACGTCGAGGCGCACCGCGCCAGTGTCGGCATCATCGACGACCCGGCAGACCTCCAGGCCTCGGGTCTCACCGGCCAACACTCCGTGTTCCTCCACGGGCATCGCGCCGGCAGCGACGATGGTGTCGGCCCATTCGCGGTGCGCCGCAGGTACCTCAGCAGCCACTGGCAACGGTTCGCTCGCGGCCAGCACATGCGTGTTGCCCTCAACGTGGCGCACCTCGATCGCGAAGGCGAACCCCGCGGCACGCCGAGCCAGCACGCCGGTGTTGCGGTCGGCGAGCACCGTCAGCCCGACCGCGTCGCGGCGTAGCGCCCACGCCACAGCAGCCCCAAGGTTGCGTTCGGGCTGCTGCTCGAGCAGCACCCACGCGTGGGTGCCGACCATCATCGCCGCACCTGCGCCGAACTGGCCCGGCTCACCGCCGGCCGCAGCGGCGCCGATGAGCGCCTTGAGCTTCATAGCCAGCAACTGAGTTCGGCGTTCGGGCTCCATGCCCGTGGAGGCTATGCGTCAGCCCGTGAAGTACCCCACCAGATCGACTGCGAGGTGCACCGACCCGGTGTGGTTATAGAGGTTCACGACACCCTGTGCGCCCACCTTCACGATCACCAGGTTGCTGACGTCCTGGCCTCGAGCAGGGTTGAGGTTGGAGGCGAGCGGTCGGGTCAGCCCGTTTGGCCATGCCGTGAGAAACGTGTCGGAAGTCGGCTGGTAGGCGCCGACGTTGAGTGCAACTGCCGACACTCCCGAGGTCGGCACACCGCCGATGCCGAGCACGGAGATGGAAACCATGCTGGCGGGCGCCACCTTCGAGTCCGAGCGAGTGTCGAGCACTCGCGTTCCCGCCACGGGCACGTAACGACCAGGCGACGTCGGCGAGAAGTAGCCGACCACGTCCATCACCACGTGCACGTAGCCGAACTTGTTGAACACCGCGATGCGACCGTTGGCGCCGATCTTGGCGATCACCAGGTTGGGGATCGTGACCCCCTGCAAGAAGTTCAGGCTGGAGGCGTACGGTCGCGCCTCGCGGCTGGGCCACACGGTGAGGTAACTGCTGGACGTCGGCTGCACTGCGGTGACGTTGACCACCACAGAGTTCGCATTGACCGGCACGCCGGCGCGACCTCGCACCATCACGTCGTAGCTGCCGCCCGGCCCGAGCGGTCCTCGACGGCCACCGCTGCCATCGCGCGTGTCGAGCACACGTGACGGCGTCACGGCCTGCAAACGGTTGGCGGTGGTAGTGCGGAAGTAGCCGATGACGTCGACCACGCAGTTCGCCGCACCAAGGTCGTTCATCACGTTGATGCGCCCGCCCTTGCCCACCTTCACGATCACCAGGTTGGGGACGGCACGGTTGGGCGGGATCACCACGTTGGCGACATCGGGGCGAGTCTCACCGGTGCCCCACACCGTGAACGACGTGTCCTGCGTCGCGTCCACCGCCGTCACATTTACGGCCACCGCCGTGATCCCCGAGGCCGGCACACCGCCTTGGCCGGTGACCTGCACCTCGGCAATGGCACCCGGGCCGAGTTCGATCGTTCGCCCACCGGCCACACGCGAGTCGTAGAGGCGGTACGGCGTGACACCGACAAAGTCGCCCAGTGCCGTCGGCGGCACCCCACCGGTAGCGACGTCGAGACCAGGTGACGTCTCGAACAGGCCGAGGTTGGGATAGTTCGCGCCGAGCACAGTGGACGACCCACCGCCCATCCAGCCGTCGAGTACCGAGGCGTACATCGAGCGGAAGTCGACGTGGTGCGCCATGCGGTCCCAACGCGACAGACCGGCGAGCGATGGCTGCGCGCCGTACAAGCCGCCGCGCACACCCTTACCGATCACGAAGTGGTTGTTCACGGTGCCGTGGTCGGTGCCGGACGAGTCGTTCGACCAACTGGTTCGCCCGAACTCGCTGTAGGTCATGATCGTCACCCGCGAGCGAAAGCGATCGTCAAGCGTCTGGAAGAACGACTTCAAGGCCTGATCGAAGTCGGTCAGCAGCCCGCCCAGCCCCGCCGGCTGATCGGCGTGCGTGTCGAATCCACCGAACCCGGTGTCGATCACGCGTAGACCAAGGTCGGCGTTGATCAGCCGGGCCACCACGGTGAGTTGACGCGTCAGTTCACCGTCGGGTAGGTCGCGTGCGAACACCGGCCCGATCTGCTGACCGACGTCGATCACGTTCTTCATCGTCGTCGCAATGGTGTCGTGCCACGGGCCGCGCCCGGCGGGGGTGGCCGAGAACCCACGCAACGCGTCGTACATCCACCGGTCGTGCTCGTCGCTCCCACCGGCGAAGCGATCACCCCACTGAGGGATGGCGATACCGCGGGCGACGTCACCCACGAGATGCAGCGGCAGACCTTGGCCGACGCTGGCGGCCTTGAACAGATCGGTGCCACCCATGCCATCCAGCCAGCGGCCGATCCAGCCGGTGTTCGGACTGCCGGTTGCTTTGCCGTACATCCAATTCGCCATCGACGAGAAATGGCTGAGGTCGGGGTTCGGGTAGCCGACGCCCTGCACCACGGCGACGTCGCCGCTGTCATACAGCGACTTCAGGAACGGCAAGTTCGGGTGCAGCCCAACCTGCCCACTCAGCGGCAGTACGTGCGATGGCGGGATGGCGAGTGCGCCATGTTGCGCGTAGTAGTCGCCGTTCGTGTACGGCACGACGGTGTTGAGGCCGTCGCTGCCACCGAACTGGCCGATCAATACGAGGATGCCGTCCGTGGGAGCCACGGGACTGCCGGCCCAGGCGTCGCGCAGACCACCGGGAAGGGCACCCGGGCTCAGCACCTCTCCGAGGCCTCCCAGCATCGCTCCCGCACCCACGCCGTAGCCGAGCATTTGCAGGAACCGTCGCCGGTCGAGCGTCAGTCGGTCGGTGGGGTCGATCGGCACAGTGAGGAGCGCACGTGCGGCCTCTGTGGAGATGTCGGGATCGATCACGGTCACGCCTCCTTCAGGCCACGTGGAATTCGGGGGTCATCATCGTCATCGTCAGCAGGTTGGTGGCCTCCCACCAGCCGACCCATGGCTCGTTGGCGCGCTGCACATCGACGAAGTGGACGAGGGCCGTGCGGGTGGCGTCCGACAGGTTCAATCCGAACATCGCGGCAGCGATGTCGACCGTTTCGGCCGGGGTGTGCCCGTCGCCGATGGAGTTGGCGTCATCGTGTCGCAGGTGCCAGGTGACGCCACGGGCGAAGTCGGCCCGGGCGCCGAACAGGCTGGTGTTCACCCAGTAGCCGTTCGTCTTCCACCCGGCCACGTTCGGCGGGTCGAAGGGCACCTGTCCCATGTTCTCGACATACCACTGCGGGTCGAGATCCGCGGCTCGCAGACCTGTGTGGTACTGCACCGCGACGACGAAGTCGACCGGCGAGCGCACCATCCCCTGCTGCGCGGCCACGCTGTAGAACTCGTCGCGCATCAGCATCGCTTTGACCCACGGCAAGATCGCCAAGTCGCTGTCGAACAGCACCTGGGCGAGTTCGTCGATGATCGTTTGCGCTGGCTGCTGGTGGGCGAAGAACTCCCACAGCTTCTTGGTGAGAAACCTGCAGGCGACCAACTTCTTGGTCGTGTTCTCTTGCAGTAGGTAGTTGATGATGTCGGGCCCGTTCCAGTTGCGGGTGACCCCCATGAACGTCTTGGTGCCGATGTCGTGCTGGCTCGGCCAGAAGCGGTACTCGAGCGTGTCCCAATCGATGCCGTGCCCCGTCCATGCCCGCGCCGCGGCGGTGACATCGTCCTCGGTGTAGTTGCCCACCCCGAGCGTGAACAGTTCCATCAACTCGCGGGCGAAGTTCTGGTTTGGTGAGCGCTTCACGTTGTCGACGTTGTCGAGGTAGAAGAGCATCGCCGGTTGGACGGCCATCGTCTGGGTGAGCGTGCGGAAGTTGCCGAAGGCCGAGTCGCGGAACAGCTTGTTCTGCGCCAGCATCGCCTTGGCGCTGTTCACCTTGTCCCAGCTGCTGCAGAAATGCCCGTGCCAGAACCAGGTCATCTTCTCCAGCATCGGCCGCGGTGCGTCGACCATCCGGTCGATCCACCATTGCACCGCATACACCCACTGGTCGTAGCCCTGGCCGTCGATGTCGTGATCGAGAAAGGCCGGCAACGCAACCGGCACGGTCACCGCCAGGATGTCGTCGACCGCGTTCTCGCGGGTGACCGATGGCTGCGACAGCGCAGCGAGGCGCTCCGGGCGGACCACGTACTCGGTACGGCGCAGCAGATGCGCGACGTGCGTTGCTTCCACCGGTGACTCTCCTCCCGACACCCGGCTCGCGTTGAGCCTGTGAGGGTCATCGCCCAGTACGGGGCGCGAGTTGAGTGTGGATCCCGTCAAAACGACCACCGCCCGGCCGTGTGGCCGGGCGGTGGAGCGTTGGAATATCGAGTGGCTGCCCGTTCAGAGCAGCAGGGTCACTTGGCCTTGCGCTCGCCGTAACGCTTGTTGAAGCGCTCGACGCGGCCACCGGTGTCGACCAGCTTCTGCTTGCCGGTGAAGAACGGGTGGCACTCGTTGCAGAGTTCCAAGGTGAGGTCGCCGCCACGGGTGGACCGGGTGGTGAACGTGCTGCCGCAGGAGCAGCGCACGGTGACGTCGGTGTACTTGGGGTGAATCTCGGTCTTCATCTCATCCTCTTACGAACTAGGGGAGCCAGTGTATCGGCGGATTTCGGCGAGGCACCCTGTATTTCGCGGGCGCACAGCGCAGGTCAGAGCGGCTGCTTGGCGATCTCAGCCAGGAACTCGGCGTTGGTGCGGAACGACTTCAGCCGGTCCTGCAACAACTCCAGGCCCGCTGCCGGGTTGCCGTCGGCAGCCATGCCGCTGAGCACTCGGCGCAGCTTCCACACCAGCTGCAGCTGCTTCTTGTCGAACAGCAGCTCCTCGTGGCGGGTGCTGGACGCATCGACGTCGATCGCCGGGAAGATACGACGTTCGGCCAGGCGACGGTCGAGGCGCAGCTCCATGTTGCCGGTGCCCTTGAACTCCTCGAAGATCGCCTCGTCCATACGGCTGTTGGTCTCCACCAAGGCGGTGGCCAGGATGGTGAGCGAGCCACCTTCCTCGACGTTGCGAGCCGCGCCGAAGAACTTCTTCGGCGGGTACAGCGCGCCAGCGTCGATACCGCCCGAGAGGATGCGACCGCTCGGAGGGGCAGCCAGGTTGTAGGCACGGCTGAGGCGGGTGATGCCATCGAGGATGATGACGACGTCTTCACCCATCTCGACGAGGCGCTTGGCCTTCTCGATCACCAGTTCGGCGACGTGCGTGTGCTCCTCGCTGGGACGATCGAAGGTGCTGGCAACGACTTCACCCTTGACCGTACGGCGCATGTCGGTGACCTCTTCTGGCCGCTCGTCGAGCAGCAGCACGATCAGCTTCACCTCGGGGTGGTTGGCCTCGATGGCGGTGGCGATCGTCTTCATGACCGTCGTCTTGCCGGCCTTCGGAGGCGAGACAATGATGCCGCGCTGACCCTTGCCGATCGGCGACATGAGGTCGATGATGCGCACTGTCATGTTGTACGGATCGTTGAGCATCTCCAGACGCAGCCGCTCGTCGGGAAAGATCGCTGTGAGGTCTTCGAACTTCGGACGGTTGCGAGCCTCTTCGGGGTCGCGACCGTTGACAGTACGGATCTCCAGGAGCGCCGGATTCTTCTCGTTGCGACCCGCAGGACGGCAGAGACCGGTGACGTGGTCACCCTTGCGCAGACCCAACTGACGGGTCAGCTTCACCGGCACATAGGCGTCGTCGCGTGACGGCAGATAGCCGTTGGCACGCAAGAAGCCGTACCCCTCATCGCGCAGGTCGAGATACCCCGACACTTCGACGGGCTCGAGACCCGGAGCCTCGGTGAGGTCGTCGCGGCCGGGCCGGTCGCGGTCGCGATCACGGTCTCGATCACGCGGTGCCTGCTGCTGCTGCTGGCCGTGCTGCTGTCCGTGCTGCTGACCGGGCTGCTGACCGGGCTGCTGGCCGGAACCGGCCTGCTGACCTGCGGCCGGCTGAGCCTCGCCACCTTCGCCGGAACGGTTCTTGTTGCGCCGACGCCGACGGCGGCGAGCGTTGCGGCTCTCACCCTCAGACTGCCCGTCACCCTCGTCGTCGTCGCTGTCGTCGTCGTCATCGCCGTCGTCGTCGTTGCTGCGCGGTGCGGGCGCCGCCGGGCGCTCGACCTCGCCACGACGCACGAGGTCGGCCTCCCAATTCGCCAGCGGTTCTCCGTCGGGACCGAGGATGACCTCGTCCGCGGCGGGTGCCGAGCGGACCTCGGGGGCAGCAGCTGCGGCTCTGGGCGCGGCAACCTCAGCGGGCGCCTCGGCGGCGGCCGGGCCGACACCGGTGCTCTCCAGAATCTTTGCGATCAGCGTCGCTTTGGCGGCACGCGCCGTCGTCTTGATGCCCAGTGCTTGCGCGATCGCCAGCAACTGATCCTTGTCCTTCGATTCGAGCATCGACTGCTCCAATGCTTCCGCGGCCACCGGCCACCTGCTTCCTGGGAAAGAGGGAAGGCGGATGAAAGCCGAGCGGGCAACAGAACGCTGCCGGCGACCCCATCGCCTGGGTGAGAGAACCCTGTCGCGCCATCAGCCGTTCAGGCCGGATGCAACCGAGATCGCCCGGCGAACCGGACACAAGCACTGTACTCCGCCCGAACACCTGTCCGCAACGCGGCCGCGTTCGAGCAGGTCAGCGGAAGGCAGTAGCGACGAAGTGCTGGACGGTGGCGAGGTCGTTGGGGAGCACGGTGAGGTGCTCGGGTAGGTCGAACAGGTCGGCCAGGTGCGGTGGCAGCGGCGGGCGCACACCGGTGGCCCGCTCGACGGCATCGGGGAACTTCGCCGGGTGGGCGGTGGCCAACGTGACCGTGGTGCCGGTAAGCGTGCCGAGCGTGCGCAGCTTCTCGACCGCTCCGACTCCGACCGCCGAGTGTGGGTCGAGCAACATCCCGGCCTCGCGGTAGGTGCGGGCGATGACTTCCAGCGTCTCGCTGTCGTCGAGCCGAGCCGCCTGGAAACGGCCGTCGAGGAAGGCGGCACGTTGATCGGGCTCTACCGACAACGAACCGCTCGTACGGAACCGCTGCAGTTGTTCGGCCGTGAGGCCACCATCGCGCGCGTTCATCTCGAACAGCAGACGCTCGAAGTTCGAGGACACCTGGATGTCCATGCTGGGGCTGAGCGACGGCACCACCGGAGCCGCACTCATGTCGTTGCGGTTGAAGAACCGCTCGAGGATGTCGTTGGCGTTGGAGGCGACGACGAGTTGGTCGATCGGGGCTCCCATGCGACGGGCGATCCAGCCGCTGAACACGTTGCCGAAGTTGCCGCTGGGCACGCACACGTTGATCGGTCCGGCCAGCAGATCGGTGGCAACGATGTAGTACACGATCTGCGCCATCACCCGCGCCCAGTTGATGCTGTTCACTGCACTGAGCTGTATCCGCTCACGGAACTCGACGTCGTTGAACATCGCCTTCACCATGTCCTGGCAATCGTCGAACGTGCCCTCGACCGCCACCACGCGCACGTTCGGTGACTGCACCGTCGTCATCTGCTTGCGCTGCACGTCGCTGGTGCGGTGGTGCGGATAGAGGATGACGATGTCGACGTTGGCGCAGTTCTTGACCCCGTCGATCGCGGCCGACCCAGTGTCGCCGCTCGTGGCGCCGACGATGGTGACGCGCCGACCTTGCTCGCGCAACACCGCGTCGAACATTCGGCCGACGAGCTGCAGCGCAACATCCTTGAACGCCAGTGTCGGGCCATGGAACAGCTCTTGTACGAAGTGCCCGTGTTGCAGCTGTACCAACGGCACCACGGCTGGATGGGCAAACGTGGCGTATGCCTCGTTGCACAGGCGCAGCACCGTGTCGGCGGACAGGTCGTCGCCGACGAACAGTTGGATGATCTGAGCCGCACGCTCGGCGTAGGTGGCACCCGGACTACACGCCGGCAGCACGGGCCACGACTTGGGCACGTAGAGACCACCGTCGTTGGCGAGGCCAGCGAGCAGCACCTCGGTGAACCCCAGTTCGGGGGCCAGGCCACGGGTGGAGACGTATCGGGTGCTGCTCATGTCAGGCCTTGATCACGCGTAGGACAGTACCGACCTTCAGCACTTCGTCGAGCCCACGCAGTTCTCGAACGGTGGCTTGCAGCGACGCCTCGACGGCATCGTGAGTAATGAACACCAGGCGGGCATCGGCACCGTGGCCCTCCTGCTCGGCGGCACGGATGCTGACACCGTGGCGGGCGAACACGCCGGTGACTGCGTGCAACACACCGGGCCGGTCGGCGACATCCATGCTCAGCAGGTACTCGGTGGTGATCTCATCGATCGGGCGGATCGCTGCCCGCGGGAATGCACCGAGCGTGGCGTGCGTGTTCTTCGACAGGTTCGTGGCCGCGTCGATCACATCGCCGAGCACTGCGCTGGCGGTGGGGTCGCCACCCGCACCTCGGCCGTAGAACATCAGCGACCCGACGGAGTCGCCCTCGACGAAGACTGCGTTGTAGGCCAGGCGCACGCTGGCAAGCGGGTGGGTGAAGGGCACCATCGTCGGATGCACGCGTACGCCGATTGCACCCGTGGCACGATCCTGCTCAGCGATCCCCAGCAACTTGACGACATATCCGAGGCGCTTGGCCATCGTGATGTCGGCCGCCGTCAGCGCGCTGATTCCTTCATGGTGCACATCGCCGGCAACGACGTCGGCACCGAATGCGATACACGCCATGATCGCCGCCTTGGCTCCGGCGTCGTAGCCCTCGACATCGGCGGTGGGGTCAACCTCCGCGTACCCGAGCGCCTGAGCCTCCGCCAGCACATCGGCGTACTCGGCGCCCTCTTCGGTCATCTTCGTGAGGATGAAGTTGGTGGTGCCATTGATGATGCCCATGATGCGGCTGACGGGTTCGCCGCGGAGGCTCTCACGCAGCGCACGCACAATGGGAATGCCGCCGGCGACGGCGGCCTCGAACAGCAGGTCGACGCCCAACTCGTCGGCGAGGGCGTACAACTCGGCGCCATGTTTGGCCAGCAGTTCCTTGTTGCCGGTGATGACGGGTTTGCCATTGCGCAACGCGGCGGTGATGAGCGCACGGGCTGGCTCGACGCCGCCGATCAACTCGACCACGACGTCGACATCGGGATTGTTGACAACGGCCATCGCATCGGTGGTGAGCGCTCCGCCGGGCAACGTGATGTCGCGCACCTTGGCGAGACTGCGCACCGCCACGGCCACAACTTCGAGACGCACACCCTTGCGTGCCTCGATGACCGCCTGCTGGCGGGCGATGAGCGAGACGAGCGGCGCGCCGACATTGCCGCAACCGAGAACACCGACCCTGATGAGCTTCACGGGATGCAGGCTACGAGTGTTTCCGGGCCCAGGTCGCACCGCACGAGATCCTCGAAGGACTCGCGGCGCACCACGACGCGGGCGACGCCGTCGCGCACGAACACCACCGGTGGACGGGTGAGCTTGTTGTAGTTGCTGGCCATGCTGTAGCCGTAAGCGCCGGTGACAGGAGTGGCCAGCACATCGCCCACGCACAGGTCGGCAGGTAGGCCGGCATCGAAGATGAGCACGTCGCCGCTCTCGCAGTGCTTGCCCACCAGACGAGCGTTCATCGGCCGCTCGGCCAGCACATCGCGCGGCACGAACGCCTCGTAACCGCTTCCGTACAGGACTGGGCGTGGGTTGTCGCTCATGCCACCGTCGACACTGACGTACCTGCGCACACCGGGGATGTCCTTGATCGTGCCCACGGTGTAGAGCGTGATGGCCGCCTGGGCGACGATGCTGCGACCCGGCTCGACGCTGACCGCACTGCGCACTCCGAGTGCCTGACATGCGTCGAGCAGCACGTTGCCCCACTGCGTGATGGTGGGCGCTTCTTCACCAGCGACGTAGGCAACGCCGAGGCCGCCACCGAGCACGAGTTCGGGAAGGTCGAGCGGCGCGGCGAACTTGGCCATCACCTCTGCAGCTCGGCCGAAACTGGCGGCGTCGAACACGTTGCTGCCGATGTGGCAGTGCACACCCTCGAGGTGCACTGACGGTGAACGGCGCATGCGGTCGACCGCGCGTTGGGCATCGCCGTTACCGAGGTTGAAACCGAACTTGCTGTCGTCCTGGCCGGTGGCGATGAACTCGTGGGTGTGCGCGTGCACCCCCGGCGTGATCCGCGGGATGACATTCGGCACCGGCAGACCCTCGGCGTGGAGCGCGTCGAGACGGTCGAGCTCGTCGAAGCTGTCGACCACGATGTGCCGCACACCTGCCTCAATGGCCATGCGCAGTTCGGCGACGCTCTTGTTGTTGCCATGCAGCGTGAGCGCATCGGCGGGAACACCGGCGTGCAACGCGACGAACAACTCGCCGCCACTGGCGACGTCGAGCAACATGCCTTCCTCATACGCGAGGCGGGCCATCGCCCCGCACAGGAACGCCTTCGTGGCGTACACGGCGCGTCCGTGACCGAACGCCGCAACGGCTTCGCGGCAGCGAGCGCGCAGGTGCGCCTCGTCGTAGACGAATGCCGGGGTGCCGAACTCGGCTGCCACCTCCAGCAGATCGCAGCCGCCGATCCACAGGGACCCGTCGGCCTGCACCTCGGCGGTGTCGGGCAGCAGGGAGAGAGGTACGGGGTTCATGTCACATCCGCTCGGGGGCGTCGATACCCAGCAGGGCCAGACCCTGCTGCAGCGTGCGGGCAGTGAGATCGCACAATGCCAATCGCGAAAGGCGTGTCGTCTCGTAGCCGTCCTTCAACACCGGACACGCTTCGTAGAAACCGGTGAACGCCTGGGCCAGGTCGAACAGGTAGGTGCACATGCGGTGCGGTGCGAACTTCTCCACCGTGTCGTGCACCACGGCGTCGAACTGCAACAGCGCGAGCGCCAGTGACCGCTCCTGCGGTTCGGCGAGCGACACTGGGGCGCTACGCACCGACGGGCGCTCGACACCGGCGCGGCGGAAGATGCTGCAGATGCGGGCATGCGCGTACTGCAGGTATGGGGCGGTGTTGCCCTCGAAGGCCAACATGCGATCCCAATCGAAGACGTAGTCCTTGATGCGATCGGTGCTGAGATCGGCGTACTTGATCGCACCGATGCCCACCATGCGGCCCACGGCAGCCTGCTCGTCGGCGGGCATCTCCGGGTTCTTCTCGGCAACTGCGGCAGCAGCGCGCTGCACACCCTCGTCGAGCAACGCCTGCAGCTTCACGTTCTCACCGCTGCGGGTCTTGTACATCTTGCGGTCGGCGCCCAACACGCTGCCGAACCCCACGTGCACTGCATGCGCTGGCGGGGCCAGCCAGCCGGCCATCTCCGCCACCTTGAACACCATTGCCAGGTGCTGCGCCTGTGGCGAGCCGACGACGTACACCAACAAGGTGGCACCCAGGCGATCGACCCGGTCGATCACGCAGGCAAGGTCGCTCGTGGCGTAGTTGAAACCGCCATGACCCTTCTGCACGATCAGCGGCAGCGGGTCTCCCTCGCGGTTGGTAAAGCCGGGCACGAACACCACGTCGGCACCGTCGCTCTGCTCCAGTAGTCCCTTGACCGCCAACTGCTCGACGACGCCGGCGAGCTTGTCGTGATAGGCGCTCTCACCCATCAGATCGTCGTGGGTCAGCAGCACACCGAGCTGGCGATACACGATGTCGAAGTACTCGGCACTGTTGTCGACCAGTCGTTGCCAGATTGCGAGCGTCGAGGGGTCGCCGCTCTGCAGCGCCACCACGCGGTCGCGGGCACGTGCCTTGAAGTCGTCGTCGGCATCGAACTTGGCGCGTGCCGCTTGGTAGAACGGGTTCGGGTCGGACATGTCGATCGCAGCCGAGTCGCCGAGATCGAGCAGGTGCTCGATGAGCATGCCGAACGGGGTACCCCAGTCGCCGATGTGGTTCTCGCGCACGACCTCGTGGCCAACGAATTGCAGCAGGCGCACGATGCTGTCGCCGATGACAGTGCTGCGCAGGTGGCCGACGTGCATCTCCTTGGCGACGTTGGGCGCCGAGTAGTCGACGACGGCACGCTCGGTGACGGCTGCCATGCGCACACCCAGGCGAGCGTCCTCGGCCGACGCGGCCAACTGCTCGGCGAGGAAGGCCTCGGTGAACGTGAGGTTGATGAAGCCCGGACCGGCAACCTCGACAGCACTGCAGATTGCAGCGAGGGCGCCCGTGGCGACGACAGCGTCGGCCACCTCACGTGGATTGCGACCGACCTGCTTGGCGAGCGCCAGCGCGCCATTGACCTGCGCGTCGGCGCGGTCGCTGGGGCGCACGACGGGGTCGATGCCCACGGCGGGGAGGCCGGTGACCGACGCGAACGCGTCGCGCAGGGTCGCCGAGATGGTGAACAGGGGATCGGCCATGGTGTCGCGATGGTACCGGTCAGACGTTGGCGAGGAGCCAGTCTTTGGTGCCAATCGCGAACAGCACACCCGGGCGCAACGCCCGCAGCACGGCCAGCAGATCGTCGTGCGCCAGCGACACGCAACCGGCGGTCGGCCGTGTCGAGCCAGTTGCGTCGTAGCTGAACCGGTGCAGGAAGATGGCCGCCGCGTACGGCGTCTCGCCCACTTCGTCTCCGCTCACCACGGGCTCCATGTTCGCCCCGATCAGCGCCGCGTGTTCGTAGGCGCCGCGCACCGCCGGCAGGTACTCATCGTCCGGCCCCGGACACTGCGCCGCCGAACGCTGCACCAGATGCCCGTAATCCGGGTCGTTCGGCGTGGCGCCGAAGCAGTCGCCGGTGCGCACCCGTCGGTATGCGCCAGCGCTCACGCCGGGGTCGGCCGAGTTGCCGAAGAAGCTGAACACCTGCCCGTCCCAGGCCGTCATCGTGCCCAACGGGAACACACCGGCCGGAGTGGTGCCGTCGCCGCTGCGCCGCTCGGTCAACGGCCGCACCCCCTTCTTACCCAACCGTGCTGTCATCACCGCAGTGCACTGCCAGCCCGACACACCCAACTCGGCGATCTGCAACGTGCCGGCGCTGGCCGGCGCTGCGGGTGCGATCACCACGACAACCTGGCTGGCGCCGGCGTGCGCATGAGCAACTGCAGTGGCGACCTGCTGACAGTCGTCGAGCGTTGGGGCGACCGTCGTGCTCGTGCTCGTCGTGCTGGTGCTCGCCGTGCTCGTGCTCGTCGTCGTGCTGGTGCTCGCCGCACCGAGCTGCGGATCGGCCGAGCACGCGACGGTCAGCGCCATCAGTACCACCGCTACACGCGCGTTCCGCATCCGTGCAGTCTGGCAGCGGAGTCGAGTCGAACACCGGTCCGGTAGGATCCCTGATGTCATGGCCGACACACTGCGCACCACCGAACTGCTCTCCATCGGGCAACTCTCCGCGCGTGGGGGTATCGCTGCCTCGGCGCTGCGCTTCTATGAATCGCAGGGTCTGCTCAAGGATCAGCGCACCGACAGCGGTCAGCGCCGCTACCTGCGCGACACGTTACGCAGGGTGGCATTCATCAAGGCCGCCCAAGAGGTGGGCCTCAGCCTGGAAGACATCCGCTTGGCGTTCGAGGTGCTCCCCCCCGATCACAACGCGACCGAGGCCGATTGGGCTGCGCTCGCCGAACGGTGGCAGGCGGTGCTCACCGAACGTCTACGTCTGCTGCAACAACTCAGCGCCGACCGCGGCAAGTGCATTGGTTGCGGGTGTCTCACACTCGCCGACTGCGCGACGCAGAACCCCGCCGACATTGCGTACGAGCTCGGCCACTCGGCGCAGTACTTGCTGGGCCACACGCTGGCCGATGCCGAGGCCGCCCAGGCCAAGGTGCGGGCGAAGCGTTCACGCTGACCCCCTTCACGCCCGCCAGCAGCCGGTAGCGTTGACCCGTCCGCAAGGACCCCCGCCCTCGTAGCTCAGGGGATAGAGCGCCGGCCTCCGGAGCCGGATGCGCAGGTTCGAATCCTGCCGAGGGCGCTGCAGCGTCAGTTGAGGTGGTTGTTCTTGCGGTGGCTCCGGGCGGCGGCCAACGAGTCGAGAGCGCCGGCCACGTCCGCACCCGTCTCACGAGCGTGGGTCTTCACGGTCTCCCACTCGGCCAGCGAGTCGCGGGCGCCGACCTCGTTCTGGTTCCAGGTGGGGTCGACCGTGCAGGTCAGTTCCAAACGCACGCCGTCCGGGTCGAAGAAGTAGATGCTGTAGATGATGCCGTGATCAACCGGGCCGATCACGTCGATGCCGTTCGAGCGGATCCACGCCGCCCACGAGTCGACCTCAGCGGTGGTCTGCACGTCGAGCGCCAGGTGACGAAACGTGTGATACGCCGGGGTCGGCTCGACCACCGGGGCCGGCAGGTCGGGTGCCTCGAAGAACGCCAACGCTTCGCCGTCGCCCAGACGGAAGAACGAGTGGAAGTACGGCACCGGCTCCTTGGTGGACGGGATCTTCTCATCAAGCACCGCGGCGCAGAACGACATACCGAGGATGCGGCTGTAGAAATCGACCGTCGCGGAGGTATCCCCCGTGACGTAGGCCACGTGGTGCAGACGGAGCGGGGTCGTGGGGAGCGTTGCCATGCAGCGCATGGTGCAGCCCACCACGCACTCCGCCCTAGGGCCATTGGTCCCTCCAGCGGCCGCCAACAGCGCTGACACGGTGCGGAAATACTCCGCCGACACCGCAGGTGCTGGCCTGCGACATGGCCTGCGACATGGCCTGCGACATGGCCTGCGACATGGCAATCTTGAACGGTGACCTGGACCAACCTCGTGCCCGCCATCGCGCAGGTTCGCAGTTACCGCCGCGAGTGGCTGTCCAAGGATCTCCTCGCCGGTGTCGTGCTGACTGGCCTGCTGGCCCCGGCCGGTATGGCGTACGCCGCCGCCGCCGGGCTCCCACCGGTCACCGGCCTATACGCCACCATCGTGCCGCTCGTGGTCTATGCAATGTTCGGCCCGTCAAGGATCCTGGTGATGGGCCCCGACTCCTCGCTCACTCCGTTGATCGTCGCCGCGGTGCTGCCCCTCGCTGCGGTGGGCACCGACCGGGCAGTCCAGCTGGCCGGAGCCGTGGGCATCCTCGCCGGGCTGATCTGCGTCGTTGCCGGCCTGGCCCGCTTCGGGTTCATCGCCGAACTGCTGTCGTCACCCGTGCGGTACGGCTACTTGCACGGCATCGCGCTCACCATCATCGTCGCTCAGTCGGCCAAACTCTGCGGGTTCTCCGTGAAGGGCGAGACGATCGTCGGCCAGTTGCGCCAGGTCGTCGACGGCCTGGATGCTGGCCGGTTGAACGGCTGGTCGCTGACGATCGGGTTGCTCTCCATCGCCGTGATCGCCGCACTGCGAGTCGTCTCCCGCCGCATCCCTGGGACGCTGATCGCCGTCATCATCGGCATCGTCGTCGCCGTGGCGCTCGACCTGCACCGGAGAGGCGTTCCACTCGTGGGAGATCTTCCCCGCGGTCTGCCCAAGTTCGCCATCCCCGATGTCGACTGGCACACCACGCGCACTCTGGCGGGCGCATCGTTGGGCATCGCCTTCGTCGCCTTCGCCGACACCAGCGTGATGTCGCGCACGATGGCAATGCGGCGGCGCGAGCACGTCGACGCCAACCACGAACTCGTCGCGCTCGGTTTGGCGAACGTGGCGTCCGGTCTGTTCCACGGCTTCCCGGTCAGCGCCAGCCAGTCGCGTACGCCTGTCGCCGAGGCAATGGGGTCGCGCACGCAACTCACCGGCATCACCGCCGCGGCGGTGCTGCTGGCCCTCGCCGCCGCCGCGCCCGCCACCTTCCGCCACCTTCCTGAGGCGTCGCTCGCGGCGATCGTGATTGCCGCCGCGATCTCGCTGATCGATCTCCCCGCCATGGTCCGCCTCTGGCGCGTGCGGCGCAGCGAGTTCGTCCTTTCGATCGCGGCGCTCCTCGCCGTCGCCGCCCTCGGGCCGGTCAGCGGAGTGGTCGTGGCGGTGGCGCTCTCGATTCTCAACTTCCTTCGCCTTGCGTGGAAGCCGCACACCGCCGAACTCGTCCGCGTGGACGGTCTGAAGGGTTACCACGACCGGGTACGCCACCCTGAGGGTCGGGTCGTGCCGGGGTTAGTGCTGTACCGCTTCGACGGCCCGCTGGTCTTCGCCAACGCCCGGTTCTTCGTGGAGGATCTCCAACGCGTCATCGAGGAGCGGCCGGAGCCCACGACCTGCGTGATCATCACCGCCGAGCCGATCACCGACATCGACACCACCGCCGCCGACGCATTGAAGGAACTGGTCGACCACCTCGCTACACGCGGGATCGAACTGCGCTTCGCCGAACTGAAGGGAACCGTACGCGAGCGACTCGAACGCTACGAAGTGTTCGACCAGGACGCGCATCGCTTCGCCGCCCGCACGGTGGGCGAGGCAGTGAAGCAGTACCTCGGTGAGCAACAGGTGCCCTGGGTCGACTGGGAAGACCGCCCCGATGATGGGGACAGCCCTGCCGACCGCAGGTAGCCTGGCGCACGTGATGCGACGCTCCACCACGTTCCTCGGCCTGTTCGGCGTCCTCGCCGCTGCGGGCACCCTCACCTCCTGCGCAACGTTCAATCGCAACGACACCGCCGCCGAGGTCAACGGGCACACGCTCTCCAATCAACAGCTCAACACGCTGGTCAACCACGAGACCGACCCCACCACGATCCGCAAGCGACTCTCGAGCTGGATCCAGATCGCCTCGGCCGCCGAGAACCCCACCACGGTGCACTCGATGGACGAACTGGCAACGCTGCGCGACAAGGTGCTCGCCGACTTGATCGCCAAACATGGTGGCGCCGGCCAGGCCCAGTACGAGAAGGCGATCGACGGCACCAACTACATCTGCCTTGGCGCCATCCCGTTGGCCGCTGACGTGAAGGCCGATGACGTCATCGCTCAGCTGAAGGGTGGTACCGCCTTCGCCGAACTCGCGAAGAAGTACTCCACCTCCACCACGCTCGCAGCATCGAGCGGCGTCATCGCCGATCAGAACGGCGCCGACTGTTTCGACCCGGCCACGTTCGAATCCAACTTCGGCGGCATCCTGAAAGCACTCGCCGATGCCAAAGCGAAGGTGGGTTTCCCAGTGGCCATCGACAGCGGTGACGGCACCGGGGCGATGGTCATTCTGTACATGCGTCCGTTCGCCGAACTCTCGTTGCAGGACCAAGCCACCATCGAGTCCAGCACCATCGGAGCAGCGTTGAAAGACCTGTACGCGAAGGCCGTGATCACGGTGAACTCCAACATCGGCGTGTGGGATCCCGCCACCGGATCCGTCCTCGCGCCTGAGGCAGGGTGACCCCACCCCGGGTCATTGTCGTCGGCCTCGGGCCGGCTGGCGACGAGTACGTCACCGAGCACACACGGGCAGAGATCGCTCGTGTCGAGCACCGCTACTTGCGCACCGGCCGCCACCCCAGCGCACACCTGGTACCCGAGGCCGTGACATTCGACGAGGTGTATGAGGCGGCCGACACGTTTGCCGATGTGTACGCCGAGATCACCGACCGGTTGGTGGCCGCTGCAGCGCAGTTCGGCGAGGTGCTGTACGCAGTGCCTGGTTCACCACTCGTGCTGGAGCGCACCGTCCGTGCACTGCGAGCGGACGATCGGGTGCAGTGCATCATCCATCCGGCGATGTCGTTCCTCGACATCATCTACAACCGCCTCGGTATCGACCCCATCGAGGCCGCGATCACGTTGATCGACGGCCACGAGTTCGCCACCGCGGCGGCGGGACTGCAGGGTCCGCTGCTGGTGGCCCACACACATGCCAACTGGGTACTCAGCGAGATCAAGCTGGCGGTCGAGGGTGCCACAGGTGACGAACTGGTCGTGATCCTGCAGCGCCTCGGTTCGCCCGACGAGTGCATCACGCACACCACGTGGGCCGAACTCGACCGCACGGTGGAGGCCGACCACCTCACCAGTATCTACATTCCGCACCTTGGCTCGCCCGTGGCGTTCGAAAGTGCGCGCTTCCATCAGTTGGCCCGCACCCTGCGCGAACAGTGCCCCTGGGATCAGGAACAGACGCACCGCTCGCTCGTGCGTTATCTGATCGAGGAGACCTACGAAGTGGTGGACGCGCTCCAAGCGCTGGACCCCGACGACCCCAGCACTGACGACGATCTGGTGGAGGAGCTGGGCGACCTGCTGTACCAAATCGAGTTTCACGCCACGATCGCCGAGCAGGAAGGTCGGTTCACGATGGCCGACGTCGTGCAGGGTGTGCACGACAAGTTGGTGCGCCGTCACCCACACGTGTTCGGTGACGTGGTCGCCAACGACACTGACACCGTGCTCACCAACTGGGACGCGATCAAGCGCGCCGAGAAGCGCCGCACGTCGGTGTTCGACGGAGTTCCGACGTCGCAGCCGGCACTCGGGTACGCCGCCGCGGTGCAGCGCAAGGCCGCCAAGGTGGGGTTCGACTGGCCCGACGTGGACGGCGCCCTGCCGAAGATCGCCGAGGAAGCAGCAGAACTCCGCGAAGTCGCCCACACCGGCGACACCGAGCGCATCCACGATGAACTCGGCGACCTGTTGTTCGCCGTCGTCAACGTCGCCAGGCACCTCGATGTCGAGCCGGAGTCCGCGTTGCGTCAGGCGACGCTGAAGTTCCGTCGCCGTTTCGAGCAGGTCGAGCTGCTTGCCACTGCGCGCGCCATTGATCTCCACACGGCTGGGTTGCCGGTGTTGGACGCTCTATGGGACGAAGTGAAGTCCACCGAAACCTGACTCATAGCCGTTGCTCGGCCGTTGCTCTCTGCCGCGTGAGGAAGTTGGGGAGCGCATCGCTCTCGGAATGCACACTGCGGCGGCCGGTACACGCGCGGTCGAAGGAAGCCATCGCCTGATACATACTCGCCGCGTCGACGAGCGAGAAGAGCACCCACAGCGAGCCGAGCACCAACGCAAACACCGCCTTGTCGAGCACCTGGCCGAAGAACGACAGCAGCAACGAGACAAACAGCGCCACCCAGGGCAGCACGATGACGCGGATCCACGGTGCGAGTTCCCCGCCGATCACCTCTGCCGTGCGACGGTACGCGCGCAACACGCCGAAGTGAGCGATGACGATGACGACTCCACCGGCAACCATCAAGGCCGACCGTTGCTGGGCGGCGATCCGCTGGTCGATCTCGGGCACGAGGGCCACGACGCCCACCGTCACCAGATAGCCGAACGGCGCCAACAACGGCGAGACCGTCCACCGCGCCAGGCTGGCCGCATTCGCCGCGGCTGCGACCGACCACCAGAGCCACCCGACGGCATAAGTACCGAACATCACGACGAAGAGCGTCACCAACAGGCGTCGGGCCACCGGGTCGGCGACCGTGTCGCCACCGGCCCAGTCAAGACGACCCTTGCGTTCCAGGAGCACGACCCATGCGGGCATCGACAACCCGAGGATGAACGACGTCAGCACCATCGCTCGCGGCAGCACCGTGTGGTGATGTCGATCCTGGACCACGGCATCGGAGCGCGGGAGGTACCGGCGGCGGCGTGCGGGCGACGGCAACCGCGGCACGAAGCCGGTATCCGGCCCGATCGACTTCTTCTGGCCCATCACAACGTCACCATCGGCATCGCGGACGAGACGCTTAACCCGTTCCCTTTCCCCTGGGTGTCCGGGATCGGTACCGTTAGGGACATGAGCGACATCGTCAGCATCATCGGCCGTGAAATCCTCGACTCGCGAGGGAACCCCACTGTGGAGGTCGAGGTCGTGCTCGACAGCGGGGCGAGCGGCCGAGCGGCGGTTCCCTCGGGCGCATCCACCGGCGAACACGAGGCGGTCGAACTGCGCGACGGCGGCAAGCGCTACGGCGGCAAAGGTGTCACCACAGCAGTCGGCTTCGTGAACGGCGAAATCGCCGAACTGTTGAACGGTGTCGAAGTGTTCGAGCAGCGCTTCATCGACAACGAGCTCATCGCCCTTGATGGCACCGAGAACAAGGGACGCATCGGCGCCAATGCGATCCTCGGCACCAGCCTGGCCGTGGCTCGTGCCGCAGCCGACGACTTGCAGCTGCCGCTGTACCGCTACCTCGGTGGGCCCAATGCCCACGTGTTGCCGGTGCCGATGATGAACGTCATCAACGGTGGTGCCCATGCCGACAACACGATCGACATGCAGGAGTTCATGATCATGCCGGTGGGGGCACCGAGCTTCTCCGAAGCATTGCGCTGGGGCACCGAGACCTACCACATGCTGAAGAAGGTGCTGCACGACCGCGGCCTCAGCACGTCCGTCGGCGACGAGGGCGGTTTCGCTCCCAACCTGGCCACCAACGAAGACGCGATCAAGATTCTGATCGAGACGATCGAGAGGGCCGGCTACAAGCCCGGTGAGGACATCGCCATCGCGATGGACCCAGCGATGAGCGAGCTGTACCGCGACGGCGCGTACCACCTCACCGGCGAGGGCAAGGTACTCACACCGGCCGAAATGGTGGCGTACTGGACCCGCATCGTGGACAGCTATCCCATCGTCAGCATCGAGGACGGGATGCACGAGAACGACTGGGACGGCTGGGGGGCACTCAGCCGCGCTGTCGGCGACCGCGTACAGTTGGTCGGCGACGACCTGTTCGTCACCAACGTGACTCGTCTACAGATGGGCATCGACCACAAGGTCGCAAACAGCATCCTCATCAAGGTCAACCAGATCGGCAGCTTGTCCGAAACGCTCGACACCGTCGAGTTGGCCACCCGCCATGCCTACAGCAGTGTCATGAGCCATCGCAGCGGTGAGACCGAGGACGTCACCATCGCCGACCTCGCCGTCGCCACCAACTGCGGCCAGATCAAGACCGGTGCCCCCGCCCGCAGCGACCGTGTTGCCAAGTACAACCAACTGCTCCGCATCGAAGAGCAGCTCGGCGAGTCGGCCGCCTACCGCGGACGCAGTGCACTCAGCCCGCGCTGACAGGTGACGCCGTTCGGCGGCGGGCGGCTGCGAGAATGCCGCTATGAGTACGGCAGGTCGGAGGCAACACGGAGGTCACAAGACCTCCTCGATCCCGCGCCCCGTCGACCCGACCCGCTCGCGACCCCGCACACCTCCGAGCGCCAGTGACGACACCCGCTTCGGCGAATTCACCCGACCGATCCCACGGGACAAACAACTCGTCAAGGGCAAGGGCAAGCGCGGAGTCATCACCATCGGTGCCGGTGTCATCACCGCGGCACTCATCGCCGCGCTGTTCGTGTTGCCGGTGAAGGCCTGGCTGCGCCAGCAGGACGACATCGACAGCAAACAACGGGAACTGGCTGCACTACAACTGGCCAATGCCGACCTGATCGACGAGGTCGCCATGCTGCAGACCCCGGCAGGTGTCGAACAGGCTGCGCGCCAGGAGATCGGGTACGTCAAGCGCGGCGAGATTCGCCTCACCGTACTGACCGCACCACAGGCCCCGATCACGATGCCCGATGGATGGCCATACGACCAGATGGCGCAAATCGTTACCGTCCGATCAGGACGGTAACGTCAACCCCTGACGTTACGGACGAGCGAATCGCTTGCGATCTTTCGCTTTTACAATCGAATCCCTCGTGTTACGTTGACGACATGATCGTCCGCGAACACCTCGCCGCCTGCCACGCAGCCGAGGAGCAGCGCTTCATCGACAGCCATCCGCGCTCAGCCGAGTACGCCACCGAGGCTCGCGGCAGTTTGCTCGGGGGGGTGCCAATGGCGTGGATGACCCGCTGGCCCGGCGCGTTCCCGCTGTTCTTCGACCAGGCCAGTGGCGCACGGTTCACCGACGTTGACGGCCATGAATACGTCGACTTCTGTCTGGGCGACACCGGAGCGATGACCGGCCACGCGCTCCCGCAGGTGGCCGACGCCCTCTACCGGCAGGCCAGCCGCGGTCTCACCACCATGTTGCCCAGCACCGATGCTGCATGGGTGGGCCAGGAACTCGCCCGCCGGTTCGGTCTGCCGGTATGGCAGATGGCAATGACCGCCACGGATGCCAACCGGTTCGTGTTGCGTTTCGCCCGCTTCCTCACCGGGCGCCCAAAGGTGCTGGCGTTCGATTGGTGCTACCACGGAAGCGTCGACGAGACGCTGGTGACGTTGGGTACAAATGGCCGCCCGACACCCCGTTCGGGCAACATCGGCCCGCAGGTCGATCCCGCGTTCACCACTGTTGTGGTGCCGTTCAACGACCTTGCCGCCCTTGAGGCGGCGCTCGCCACCGGCGAGATCGCATGTGTGCTCGCCGAGCCAGCGCTCACCAACATCGGCATCGTGCTGCCCGATCCGGGCTACCACGAAGCGTTGCGCGCCCTCACCCGCACGTACGGCACCTACCTCGTCATCGACGAAACACACACCATCTGCGTTGGCCCGGGTGGCGCCACGGTCGCCTGGGGGTTGGAACCCGACTTCTTCGTCATCGGCAAGAGCATCGGCGGCGGCATGCCCGCTGCGGCCTACGGCTGCACCGCCAAGATCGCTCAACAACTCAACCTGCTGTTGGCCGACAAGGGCGTCGACACCAGTGGCGTTGGCGGCACCCTCACCGGTAATGCGCTGGCGCTGGCGGCAGTGCGAGCGACCCTCTCCAGCACACTGTGCGACGACGACTTCGCGCGCATGATTCCGCTCGCCACTCTCTGGACCGACGGTGTGCAGCGAGTGATCGACCAACACGACCTGCCGTGGAACGTGCAACAACTCGGCTGCCGGGCCGAGTACTGGTTCTGCCCGCCGCCGCGCGATGGCGCCTCCGCCGCAGCGGCCATCGATTCGGAACTCGACGCGTTCATGCACCTGTGGGCGGTGAACCGTGGCATTCTGCTCACTCCGTTCCACAACATGGCGCTGCTGTCGCCACACCACAGTGAGGCCGATGTCGATCTCCACAGCGAGGTCTTCGCTGACGCCGTGGCAACCTTGCTGAGATGAACAACCAACCTCTCGCTGGCCAGGTGGCCCTCGTCACCGGCGCTGGCAGTGCGCACGGCATCGGGTTCGCCTGCGCCAGCGCGCTTGCCGCTGGCGGCGCCACAGTGATGCTCACGTCCACGACCGACCGCGTGCACGAACGGGTGGCCGAACTCAACGCGTCCGGTCTCCACGCCATCGGTGTCGTGGCCGACCTGATGCATCCCGGCGCTGCGGCCCGCGTGGTGCAGCTGACCACGAACGTGAACAGACGGCTCGACATCCTGGTCAACAATGCGGGCATGATCGCCATGGGAGGACGCGCCGCCGACGCAACTATCGACGACACCAGCGACGACGTGTGGCACGACGGTATCGAGCGCAACCTCACCACATGCTTTGCCGTCACCCGCGCCGCTGTGGCCGTGATGCGACCGCACCGATACGGGCGGGTAGTGAACATCGCGAGCACATCGGGCACGGTGCAGGCCTTCCACGGCGATGTCGCTTACCACGCCGCCAAGGCTGGCGTGCACGGGCTCACTCGGGCCGTCGCCCTCGAGACTGCAGGTGACGGCATTACCGTGAACGCTGTCGCTCCTGGCTGGATCAGTACCGCCGCGTCGTTGGGCCACGAAAAGGTGGCGGGCACGCTGACCCCGACCGGCCGCGCCGGGACGCCCACCGAAGTGGCGGCGGTGGTGCGCTTCCTTGCCGACCCTGCGGCCTCCTACGTCACTGGCCAACTCATCGTGGTCGACGGCGGCAACTCGCTGCCGGAGGATCGGGCGTGGCGACCGTGAGCACACCACGTTCGAAGATCGTGCTGGTGACCGGTGCCGCCGGTGGTATCGGCGGGGCCACCACACGGCGGTTCCTCGACGGCGGTTGGCGGGTTGCGGCAGTCGACCTCCGGGCGGCGGCGATCGCTCCGGATGACCGCGTGCTGCCGATCACTGCCGACCTCACCGACGTAGCCCAATGCCGTGCTGCGGTCGACCGCGCCGTGGAGTGGGGCGGCCGGCTGGACGCGGTCGTGAACTCGGCGGGCGTCTGGACCGAGGGCGCCAGCGCCGACACCAGCGAGGCGGAGTTCGACCGTGTGCTCGGGGTGAACCTCAAAGGGCTGTACTTCGTCACCTCCGCGGCGATCCCGCACCTGGTGGCCACGTCGGGTTGTGTGGTCAACCTGTCCAGCGACGCCGGGCTACAGGGCAATGCCGGTGCGGCGGTCTACTGCGCGTCGAAGGGTGGCGTCACGCTGCTCACCAAGGCCTTAGCACTGGAGCTGGCACCGCAGGGTGTGCGGGTCAACGCGGTGTGTCCCGGCGACGTGGAGTCACCGATGCTGCACGGACAGGCGGAGACGTTCGGCGGCAGCGATCGTCAGGCGTACCTCGACCGACTGCTGGCCGGTTACCCGCAGGGTGCCCGCGCTCGATTTGTGCAGCCCGCCGAGGTCGCCGAGTTCATCTGGTTCCTGTGCCAGCCGGCCGCAGCACCGATCACGGGCGCAGCGCTGCCGATCGATTTCGGTCTGTCGGCCGGGATCGTGTGACACTGGCGACGATGATGTCCCTCGACGACACCGACCGGAAGTTGATCGACGCCCTCCAGCGCGACGGGAGAGCGAGCTACGCCGATCTTGCCGAGCTGGTCGGTCTCTCGCCGGCCGCCACCCGACTGCGGGTGCAGCGTCTGCTCGATGCCGGTGTGGTGCAGGTCGTGGGGGTCACCAACCCGCTGGCTCTCGGTTACCCGGTGATGGCGGCACTCGGCGTCCGTGTGGAACGCAACGTACGCAATGTTGCCGACCGCATCGCGGACATCGAGGGCGTCATCTACGTCGTGTTCACCTCCGGTTCCTTCGACCTGCTGGTGGAGGTGCTGTGCGCTGACTCGTCGCGCCTGCTGCACGTGATCGACGACGAGATCCGGGCGATCGCTGATGTGCGCAGCGTCGAGAGTTTCACGTACTTCGGTATTCACACCCACCGCTTTGTGTGGGGCACACGATAGGCGTCGGGAAATTTCTTGTTAGGACATTTGTGCTGAGCTGTTCAGTATGCCTAACATGGAAGCATGGGTGCAGCGTTCCTGATCACATTGCGTGAAGGCCTCGAGATTTCGATCGTTCTCGCGGTTCTCATCGGCTACCTGGTCAAGACCGATCGTCGAGGAGATCTCCGAGCCGTCTGGCTCGGCACCGGTGTCGCCACACTCGCCTGCGTCGTCGCCGGAGTCGCAGTGCACGCCGTCACCAAAGGATTGAACGGCAAGGCGGAACCGGCAGTCGAGGGTTCGCTCGCCGTACTTGCCGCGATCGTGCTCACGTTCATGATCCTGTGGATGCACAAGAACGCACACACGATGGGTGGCCACCTGCGGGCCAAGGTGGACGGCGCGACCACACTGGCCGGAGTCGCCATGGTGGCGTTCGTCGGCGTCGCCCGAGAAGGTTTCGAGACCGTACTGTTCCTGCTCGGCGCCGAATCTGGCAACGCCAAGGGTGCCGACGTCGTCATCGGTGGCGTGCTCGGCCTGGCGCTCAGCGCGGCGGTCGGCATCGCGATGTACCTCGGCAGCAACAAGATCGACCTGCGCTCATTCTTCCGCTACACGGGCATCGTGCTCATCCTGTTCGCCGCCGGTCTCGTTGGCAAGGCGTTCCACGAGTTCCCAGAACTGCTCGAGTTCAACAACTCGTGGCTGATGCATTCGGCCTGGAGCATCACCTCCGGCCCATTCGCCAAGGGCACCTTCTACGACTTCCTCAACGGCCTGTTCGGCTGGGCGAACGAACCCGAACGGATTCGGGTGCTCGCCTACGGGTGTTACGTCGTTCCGGTGATGTGGCTGTTCCTGCGCAACCCGGCACCCGTTACCGCGACCGCGGACGCGACCGTTGAGCCCGTACCTTCACTGGGTTCGCAGACCGCCACGTTGTAGACACGGGCGGCACCGACCGCGCACGTCGAACACGTGGTGCGTGACCTCGAACCCGCTCGTCGCCAGCAGTGATTGCACCTCCCGATCGATCAGCCGCTCGAGCTGCGCGCTGGGGTCGAAGTCGGTGACAATGCCGCACTCGATGCACACCAGGTGGTGGTGGTGCTGATGATCGGAGAACTGCTCGGCCAGTTCGTATCGGTCGCCGCCACCAACGGCGGTGATGCGCACGACGACTCCCGCGTCCATCAACTCGCCCAGGTTGCGGTATGCCGACGAAGTGGGAACTCCGGCGCGTTGCACGATCTCGTCGGTGGTGAGCGGTCGGTCGGACGCCTCCAGCACGGCGAGTACCACCCGCCGATTCGCGGTCAGTCGAAGCTCGAACGGCGCGAGCGCCTGCACCACCGCAGCGGCCGACGTCGGCGACAGCAGCGGGACAACGGCTCGTTTCACGTAGAGCAGGTTAACGGGAAGTGTTCTCATTGAAATGAGAACACTTCTCACGATGGGTAGCGTGACGATATGGGTCGTCACCTCAGCGCCACCTTCGCGTGCGGTGCTGTCGCGCTGGCGGCGGGGCTGACAGGCGGCTGCTCCACCACCAACACTGATCTCGGTGCCGACGGCAAATTGGTGGTGGCCGTGGCGTTCTACCCGATCGAGGACATCGTGCGCGCCGTCGGCGGCGATCAAGTACACATCATCACCGTCGTGCCACCGGGCGAAGATGCTCACGAGTACGAACCCACGCCCAAGCAGGTCACACGGCTCGAGCAAGCCGACGTCATGTTCTATCTCGGCGGCGGCTTTCAACCGAGTGTCGAGCAGGCGTTGGGGGTGCTGCCCAACCACGTCACCATCATCGATCTGACTGCACCACTCCGCCATTTACAACTCGGTGAGGGCAACGACCCGCACGTGTGGATGGACCCAGCCAACATGCAGCGCATGGCACAACAGGTACTGGCTGTCCTGGCCGAGCAGGACAGCGTTCGAGTCGACACGTTCAACCGCCGCGCATCTGCCTACATCGAGTCACTGGACGGCCTCGACCACGAGTTTCGCGCCGGCCTTGCGCGCTGTACGACCACCGCACTCGTCACCGGTCACGAGGCCTTCGGCTATCTGGCCCACGCCTACGGTCTCACACAGGTGCCGATCTCAGGCATCTCCCCCGGGGCAGAACCATCGGCCAAGGCCCTCGAGCAGGTGGCCACCTCTGTACGCGAAGACCACGTACGGACAGTCTTTTTCGAGCAGAACCTGCCTCCCGACCTGGCGCGCACAGTGGCCGACGAAACCGGCGCGGCCACGAGTGCGTTGAACACCCTCGAGACGCTGTCACGCGACGAGCTGTCGGCCGGCCTCGACTACGTGCGGGCGATGCGCGCCAACCTCAGCGCGTTACGTGCAGGATTGGGCTGCGCATGAACCGTCACGATCATCATCACCACAGCAACCTCCCACATGACCACGGCAACGTGCACTCCGTGCTCGACGTGGCAGGCCTGGGAGTGCACTACGGCCCCACCGAGGCGCTACACAACGTCTCGTTCTCCGTCGGGCGCGGCGAGCTGATCGGCGTGATCGGCCCGAACGGCTCCGGGAAGAGCACGCTGTTCAAGGCGATCTGCGGACTTGTCAATCACACCGGAGTCGTCGAGGTCAACGGCGTGCACTGCCACGACCACACCGACCGCATGGACATCGCCTACATACCGCAGCGCAACGACAGCGATCTGCACTTCCCGATCACGGTGGGCGAACTGGTGCTTGCTGGCCGCCGTCGTTTCCGCCGCTGGTGGAGCCGTCCAACCGCTGAGGACCGAACCGTCGCTTCACAGAGCCTGGCGAAGGTGTTTCTCGAAGGTGCCGAGGAGCGTGCCCTCAGCGAACTCTCCGGAGGACAACTGCAGCGCGCCTACCTGGCGCGGGCCTTGGCACAACAAGCATCGGTAGTGCTGCTGGACGAGGCGCTCAGCGGTGTCGATCAGCCGACGACGCTTGAGCTGTTCGAGGTGTTTCGTTCACTCGCCGCAGAAGGAACCTCGCTACTCGTCGCTACCCACGACTTGGCGCTCGCTCGCCGCCGGTTCGACCGCTGTCTGGCGATCAACGGCACGCTGCGCGGTGACGGACCGCCCGAGCAGGTGCTCTCGGTGGAGTTGCTGGAGACAGTCTTCGGGTCGGGGGCGCGCGATGCAGTGGTTGACTGAACCGTTCCAGGCCGAGTTCATGCAACGCGCGTTCCTCGCGGCGATCATCATCGGCGCTGTCGCTCCCGTCGTGGGCACCTGGGTCGTGCTACGTCGCATGGCGAACCTCGGCGACGCGATGTCGCACGGAACGCTCGCCGGTGTGGGCCTCGCGTATGCCGCAGGCATCAACGTGCTCTTTGGAGCCATGGGTGCCGGGCTGCTCATCGCCGTCCTTCTCGTGCTGTTCTCCTCCAACCGGCGCCTCGGGCAGGAGACGGTGATCGCCGTCCTCGGCACTGCGTTCTTCGCCGTTGGCGTGGTGGTCATCTCGCGTCTCGACACCGGAGTCGAACTCACCCACTTCCTGTTCGGTCGAGTGCTCACTGTCACCTGGGGCGATATCTGGTTGAACTTCGGCCTTGGCGGCAGTGCACTGTTGGTGGTCTTCGCGCTGTTCGGCGAACTCCGTCTGGCGACGTTCGATCATGTGCAGGCCGAGCAGGTGGGGGTGCGCGTCGAGTTGGTACAGGCCGTGCTCGTCGTGCTGTTGGCCGTCGTCGTGGTGATCAGCCTGCGCACCGTCGGCACGGTGATGTCCGTGACGATGTTGGTGACGCCAGCGGCAACATCGCGCCTGTTCGCCCGCACACTGCGGCAGATGACCTTGTGGGGGATGTGTCTGGGCGTCGGCGAGGCAGTCGTGGGACTGATGCTCAGCTACCACCTCGACTCGGCACCCGGCGCCACCATCGGCCTCGTCGCGGCAGCGGTGTTCGCGATCGTGTTCGCCGCTACTCTGCCTCGTCGGATGCCGCACCACCACCGGCCCCTCAACTGACCTGGAGGTCGCAATGTCTGCGTTCGTCATCGTGCAAGGCAAGGTCACCGACCTCGAGCAGTATGAGCAGTACAAGATCGCTGCCCCCCCAACCGTCGCCAGTGCTGGCGGCAGCTACTTGGTACGCGGCGGCGCCACCACCTCACTCGAGGGCGGCGAGGTGCCCGAACGCACGGTTGTCCTGCAGTTCGACACTCGCGACGCGGCGATGGCCTGGTACGAGAGCGAGCAGTATCGGACCGCACGCGCACTTCGCGCCAACGCTGCCGAATTGCGCATGTACGTGGTGGATGGAGCCTGACCATGCTGGTGCAGATGAGCGTCAACGGCAGACATCACGAACACGAGGTCGAGCCGCGCACGCTGCTCGTGCATCACCTGCGCGAAGCCATTGGCCTCACCGGCACGAACGTCGGCTGCGACACATCGTCGTGCGGTGCGTGCACGGTGCACGTTGACGGCGACTCGGTGAAGAGCTGCACCATCCTCGCCGTGCAGGCCGATGGGAGCGTGGTGACCACGATCGAGGGTCTGGCCACCGTCGCTGCCGACGGGAGCACCGTCATGCACCCGATGCAGCGGGCCTTCATGCAGTGCCACGGTCTGCAGTGCGGGTACTGCACACCCGGCATGGTGATGGCCGCCACCTCGCTGTTGGCCGAGCACCCGCACCCCACCGAGGCCGACATACGTTCGGGGCTCGAGGGCAACCTGTGCCGCTGCACCGGCTACCACAACATCGTCAAAGCGGTCATGACGTGCGCCGCCGAGACCGGTGGTGCGGCATGATCCCGTGCACCTTCGACTATGTCCGCGCCGGTTCAGCAGCGGAAGCGATCAGCCTCGTCGGTCAGCACGGCGACGAGGCCAAACTGCTCGCCGGCGGCCACAGCCTGCTCCCGCTGATGAAGCTGCGCCTCGCCCAGCCCAGTGTGCTGGTCGACGTCGGTCGCCTCACCGAACTGCGGTACATCCGCGAGTCAGGCGATCACGTCGCCATCGGCGCGCTCACCCGCCATACCGACCTCGAACACAGCCCGGTGCTGACGCAACACGCGCCGCTGCTGGCGCTCGCCGCAGCGCATGTCGGCGATCCGCAAGTACGTCACCGTGGCACCATCGGCGGCAGTCTGGCTCACGCCGACCCGGCCAGCGATCTGCCCGCAGCCACGCTCGCACTCGGCGCCACCTACGTGGCCCAGGGTCCACATGGCACCCGGGAGATTCCGGCGAGCGAGTTCTTCCAGGGGTATCTCACCACCGTGCTCGCAGCAGACGAGATGCTGATCGAGATCCGCGTGCCCACGATGCAGGGTGCCGGCTTCAGCTTCCAGAAGTTCACCCGCCGAGCACAGGACTGGGGCATCGTCGGTGTCGCCGCCTGGGTACGAGGCACGCAGAGTGGTGTCGCCCTGTTCAACATGGCCAGTACTCCGGTGTTGGCCACCGATGTCTCGGAAGCGCTCGCCGGCGGTGCGTCCGCTGCCGACGCAGCTCAGCTGGCGGCCACGCAGGCCGAGCCACCGAACGATCTCAGCGCCAGCCCCGAGTACCGCACACATCTGGCCAAAGTGCTCACGCAGCGAGCGCTCCTCGAAGCAGGAGCGCGGTAGGCGGCGCCCCGGTCCTGACGACGAGCGTCAGCGTTCTTCGCGTTCGTAGGGGATACCCAGCGCCGCTGGAGCACCAAGGCGCCGCTTGGCCCAGCCACCCGAGACTGCAACGAGCACTGCGATGGTCATCACGTATGGCAACGAATCCAACAGTTGCGGGGTGATCTTCACACCACGGGCTTGCAGCGTCAGACTGAGGCTGGAGAAGGCGCCAAACACATACGCGCCGACCATCGCCAGGTCGGGCCTCCAGAAGCCGAAGATCACCAAGGCGATGGCGATCCAGCCGCGGCCGGCCGTCATTCCGTCCTGCCATGTCGGCACGATCGAGAGTGAGAAACACACACCACCGATGCCCGCGAGCGCTCCACCGAGAATCGTGTGCACATAGCGCGTGCGCACGACATTGATGCCCACTGC
>WLIV01000007.1 GCA_009702045.1 Actinomycetota bacterium | reverse complement strand
GGTCGTCGTGGTCGCCGCCTCGGTCGTCGTGGTCGCCGCCTCGGTCGTCGTGGTCGCCGCCTCGGTCGTCGTGGTCGCCGCCTCGGTCGTCGTGGTCGCCGCCTCGGTCGTCGTGGTCGTCGACTCCCCACCGCCGTCGGGAGCGCAGATGTGCGACAGGTTGAACAGCTCGGTCTCAGGACTTGCAGGAGTGGCCACGACGTAAGAACCGGCCTTCACCAGGTCGGTGTAGCTCGCTCCGGCAGGCACCTTGATGAAGAAGCTGTTGAGGTGACCTGAGCTGCTGAGCTCATAGTCGGCGCTCGCCGGCGTGTACTTCACTGCGCTGTTGCCATTCACACCATCGATCACGAGGTAGACCTCGACCATCGAGTACACCTGACCACCATTGGGCGGGATCAGGAAGTGCCACCACTGGTCGCTGTCGTTCGGGCAGTCGCCGTTGTCGATGCTGGCAGTGTTGGCATGAAGGTCGACCTGCTGTGAGTCAGCCAGGTTCGGCGATGGGTAGCCGACTCCGGCTGAGGCGGAACCTCCGACCATGGTGATACTGGCGGCCGTGGCGAGGACTCCCAGGGCGATGGTGACCCATCCGGTTCGCTGACGTGTATTCATTCTCGATCTCCTGTCGATTGTCATTTCAGTGTAGAGACGGCATGTGTTCTTGGCGATGGGTCATTCGACCCATCTCGATGAGCGGCTGTCGCCAGCGAAGTCGAGAGCCACCGCACGTCACCACTCCACCGCCAGGAACGAGCCGAGACCTAGCGGGTCGAGCAGGCATTCCGCCTCGCGGATACGACTCCGCATCCGCAGTGCGGCCAGGGTCGGCGCCGCAGCGGCCTGCTCCCAGGCGGTGCGGCCTTCATCGACCAACGCCTCGATGTCCCACCGCTGCAGGAACTGCGCCTGAGTGCGAACAGCGTGCGGTTCGGGGAGTTGATCCAGCGAAACCTCGGTGGTGATGTCCTGTTGGCCAATATCGCGAAGGTAATGGCCGCCACGTTCGTGACCTCGATAGGTCCGCAGCCACTCTCGCCACGGACGCAGGGCCAACGTGGAGGTGCGGGCTGTGAAGTAGTCGAACGACAGCAGCGTGCCCGCCGTCAACAGGCTCTGGGCGTGGCGCACCCACTCGGCTGCGGCCGACTGGATCGGAGCGCGCGCTCCGTGCGGTGCGCTCACGGGGAGTGCTCTCCAGTCCTCGGGGGCAGCGCACAGACGCTCGCTGGCGGTTCCATCGGGCGCGATCTCCACCACGGCCTCACGCCAGCCGCCATCGAACACCGCCAACCGGAACGGCAGGTTGTCCAGCAGTTCGTTGGCGAGGATGACACCGACGAAGGGTTCCTCTGGCATCTCCCCCAGCACCTGCACGCCAGCAGGGTGCTTCAGTCGTTGGGCAGCCGAGATCTCCACGGTCGCGTAACGATCGGTGAACTGTGGTGCGGCGAGCAGGATGCTGCGGGCCAACGTGCCCGGCCCGGCACCCGCCTCCACGATGCGGAAGTCGCTGGGCTCACCCAACCGACGGAACTCCGCCTCGATCCAGCGGGCCACCACGGCGCCAAACAACGGTCCCACCTCTGGCGATGTCAGGAAATCACCACGTCTGCCAGCGCTCCCGCCGGAGGTGTAGAACCCGTGCGCTCCATAGAGCGCGATCGCCATGTACTCGTCGAACCTCAGCGGGCGTCCAGCGGCGCGTTGCGCCGCCAGGAGCTCATCAGCCGTGGAAGGCACCGGTGAGGTCGGTGAGTGAGCCCACCTTGGCGATGATGCCGGGCACCACACCGAACGCGAGAGTTGCCAGACCGGTGATGGTGAGGGCGGCCACCAGGGAGGCGGGCACCTTCACCGCGCTGGTGTCGGCACCCTCGGGCACCGGCTTCATCCACATCTCGCGCATCACGGTGATGTAGTACGCCGTGGCCACGACCGCGTTGGCGGCACCGACGATGGCGATGGTGTAGCCCCAGCCGCCACCCGCGTCGACTGCCGCGCGGAAGGCACCGAACTTGGCGTACCAACCGCCGAGCGGCGGGATGCCAGCCAGCGAGGCGAGGAACAACGTCATCATCACCGTCAGGCCGGGTGCGTAGTTGAACAGACCGCCGTAGCTGGAGATCTCGGCGCTCTTGGTGCGACGAGCCACGGCGATCACGACGGCGAAGGCACCGAGGTTCGTGGCTGCGTAGATGATGAGATAGACGATGATGGCGCGTAGGGAAGATTCCTCCGAGCCGTTGGTGAAGGCCATCGCCAACGCCATCAGGATGAAACCACCCTGGCTGACGCTGGAGTACGCCAGCATGCGCACCAGGTTCTTCTGCTTGAGCGCAACCAGGTTGCCGACGGTCATCGTCAGCGCTGCCAGCACCCAGAGGAACGGACGGTAGACATCGCGTGCCAGCGGGAAGGCGAGGTACACCATGATCATCAGCCCGACGAAACCGGCGGCCTTGGACGCAACGCTGAGGAACGCCGTCACCGGTGTGGGCGCACCCTCGTAGGTGTCGGGTGCCCACGTGTGGAACGGCACGGCGCTGACTTTGAAGGAGAAGCCGACGATGACGAACACCACTGCGATCACTTCAATGCCGGTGCGGGGGCCGGACAAGGTGATCTTCTCGCCAATGACGCTGAGCTTGGTGCTGCCAGCGATGCCGTACAACAGGCTCATGCCGTAGAGCATGACTGCGCTGGCGAACACTCCGAGCAGGTAGTACTTGACGCCGGCCTCGTTGCTCTTGCGATCGCGCTTCTTCCAGGCGGCCATCATGTACGCCGGGATCGAGAGGAACTCGAGCGCCACGAACACGCTGACGAGGTCGCGCGAGCTGGCCATCATCACCATGCCGAGCACACTGCTGAGCAAGAGCACGTAGTACTCGCCCTGGTAATAGCCGCCATCCTCGATCTCGTTCGTGCTGAGCAGCACGACCACATAACCCGAGAGCAGGAAGAGCGCCTTGAGCACAAGGGCGAAGTTGTCGACCACGTACCGGCCGCTGATGCCGTCGCCGCTGAGCACATCGCGTACATCGCCGCCCAAGACTGCGAGCGTCACCACCGGCAGCAGTGCGCCGAGCAGCACCAACCCGCTGATCGTGCCCGTGATCCACCTGCGGTGGGCGGGAACGAACAGGTCGACGAGCAACACGAGGCAGATACCTGCCGCGAGCACGAGCTCGGGCGCCAACGCGTGATAGTCGACGATGGGTGCGCTGAAGGCGATCACGTGATTACTTCCCGAAGACCGAGGTGAGCTGCTGGACGGCCGGATCCATCACCTTGAACATGAGCGACGGGACGACACCGAGAACGACGATGCCGATCAGCAGCGGGGTCCAGGCGATCCACTCGAAGACATTGACGTCGTGGATATCGCTGTGGCCGTGATCGTCGTGGCCGTGAGCAGCAAACTCCTCGGACGGCTCGCCGAACGCGGTGCGCTGGTACAGCCACAGCAGGTAGCCCGCGGCGAGCACCGTACCGAAGGCGGAGATGACCGTGAGCACTCGGTAGAGCAGCTCGTGGTTGCCCATCGCGGAGTCGGTGAGGATGGTGGCCGGGCTCCAGCTGGCGAGCAGCGCCGGGAACTCGCCCCAGAAACCGGCCAGACCGGGGAGACCGAGCGAGGCCATCGCGCAGAAGCCCAAGATCCAGCCGAGATGCGGCACTTGCTTGAGCATGCCGCTGAGGCGCTTGATCTCCAGCGTGTGGTAGCGCTCCTTCACCGAACCGGCGACGAAGAAGAGCATGCCGGTGATGAGGCCGTGGGCGACCATGCCGAACAGCGCAGCGTTGATACCCAGCGGGGTGAGCGTGCTGATGCCGAGCATGACGAAGCCCATGTGGGCCACCGAGGAGAAGGCGATCAGGCGCTTCATGTCGGTCTGAGCCAAACAGCCCAGGGCGCCGTAGATGATGCCGATGACTGCGAGGACGGCGATGATCGGCGCCCAGGTCTTGGCCGCCTGCGGCAGGAACGGGAGCGCGATACGGACGAAACCGTACGTACCCAGCTTCAGCAGGATGGCGGCCAGGATGACCGAACCCTGCGTCGGGGCCTGCGTGTGGGCGTCGGGCAACCACGTGTGGAACGGGAACATCGGCACCTTGACGGCGAAGCCGACGAACATGCCGCCGAAGATCCAGATTGCGGTGTTGCGGGCGATACCAGGCGCGTTCGCGTGGAACCACTGGAAGCTGAAGTTGGCGGCGTCCGGGTTCGTGGCGTGGTTCTTGGTGACGATGAACATCGCAATGAACGCGACGAGCATCAGCGCCGACCCGAACATCGTGTAGAGGAAGAACTTCAACGAGGCGTACTGGCGGTTCTCGCCACCCCAGACACCGATCATGAAGTACATCGGCAGCAACACGAGTTCGAAGAACACGAAGAACAGGATCAGGTCCTGGGCGACGAACGTGCCGGCCATACCGACCTGCAGAACGAGCATCAGAATGAAGAATGCCTTGGCGTTACCCGGGTTCGGTACGTGGTTCCAGCTATAGACCATCACCAGCACGGTGATGACCATCGACAGGATGTACAGCGGGAGGCTGATGCCGTCGAGGCCGATCGTGTACGTCGCCTTGATCGGCGAGATCCACTTGTTGGTGGTGAAGAACTGCAGCTTCTGACTCTGGCCATAGTCGAACTTGACCAGTGTGTAGATGCCCACCCCCAACGTGGCGACCGCCGTTAGCAGGGCGACGCCCTTGGCCATCGCCTCGTCCTTCTTGGGGATGAACAGCATCACCAGGACACCCGCCAACGGCAGGAAGGTGCCCAGGCTGAGCAGCCATTGTTGTTCTTGAATCATCGCATGTCCCTTTGACGAGCCGACTAGCTGTTGACGAGTACGAGTACGAGCGCACCGACTGCTGCGGCACCGAACAGCAGCGCTCCGTACAGGTTGACCTTGCCTGATTGCACCGGCTGCAACGCGCCACCCGCATGGGTGGCGGTCGTGCCGCTGCCATTCACCACACCATCGACCAGACCCTGGTCGATGTACTTGTAGACCAGTTCACCGGTCTTCTTGCCACCCTTGCCGACACCGTTGACGATGCCGTCGAGGATGTGTTGGTTCGTCCAGTACGCAGCGGCGCTGATCGGGTGAGCGATGCTACGGACGATGACCTTCTCGTACAGAGTGTCGAGGTAGTACTTGTTCACGAGGAACTTGTGCCCGGCACCGAGCAGCGCGTTGCGCTGGGTGAGTCCCTTGAGCGGCGAGTTGCCCTCGCCGAACACGGCCTTGCAGATCAATAGGCTGACCGCGAAGCCAGCAGCGACGAGCAGAATGCTGGGAACTGCGTTGAGCCATTCGAACTTCGGCGCCTCAGGAACCTCGACACCGATGCTGCTGTGCAGCCACTCGTGGAACTTCTCGATCTTGAACGGTGCGGCGTTGAGATAACCCGCGACCAATGCCAGAGCACCGAGGATCATCAACGGCACGGTGATCTGCCACGGCGAGTCGTCCGGGGCGAAGCTGAGCGGCTTGCCGTGCACGACCGGTGCGTGATGATCGTCGTGACCATGAGCGTCAGCTTTATCGTGACCCTCGTCGTGGGCCTCCTCGTGGCTGTGATCCTCGTGCTCGCCGACGAAGTGAGCAGCACCGCCACGGGCCTTGCCGAAGAACGTGAGGTAGGTGGCGCGGGTCATGTAGGCGGTGGTCATGAACGCACCGATCAGACCCACCACGAAGAACACCTTGTAATCGTTGCCCTTGGCCGAGTCGATGATCTCGTCCTTGGAGAAGAAGCCGCTGAAGAACGGCACGCCGCAGAGCGCAGCAGTGCTGATCATCCAGGTGCCGAACGTGATCGGCATCTTCTTACGGAGGCCGCCCATGTCTTTCTTCATGTCGAAGCTGTGGTGGCTACCAGTGTGAGCCACCGAGCCAGCGCACAAGAACAAGCAACACTTGAAGAAGGCGTGGGTGAAGATGTGGAACACCGCCGGCATCCAGGCGCCGACGCCGAGGCCCATCATCATGTAGCCGAGCTGGCTGACCGTGGAGTACGCCAGCACCTTCTTGATGTCGTTCTGCACGAACGCCAGACCGGCGGCGATGAGCACGGTGATACCACCGATGATCGCGATCAGGTTGAAGTGATGGCCGACGATGTTGATGTCGAGGCCAGTGTGGAACACCGGGTAGAGCCGGGCCACCAGGAACACACCGGCCACGACCATCGTGCTGGAGTGCAGCAGCGACGACACAGGGGTAGGGCCGGCCATGGCGTCGGGCAACCAGGTGTGCAACGGGAACTGACCGCTCTTGCCGATACAGGCAATGAAGAGGGCCACTGCGGCAAAGGCCAAGAGCGCATGGTTGCCGCTGAACTCGGCCGCTTTGGTGTTGATCTCACTGATGTCGAGGTTGCCGAACAGGGCCAGCAGCACACCGGTGCCGACGAGCAGTCCCATGTCGCCGACACGGACGGTCCAGAACGCCTTGAGGGCAGCCTCGCTGTTGGCCCGCTCCTCCCACCAGTGACCAATGAGCATGAACGAGCAGAGGCCCATGATCTCCCAGCCGAGGATCAACTGCACCATGTTCGGTGCAAGCACCATGGTGAGCATTCCGGCGGAGAACAGCGTGAGGCTGGCGAAGAAGTGCGTGTAGCGGCGATCGCCACGTACGTACTCGGTGGAGTAGATCTGCACCAGCGTGGAGATGAACGCCACGAGGAACAGCAGCATCATCGCCAGGCCATCGATACGTGAACCGATACCGACCTTCAGGCTGCCGATCTCGAACCACGTCACCGTCTTGCTGACGGCGTCAGCGTGTTCGGTGGAGCCGACGAGGTGGATCCACTGGTAGGCGGTTCCGGAAGCGATGACCAGCGAGGCGAGCATCGCGGCGATGCCGATCTCGCTACCGCCACGGGGCAGGCGCTTGCCGAAGAAGATGATCAGGAAGAAGGCGACCGCCGGGATGACCGGGATCAGCCACGCGTGCGCGAGGAACCAGCCGGACGCAGCCGCAGTTTCAGAGGCGAGCAGCATTCGTCAGCCCTTCATTTCCGACAGGTCGTCGAGAGCGATGGTCTTGCGGTTGCGGAAGATGAGCAGCACGAGCGCCAGACCCACGCCGACTTCGGCGGCGGCCACGGCGATGATGTACAGCGCGAACACGCTGCCGTCGTTGTTGCCGCTCTCGGCCCACAGGCGATCGAAGGCCAACAGGTTGATGTTCACCGAGTTGAGGATCAGTTCGATGCTCATCAGCACCAGCACGGCGTTCTTGCGCACGATGACGCCGTACACGCCGATACAGAACAGCACTGCGCCAAGTACGAGGAAGTTGTTGATCAGCATGGCGTCCTCAGTCCTTCCGGGCCAGCACGATGGCGCCGATCACGGCGGCGAGCAGTACGAACGAGAGCGCCCAGAAGGGCAGCGCGTACGACGAGAAGATCTTGTCGCTGAGCAGGCTGTTCTGGCCCACGTTGCTTCCCTTGCCGCTGACGCTGATCTTGGTGTCCTTGAAGCCCTTGGTGAGCACGTACACCATCACACCCAACATCAGCAGGGCGATCGGAGCGCCGTACGCCCATGCGCCCTTGTTGTCCAGGTCGACGTCCTTGCCGAGCTTGGCTCGGGTGAGCATGACGCCGAACAGGAACAGCACCATTACGGCGCCGATGTACACCAGTACCTGAGTGACGGCGACGAACTCGGCCGACAGCAGCAGGTATTGGGCGGCGGCACCGGCCATTACCGCGATCAGGGACAGCGCTGCGTGCACCACGTTCTTGCTGGTGACGACGCGGATGGCGGCAAGCACCATCACGGCGGCGATGATGCCGAACCCGATGTTCTGCGCGACCTGGATATCGGAAGCGAGCATCATCACTTCCCCTTCTTCTTCTCGGCGCCGACCTCGAGCTCGGGAGCCGCGGGCACCGTCTCCATCCATTCACCGAGCTTGGTCTTGTCGTGCAGCAGGTCGGAGATCTTGGGTTCGCTGTACTCGTACTCTGGGCTCCAGAAGAGCGCATCGAACGGGCACACCTCGACGCAGATACCGCAGTACATGCACAGCGCATAGTCGATGTCGAAGCGGTCGAGCTTGTTGACCTTGCGGGGTGCGCCACCGGCACGGCGCGGCGGAGCGAGTTCCTTGTGGCCCTCGATGTAAATGCACCAGTCGGGGCAGCTACGAACGCAGAGCATGCATGAGGTGCAGTTGTCTTCGTGTAGAGCGATGACGCCTCGTGCCCGAAGCGGCGGCGTCTCCTTCTCGTGCGGGTACTGCACGGTGGCCGCGCCGCCTCCGAGCTTCTTCGGCTTCAGCGTCTGGGCCATCGTCTTGGCGGTGACTCCAAGACCCTTCAAGAGGCCGCGGCCCGGAATGGGATTGTTCGCCATCAGAAGGCCACCTTGAAGATCGCCGTGAGCATGATGTTGATCAGCGACACCGGGATGAGCACCTTCCAAGCGAAGCGCTGGAGTTGGTCCTCACGGAAGCGCGGGTAGCTGAAGCGGACCCACATGATGATGCCGGCGAGCACCATCATCTTGGTGACCATCACCAGTGGGCCGGCGACGTTCATCCAGTTGTCGATGGAATCCACCGAGTGCCAGCCGAACCAACTGAACGGGATGCCCCAGCCGCCGAGGAACAGCACACTCGCGATGAGCGCGAACACACCGGCGGTGGCGAACTCGGCGATGAAGAAGATCAGGAAGCGGAAGCCCGAATACTCGGTCATGTAGCCGGACACGAGTTCGGATTCGGCGATCGGCATGTCGAATGGAGTCTGGGTGAGTTCGGCCTGCACCGAGACCATGAACACCAGGAAACCGACGAACTGGGTGGCGATGTAGGGGTAGCCGAGCCCGTTCCAGCCAAAGATGCTGTCGCTGTTCTGCTTGATGACGATCGTCTGCAGGTTCATCGAGCCGGCCTGGATGACGACACCCAGCACTGACAACACCATCGGCAGTTCGTATGCGATCAACTGACCGGCCGCACGCAGACCACCGAGCAGCGAGTACTTGTTGGCGCTGGACCAACCGGCCATCAGGATGCCGAGCGTGCTGATGCTGCTAACGGCGAGCATGTAGAAGAGGCCGGCATCGAACTGGGTGAAGTAGGCGTCGGGGCCGAAGGGCACCACGGCGACGAGCAGGAATGTGCTCACCAACACGACCAGTGGGGCGGCACGGAACACACGCTTGTCGGCGCGAGCCGGCGTGATGTCTTCCTTCTGCAGCCACTTGCCCACCTCGGCGAACAGCTGCATCGAGCCGTACGGACCAGCTTCCATGGGGCCAAGACGACTCTGCATGAAGCTCATCATCTTGAACAGGAACAGGTACACGATCGTGCCGGCGGGCAGCAGCACCGCGACGGTGCCGCCGAGTACCCGCAGCAGTGACTGGCCCCAGTAGGGAATGGTGACTGCGAGGTTCATCGGTCGATGTCTCCCAGGATGAAGTACAGCGAGGCGAGGATGGAGATGACGTCGGGGACGTACACGCCACGCAACACCCACGGCACGATGGAGACGTTGTTGAAGCTGGCCGAGCGGATCTTCACGCGGAACGGGCCAAGGTCGCCCTTGCTGACGACGTAGTAGCCCATCTCCCCCAGCGGGTTCTCGGTGCTGACGAACGCCTCGCCCTCGGGCACCTTGATGATGCGCGGCACCTTGGCCATCACCGGGCCGCTGGGCATCGTGTCGAGCAACTGGTCGACGATCTTGGTGGCCTCGCGGGTCTCCTGCAGACGGATCCAGCAACGGGCGAAGCAGTCGCCGTCCGGATGGGTCCAGACCTTCCACTCCACCTTGTCGTACGCGAGCGGCAGCTTCTGGTCGCGGCGTAGGTCCCAGTCGACGCCGCTGGCGCGCAGGTTGGCGCCGGACAGGCCGTACTGCTTGGCCACCTCGGCGGGGATGACGCCGATACCGCGGAGACGGCTCTGGAAGATCTCGTTGCCGAACAGCAGGTCTTCCATCTCGTCGCAGAAGTTGCGCAACTTCTTCATCACTTGCTTGCACTCGGTGATGAAGCCGGCCGGCAGGTCGTCCTTCAAGCCGCCGATGCGGTCGAAGTTGGGGTGGAAGCGCCCACCGGTCGCCGACTCGATCAGGTTCAGCACGTGCTCACGGTCGCGGAACGCCATGAACACCGGGGTGACTGCGCCGAGCTGCACACCAAGATCGCCGAGGAACAGCGACACGTTGGCGATGCGGCTGAGCTCGAACAGGATCGTGCGAATGTGCTGGGCACGGGCCGGGGCCTCGATGTCCATCAGCTTCTCAGCAGCCAGGATGAACGGTACTTCGTTCGCGAAGCTGCCCAGCCAGTCGATGCGGTTGACAAGTGCCGTGACCTGCGGGAACGTGCGCACCTCGGTGAGCTTCTCGTAGCCACGGTGCATGTAACCGGCACTGGGTTCGGCCCAGATCACCTGCTCACCGTCGAGCCGCACGATGATGCGCAGGGTGCCGTGCGTCGCCGGGTGCTGGGGGCCGATGTTGAGGGTCATACCCTCGGTCTCGAGCTCGACGTTCAAGCGGGCATCGGCGGCCTGAGCCGCGATGTAGCTGAGTTTCTGACGATCTGCGATGTCAGTCACGACTCTGCACCTTCTTCATCGTCGTCGCCACCGGGGAGCGGTTCCACATCGGCGAGACCTGGCCACGGCTTGATGATGCGCGCCAGCAACGGGAAGTCCTTGCGCAGCGGGTGCCCCTCGAAGTCGGTGGGCAGGTACATGTTGCGCAGGTCGGGGTGGCCGGTGAAACCGATGCCGAACATCTCGTGGCACTCGCGTTCGTGCCAGTTGGCGCCGGCGTACACCGGGATCCAGGTGTCCACGGCGAGGGCTTCGTCAGCCACATCGGCCTTGATCGTGACCCCGAAGTGCTTCGACAGATTGGTGACGCGGGCGAACACCTGAAAGCGGGTGCTGCCACCGGCGTAGCCCTGCACGATCTCGGTGCTGCGTTCGGGCGTGGGCGCCGTGGGGTCGTCTTCACTTTTGCCGTACGGACTGGGCATCCAGTCGATCGCCGAGAGAAAGCAGAAATAGTCGCAACCGACGGTGTCGCGCAGTACGCGACCAGCCTGCTGCCAGGCCTCGCCGCTGACACGCACCCACACATCGTCGTTGGGCTTGATCAGGCTGTCGAGCAGATCTGCGCCGAGCGCATCGCGCAGGGCCGAAACCACACCTTCGCGCAGTGCGTCGCCGGGGAGTGCGAGCGTCTCGTCACTCAATTGCGCCACCTCCGACGACGATCGGTTCACGCACGATGGCCTTGTAGCCCTCGCCGCGCCAACGGGCACCCATGTCTTCGTTCTTGATGCGCTGCTGCAGGAGCACGACACCTTCCAACAGGGCCTCGGGCCGCGGCGGGCAGCCGGGTACGTAGATGTCGACCGGGATGATCTGGTCGACACCCTTGGTGACCGAGTAGCTGTCCCAGTAGGGGCCGCCGCAGTTGGCGCACGAACCCATGCTGATCACGTACTTCGGCTCGGGCATCTGCTCGTAGAGACGCTTGATGCTGGGGGCCATCTTGTCGGTGACGGTGCCAGAGATGACCACGAGGTCGGCCTGGCGAGGGCTGGCGGGCAGTGGGATGACGCCGAGACGCATGACGTCGTAGCGGGGCGACGCGAATGCAGCACCCATTTCGATGGCGCAGCACGCCAAGCCCCACTGGTACACCCAGAGGCTGTAAGAACGACCCATGTTGAACAGGGACGTGAGCGGTTTGGGCAAGCGCCCCTTGTCGACGAGACCCATGTGATTACACCCAGCGCAGTACGCCCTTGCGCCACGCGTACACGAGGCCAAGGAGCAGGACGAAGACGAAAATACCCATCTCAACGAGACCGAACGTGCCGTACGTCTCGAGGCGGGTGGCCCACGGGAAGATGAACACTGCTTCCACGTCGAACACCACGAACAACAGGGCGAAGATGTAGTAGCGCACCTGGCTCTGCGACCAACCGTCGCCGACCGGGTTGACGCCGCTTTCGTAGGCGATGTTCTTTTCCGCCGACGGCTTGTTGGGTCGGATGATGGCGGAGATGCCGAGGAGCAGGCTGGCCAGCACGAGTGCAATGGCCGCGAACCACACCACGTTGAGGTAGTCGCGCAGGAAGTCAGACATCGGGGATGAAGCTACTACGCCAAGTGAACAGCATCACAAACGGTGCTCCCCCAGACCGAGATCCGCTAGACCGCCCGACCGTGCTCGACCGCGTCGAGCTCGCGCTCGATGGCCAGTAGCTCTTCGTGGGTGCCCTGCACCTTCGGGCCGGTGAACCATTTCTTGCCGCTGAAGTGCCAGTAGCCGAACACGAAAAGTGCCGCCAGGAGGATCAGCGGGCCGGTGAAGTTGAAGTTGTTCTGTCGGAAGAAGTGGTCGCTCTCGGTGGCCAGCGCTTGGATTTCGTTGCCACTGCCCCAGATCGGCCAGAACGGCCAGAAGAGCGGAGCGACAAAGAGCACCGTGATCAGCGCGATCCATACCAACGCGGTCCAGCCGACGATCTTGTGACGACCCTTCAGGTTCCACGGGCCGACTTGGAAGTCGGGGTTCGTGAGCCGCAGGTAGATCGGGATTGCATACGCGATGTACAGGCCGATCACACAGATCCCGGTCATCGCGAAGAAGGCAGTCGAGTACCGGCCGGCGCCCTCGCCGCGGACGTACAGCGACGTCGCTCCGACCAACGCCGAGAGCGACACACCGAGCCACACCGAGTTGGTTGGTGTGCGGGTCTTCTTGTTGATCTTGTGCCAGTGCTTCGAACCGGGCAGCGCGCCGTCGCGGCTGAACGCGTAGATCATGCGGCTGTTGGCCGTGACGGACGCGAGGCCGCAGAAGAACTGACCCATCAGCGCGATGAACACCAGCAGCTTGGCCGAACCCGTTCCGAGCGCGTGTGAGATCAGACGCGGTGCTGCATTGACGAGGAACGGATCCTTCGCATCGCCAAAGACGATGCCGCCGTAGACGGCGTCGCCTTCCTTGCCCTTCTTCGGCAATGCTGAGATCATCGCCAGGTTCATCACGAGTGCAGCGATGGCCGAGATGTAGATCGAGCGCACGATGGCCTTCGGGGCCTCCGTGCGAGCGCCCACCGTCTCCTCACTGACGTGTGCGGAGGCGTCGAAGCCCGTGATCGTGTATTGGGCCAGCAGCAGGCCGAGCGAGAACAGATAGATCGTGATGAACAGGCCGCCCTTCCAACCGGTGAGGCCCTCGGGTGACTGATCGAAGGCACCGCCGATGCCACGAGTGTTACTGGGAGCGATGAACAGCACGCTGGCGATGATGACCACGCCGACCACGTGCCACCACACGCTGATGTCGCCGAACCACTTCACCAGCTTGATGCTGAACGTATTCAGCAGGCCGTGCACGATCAAGTAGCCGACGAAGATCGCGAAGATGTTCCACGACGTCAGCTTGAAGGTGTCGTCGAACATGCGAATGAAGTAGCCGGTGAAGATGGCCAGCGCGTAGTCCACGCTGGCGATCACGCCGATCTGCCCGATCAGGTTGAAGTAGCCGGTGAACCATGCCCAACGGGCGCCGTTGCGCTTCGCCAGTTTCGCCGACCAGTAGTACAGGCCGCCGGCCGTCGGGTAGGCCGAGCAGATCTCGCCCATCGCCATGCCCACCAACAACGCGAAGCATCCGACGACAATCCAGCCGAGCGTGATGACCCGCGGCCCGCCGGTCGCCATGCCGAGCCAGAAGCTGGTCATACCACCCGCCAGGATCGAGATGATCGAGAAGCTGATCGCGAAGTTGCTGAACGTGCTCATGCCGCGATGCAGCTCTTGGGCATAGCCCATCGAGTGCAGGTGGTCGCGGTCCTCGTCCACAGTCTCGGCCATGGGACCCCCTTGGTTGTAGGAACCAGAATTTCAGGGTTTGTCTAGCACGCCGTGGAACTCACTGGGAACGACCGACTCGAGGAACCAATCGACGATGCGGTCGGAGTTCGCCCGGCTGAGGTCGACGTTGCTCCGGGAGACCGCCAGCAGTTCCTCGATGCTCAACCCGACGCGGATCAACTCGTCGGCACCGTCACCCGAGCACCACCGCCGCAGCATCGTTTCCGTGGCCTCCGGGTGGAACTGCGTGCTGAACACCCGACCCATCTGCCAGGCCTGTGTGCCGGCGGCGCTGCACGCCAGCTCGGTGGCACCTGGCGGCACGGTGACGACGTCGTAGTGCCACTGCATCCATGGGCCGTCGGCAATCACGTGCGGCAGGTCGCTGACGATCTGCATCCACCCGATCTCGGCGGTACTGGCCTTGCTGACGCTGCCACCGAGCGCATGGGCGAGCACCTGTGTGCCGAAGCAAATGCCGAACACCGGCACGCCGAGGCGAGCGGCCTCGCGGATGACGGCAACCTCGGCAGCCACGTTGGCGGCCACGTTGGGCCAGTACACGCTCCAATCGCTGCCGAGTAGCAACACCAGATCACGGTCGTCGAGCGACGACCACTCACCCGGGTGCTCACGCTGGCATTCGTCGAATGCATAGCCGTGGCTGCGGAACCGTTCGCCGACGAACCCCGCATCGGCATCGTTTGCGTTGGCGATCAACAAGGCGCGCACGGTGGTCGTCAACCGTCGGTGGTGATGAAGATGTTCTTCATCTCGGTGTAGCGATCACGGACGACACGTGTTGGAGGGTAGCCCTGACCACCGTCGCGTGCGACAGAATGACGACATGTCGCAGCCACCCCCGCTCATCGCCGTGTGCGCTCGCGTGCTCACGTTCTCCGACGAGGGCAAGCGCGACGCATTCTCCAGCAGCCAGCCCTACAGCCGCGCCGTCGCCCGAGCCGGCGGAATCCCGGTGTTGGTGCCGCCGATCAAGGAGCTGTCATCGAACGCTGCGACCGTGCTCCAGCACTTCGACGGCGTGCTGCTGCCGGGTGGTGGCGACGTCGATCCCACCCGTTACGGGCAGGAGCCCGACGAGGACACCATCTACGGCGTGGTCAAGGCGCACGACGACCTCGACATCGCGATCTGCCATGCGGCCATCGAACTCGACCTGCCGATGCTGGCCCTGTGTCGCGGGATGCAGGTGCTGAATGTGGCGCTCGGGGGCACGCTGGTGCAGGACATCGCTAACAGCGACCACTGGATGCGCGAGCACACGGTGACGCTCGCCGAGGGCTGCAAGATCGCCAAAGCTGTTGGTACCACGCACCTCGAGCACTGTCATTCTGTGCACCATCAGGGCCTGGCCCTGCTGGCGCCGTCGCTCGTCGCGTGCGGCTGGTCGGAGGACGGGCAACTCGAAGCGGTCGAGTTGCCGACGTCGTCCTGGATCGTCGGCGCACAGTGGCATCCAGAGGACACGGCGCCCAACAAGCCACAGCAGCAGGCGCTCTACGACGAGCTGGTGCGCCGAGCTGCCGCTCGCGCACATGCCATAGGCTGAGCCGATGGCCGCCCCGTTGGTGCTGATCGTCGGCCGGTTGTCCGCTGAGGCCAAGGGTGTGCGCGGAGAGCCGTTTGCTGTCGGCCGCCGCTATTTCGAAGCCGTGGCTCGTGCCGGCGGGGTGCCGCTGATGCTGCCACCGATCACTTCATTGGCGGCAGAGATGTCGGCACTGCTCGGTCGTGTCGACGCGGTGGTCCTGCACGGCGGCGGCGACGTCGACCCTCGGCGCTACGGCCAGCAACCCACGGCCGATCAGCTCTACGGCATCGTCGCCGAACACGACGAGGTGGAGATTGCCGTGGTCCACGCTGCCGTCGAGCGCGACATGCCGGTGTTGGCCGTCTGCCGCGGGCTGCAAGTGCTCAACGTGGCGCTCGGTGGCACGCTGCAGCAGGACATCGGCACCGAGTCGCACTGGTTCGCGCACCACGAGGTGGCGCTCACACCGGGTTCGCGTCTGGCGGTCGCTGTCGGCAGCGCGTCGCCGCGCCGATGCCACTGCGTGCACCATCAGGCACTCGACAGGGTTGCCGACGCACTCACTGTCGTCGGCAGCACCGCTGACGGCATCGTTCACGCGTGCGAGTTCGACGCGGCGTCGTGGATCGTGGGCACCCAGTGGCACCCCGAGGACGACGCTGCCGACGACCCCCAACAACAAGCCCTGTTCGACGCCCTCATTCGCCACACCTGACCCCCCGGCGAGCCCACCCCGGCCACCCCCGCCCCCCAGGTTGGGCGCGATTCGTGTCGTTCCTGGCAGCCCCAACTCGCCCCACTCCAGCTTGGGCGCGATTCGTGTCGCTGCTGTCCGGCCCAGCTCCCACGGGTGCGGAACCATGCCGCACCTGGCACGAAGCGCGCCCGTTGGAATTGCGGCGCGGTCGATATGGTGCGCGGTACTTCCCCCATGCTGTCGCTCCAGCCAGGAGGAAGGTCATGCCCATATGGAGGAACCCACTCGACGAGTGGTTTCGTACGCACCACGGGGTCATCAGCTCACCGCACCTGCAGTTGCTCGGCTGCTCCGCTCGCACCGTGTATCGAATGGTCGAGCGAGAGGAGCTGTACACACTCCTTCCGGGAGTGTTTCTGTCCGCTCAATGGCCGTTGGGTCCTGAGCAGAAGATGGTCGCTGCGTGTGCCAGGAATCCCTTCGCGATGATCGGCTTCACTACGGCCGGTGGGCTGTGGGGCTATCGAAAGGTAGGTACGAAGGGGCTGCACCTACTCGTGCCGCACGGGTGCAGCCCCGAGTTGGATGGCATCGTGGTGCACCGGTGTCGGAGGATCGACCCAGTAGACATCGTCGAACGGGCGGACGGGATTCGGCTGACCAGCCCACCGCGCACACTGTTCGACAGCGCCGACATGCTCGGCCTCTCGGTGGCACGGTCGGTGATGGAGCAGATCCTCCACGAACGCATGTGCAGCCTCCCGACGCTGGTGGACACGTACCGCCGCCTTGCCCACCCGAACCGCCCCGGTACACGCACCATGGCGGCAGTTCTCGCATCGAGGCCGATGTGGGGCGCTGCGCTGCAGTCGCATCTCGAGCAGTTGGTGTTGGAGGCCATCGAACGCCAGGGCCTGCCGACGCCCGTTACCCAGTGCGCCATCCAACTCCCGTCGGGTCGCACGATTCATGCCGACTTCGGTTGGCCGGAGTGGAAGGTCGCCCTCGAAGTCGACGATCCCACCTGGCATGACGGCGCCGACAACCGCAGGAACGACGCCTGGCGTGATCGCAAGGCCACCGCCACCGGTTGGGCCGTCGCCCGAGTCGCTCGCCTCGACGTGGAGGGTCCGCTCGACGAAGCCATCCGAGACGTCGCCGACATCCTTCAGCATCGCCAGCACCAGGCCGCATGATCAGCCCGGTTCTATGGGCGCGGTTCTGCGCGCTGGTGTCGCAGAACCGCGCCCGTGGGAGCTGGGCCGGTCACCGCCGACACGAATCGCGCCCGACACGAATCGCGCCCGACACGAATCGCGCCCGACCGTGGGTGGTTGAGGGCGTGGGCTGAGGGGTGTAGGCGGGTCAGGGGGCGGCGTGGATCAGCCAGTCGGGGAAGAACCCGATGGCCAGGGTGAAGCCCACCGAAAGGGTGATGGCGACACAGAGCAGCGCCGGGACGCGCACGGCCTCGCGGGCGTCGTCGCCGGCCTCGGGCTCGGCGATCCACATGCTGATCATGATCCGCAGGTACAGGAACGCAGCGATCACGGCCGAGACCATGGCGATGATCGCGATGGCGTAGCTGTGCACCCTCACTGCGTCGCCGATGACACCAAACTTGGCGACGAAGCCACTCGTGAGTGGTACACCTGCCTGGGCCAGTAGCAGTACCGTCATCCCGAGCGCCAGCGCAGGCTTGCTACGACCGAGCCCTCGGAAACCGGCCAGATCCGTGGCGCCGTCGCCGGTGCGACCAACGGCGGTGACGACAGCGAAGGTGCCGCCGACGAGCACTGTGTAGACGAGGAGGTACATCAGCACCGACGAGACGCCCGTGCTGCTGAGCCCGTTGCCCGCGTTGTGCGCTGCGGCCTCAACACCGACCAGCAGGTAACCGGCGTGGCTGATGGAGGAGAACGCCAGCATGCGCTTCACGTTCGTCTGCACGACAGCCATCACTGAACCGCCGACGAGTGTGAGTACAGCGATCGTCCAGATGGCGGGGCGATAGTCCTGCGCCCAGTGCGGCAGACCCTGCAGCAACACTCGCAGCATTGCTGCGAAGGCGGCGGCTTTGCCGACCGATGCCATGAACGCGGTGACCGGCGTGGGGGCACCCTCGTACACATCGGGCGACCAGAAGTGGAACGGCACAGCGGCGACCTTGAACGCAAGTCCGACGATCAGTAGTGCAACGCCGGCGAGCGCCAGCGTCTCCTTGCTGTGGTCGAGGATCGGGTTCAAACGGAAGTAGCTCTCGATCTTTCCGAGGTTGGTGCTGCCGGACGAGCCATAGATCAGCGCAATGCCGTACAACAGGAACGCCGAGGAGAAGCCACCGAGGATGAAGTACTTGAGACCGCTCTCCTGGCTGTCAGCACGCTTGCGATGGCTGGCGGCCATCACGTACAAGGCCAGCGAGAGGATCTCCAGCCCGAGGAACAGCACGATCAGGTCGTTGGCCGAGGCCATGACGATCGCACCAAGCGCGGCCAGCAGGTACAACACGTATAACTCGGGGCCGTCGATGCCCTCCCGACGGAGGTAGTCGTCGGTGAGCAACGCAGCCATGACCACGCCGATGCAGACCGTGATCGCGATCCACACACCGGGCTTGTCGAGCCACATTGCGTCGCCGACGAGCGTCTTGGCGCCCTGATGGTTGATGCGATCCCAGAGGATGAATGACATCACTGCGGCCGCTGAACCAACGGCCACCGTGAACAGCGCGTACGCGCGCTTCGGCCATGCCGGTGTGAGGGCGGCGACCAGCAACAGCACCATGGCGCCGCCGAGCAGGATGATGAGCGGCGTGAGCGCGAACCAATCAACCTTGGGTCCGTGCAGTGTGTCGGCGGCGAGCAACGCGCCCATCAGCCCTCTCCCCCGTTGGAAATGACCGGCTCAGCGGGGGCCGGGACCTTGAAATCGCTGTGCTGCGAGACGTGCTGGAGCAGTTTGTCGACCGAGGGCTGGATGCGGTCGATCATCGGCTTGGGGTACAGACCACAGAACACGATGAGGCCGATGAAGGGCAGCAGCAGCATGCCCTCCTTCCACTTCAGTTCGGCGAACGACTTGTTGTCCTCGTCGGGTTCGCCGTGGAAGACACGCTGGTACGCCCACAGCAGATACAACGCCGCCAGGATGACGCCGGTGGTCGCGACGACCACCCACCACCTGGCAGTGCCGAACGAGCCGATGAGCACCATGAACTCGCCGACGAAACCGTTGAGGCCGGGGACACCGATGCTGGACAGCATCACCACGGTGAAGACCGCAGCGAAGATCGGGGCGACCTTCTGCAAACCCCTGAGCTTGGAGATCTCGCGGGTGTGGCGGCGGTCGTAGATCATGCCGACGAGGATGAACAGCGCGCCGGTGCTGATGCCGTGGTTCACCATCTGCATGACTCCGCCGGTGATCGCTGTGGCGGTGAGCGCGAACGTACCGAGGACGATAAATCCGAGGTGGGCCACCGAGGAGTAAGCGACGAGTCGCTTCAAGTCGGTTTGCATCGTGGCGGCGATCGCGCCCCAGATGATGCCGGCCACGGCCAGCGTGAGGAACAACGGGCGAGCCCACACTGCGGCCTCGGGGAACAGGAAGACACCGAAGCGCAACAGCCCGTACGTACCCATCTTCAGCAACACACCGGCGAGGATCACCGAACCGCCGGTGGGCGCCTGCGTGTGGGCATCGGGCAACCACGTGTGCAGCGGGAACAACGGCACCTTCACCGCGAAGGCGATGGCGAAGGCAAAGAACAGCCACCTGCCAGTACTGGCAGCGAACGATGCGTTCTCGGCGATCTTGATCAGGTCGAACGTGACGTGTCCGTTGTCGGCCTTGGCCAGCACTGCCGTGGCGATGATGCCCACGAGCATGAACGCCGAACCGATCATCGTGAACAGGAAGAACTTCGTGGCCGCGTAGACGCGGTTGTCGTAACCCCACCCGCCGATGAGGAAGTACATCGGCACGAGGACGATCTCGAAGAACACGAAGAACAAGAACAGGTCGAGGCTGATGAACGACCCCATGACGCCTGCTTCGAGCAGCAGCATCCATGACAGGTAGCGCTTGTGGTCGTGATGCGGGTCGATGCCGACAATGACCAACGGGAACAGCACGCCGGTGAGCACCACGAGGAAGATCGAGATGCCATCGACACCGAGGTGCCAGGAAATACCCCAGGCCTTGATCCATTCGTGCTGCGAGGCGAACTGGAAGTCGGCATTGTTCGTCTTGAACGCGGCCAGTAGCCAGATCGACATGCCGGCGGTGAGCACGCTGGTGACGAGGGCCGTCACCTTCACCAGATCCGGGTAACGCTTGGAGATGAGCGCCACCAGCACCGAGCCAATTACCGGCACGAGCACCAGCATCGTGAGAATCGGGAACTCGATCACAGCAGGCCTCGAATCACGACGAACCACACGAGCAGCAGCACGACGCTGGCGCCGATGGCGGCGGCGTAGTTGCGCACGTTGCCGGTCTGGAGTTTGCGCACCTGACCAGCAGCGCCACGAACGAGCTCACCTGAGCCGTTCACTGCACCATCGATGAGGTGGGCGTCAGCCCACGCCACGCCGTCGAAGGCCTTGCGGCCGGGTCCGCCCATGAAGGCGCTGACGGCCCTGTCGTAACCCCACGCATCGGCGAGGATCTTGGGTTCCACCGGCTTGACCTTCTTGAAGTAGTACACGGCGTAGGCGCCAGCGATACCGACGAGACCGACCGCGATCGCGACGAGCGCGAGGGGCAGCTTGGCCGTGGTGGAGGTGTGCACACCGACGACCGGTTCGAGCCACAGTGCGAGTCGCTCAGTGCTCTCCTTGAACGGCAGGTTCAGACCGCCGCCAACGATGGACAGTCCGGCCAGCACGACGAGCGGCGTCACCATCATCCACGGGCTCTCGTGCGGCTCGAGGTCGCCGTGTGCACTCACACCCAAGTCGCCTGCGGCTCCGTGTTCCTCGTGAGCATCGTGCCAACGGGCTTCGCCGTAGAAGACCATGATCACCTGACGGGTCATGTAGAACGCAGTCAGCAGGGCGGTGACGAGACCGACGACCCACAGCACGATGTTCTTGTCGTAGGCGGCGAGCAGGATGTCGTCCTTGCTCCAGAACCCAGCGAACGGCGGCACTCCGGCAATGGCGAGCCAGCCGATGATGAACGTCGCGGCAGTGATCGGCATCAGCTTGCGCAGTGCACCCATACGGCGCATGTCCTGTTCGTGGTGCATGCCGTGGATGACCGAACCGGCACCGAGGAACAGCAACGCCTTGAAGAACGCGTGAGTCACCATGTGGAAGATGGCGGCGGTGTACGCACCGGAACCAACCGCCAAGAACATGTAGCCGAGTTGGCTGACCGTGGAGTAGGCCAGCACCTTCTTGATGTCGTTCTGGGCGACGGCGACACAGGCTGCGTAGAGCGCCGTGGCAGCACCGACGATGGCGATGATCGTGGGCGCATAGCTGCTGGCGACGTTCAGGATCGGGCTGATGCGGCACATCAGATACACACCAGCGGTGACCATCGTGGCCGCGTGGATCAGGGCCGACACCGGGGTGGGGCCTTCCATCGCGTCGGGCAGCCACAGGTACAACGGCAACTGCGCACTCTTCCCGCAGGCGCCGATGAAGGCGAACAGCGCGATGGCTGTGGCGGTGGTGACGCTGAGGCTGGCTGCGGCACCGTTGATCGCCGAGTAGTCCAGCGAGCCGACTGCCCAGAAGGCGAAGAACATCGCCATCATGAAGCCCCAGTCGCCCACGCGGTTGGTGACGAATGCCTTCTTGCCGGCAGTCGCGGCGCTGTCCTTTTCGTGCCAGAAGCTGATCAGGAAGTACGAGCAGGTGCCCACACCCTCCCAGCCGAGGAACGTGACCAGCATGTTCGAGCCGAGCACCAGCATGAGCATGCTGAATGCGAACAGGTTGAGGTACAGGAAGAACTTGCTGAACCGCGGATCGCCGTGCATGTAGCCGATGGCGTAGAGGTGGATCAGCGACCCGATACCTGTGACGAACAGACACATCGTGATGCTGAGCGGATCAGCGAGGAATGCCAGGTCGATATGGGCGCTCCCGAGCGGAACCCACTGGAACAAGGTCTTGACGTGGTGCCGTTCTTCGGCGGTCTTCGACAGCAGATCGAAGAACACGCCGAGCGTGACGACGAATGAACCAGCGACCATCGCGGTGGCGAAGTAACCGGCCTTTGGGTCACCCAGCTTGCGGCCGAACAACAGGATGCACAAGAACCCGGCGAGGGGCAGTGCGGGAATGAGCCAGACGACGTCGAGCATCACATCAACCCTTCAACTCGGACAGGTCGTCGGTGGTGGCGTTCGGCTTGCGACGCAGGATCGCGACCACGATGCCCAGACCGACCACAACCTCTGCAGCGGCCACGACCATCACGAAGAACACCGTGCTCTCGCCGCCGATATCGCCCATCCGCTTGGCGAAGGCCACAAAGCTGAGGTTGACGGCGTTGAGCATCAGTTCGATGCACATGAACAGCACCAACGGGTTGCGGCGCACGAGCACGCCGACGACGCCGATGGCGAACAGCAGCGCGGAGAGCAGCAGGTACCACGTAGTGGTGGGGTGAGCGACGGCAATCACTGGGCGCTCCCGGAAACGATGTAGGTCTCGCCCTTGCGCGGCTTACGAGCGAGGATCACCGTGGCGACCACTGCGATGACGAGCAGCGCCGATGTGAGCTCGAAGGCCAACACGTGATCGCTGAACACGTCGCGGGCTAGTGCTCGGATGTTGCCGTTGTGCGGATCGGCCAAGGCATCGGTGACGGCCTGGCTGGGGGTCACCGTGGGCACAGGATGCTCACGGGAGGCGATGACCGCGATACCGAGCAGCGACACCAGACCGACGCCGATCACCAGGGCTGCGGGTCGCTGGATCTTGAACGGCTCAACGTGCAAATCCTCTGCGCGATCGATGCCGAGCAGCATGATCACGAACAAGAAAAGCACGACGATTGCGCCGGCGTACACGATGACCTCCACCGCAGCCAGGAACTGTGCATCCTGGGCGATGAACAACACGGCGATGCCGAACAAGGTGAGCACGAGGCTGAGCGCAGCGTGCACCGGGTGGGTACGCAGCACGACACCTACTGCGCCGCCGAGCACCATGGCGCCGGCGACGATGAACACGAACAGCTGCATCATCAGTCCGCTGGCCTTTCCGCTGGGCGCAGTCCGTATCCAAGTTCGCTGCTCCAGCCGACCTTGCCGACGAAGTCTGCGTCGCCACCAGCTGCGGTGGCTCGCATCCAGCCACTGGTGTGCAGGTCTTCACCCTCACGCCAGTCCTCCCACGGAAGCTGCTGGGGCTTGCCCTCGTCATCGACAACGAGTTCGGCCTTCGTGTAGACGGCATCACTGCGGTTCGTGAAGCTGAACTCGAACAACTTGCTCTCGGTGATGGCCTCGGTGGGGCAGGCCTCCACGCACAGGTCGCAGTGGATGCAGCGCAGGTAGTTGATCTCGTAGACGAAGCCGAAGCGCTCGCCGGGAGAGGTGGGGTTCTGCGGGTCGTTGTCGGCGCCGCGCACGTGGATGCACTTCGCCGGGCAGACACCTGCGCACAGCTCGCAGCCGATGCACTTTTCCATACCGTCGTCGTAGCGGTTCAGCACATGGCGACCGTGCAGACGATCGGGCTTGGCGATCTTCTCGTCGCGCCCAGTGACGTCCTTGCCCTTCTTGGCAACACGACCGCCTGAGTACGACGTCGTGACCTTCACGCCACCAAACACCTTGTGCTGCTTCAGCGTGACGAGGAATCCGTCGAGGTAACCCATCAGAACATCGCCCCCTCTCGTTCACGGTTGCGGGCACTGACTTTCGATGCGAGCTGCAGAAGGCCGGCGCACAGCGCCATCACGGCGATACCGGCGACGCCGATCACCCAGGTGTTCCATCCGGAGTCCTGGCCGACACGGAAGAACGCCAGCAGCATGAACCAGCCCAGCGCGAGCGGAATCATCAACTTCCAGCCGAGGTTCATCAACTGGTCGTAGCGCAGACGGGGCAGGGTGGCACGGAACCATACGTAGACGTACAGGAACACGAGCACCTTCAGCAGTAACCACACCGTTCCACTGACCGGTCCGAGGAACTGCAGCACGTTGGCGTGGCCAGCGATGCGCAGCGGCTGCGGTCCGCCGAAGAACAGGGTGACGATGACGCCGCTCATGGTGATCGTGTTCATGAACTCGGCCAGGAAGAACAGGGCGAAGCGAATGCTGGAATATTCGGTGTTGAAGCCACCGACGAGTTCCTGCTCAGCCTCCACGAGGTCGAACGGTGGCCGGTTGAGCTCAGCAGTGGCCGCGATGAGGAAGATCGCGAACGGCAGCACGCCCGTAGCGATCACACTCCAGCGACTGAACGTGAACTGCGAGGCAACGATGCCGTTGGTGCTGAGCGTGCCGGTGACCAGAATGACCGTCGCCAGGCTGAGACCAAGGGCTGCTTCGTAGCTGATCATCTGCGCCGACGCGCGCACGGAACCGAGCAGCGGGTACTTCGAGCCGGAGCTCCAACCGGCGAGCATGATGCCGTAAATCGCGATGCTGCTGAGCGCCAGCAACAGCAGCACTCCAACGGGCGGGTCGGCGAGTTGCAGCTTGGTGACGTGACCGAGGATCTTCACGTCGCCGTTCTTGCCGTTGCTGAAATCGCCACCGAGCGGGATGATCGCCCAGACGAGGAACGCCGGCACGAACGCAAGGTACGGCGCCAGCTTGAACACGAAGCGATCACTCTTGTCGGGAATCAGGTCTTCCTTGAAGAACAACTTCGTGCCATCGGCAAGCGTCTGCAACAGACCCTTCGGCCCCGCCTTGTTCGGGCCGATGCGGTTCTGCATGAAGGCGATGACCTTGCGCTCGAACCACACCATCAGCATCGTGCCGACGAGGCCGACGACGAAGACCACGAGCACCTTGATGATGACGATCAGCGTCGGGATGCTGAACAGCTTGATGTGATCGAGCAGTGAATCGACAGCGAACATCACAGGTTCACCCTCCACTGCGGACCAAGGTCGCGGCAAGCCAGCGGTCGCATCAGAGGTTCTCGATTCGTACGTCGTTCACGGCGGCGGTGCAGTCGATGAGGTCGCCGACGTTGGCTCCGGAGTGGTTGAAGGGCACCCATGCGGTGCCTCGCAGAACGGCAGGATCGGCGACCACGTTCAGCACGATGGTGGCTCGTGTGCTGGACATCTTCACGGTGGCACCTTCGGTGGTGCCAACTTTGCCGAGGTCGAGCGGGTGCAGATGCACCATGGTCTGCGTGGCGAGATGCGCCAGCGACGGCGAGTTCGCGGTGCCCGTGGCCTGGTCGTACATCGTGCGACTGACCACGAGGCGGAAATCGTACGAGTTGCGCTCGGGGATCACTGCCTCGAGGAGCTTCGCCTGTGCCATGGCCGGCAGCAGACCGGCGATGATCCCGTCCTTCGCAGTGGCCAGTGCCTCGGGTGTGATGGCCTCGTGACCGGCCACGTGCCAAGCAATGTCGGCGGTGACGTCGTCGATGGTCTCGTAGGCGAAGTCGCCGCCCAGATCGAGCGCCAACTCTGCGGCGATCATCCAGTCGGCACGTGTGTTCCCGGCAGGGTTGACCTGCTGGGCGACGGTGGTGACGCGACCTTCGATGTTCGTGGTGGTGCCACTCTTCTCGGCATAGGCGCTGGCCGCCAGCACGACGTTGGCCAGCAGCGCCGATGGGGTGAGGAACGTGTCGACGGCCACGATTCGACGTGCACCGGCAAGCGCACGACGCGCAAGGTCGGTGTCGGGGAAGTCGGTGAGCGGATCGGCACCAACGAGAACGAGACATTCGATCTTGCCGTCGGCCGCAGCCTGCAGTGCCGCTCGGGTGTCGAGCCCGCCATCGGCAGTACGCATACCGACCTGCAGCGCGCCCACCACGTTGCCACGACGGAAGGCCGGCAGGATGCGGCTCCCCGGGTTGGCGGCGAGCACTGTGCGGATCGCCCGCACCGTGGCAGTACTGGTCTCGGCGAGGTTGCCGCGACCGGCGACGACCACGACGCTGCCCTTGGCGAACTGGGCCGCGATCTCCGGGTCGGCGAGCGCCTTCTCGACGGCAGCAACCTGAGTGCCCGGCTCGTACGCGAAGTGACGCCACGCGTTGCGAGTGAGGCCCGACTGCTTCGGGGCGAACTCGATGATGCGACTGCGCTTCTTCTCGGCCGCTTCCCGAAGGCGCAGGTAGAGAATCGGCAGTTCTTCCTTGAGGTCGGGTGCCAGCAACACGATCGTGGTGGCCGAGGCCGCCTGATCGATGGTGGCCCGGTCGAGCAGCAGCAGATCGGCTGGCAGGCCGTCACCCATCTGCGAATAGACGTTCGGCGTACCGATGACCTCGTGGCCCAGACGGCTCCAGGCGAAGGCGTCCTCGTTGGTGCCGCGGGCGCCACCGATGACAGCGATGCTCTTGGGCCCACCGGCGGCCTTGGCCTCCAGGATGAGCGAGGCGGCTTCAGCGAGTGCGGCGCTCCATGTAGCGGGCTGGAACCCGTCGGCCTGACGCACCAGGGGCTGCAGCAACCGGTCGGCGCTCTTCACTGACTCGAAGTTGAAGCGACCCCGGTCGCACAGCCAACCGTGGTTCACGGGATCGCTGTCGACACCCATGTAGCGCAGCAGTTCGTCATGGCTGCTCTGCACCACTGTGCGGCAACCCACTGCGCACGTGGTGCACGTACTCTCCTGCTGGGCGAGATCCCACGGGCGGGCCTTGAAGCGATACGGCTTGGCGGTCAGCGCACCCACCGGGCAGATCTGCACGGTGTTGCCACTGAAGTAGCTCGCGAACGGTTCGTCGGGGAACGTGGTGATGTGCGTGTTGTTACCGCGGCTGTTGAACTGAATCAGCGCGTCGCCGGCCACTTCATCAGCGAAGCGAGTACAGCGGTCGCACAGGATGCAGCGCTCGCGGTCGAGGAAGACGATGTCGCTGATCGCGATCGGCTTCTCGTAGTGCCGCTTCTCCTCCACGTACCGACTCTCGCCCGGGCCGTGACTGAACGACTGGTCCTGCAACGGACACTCGCCGCCCTTGTCGCAGACCGGGCAGTCGAGCGGGTGGTTGGCGAGCAGCAGTTCGATGATGCCCTCCTGCGCGCGCTTGGTGGCGGGCGACCCGGTATCGACCTTCATACCGGGCGACACCGGCACCATGCACGCAGGCTGCAGCATCGGGCCACGACCGCCGTCGATATCCACCATGCACATGCGGCACATACCCACCGGCTCGAGACGCGGGTGGTAGCAGAAGTGCGGGATGTAATCGCCGGCGCGGGCCGCTGCGGCGATCACCATCTCGCCCTTGGTACTGACGACCTCGTGGCCGTTGATCGTCAGACGAACTTCGTTCGGGTCGACGGGAGGTGCTTCGACTTCCTCGGCGGGGGAAATGTCAGTCATGAGTCAGCTCCGACAGCGGTCACCGGGATGGACGTGCGCTTCATCAACTTCGCTTGGAACTCGTCGGGGAACAGCGTGAGCGACGAGTCGACTGCGTTGTACGCCGAGGGCCCGACGAAGCAGATGGTGGTCATCCGGAACGGGAACGGTGCGGCGGCCAGGCCGAGGCGTTCGCTGGCTGCGTGCGGGTACTGGCCGGGCGTGATGCTCTGGCCGATCTCCAACATCTGGTCGAGGTCGCGCTGTGTGCCGCGACCGGCGACCACGCGCTCCATGATCCGCATCAGCCACGTACCACCTTCACGACAGGGCACACACTTACCGCACGACTCGTGGGCGTAGAAGCGCACGAGCGTCAACGCCATCGCCGGGATGTCGGTGGTCTCGTCCATCACCATGATTGCGCCCGAGCCGAGCATCGATCCGGCCGGGCCGACCATCTTCGCCTCGAACGGTAGGTCGAGCTGATCCGGAAGGAACCACGGGGCCGAGCCACCACCTGGGATGAACGCCTTCAGCTCGTGTCCGTCGCGGATGCCCTGACAGAACTCTTCGCCGTAGATCACGTCGCGGAACGTCGTGCTGCCGTTGATGATTTCGTACACACCGGGGCGCTTGACGTGACCGGACACGGCGATGATGCGCGTGCCGGGCGAGGTCTCGGTGCCGATGGCGGTGTACGCCGCAGCACCGTTGGTGAGCAGCCACGGCAGGTTGCTGAGCGTCTCGACGTTGTTGACGATGGTGGGCTTGCCGTACAGGCCGATGGCCGCCGGGAAGAACGGAGGCTTCAGTCGCGGCATGCCGCGGTTGCCTTCGAGCGATTCGATGAGTGCGGTCTCTTCACCCACGACGTAGGCGCCGGCGCCCCAGTGCAGCACGATGTCGATGCTGAAGTTGGTGCCGAGGATGTTCTTGCCGATGTATCCGGCTGCATATGCCTCGTTCAGCGCAGCGGCGACGCGCTCTTGTGCGAGCGCCATTTCACCACGGATATACAGGAACACCTGCGACAGACCAGCGGCATAGCTGGCGATGAGGCAACCCTCGATCAGTTGATGCGGATCGCGCTCCATGAGCAGACGGTCCTTATAGGTGCCAGGCTCGGATTCATCGCCATTGACGACGAGGTACCGGGGCCACACACCCTGCGGAGTGAGACCCCACTTCGTTCCGGCCGGGAAACCGGCACCGCCGCGTCCGAGCACGGTGGCCGACTTGACCTCGTCGTGCACCTCGCTGGGCGTACGCCCGAGGGCGGCGCGAAGGCCGACGTACCCGCCGGTGGCGAGGTAACGGTCGAGCGTGTACCCGTCCTCATACTGGAATCGCGAGGTGACGATCTTCGGGCGGTCACCGTCGTCGGTGTACCCGGGGGCCCATGCGTAGCGGCTCACTTGGCGCCCTCCGTGATCCATGCCGGTGGGGCTACCACGGCGTCGGGCGGCACCGGGCCAACAGCTTTGTCGGCCGGGATGTGCTGGCGTACTCGGGCGACCGTGCCGTGCGGCGGCACTTCGCCATCAAGGCGGCCGGCAGCAAGGTCGTCGAGCAGTTGGTCGAGCTCGGCAGTCGTCACCTTGTAGCGGTAGCGGTAGTTCACCTGGAGACACGGCGCCTCGGTGCAGGCTGCCTGGCACTCCGCCCGCTCGAGCGTGAACAGGCCGTCCTCGGTCGTGCCGCCGGCCTTCACACCCAACTTCCCCTCGGCGTGATGCAACAGCGTCTCGGAGCCCATCAACGCGCACGAGAGCGTGCCGCAGATGTTGACCAGGTACTTGCCGACCGGCTCGAACTTGAACATCTCGTAGAACGTGGCGGTTCCCAGCACCTCGGCCGACGTCGCGCCGACCATCTCGGCGATCTGCACCATGGCCTCGTTGGTGACGTAACCGTTCTGCTGCTGCGACAGGTGCAGCAACGGAATGGTGGCCGAGCGAGCCTTCGGGTAACGCCCGATGATCTCCTTGGCGATGATCACGTTGGCTTCGTTCAAACGAGTCATCGGTCGACTTCTCCGAGCACGGGGTCGACCGACGAGATCACTGCGACCGCGTCGGCGACGAGGCCACCGCGCATCATGTGCGGCAGGCATTGGATGTTGACGAACGATGGTGCCCGAACGTGAAGTCGGTACGGCGTGGCCGAACCATCGCTGGCGATGTAGCACCCGATCTCGCCACGCGGGCTCTCGATTGCCACGTACACCTCACCCTCGGGCACCTTAAAGCCTTCGGTGAAGATCTTGAAGTGGTGGATAAGCGCTTCCATGCTCTCGTCGATACGTGCGCGCGGCGGTGGGGTGATCTTCTTGTTCTGGATGCGGTAGTCGCCTGAAGGAATTCGATCGAGGATCTGACGGACGATCTTGATGCTCTCGCGAATCTCGTTGAGACGAATTGCGTACCGGTCGAACGCGTCTCCGTAGCTGCCGACGATCACGTCGAACTCGACCTCGTCGTAGTGCAGGTAGGGCTGATCGCGACGGAGATCCCACTCGACGCCGGTGCTGCGCAGAATCGGGCCGGTGGCACCGAGCGCCATCGCCTCGGCCTGAGTGATGACACCCACACCCTGCAGACGGTCGCGCCAGATCGGCTGGCCGGTCATCAGGATGTCGTACTCCTCGAGACGCGGGGGGATGCTGTCGAGCAGGTGCAGCACGTCGTCGCGCCACCCTTCCGGCAGATCAGCGGCAACTCCACCGGGCCGGATGAAGTTGTGGTTCATCCGCAGGCCGGTGACCTTCTGGAAGAAGCGCAGCACGTCCTCGCGTTCGCGCCAGCCGTAGATCATCATGCTGACCGCACCGAGGTCCATACCGTTGGTCGCCATGAACAGCAAGTGGCTACTCATACGGTTCAACTCGCTGAGCAGCATCCGCATCCAGACGGCGCGCTCGGGGATATCCCCGTCGATGCCCAGCAACTTCTCGGTGGCCATGCTGAACACGAGTTCGTTGTTCAGTGGGCTGAGGTAGTCCATACGGGTGACGTTCGTGCCGCCCTGCATGTACGTGAGGTTCTCGCCAGTCTTCTCCATGCCGGTGTGCAGATAGCCGATGATCGGCTTGCAGCGCAGCACCGTTTCGCCCTGGAGCTCCAGCATCAAACGCAACACGCCGTGCGTGCTGGGGTGCTGGGGGCCCATGTTGATGATCATCGTCTGATCCTCTGAAGGATCGACGGGGAGGTCGCCGAGCTTGGCCGCCTCGGCCTCGCTCATCCGCAGCACCGCGCCGACTTCGCGGAGCAGTTCCCGGGCGGTGAGCTCGCTCCGTGGCTTGAGCCCCTGCGCGGGTTCATTGCCGTCGCGAATCGTGGAGACGATGTCGGTCATTCTCAACCCTCCCTAGCCGGGAAGTCGGCGCTGAACTGCACGGGGATGCGTCCCTGGTCGTAGTCCTTGCGCAGCGGGTGACCGTCCCAGTCCTCGGGCATCAGGATGCGGGTGAGGTCGGGATGGTTGCCGAACGCGATGCCGAACATGTCGTACACCTCACGTTCCATCGCCTCGCTGCCCGGGTACATGTCGAACAGCGTGGGGAGGGTGGCGTCGGACTCGGGAACCTGCACGCGAACGCGGATGCGCTCGCGGCGCTCGAGCGACAGCAGATTGACCACGACCTCGAAGCGCTCGGCGGCGATGCCCTCGGGCAACTCGCGACCGGGGTGCGTCAGGAAGTCGACCGCAGTGAGGTCGATGCACATCACGAACGTGTCGTCGAGCAGTGCTTTCACCGTTGCGACGTACTGCGCGCGGGTGGGGTGCAACACACGTTGGCCGCGACTGTCCGAAAGGGGAACTCCGTAGAGACTCATCAGGATCACCTGATTCCAAGAATGACGGGCACTGGCTGTGCACCCGCCGGGATCTCGGTGACATGCAGGTTGGCACCTGCGCCCGTGGCCTTGCGCCGCTTGAGCAGTTCGCCGTCCTCGATCTTCTGGTGCAGCGTTTCGATCGCGTGGATGAGCGTCTCGGGCGTCGGAGGACACCCAGGCGCGTACACATCGACCGGTACGATCTGGTCGACACCCTGCACGATTGCGTAGTTGTTGAACATGCCACCGCTGCTGGCGCAGACGCCCATGCTGATGACCCACTTGGGTTCCATCATCTGGTCGTACACCTGACGCAAGACGGGGGCCATCTTCTGGCTGACTCGACCGGCGACGATCATGATGTCGGCCTGGCGCGGCGAGGCGCGGAAGACCTCCATGCCGAAGCGGCTGAGGTCGTAGTGGGCGGCACCGGTGGCCATCATCTCGATGGCACAGCAGGCCAATCCGAACGACGCCGGCCACGAGCTACGGCTACGCGCCCAGCTGACGAGATCTTCCAGCTTGGCGGTGATGGCATTGTGCGGGATCCCGCCGAAACCGTCGTCCTGAATATCCTTGATCAGCGTCACGCTGCTGCCTCCGGGCGGCCTTCGAGACCGACGCGGCGGATGGTGCTGCTGGACGTGCGGCCGGGCGACAGCGCCGACTCGAGTCGACGCTGCGTAACGACCGGGCCCCAGTCGAGCGCACCACGGGCGACGACGTAGACGAACGAGGCGAAGAAGACGACGCTGAACGCGAGCATCTCCCACAATGCGTATGAACCCAGGAACGGACGATCCACCGCGAACGGGTAGATGAAGATCAGTTCGATGTCGAACATGATGAAGAGCATCGCAACCACGTAGAACGTGACAGGGAAGCGCTCCGGTGCATCTCGGCTGGGCACAATGCCACATTCGTACGGTGCTGCTTTGGCGGCGGACGGACGACGCGGCGCGAGTAACCGCGACCCTGCGAAGCTGAGTGCACCGAACAGCACTGCCAGGATCAGCAGACACACGATCGGCAGGTACTGACCCATGTGATCAGGCCTCTGCCGGGATTGCCTTGGCCGCCCGGTTCGCCATGACCCGCTTGTCTCGGTTGTGCAACAACCAACACAAGAGCAGGAACACGATGAGCGAGAGGATGCAGATCTGCGCAGCCGGCACACGTTTGTTGCCGAGGTCGCGGATCATGTACACGTACTCGTGCGGACGACTGGTGTCGATCACGGAACGCGCCGGAGCTCGGCCCGGTTCGCTGCGCTGCGGCACCAGTGGTGCAATCTCCACGAGCGCATAGTGCGGCTTGTGGAAGAACGCCAAGAAGTCGACACGACTGTTGAAGAACTGCGGGCTGCGCTCACCGCCCTTTTGGAACACGTTGACGACGACGAACTCGCCGGCGGCGTAGGCCTTCGAATCGATGAACATCACGCTGCCGGCGGAACCGGCCTGCTGATACGCCGGCTTGGCCGAATCGAGCTTCTTCCAGTCGTTGTCCTGCAACTGACCGGAGATCGCTACGGCATCGGCAACGTGGTCGGCTGTCGGCGTGAACGGTGAGATGATCACACCCACCTCGGACAGCTTCGACGTGTCACGAATGACGGTCTTGCCTGCCACCGGCTTCCAGCTCGGATCGTTGCCCAGCAGACCCTTGCCGTACGTCCACCAGATGGCACCCATGATGAACATCCAGCCGAACAACGCGGCGAGCGCTACCAGGAAGCCCAAGCGGGCGCCGAGGTTGGTACCCAGGATCATGTAGAGGCTGCCGCACAACACCGTCGCCGCGATGATGACAATGAGAGTGCCGCGGAGTTCCCACTCCCAGTTGACTGCCAACAGAGCGCTCATCACAGACCCCGCACGTATTCGACGATTGCCTTGATCTGCGCTTCCGTGAGCAGGTGCCCGAAGGCCGGCATGCGGCCGGAACCCTGACCCTGCACGCCGTACTTCTTACCGTTGGCCGAGCCGTTCTTGATGAAGGTGATCATGTCCTGCTCGTTGGGGAAGTGAGCGTTGGTTGCGCCACCGGTGAGGTTCCAGCCGAAGGCACCCTGCGCAGTGACACCAGGCGAGCCATAGCTCCATCCGGGGGTGTGGCAACGTGCGCAGCTGTAGGCACCGCTGGCGAGGTCGCTGTTGAACAACGCCTCACCCTCACTGGCACCGGGGTGCTGCGTGAGATAAGCATCGACCGCCGACTGAATGTCGGTCTTGTTGGACTGCGGCAACGTGCCGCCGTCGCAGACGAAGGGATCAGCGTCCTTCACGAAGTTGTCCGGCGTGAGACAGCCCTCGGGCTTGACCTGGATGCTCTTCAAGTACACGAGCAGCGTCTCGATGTTCTGAACGGTCATCGGGCCACCGCCGGGCGAACCCCACGCCGGCATCGGCGAGAAGGGGCGGCCGTAGTTGAGGATGAAGCGAACCTCTTCCTCACTGAAGCGGTAGAACACCGTGTTCAGTGCCGGGGCATACCAGTTGACCGACTTGACCTCACCGGTTTTCGGGTCGGTAACGGCGTAGGGGGCCTGGCCGCCTCCGCCGTTCATGCCACCGTGGCACCCCGAGCAGTTGAAGCCACCCTTGGCCGTGGGCATGAACAGTTCCTCGCCCCACCAGCGGAAGCGTTCGGTCATACCGGCCTTCGCACCCGCCTGACGGCTGGGTTCAAACGCCCATGCCAACGGCAGACCCACCACGACAGTGACAAGCAGTAGGACGCCGAGGACCTGCATCCGCTCGAGACGCCGTCCCTCAAGGACCTCGTCGTCGTAGTACGGCTTGCGGTTCGGCGCCATCTCGACTTCCGAACCCAGTTCGCGACGAGCGCTGAACTGATTCAGAACGAAGTAGGCGATCCAGCCGATGCTGATCAGTACAAAGATCACCCATGCGACCGCTGAAGTGTTCAGCGCGATCATCCGTGTCCACCTCCACCGGTGATGCAGTGCGGGCCCTCGGCCTCTTGGCCGGTGGTGTTGGTACCGATCGGCGGGCCGGTGAACACCGTCGACGTGTCGATAATCACGTCGCCAGTGCCGCCGATCGAGACGGCGAAGTGGTCCATCCCGCGCGGGGCCGGGCCACCCTTCTTCTCACCCGCACGGTTGTATTGCGAACCGTGGCAGGGACATTCGAACCACTGGCTGCTGGGGCACTGAGGCACACGGCAACCAAGGTGCGGACACTTCTGGTACATCGCAATGAGGCCTCCTTCGAGACCCGACAGGATGCCCGCGTACTCCTTCACGCCCTTGGCCTTCGGCAGCGCCTCCGACGGGTACGCCGTCAGGTACGAGCGGGCGCTCGAGGAGTAGAAGAAACCGCTGTTGCTGCGGATCGAGGAAAGGATGTCGTCGACCTTGCCGACGTTCACCTTGCCACCGAAGACAGGGGCCGCAGTGGGCCACAGGAAGGCGACGAAGCCAGCAGCGGCGAACGACGCAAGTCCTGCGGTCATCAGCGTGACAGTGGCGCGGTTGAGGAACTGGCGGCGGCTGACGCCGATGTCTTCCGGGTCGGGGGCAACCCATGCAGTCGGGGCAGCGGCGGGTGCCGGTGCCGGGATGCGCAATGCGGATGCTGCACGCTCGATGTCCTTGCCGCTGAGCGGCAAGTCGATCTCTGCGTCCTTGTCGCGGCGGCGCGTCTCGCGGCTGAGGGCGCCGGCGCCGCGAACATCGCTCTTGCGAGCGGCAGTGAGCAGCACCACGGCGGCCAACAGCACGATGGCTGCGACTGCAATGGCGATGATGGCTGAGGAACTCATGACAGCGGGGGCCTCACAGTTCGAAGAAGAGTCCGTCACGCCACGGCAGCGTGAAGTTGAAACCAGGACCACGGAAGAACGAACCGATGATGACGAGCACTGCCCAGAACATCAGGTGGATCGTCATGAGCGACGTCGCAAACTTGCGATCTTCCGGCTTGTTCGACGGGTTCTTGTCGATGAAGGGGGCCAGGATCAGCACGATCATGCCCACACCGGGGATCGTCACGCCGGCGATCATCGGGTGGAACATGGTGAGCAGTTCCTGCAGACCGAGGAAGTACCAGGGTGCCTTCGACGGGTTCGGCGTCTTGTTGATGTTTGCCTGCTGCAACAGCGGTGCGTTCACGAAGATCGAGAAGAAGAACGTGAACGACAAGCACAACAATGCGGCCACGAACTCGGCTGCGAGCAGGTGCGGCCAGGTGTGCACCTTGTCGACCGGCGACGCCTTCACGTCTTGGATCGAGCCACTCTTGACCACAGTGAGCAGACGCTGGGTGTGGCCACCGGGGCCGGCAGCCAACGGCACACCGCCACCGGTCGCAGCACCGGCAGCGACAACGCTGGCGACCTTCTCCTGCACCGCGACGCCACCACCGGCGTCGCCGTCGGCTGCGGCCTTGCGGGCCTTGCTGCGCTCGAGGAGATGCGCGGGAATTCGCGGATCGGCGGCCACATCGTCAGCAGCAGGTGCTGCCTCCGCGGGTGCCGACTCAGCGGCTGCCTTGTCGCGTGCGGCTTGCGCACGCTTCAGGAGGTGTTCGGGGATTTCTGTCATGTTCGCCTCCTTGAGCTCAGAGCGGGCCCGAGATTCCGCCGTCTTTGCGGACTCGCCAGAAATGGATGGCCATGAAGATGATGATGACGAACGGCAGCATCAGCACGTGCAGCACGTACCAACGCAGGAGGGTGTCGCCACCGATCTCCTTGCCGCCGAGGAGGACGAACCTCACCTGAGTACCGATGACCGGCGAGTAGCCCATCATGTTGGTACCCACCGTCACGGCCCAGAGGGCCAGTTGGTCCCACGGCAAGAGGTAGCCGGTGAACGAGAGCAGCAGGGTGAGCATCAGCAACACCACGCCGATCACCCAGTTGAACTCACGCGGCGGCTTGTAGGCACCGTGGTAGAAAACGCGGGCCATGTGGAGGAACACGCTGAGCACCATCAGGTGGGCACCCCAGCGGTGCATGTTTCTCACAAGTAAGCCGAACGTCACCGAGGTCTGCAGGTTGGAGATGTCGTTCCATGCCTGCACATCCGTCGGACGGTAGAAGAACATCAGGAAGATGCCCGTCACCGTCAGCAGGATGAAGAGGAAGAAGCTGAGGCCGCCCAAACACAGGGTGTAGCTCACCTTCACCGCATGCCGCTTCACCTTCACCGGGTGCAGGTGGTACAGCACCGAGTTCATGATGACGTAGCTGCGGTTACGCGGGCTGTCGGTGTAGCCCTTGCGGAAGATGCTGCCGGGCCGGAAAATACTGTTCCAGGCCTGGCTGCCCTGCACGCCGTCGACCGTCTTGGTCACGATCTCTTTCGCGGTGGGCCGCGGTGTCTCGTCGAGGATCTTTGCCATCGTTGTTCCCTCAGAGCCTCATGCCGTAGGCATAGCCGTGGTTGTTGGTACGGGTGTGGTAGTCGCCGGTGGTGGCCGGTGACCCCGCCTTGCCCATGATGATCACGCCGGTGGGGCAGCGATCGACACAGAGTTGGCAGCGGGTGCAGATGTCGTCGTCGATAATGAACAGCACGTTGTCGCTGGGATCGAGTCCCGGCTTCTCGGTGTTGCTGGCCTCAGCGATCGCTGAGGTGTTCACCATGTGGATGCACTTCCACGGGCAGATGTCGACACAGCCTTCGCACATGATGCACTCGGATTGGTCGATGTGGATGAACTGCTTGGGCTTGACAGCCTTCGACAGGTAGTCCGCGTCCACCTCGACCAACACGTAGTCGTCGGTGTACGGCATCATCGGTGGATTGGCGTCGGTCTTCGCCATTCGATCAGCCCTTCTTCACCAGTGGGCGACCAAACGAACTGGTGGCAACCTCGGTCGACGGCTTGCCGTCGCCGCGCTTCTGCCACACGTGCCACAGGAAGATCATCAGACCGAAGTACCACAGGTGGATCACAACGACGAAAATGTCGCGGATCGCTTCATAGGACATCGTGAACGGGAAGTGCCCGCCGTAGGCCTTGGGCTTGAGAATGTCGCCGGGGCCGAAGATCAGGTTGTTCTTGTTCCAGCCGAGGTTTGCGTCGGCGTGCGTGATGAAGCGGTCGGGCACGACACCGAACGCAGCGAACAGCAGAGCGAACGTGAGCATCGAGGCGAACATCGCCTCACCCCACGACGTAGGGGTGCCCTTGGGCCGACGCTTGGAGTACGGGATCACCAGCAACGCCAGAGCGCTGGTGACGATGAACGAGAACACGAACGCCTGGTTCAGGAAAAAGAGCCTGTCGAGGTGATCGAAGTCGACCCAGTTGTATGCGATCAGCACCGGTGCTGCCCTTCCTCGTGAACTGTTGCACGAACTGTAGCCACCACTCCCCCAGTGCACGCCAGTTCGTCACGCGGCGACGCGCCAGACCGAGCACTGTGGAGGGTGTCAAGTTCTTGGTCTACCACGCGGGGTGCCCCCGCCCAGTCCCCGTTGTGAACTCGTGCACGCGCGTGGATTTCCCGCAGGAGGTGTCCGGCCGTCTATCGTTGACCGACGTGACCGAGATTCCCGAGCACCTGCTGAAGCGCAGTCAGGCGCGCCGTGGCGCGGAAGGTGGCGACGCCGCCTCCCCCGCTGCTGCGAGCACCCCTGCCACCACCGAAGCGGCAGTACCTGCCGTCGCCGCCAAGAAGGCCGTCGCTGTGCCCACCGGCCCGCCGCCGGCCAAGCCCGACCTGCCCGTGGTCGCTGCCTACAAGGCCCGCAAGAAGATCCCGGTGTGGGCGATGGTGACGCTCAGCATCCTTCCGCTGTGGGCGTTCCTCTACGTGATCGCGCTGCGACCCGAGCCTGCGGTCGCCACCGGTCCGATCGGTGTCGGCACCGGGCTGTACTCGGGTTGCTCCGGTTGCCACGGTGCCGCCGGTGAAGGCGGCGTGGGTTACGCGTTCAACAACGGTTCGGTCGTCGCCACGTTCCCGCACATCGAAGACCAGCTTCGTTGGGTCAAGCTCGGCAGCGACGCCTACAAGAACGCCGGCGTCCAAATCGCCGGCGACCCGAACCGCGCTGGTGGCCCTCACATCGCTGGTGTGAAGGGTGTCATGCCAGCCCAGGCTGGCTCGCTCTCCGACGCCCAAATCCTCGCCGTCGTGTGCCACGAGCGCTACGACCTCGCCGGCGCCGACATGGCCGGTGCGTTCGCCGAGGAGTACGCCCTCTGGTGTGCACCCGACTCGGTGGTCTACGCAGCGCTGCTCGACGGCAGCGCTACGTTCGCCACTGTGAACACCAAGTTCGCCGACAAGGGTGTGCTGGAGATCGGCGCAGTCCCGCTGGCCGGCACCACCGCCGGCTGACACACCTTCGTCCGACACACAAGTTCTGTGGCCGCTTCCGTCAGGGAGCGGCCACACTTGTCTCTCGTGACCGAGACACAGCCCGGCAACTCCCCTCCCACTTCTGGCAGCATCACCACCGACGTACTCGTCATCGGCGGAGGCCCCGCAGGTGCAGCAGCCGGATACTGGCTCGCCCGACACGGCCACGACGTCACCATCGTCGAGCGCAAGACCTTCCCCCGTGAGAAGACGTGCGGCGACGGCCTGACACCTCGCGCCGTGTACCAACTGGGCGAGATGGGCCTGGCCGACGAGCTGTCCAAGTACCACCGGTACGAGGGCCTGCGCGCCATGGGCATGGGGAAGACGCTAGAGCTGCAGTGGCCATCGCACTCGATCTACCCGCAGCACGGATACGTCGTGCGCCGCCGCGACCTCGACCAGATGGTGGCCCTCAACGCTGAGAAGGCCGGCGCCACCCTGCTGCAGGGATACGAAGCGCTGCAGCCGATCCTCGACCGCGGTTTCGTACGCGGCGCCACGGTGCAGACCAAGGACGGCGAGACCAAGGACATCCACGCCAAGTACGTGATTGTCGCCGATGGTGCCAACAGTCGCTTCGGACGCGCCCTTGGCACGTTCCGCACACGTGAGTGGCCGTACGGAACCGCGATTCGCACGTATTGGCAGTCACCCAAGCACGACGATCCGTGGATCGAGTCCGCTCTCGATGTGAAGGATCGCAACGGCAACCCGATGCCCGGCTACGGCTGGATCTTCCCTGTCGGCGACGGCACCGTGAACATCGGCGTCGGTCTGCTCTCCACGTTCCGCGACTTCAAGAGCGTCAACACCACGCACCTGCTCGACGCGTACGCACACCAGGTGGCCGAACGGTGGGAGATCGACCCGGGCAACCCCGAGGTCAAGGCCACCAGTGGCCGCATCCCGATGGGTGGCTCAGTCGGCCCGAAGGCCGGCCCTAGCTATCTCGTGGTCGGCGACGCCGCCGGCAGTGTGAACCCGTTCAACGGTGAGGGCATCGACTACGCGTACGAGACTGCACGCATGGCCGCCCAGGTGTTGCACGAGGCACTCGTCAGCAACGACCCGTCGGTGCTGCAGCAGTACCCGCGCATGATCGACGACGAATACGGCGAGTACTTCAAGGTGGCCCGCCTGTTCGCCCGCATCATCGGCAAGCCGACCCTCATGCGCGAACTCACCCGCGTGGGCATGAACAGCCGCACGCTGATGGAGTGGGTCTTGCGGATCATGGCCAACTTGTTGCGCGAAGACGAGAAGGGCCCCGCCGAGCTGGCCTACAAAGCCGCCGCCAAACTGGTCAAGCTCGCCCCCAACGCGTAGTCCGGCTTCTGGGAAGGATCATTCCCACACCGGCTTCTGGGCAGGATCAGTCCCGCAAAGCGAGACTGAGGCTTCCCAGGTCGAGTTTCGCGAAGGCAGCTGTCACGATTCGGCGGAGCTCGTCACTCGGGGCGGCTAGAACGAAGCGAGCAGGGCCGACGGGGCGACGAAGAGCACGTCGGTGGCCGCTGACTGCGGCAGCAACTTGCACGCGGCTTCGGCGCGGGCGGCCCATTCCCGAGCGACGGTCATCGATGCGGTGATACCGCCATTGCCGCGCACGATCCCCAACGCCTTTTCGCGCTCGGCCATGTCGAGCGGCTTGCCCAGCAGTGCGTTCAGTTCCGCCGCCGCCACGCCACCAGCCTGCAGCGTGCGCAGCACGGGCAGCGTGTACACGCCCTCGACGATGTCGTGCCCGGCAGGCTTGCCGAGTTGCTCATCGGTGGCCGTGATGTCGAGCAGGTCGTCGACGATCTGGAACACCATCCCGAAGGCCTCGCCGTACTCGTTGAGTGCGTCGATGATCGGGCGGTCGAAGCCGGCAACAAGGCCACCGATACGAGCAGCGGTCGCGTAGAGCGAGGCGGTCTTACCGCTGATGCTGCTGAGGTAACTGGCCTCGGGGCGGGCGGCGTTGTAGGTGTGGCGCAGTTCCTCGATCTGACCCTCGCACAGGCGGCCGATGGTGCGGGCTAGGAGGCCCGCCACCTCCGTGCCGAGCGATGCTGCAATCTCGGATGCACGCGACAGCAGGAAGTCGCCGGCGAGGATCGCCTGGAGGTTGCCCCAGCGAGCGTTGACCGTCTCGACGCCGCGACGGGTGTCGGCTTCGTCCATCACGTCGTCGTGATAGAGCGAACCGGTCTGCACCAGCTCGCACGAGATACCACCCTGCACCGAACGCTCGTGCAGTTCGGCATCGGCTGCGCCGCCTACCTGAGCGGCGACCACCGTGAGGATCGGGCGCAGTCGCTTGCCACCAGCGATGATGAGGTGCGACGCAATCTCGCTGAGGTACGGGTCGGGGGTCTGCACCGACTCCTTCAGCGCTGCCTCGATACGCGCCAGGTCGGTGACGTGCGAAGGCAACGCGAACATCGAGGCGGACGACACGCGAGCAAGGCTACGCCACAACCCCGGTGGTACCCAACGACCGAGTGCAGCGACGCGACGGAATCCGCGCACCGATACACTTCCGCCATGTTTGAACGCTTCACCGATCGGGCTCGTCGGGTGGTTGTGCTGGCGCAGGAAGAAGCTCGCCTGCTCAACCACAGCTACATCGGAACCGAGCACATCCTGCTCGGCCTCATTCACGAAGGCGAAGGCGTCGCTGCCAAGGCGATGGAATCGCTGGGAATCTCCCTGGAGGCCGTGCGCAGCCAGGTCGAAGAGATCATCGGTCAGGGCGGCTCGTCCCCGTCGGGCCACATCCCGTTCACGCCGCGCGCCAAGAAGGTGCTCGAGCTGTCACTGCGCGAAGCACTGCAGTTGGGCCACAACTACATCGGCACCGAGCACATCCTGCTCGGCCTCATTCGCGAGGGTGAAGGCGTCGCCGCCCAGGTGCTCGTCAAGCTGGGCGCCGATCTCAGCCGCGTGCGCCAGCAGGTCATCCAGCTGTTGTCCGGTTACCAGGGTGGCCAGGGCAAGGGCGGCGAGCCTGCACCCGGTGCCGCCGCTGCTGCCGGTGCACCGAAGGAAGATGCCAGCGACAAAGGCAACAGCCAGATCCTCGACCAGTTCGGCCGCAACCTCACTCAGCTCGCTCGCGAGAAGAAGCTCGACCCGGTGATCGGTCGTTCCCGTGAGATGGAACGAGTGATGCAGATCCTCAGCCGCCGCACCAAGAACAACCCGGTGCTCATTGGCGAACCGGGCGTTGGCAAGACCGCGATCGTCGAGGGTCTCGCTCAGAAGATCGTCGCCAACGACGTGCCCGACACGCTGCGCAACAAGCAGCTGTACACGCTCGACCTCGGTGCCCTCGTCGCCGGCAGCCGTTATCGCGGCGACTTCGAAGAGCGCCTCAAGAAGGTGCTCAAGGAGATTCGCACACGCGGCGACATCATCCTGTTCATCGACGAGATCCACACGCTCGTGGGTGCTGGCGCAGCCGAAGGTGCCATCGACGCGGCGAGCATCCTCAAGCCGATGCTCGCCCGCGGCGAGCTGCAGACCATCGGTGCCACCACGCTCGACGAGTACCGCAAGCACCTCGAGAAGGACGCCGCACTCGAGCGTCGCTTCCAGCCGGTGAAGGTGGAAGAGCCCACGCTGGCCCACACCATCGAGATCCTCAAGGGTGTGCGCGAGAAGTACGAGGCGCACCACCGTGTCACGATCACCGATCAGGCGATCGTGGCCGCAGCCAACCTGGCCGACCGGTACATCAGCGACCGTCACCTCCCCGACAAAGCGATCGACCTCATCGACGAGGCGGGCAGCCGTCTGCGCATCAAGCGCATGGCCACTCCCCCGGATCTGAAGGAACTCGACACCAAACTGATCGAGGTGCAGGAAGCCAAGAAGCGCGCCGTCGAGGAACAGCGTTTCGAGGAAGCCGGCCGTCTGCGCGACCAGGAGAAGAGCCTGCTCGAGGAGAAGGCCGCCAAGGAGATCGAGATCAAGGCCAGCGGTGTCGACCTGTTCGACGAGGTGGACGAAGAAGCGATCGCCGAGGTGCTCAGCCTCTGGACCGGTATTCCGGTGTTCAAGCTCACCGAGGAAGAGACCGCCAAGCTGCTCAACATGGAAGGTCAGCTGCACAAGCGGATGATCGGCCAGGAGAACGCCATCCGAGCCGTCAGCCAGAGCGTGCGCCGCACCCGTGCGGGCCTCAAGGACCCCAAGCGCCCCAGCGGCTCGTTCATCTTCCTCGGCCCCACCGGCGTCGGCAAGACCGAGTTGGCCAAGACGCTTGCCGAGTTCCTGTTCGGCGACGAGCAGTCGCTCATCTCGCTCGACATGTCCGAGTACCAGGAGAAGCACACGGTCAGCCGCCTCGTGGGTTCGCCCCCCGGCTACGTCGGCTACGAAGAGGGCGGCCAGCTCACCGAGGCCGTGCGCCGCAAGCCGTTCAGCGTCGTGCTGTTCGACGAGATCGAAAAGGCGCACCCCGACGTGTTCAACACGTTGCTCCAAATTCTGGAGGAAGGCCGTCTCACCGACAGCCAGGGCCGCACCGTCGACTTCCGTAACACGGTGCTGATCATGACCAGCAACCTCGGCAGCAGCGATCTGCGCAAGGCCAACGTTGGTTTCACCAAGGCCGACGCGGCGATGAGCTACGAGCGGATGAAGGACAAGGTCACCGAAGCGCTGAAGGGCCACTTCCGTCCCGAGTTCCTCAACCGCGTGGACGAGATCATCGTCTTCCATGAACTCGCCCGCGACGAGGTCATGCAAATGGTCGATCTGATGACCAAGCGCCTCACCGGTCAACTGGAAGGCCAGGGTCTGGGCATCGAGCTCACACAGCCGGCCAAGGAACTGCTGGCGGAAAAGGGTTACGACCCGCAGTTGGGCGCACGCCCGCTGCGTCGTGCAATCCAGCGGATGATCGAAGACGTGCTCAGCGAGAAGATCCTGTACAAGGAGTTCCACGCGGGCGAAATCATCGTCGTCGACACCGAGGACGACCCCGAGCGCCCCGGCGACAAGAAGCTGAAGTTCACCGCTGTCGAGGGCTTCCAACCCCCGGCCGTGGTCGAACTCGCAGCCGCCGCTGCGGCAGACGCCACGGAACCGCCGGCTCCCGCACCCACACCCGCACCCACAGAGTGATCAACGACGCTGCACAACTGCACTAGCGTCTCCCCCGACAGACAATAAATGGGGGTTCCTGATGGCTGTGACATTCGAAATCGACTACACCACACCACGTAGTCGGCTCACCAACTTCTTCCGCTACTTCATGGCGATCCCGCACCTGATCTGTGTGGGCGTCCTGAGCCTGGTCGCACAGTTCGTGGCCATGTTGCAGTGGTTCGCCATCTTGTTCACGGGGAAGCGCAACCGGGGACTGTGGAACTTTCAGGTCGGTGTGTGGAACTGGCACCTCCGGGCGACCGCGTATGCGACCAACATGTTCGACACCTACCCGAACCTCGGGTTCGAACCCGGCGCCGAGCCAGTCCGGGCGAACGTCGAGTTCGAGGAGCAGGCGAATCGTCTGACCTGCGCATTGCGCATCCTGTGGGCGATTCCCGCCATCATCGTGTTGATGGTGGTCGCCATCGGCTGGTACGTGGTAATTGTCCTCGGTTGGTTGGCAATCCTCTTCACCGGGAACCAGCCGCGGGGACTGTTCGACTTCGCCGCCCGGGCCCTGCGTCTCGCCGCTCGCACCACCGCGTACACATCGCTGCTCACGGACACGTATCCCAAGTTCGAGTAGCCCCCAAGTTTGAGTAGGCAACTGGCACAATGGTGAGATGCGCCGTGCCCTGCTCCTGATCGTTGCCGCGCTCACCCTGGCCGCGTGCAAGGTTGACGCGACAGTTCACATCACCATGCGGCCCGACGGCGGTGGCAGCATTGCGCTCACCGTCGTCGCCGATCAGCAAGTGGTGCAGCAGGCCCCCGGGCTCGCCGCCGACCTGAAGTTCGACGACGCCACCGCCGCCGGCTGGCAGGTCGATGGCCCCACCGATACTGCAGACGGCGGGGTGGAGGTGACGTTGACCCACGACTTCACCACGGCAGAGGAAGCCACGGCGCTCCTGCGTTCACTGAACGGCAATGGCGGTCCGTTGCACGACGTTGCCATCACCCGCACCGTGACCACGCAGAAGCTCACCACGGCGCTCACCGGCGCGTTGCGCGTCGAAGGCGGTGTCGACGCCTTCGCCGATCCGGACGTGCTCGCTGCGATCGGTGGCAGTCCCTACGCAGACAACATCGCGGCCACCGGACTCGGGCCCAACGACGTCATCACGTTCACGATCACCGCCGATCTACCCGGTGAGGCCACCACGCCGGGTGTCGGTACCAAGGCAACCGGCGGCGGTCTCACCTTCACCGTGCCGATGGACGGCACCACTGTCGACCTCGGTTCGGTGTTCACCCAGCAGCAGGGCCGCCCCTCCACCGGGTGGGGGCTGATCGCGAAGATCGCCTTTGGCCTGTTGATCGCGTGGCTGGTGCTCGCCGCAGCCTTCATCCTGTTCGTCGCCAACGCTCGCCGCAAGCGGGCCATGCGTCGTCCAAATTACCGCTGAACAACCCTGTCACACCCCCTGCGTAGGGTGCGCCACATGGGTAAAGCTCGAGTTGTCTACCGGTGTACTGAGTGCGGCAGCGCCACTCCCAAGTGGGGCGGGCGGTGCGGTGTGTGCGAGGCCTGGAACTCGCTGGTCGAAGAGGCCGCGGTCGAACCGTCGGTGCAGCCACCCACCGGGCCGTCCTCACCCGCGATGCCCATCGGCCAGGTCGACGCCCAGTTCGCACAGCCGCACACCACCGGTATCGCCGAACTCGACCGGGTACTCGGTGGCGGCTTGGTGCCGGGGTCGGTCACGCTGTTGGGCGGCGAGCCCGGCATCGGCAAGAGCACGCTGCTGCTGCAGTTGCTGGCCGGCTGGCCGCAGCGCACGTTGTACGTCAGCGCCGAAGAGAGCGCCCAACAAGTACGGCTGCGCGCCGAACGGCTCGACGCCGTGCGCCCCGAACTGTGGCTGCTGCCCGAAACCTCATTGCCGCACGTCGTGTCCACCATCGACCAGGTCCAACCACAGCTGGTTGTCATCGACAGCATCCAGACCATTGCCGACCCTGCGCTGCCGTCGGCGCCTGGAAGCGTGGTGCAGGTGCGTGGCTGCGCCCATCGCCTCGTCGCCGAGGCCAAACGGCGCGATCTCCCGGTGCTGATGGTCGGCCACGTCACCAAGGAGGGTGGTCTGGCCGGCCCTCGCGTGCTCGAGCACATCGTCGACACGGTGCTCAGCTTCGAAGGCGACCGCCACCACTCGCTCCGTCTGCTGCGAGCCACCAAGCATCGCTTCGGACCCACCAACGAGTTGGGTGTGTTCTCGATGGAGGGGGAAGGCCTGGTGGGCGTGCCCGACGCCAGCAGCCTGTTCCTCACCGACCGACGCACGGGTGTCCCGGGCTCGGCCATCACCCCGACGCTGGAAGGTCAGCGGCCACTGCTGGTCGAGGTGCAGGCACTTACCAACAAGGTGCACGCCAACGGGGTACCCCCGCGACGCAGCGCGCAGGGCCTCGACGGCGGCCGCTTGGCGTTGCTACTCGCGGTCCTCGAACGGCGGGCACGGATGATGATGGGCGAGTTCGAAGTTTTCGCATCCGCCGTCGGCGGGGTACGGCTCACCGAACCCGGCGCCGACCTTGCGCTGTGCCTTGCACTTGTCAGCGCACTCACCGAGCGCCCACTACCGCCCGAGGTAGTGGTGTTCGGCGAGGTCGGCCTGGCCGGCGAAGTGCGGCAGGTGGCGCACGCCGAACGCCGCCTGGCCGAGGCCGCGCGCATGGGATTCACTCGCGCCATCGTCCCCGCCAACTCGCCGCGCAGCACATCCGGCATGGCGCTCACTCGCGTCAACTCCGTCACCGAGGCCCTGGTCGCGGCCGGGCTGTCGGGTCGCAGCGGCTCGTAGACTGGTCACCATGCCGACGCAGCCGACGCCGAACGACGCGCTGCACGAAGCGCTCGCAAAGGTGGCCCCCGGAACCGGATTACGCGACGGCATCGACCGCATCGTGCGCGCCAAGATGGGTGCGCTGGTCGTCGTCTCCGACGCACCCAAGGTGCTGGCCATCTGCAGCGGCGGCTTCCTGCTCGACGCCGAGTACACACCGCAGCGGCTCAGCGAGTTGGCCAAGATGGACGGCGCGATGATCATCACCGAGGACGGCACGCGCATCGCCCGGGCCAACGTGCACCTCGTGCCCGACCCCACCGTGCCCACGTCCGAGACCGGTACTCGGCACCGCACTGCCGAGCGCGTTGCACTCTCCTTGGGTGTACCAGTCATCAGCGTCAGCGAAGAAATGAGCGTCATCAACGTCTACGCCGGTGGCATGCGCCGCCAGTTGCAAGACATCGGCCGACTGCTCGATCGCGCCAACCAGGCACTGCAAACGCTCGAGCGCTACAAAGAGAAGCTCGACGACGCCACCAGCGAACTCACCATGCTGGAGATCGAAGACGTCGCCACAGTACGCGATGTGATGGCCGTGCTGCAGCGCGGTCAGATGGTGCGCAAGATCGCCGCCGAGATCGAAACGATGATTGTCGAACTGGGCGTCGACGCCCGACTGTTGCGCCTGCAACTCGAAGAAGTGTTCAACTCGCTGCACGACGAACTCGAGTTGGTACAGGCCGACTACCCCGTGCTCGACCACCCCGAAGGTCAGCTACCCCCGGGCGACTCACCGGCCACGCCTCGCGGGTTACGACTGCTCAGCCGCGTACCTCGGCTCGGCCATCACAGCGCTGTCGCGATCGCCGACCACTTCGGGGAGCTGTCACGCCTCATGCGCGCTACCGCCGCGGATATCGCGAAGGTTGACGGCGTCGACGTTCGCACGGCCCAGGCCGTGAAGGACACGCTCGATCGCCTCACCGAGGCAAGCATCCTCGATCAGTACATCTAGATCGGCAGGTACGCGGTCTTCACTCCGGGCTGCGTTCCTTCGAACGTCACCAGGCCGTCGTCGACCAGCTTCATCAGATGAGCCAGCACGCTGCGTCCGGCGGCGCGGTACAGCTTCTCGTTCACGCCCACGTACAGGAGGCGCACGATGTCGGGGATGAATGTCTCACCGGCGCGCACCGCTGCCAGCACGTTCGCTTCGCGAGCGAGTCGGTGAGCGATGAACGCATCGACGAACGGCTGCACCTCGGTCACCGGTGCGCCGTGGGTGGGCCACAACACCGCAGGGTCGAGCGCCTTCACCTTGTTGAGCGAGGTGAAGTAGTCGCGCATGTTGCCATCGGGCGGGGTGATCACCGAGGTGCTCCAGCCCATGATGTGGTCGCCGGTGAACAGCGCCCGCTGCTCTTCTAGGTAGTAGCACGTGTGGTTGCTGGTGTGGCCGGGTGTGTGCAACGCCCGAATCGTCCAGCCATCGCCCATCGCTGCGAGGTCGCCGTCGAACACGCGAAGGTCGGGCTCGAACGCGAGGTCATGACCTTCGTGTTCGTGTTCTTCTTCCGACAACGCTTCATCGTCGTCCTTCTCGAACGGCGCATCGTCGTCGTCCACCCAGTTCGCGTCCACCGCGTGTGGGCCGAAACACACGCGCGGTGCGCCGGTGCGCTCGTGTAACCAGTCCGCCAACGGCGAATGGTCGGAGTGACAATGGGTGACCAGGATGGCCGTGACGGTCTCGCCCTCCAGGGCCGCCAACAAGGCTTCGCGATGCGAGTTCAACGCTGGACCAGGGTCGACCACGGCAACCTCGCCACGACCGATGAGGTATGTGCCGGTGCCGAGCGCGGTGAACTTCGAGGGGTTCTTGGCGACCACCCGGCGGATCAGCGGGGCAACCTCCACGGCGTGGCCGTAGTGGGGTTCGGCGAGGGTGATGTAGGGGATGCTCATAGTTCGATGGCCCTCACCGTACCCACCACATCGCCATGGCCCATGATCCTGACCTGCACCTGATCCCTCACCGCGTCCACCTCGACCCCCATCGCCCGTAACGCTGCGACCATCACTGCCGGACGAGCGCGTTCGCCACCGTCGGCGATCTTCAGCGCCAGTGCCCGACCATCCGGAAGCGCTGCGGCGAAGACTCCGTCGGCACCGTCCTTGGCCAGCAGACCGGGGACCCCACACATGAACTGGGTGACCGCGCGCAGCTCGCCACCGACCAATTGTGGGTGACCCGTCATCGCTGCGTAGACCGCATCGCCCGCAGTTCCGGCAGCACCCGTGGCAATGGCCCGGAACGACCGAGCGAGGCCCGCCAGCGTCATCGCGTGAGCGGGGGCCCCGCATCCATCGACACCGATGTGCGCGTGACGTTCACCGGACAACTCGTCGACCACTTCAGTGATGGCGAGTTGCAGTGGGTGATCGACCGCGAGATAGCCACCCGATACACGAGCGTGCGACCACCCGCGGTGCACACACGTCGCCAGCATCCCGCTGTGTTTGCCGCTGCAATTCATCAGCAGTGCTGTCGGCGAACCGCCACCGCGCACCACCTTGTTCGCCGCCTCTTGGTCCAGGGGCAACCCCGCGGTATTCGCCAGCGCGTCGGCACCCAGCCCGGCACCGGCCAAGATGCGCGATACGCCGGACGTGTGCTGTGGGGTTCCATCGTGACTGGCGCACACAAGTGCCAACAGGTCGGGCGGCAGTTGCAGTCCGGCGCGCACCATCGCCACGGCTTGCATCGGCTTGTTCGCCGAACGCGGGTAGATGATCGCTTCCGGGTTGCCACTGGCACCGGTGATGCTGCCATCGCTCCCCAGCATCACCACTGCGCCGAAGTGCACCGACTCGTCAAGACCGTTGCGGCTGACCAACGCGACGGGGACGAAATCCTCAGGCGTCGCCATCGTCGCCCGCGGACGTTTCCTCAGGCAGAGGATGGTCGACCGCGGTCCTCGCCTTGCGTCGCTCGCGACGTGTGACCTTCGGCGCCAACGCGGTCAGATCCGACTCGATCACCTCGTGACGCGCTCCCGCTGCACTGAGCAGCGCCTGCACCATTGCTGCACCTGGGATCGCGAGGATCGCGCCCACGGCGCCCAACACTGCGCCGCCAGCGATCGCAGAACCGAACGCGATGGCCGGATGAAGGTCCATCGTGCGGGCAGTGATGCGCGGCAGGAACAGGTAGTTCTCCAGCTGTTGGTAGAGCACCACGAAAACGAGGAGCACGAGTGCCTTCGTCGGCGAATCGATGAACATGATCAGTACCGGCAGCGCACCGGCGATGTACGTACCAACCACCGGCAGGAATTGGCTGACGACGCCGACCCACAGCGCAAGCGCAACCGGTGCCTGGGTACCGAGCGCCTGCAGCACGACCCAGTGGAAGATGGCGGAGAGCAAGGCGAGGAGGGCCCGCGAGTAGAGGTAGCCGCCGGTCTTGTCGATGGCCAGTTCCCACGTGTCGAGCACGCGCTTCTGGCGATCGGGCCTCAGCCGGGTGCAGATCGAGCGGCGCATCTTCGGGCCGTCGGCGACGAGATAGAAGGTGAACAGCATCACCGAGAGGGTCTGCACCAGCAGGCCGAGGGCGGCCACCGACACATCGACCACCTTGCCCTTCTGGCTGTCGATGAACCGCTTCACCGGCCCCTTGGGGTTGTTGATGCTGTCGATCACCTTCGTCGCGTCGATCTTCGTGTGGAAGTTGTCGTTGAGGAACCGGACCGTGTTGTTCACGTACTTCTCGGAGTTGCCGAGCAGGTCGGCGATGTTCTGGCCGACAGCCGTGACGATCGCGACGATGAACACGAGGAAGCCGACGGTGACCCCCAGCAGGATCACCGTCGTGGCCGTGCCCCGCCGCCACCCGCGGCGGGCGAGCCGGTTGACACCGGGCTCGATCGAGAAGGAGAGGAACAGCGACACCAACAGCAGCAGGAACAGTGTGTGCAGGCTGGTCCACATGTCTCGGAACGCGAGCGCCGCGAGGGCGCCGAGCCAGAAGATGGCAACGGCCTTCCACACCCATCGCGGCATCCGGTCGTGCAGTCTGTCGGGCGCTGAGTCCATCACGGGCGAGCGTAGTGACCCGCAACCAGGCGTAAGGGGGAGGCCAGGTCACCTCGGTCTGAAATCTCCACCCGCTCGAGGCCGAGCCAAGCGGCCATCGACGGGAGTTCGGCCACAACTCGCAGTGCAACCGCATCCGTCGCCACGCCGGGTTCGGCGTACGCGGCGTGTACCAGGAGGGTGCTGTTCTGACGATCGGCCTCGAGGTCCACTCTCCCGACCAAGGAGTCGCCGCACAGCACCGGCAGCACGTAGTAGCCGTACACACGCCGGTGCGCGGGCGTGTAGATCTCGATTCGGTAATGGAAGTTGAACAACCGCTCCGAACGGCTGCGGTTCCAGCACACCGGGTCGAACGGGCTGAGCAACGCGCACGAGCAGTTCCTTGCGAGCGTCGTGCTCGCTGGGAGTTGGGCGAGCAAGCACGTGCGCTGGGATCACGCGCTCAGCGAGGTCGTCGACACGGGCGAAATCGGTGGCGCGACGCACGGCGGCCACCTGTCCCTTCCAGAACAAGTGCTCCAACGCGACCTTGGCATCCGCCACCGGTGCAGGTGGTGGTGCTCGGTCGACAGATGGCTGGCCTCGTGCACCGAGTATTCGAACAACTCGCCTGCAGCGGTGGCGTCGGCGATGAGTGAGCGCGGGTGCGGTCCGAGCCGGGCGAACAACGGGAGTTCCTGGCTGCGCACCAGGACATTCACCGAATCGATCTGGATGATCCCCATCTGATCGAGCACGCGACGCAGGTGACGTCGATCGACCCGGCCGGTGGGACGGGGATCGGCGAAACCTTGCGCCGCGAGCGCGATACGTCGAGCGTGGGCGAGGGAGAGGTCAGTCGGCAACCGAGATGGTGACCGAGTTGATGACCACCGGGGTGCGCGGACGATCGCTGTGGTCGGTGTCCACGTTCTGCATCGCCTCGATGATCTCGAGACCCTTCACGACCTGACCGAAGTGGTTGTACTGCGGCGGCAGACCGACGCCGCTGGCACCACTGATGAGGAAGAACTGGCTGCCGTTGGTGTTCGGGCCGGCGTTCGCCATGGCGACCGAGCCGACCTGGTAGCGCTGCTTCACGGGCTCGTCGTTGAAGCGGTAGCCGGGACCACCGCGGCCGGTGCCGGTGGGGTCGCCACCCTGGCACATGAAGCCGTTGATGATGCGGTGGAAAACCACGCCTTCGTAGTACTTGTAGCCGGCGAGGAAGACGAAGTTGTTGACCGTCAGCGGAGCGTTGATCGCGTCGAGCGCGATCACCATCGTGCCGAGCGACGTTTCCATCGTGGCCGTATAGCGCTTCGACGGGTCGATACCCATCTCAGGTGCTTGGTCGAACTGCTGGGTCTTGGTCGCGGATCCGTCGAGGGCAGGAAAGGGAGAAGCCATGCATCCGAGGCTACCCGCCCGGCTTCTGGGAAGGATCCGTCCCAAATCGCCATCTGGGAAGGTCTGGTCCCGGAAACCGGGACCAGACCTTCCCATGAACGGCTCATTCACGGTCGGCGACCAAGTGCGGCGCCCACCGCTGCACCACTGCCCGGATCTGCTGGGCAACACTGTGTGGCGCATGCAGGACGCGACTCCACGTGAAGTGCACGACGATGAAGCCCGCCGCTGTGAGTTCGGCTTCGCGAATGCGGTCGAACTCGAACTGATCACGGTTCAGGCCGTGCGACTCCCATCCGTCGCACTCGAGCACAATGATCGACTCGTCGATCCGGAAATCGACCTCGTACCCAATGACCACGGGATGGAATGTGGCGGGGGGAAGTCGATGCTTCCGCAACAGTGCTGCCATTTCCGTCTCCAGCACAGTGTCTGCCGGGGACCGATCGTCGCCGAGTTGATCGAGCACCGATCGAAAGGCGGTGACACCGTTACGTCCGCGGCGGGCGTGGCGCATCAGACCGGACCGCAGCCCGGCCGGTGACACGACCCGGCGCGACAGGAGGTCGAGCGCGGCCGGCAGCACGGCGTCTGGATCGACAGCCCCGAGGTCGAGCAGCATGCGTATCGGCATCGTCGTCGGCACCCTCCCACGATCGATCGGTCGCAGGTCCACCAAGTCGCGAGGGCGGTGCACCACCACGTCCGGAACCCACACGCACCGCTCACGGGAACCGATCAGCACCTCGATCGGATCGTCGTCCGGACGCACGACACCCCACAACGCGGCAGAGGTCCGATGGGATGCCAGCGCGCCGACACCCACCGCCCACACCGCCGCGAGCGCCCGCTGGTGAAGCGTTGCCGGTGCACCGGGGAGTCGGGCGATGTTGGGGTAGAGCGGTTCCAACAGGCCGCTGTCGACTGCGCGATACCACGCAGACTTGCTCACCCCGAGCCTGGCCGCATCGCTGCGGCGCGTGAGCCCGTGGTGGCGGTCGGCGAATGGGGCGAGTTTCCGAAGATCCACGCCCGAACTGGGTACGGCGCCATCGGCGATCCGGCAGATGCACTCGAAATGGGAAGGCCCAGTCCCGCAAAGCGGGACTGGGCCTTCCCAGAAACGAGATTGGGAAGAGTGCTTCCCAGAAACCGACGGCGGGACCAGGGTGGGTCAGCCGCCGTTGAGTTGGTTGTAGTTGGTGATCAGCTGATTGGCCTGCGCCGAGGCGTCGGCCAGCGTGGCTTTCACATCGGCACCGCCGAAGACCTTGGCGATCGCTTGGGCCAACACCGAGCGCATCTCACGCAGCGGACCGACCACCGGACCGGCGGACGTGAGCGCGTCGGGGGAGGCCTTCAACTGGTCGTAGGCGACGCTGAAACGTGGGTCGGTGGCCAGCTTGGTCTTGTACGGGTCGACGGACAGCGCATCGGTGCGCACCGGGATATAGCCGGTGACGCTCGCCCATTCGCTCTGCTGCTCGGCGCTCACCAAGAACTGGATGAAGTCCCACGTGGCGGCGGTCTTGACGTCGTCACCGGAGTCCACCGGCCACAGCGAAGCGCCGCCGATGAGGGCTCCGGGCTTGCCATCAGGACCGGGCATCGGCCCGATACCGAGGTCGGTGTCCTTGAGGTTCGGGAAGGTACCGGATGCCAGGATCGACAACGCGCCGCCGAGCGCAGCCGACGTGTGGATCGACATCGCTGCCGGCTCCTTGGCGTCAGCCAATTTCAACAGGTCGTCCTGACCTCCGGCGTTGTCGCCGACGCTGACGGCGAGACCGTCATTGATCATCGTCTGCAGGAAGGTGAGCAGATCGGCGCCGGTCTGGTTGTTGTACAGCACCTGCGTGGCGCGGTTCGTGCGGCCGTTGTCGCCGTCGACATAGAACTCCTGAGCCTTGGCAAACCACTGCTCGACGTACCAGCCGCCACCCGAGTCGAAGCCCGAGTCGAGGGCCAAGCCGTACTTGGCAGCACCGGAGTCGACGATCTTCTGCGAATCAGCGCGCAGCTCGTCGAGCGATTGCGGCGGCTTGTTGGGGTCGAGACCCGCAGCCGTGAACGCCTTCTTGCTGTAGTACAACACCGGATTCGACAGGTTGAAGGGCATACCCCACTGGACCCCCTGGGTGGAGTACGCGGTCAATGCCGTGGGCAGGAACGACGACGTGTCGAAGCCGCTGGCGGCGATGCACTTGCCGACCGGGACCGTGCTGTGTGTGTCGACCAAGCTCTGCACCATGTACTCGGGCATCTGCACGAGGTCGGGTCGGCTGGACTGGCTGGCCTGCAAGTAGTTGTCGATGGTGGTCTCGTAGGTCTGGCCCGTGAGCGTGACGTGCACCTTGGTCTGGCTGCTGTTGTACAGATCGGTGAGCTTGATCAGCTCGTCGTTCAGGACACTGCTCATGCCGTGCCAGAAGGAGATCTCGACGGGGCCAGTGGCCGACGCGAGTGCATCGGTGGGGCAATCGGGAAGCGTGTCGGCGGCCACCGTGGTGGTGGGGGCCATCGTGTCGCCGGGCACGGTGGTGGTGATTGTGTCACCGGTGTCGGTGATGCTGCCGCCATCGCTACATGCGGCGGCAAGCAGGCCGACAGCGACGAGGACTGCGAAGCCGTGGGTGCGGCGCGAGTTTCGAACAGTACGCATCAGCCCTTCACCGCCCCGGCGGTGAGACCGCGAACGAGTTGACGCTGGAATACGACCAGCATGATGAAAATCGGAAGTGCAGCCACCACGAGTCCTCCTGTGACGAGATTGAACTTGCTGATGTCGTTGGGCGTCTTCAACCGCTCGAGCCCAAGTTGGATGGTTCGGTGAGCATTGTCGTTGACGACCTGCGACGGCCAAAGGTAAGCGTTCCAGGTACCGAGGAACGTAAACAAACCGAGCGCACCGAGCGTCGGCCGACTGAGCGGCGCGGCGACCTCGTAAAGGAACCGCAGATGGCCGACACCGTCGAGTGCGGCGGCCTCGCGCAGTTCTTTCGGAATCTGAAGGAACACCTGGCGCACGAGGAACACGCCGAACGTGCTGGCGAGCGACGGCACGATCAGACCCTGGTAGGTGTTCAACCAGCCGAACGAATCGGCCGTGCGCTGGTTGATGACCACGGTGACCTCACCGGGCACCAGCATCGTCGACAGGTAGATGGCAAACACGATCTTCTTCAACGGAAAGTTCAAGAAGGCGAACGCGTACCCGGCCAGCAGGCTGGTGACGATGACCCCGATCGTGACCACGGTGGACACGAACAGACTGTTCATCAGCAACTTGCCGAGGTTGCCCGCTGTCCAGGCCGAACGGATCGTGTCGAAGGTGAGGTCGACCGGCAGCAGCGAACGTGGGTGATCGAACGCGTCGGCTCCCGACTTCAACGCCTGGAGCAGTACGGCGTAGATCGGGAACAGCACGATGGCTGCGACCGCGACGAGCAGGCTGTAACGGCCGAACTTGCGAGCACCGCGCACCGTGTCAGTTGCCATAGTGCACTCGCTTGCCGAAGCCACGGAACTGCACCGCAGCGAACGTGAGGCACAGCAGGAACAACAGGACCGCCGACGCGGACTTGATGCCGATGTCGTTGTGGACCAGCGAGTTGTTCCCGTAGATCAGATACGGGATGGTGGTGGTGGCCTTGGTGTCCTGCGGGCCACCACCGGTGAGCAGCGCGATCTCGCCATAGGCCTGCAGCGCGCGGGTGGTGAGCACCACCGTGACGAACAGGATCGACGGTGTCAGCATCGGCAGGGTCACGTTGGTGAAGCGGCGGAAGCTTCCGGCACCATCGACGAAGGCGCTCTCATAGAGGTCGCGGGGCACGCTCTGCAGGCCCGCCATGATGATGATGAACGTGAACCCGAGGCTGGCCCAGATACTGCTGAGCGCCACCGCCGGCAGCGCTGTGCTGGAGTCGTTGAGCAGACCCGGGTTCTTCAGCTTCGGGATCCAGCCGCTGAGGAGATCGGCGAGCACGCCGACCTGCGGTTGCAGCAGCACGAACCACACCAGGCTGGCCACGGCGACGCTGGTAGCGACGGTGCTGGAGAACACGGTGCGGAAGATGCCGATGCCCTTCAACTGCTTGTCGGCGAGCACCGCCAGGCCGATACCGAGCACCAACCCGACGGGCACCGTCATCAGTGCGAGCTTCAGCGAGACGAGGAGCGCGTCTTGGAACTCCTTGCTCTGGAACACCGTCCAGTAGCGATCCCAGCCAACGTCGCGGCAGTTGCGAACCGAAATGTCGCAGGCCTTGTGGCCGTAATCGACTGCTCTCACCAACGGATAGATCGTCCAGACGGCCAACAACCCGAGCGACGGCACCAGCATCAGCAGCGCGGGCGGCAGGTCGCGCAACTTGCGCTTCACGACACCCTCATCCCCGAGTGTGCATCGAAACGATGCAGATGATGATCTGCGGCGTCGAAGCGCACGGCATCACCAACCACCGGCAGATCACTGGCCGGGTCGACGCGGGCAACGAGGCGACCGGCCGTCGACTCAGCGTGCACCAGCACCTCGTGACCGAGGTGTTCCACTTGGTACACGTTGCCCGACAGACGACCTTCCGACGCAAGCAGCAAATGCTCGGGGCGGATACCCACCTGCACATCGTTCGTGCCCAACAGGCCCACGGGCAGCACGTTCATCGGCGGGGTGCCGATGAACTGGGCCACGAACGCGCTGGCGGGTCGGTCGTACACCTCTTGCGGGGTGCCCACCTGCTCAAGGCGGCCGGCGTTCATCACCGCCACGCGGCTGCCCATCGTCATCGCCTCCACCTGATCGTGGGTGACGTAGATGAACGTGCTGTCGAGCCTGCGGTGCAGGTCGACGAGTTCGGTGCGGGTGTCGCCGCGCAGCTTGGCATCGAGGTTCGACAGCGGCTCGTCCATCAAGAACACGGCCGGCTTGCGCACGATCGCCCGAGCAAGCGCCACACGCTGACGCTGGCCGCCACTGAGCTGACCGGGCTTGCGCTTCATGTACTCGGCCAGACCCAAGATCTCGGCGGCATGCAACGCCTGCTCCGCACGTTCAGCCTTCGGCACACCACGCACCTTCAGCGGGAACTCGATGTTCGCCCGCACCGTCTTGTGGGGATACAGCGCGTAGCTCTGGAACACCATCGCGATGTCGCGCAGCTTGGGCAACTCGTCGTTGACCCGTTGTTCGCCGATGAACACATCGCCGACGCTGGGGTCCTCAAGACCCGCCACCATCCGCAACAACGTGCTCTTCCCGCACCCCGAGGGGCCGAGCAGGATCATGAACTCATGATCCAGAATGTCGAGCGAAAGGTCGTCTACAGCAGTGACCTGCTCGTCGCCTTCACCGAACTGTTTGGAAACATGTTCCAGCCGTACCCGTGCCACGCAGGCACCATACGCCATCGCCAGGGCCATCCCGCACGCCGAGAACGAACTGTGGGTGAACGGATAGCCTCACCGGCCATGAGCGACGAGATGACGCCGGTAGCCGCTGCGCCCACCGAGGACACGGTGCTCGACCTCGACGCGATCGAACGCGATCTGGCCGGAGTGGAAGTCGCCCTGGCTCGCCTGGATGCCGGCACCTACTGGACCGACGAGGTCACCGGTACAGCGTTGCCCGACGAGCTGCTGTCCCAGCAGCCCACAGCGCGACGCGCCGCGGGCTGAGCGCCGGCGGGCCCGGCAACGCCACCACTAGGCTCGCCGCTCATGCCCGACATGCTGCAGAACGCCCGGCGACTGGGTCATCATCGTTGGCTGTGTCTCCAGTTGTTCGAACTGCTCGGCACACAGGCGGCCACCGCCTCCGACCCGATGGTCAAACCGGTGCTGGCCGCCCATGCTCACCATCTCGCCTGGCATGCCGACCTGCTGGCGCAACGATTCCCAGAACTCGACGAACTCGACGCAGCCACGCTCACCGTGCCCGCAGACGACGTGATCGAGCGAAGCATCGTTGCGCTGCGCCGGGCGACCACCACGAACGAGATACTGCGGAGCGTGTACACCGTCGTACTTCCAGGATTGCTCGCCGAATGCGAGGATCATCGTGCGTCCGTCGACCCTGCGACCGATGGCCCGACTGTGCGAGTGTTGAACTTGATTGTGCGTGATCTCGCCGACGACGTGCGCGTCGGAGCAGCGTTGCTGCACTAAGGGGGACAGTTCGGATGACCGAATCACCGATACCTGGAGCGCAGCCGGGATGGCGGCTGATCTCAGCCGCCGACGTTCCGTTCGTCTATGAGTTGGTGACGCTCGTCGATCCGCGTTGGTGGCGGTTCAGCCGCAAGGGCCTCGAACCGTCGATCTTGCTGGAGAACGCTCAGAGCGTGGCAGCGGGAGTGATCATCCACAACGAGACTGGTCGCCCGGTTGCGTGCGGCGTGCTCACCGACGCCGGGGCATCGACAACAGGCACTCTCGAGTACTTCGCCCGACCCGATGAGCGCTCACTTTCCCTTGCGCGGCAGTTCGCCCCCGAGATCATCCGCGCGGCGTTCACCGGATCCCCGATCCGGCGGCTGTACCACGAGCGCTTCGAGGGCGATCCGGATGTGCTGGGCGAGATGGCCAACCTGTTCGAGGTGGAGGTCACCTATCCGTCGTTCGCGCAGGTCGCTGGCCGACTGGAGCAGCGCACCGTCTCGGCGCTCACCCGCGAGCGATTCAGCGAGTGGGCAGCCACCAGCACAGGGGAGGCGCACACATGATCACCACGAATCGGATTGTGCTGCGCCCCGTGCTCCCCAGCGACTACCTGCGCCTGTATGCGATCGAGTCGGATCCGGCGACGGCGCTCACGTGGCGGTACCGCGGGGCGATGCCACCCATCGAGGAGTACGAAGCTGCGCTCTGGAAGCAGACCCAGCAGATCATGGTGGTGGAGGGTCGCGACACCGGAACGGTGGTCGGCTACCTACAACTGCACGACTTGGATCTGCGTGCCGGCCACGGCTGGGTGTCGTTGTACAGCGGCCCCGAGCACCGCGGTTCGGGTCTGGTGATGGAAGGTGGATTGGCATTCACGGAATGGGCGTTCAACGAGTGGCCGATCCGGTGGCTCTATGCCCACTCGTTCGAGCACAACGTGCACTCGTTCGAGTCGGGTATCCGCCGTGGTTCGGCGGTACGCCTTGGCGTGCTGCGTGAGCGGATGCTCGTCGACGGAGAGTTCACCGATGTGCACGTCATCGGGATCGAGCGCGAGCGGTGGTTCGCCAGCACGGTGCGCCGCCGATTCAACACCTTGCGCGAACGCGAAAACCGGTCATCGGCCCTTTTCAATAGAGACACTCAGGAGTACTGTCCGCGAGAACCCGACAAGGACTAATACCACCGGAGGACACCATGGACCACAACGAACTCGCCGAACTGAAGGCTGAACTGCGGCGGATGCAGTCACGCGTTGAGGAGTTGGAATCCGCCGCCCCGGAGCCCGTGGTGAACCGCCGACACATGTTGCGTGGCCTCGGCGCTGCCGCAGTGGGTGCCGCTGCCGGAGGCCTGGCCTTCGCCCACCCCGCCGCCGCCACCGACGGCGGCAGCATCATCATCGGTGACCAGACCCAGACCGTGCAATCTCCTACGTCCATCACGGCCACCGGTGCAGGGTTCGCGTCAGCCCCCTATCAGTCAGCGTTCACGGTGACGAATGACGCGTCCTACAGCAATACGACCTCGGCCTTCTCGATGATCACGGCATACGCCGACGGCGGTCAGACCAGCGGCCAGTACATCGGCCTTCTGGCCGCCAGCAAGACCGGTATCGGTGCCAAGCTCGACGGACCCACCCCGTTGAAGCTGACCGACAACACCAGCGCTGGCGCGCCCGATCAAGCCAACGGGTTGGCAGGCATGTTCCGCGTCGACAACGGCGACCTCTGGTACTGCGTGAGCGCGAGTGGCACTCACCGTTGGCGGCGGCTCACCGGGCCTGGTGAGGCCGGTTCGTACCATGCCCTCACACCCGGCCGCGTGTACGACTCGCGCTTCGTGTCCGGCCGCATCAGTTCGGGGGCGAACGCCACGTTGTCCGTCGCCAACTCGATCAACACCCTCACCGGCGCAGTCGCAATCACCGATTTTGTTCCGGCGCTCGCCACCGCGGTGGTCGCCAACGTCACCGTGGTCGGCACTGCAAGCGGCGGCTACCTCGCGGTGAACCCCGGCGGCGTCACCGCTGTCACGGCGTCCACAATCAACTGGTCGGCCGCTGGTCAGATTCTCGCCAACGGGATCACGCTCACGCTCAACGCCAGCCGCCAGGTCACCGTGGTGTGCGGTGGCGGCGGCGCCGCCACCGACTACATCATCGACGTCCTCGGCTACTACCTCTGACCGAGAGAAGACCCGCAGAACCTGCGTCGGCTTAGCGGCGCTCGAGCTTGCTGAGCAGGCGCAGGATCTCGAGGTACAGCCACACCAGCGTGGCCAGCAGACCGAAGGCCGCATACCACTCCATACCCTTGGGCCAGCCTTCCTTGGCGCCCTTCTCGATCAGGTCGAAATCGACCGCCAGCATCATCGCCGCCAGGCCGGCCGCCACGACGCTGAACAGGATGCCCATCGGGCTCGCCGAGTTGAAGAAGCTGATCGAACTGAAGCCGGTGAACAGGCCGATCACGAACGACACGGCGTAGAACAGCATCAGGCCCATGGTGGCGGTCATGACGATGCGCTTGAAGCGCTCGGTGACCTTCAAGATGCGCGACTTGTAGAGGAACAACATCACGGCGAACACGCCGAGCGTGGCCCCGACGGCCTGGATGACGATTCCCTTGTACTGCGCGTCGTAGGCATGGGAGATGACGCCGAGAGCGAACCCTTCGGCAAGTGCGTAGATCGGGGCGAGCACCGGCGCCAGCGTGGGCTTGAAGCGCAGCACGAGTGCGCAAATGAGACCGACGACGACACCACCGATGGCCAGACCGAGCGCCCCGCTGGCGTTGGCGGAACTGCTCGGCGCCATGACCCAGCCGATCGTGGCGGTGGCGAGCAACAACACCATCAACACGCCAGTGGCGGTGGCCGTGCCGCCGACCGTCATGACCTTCGGGCTCCAGGCGCTGACCGGGCCATCCGTGATCGGCGTGCTGCGGGTGGACGGGTCGGGGGCGCCCCAGCCGGCGCGAGCGGCATTGGCCGCAGCCTTCTCGTTCATCAGGGGATTCGACATGCGGGCCACGTTAGTGGCGCAGCGTCTCCTCGCCTCGCCACTGCGCCCCTGGAACCGCAGCCGCTCTTCAGCCGAACTTCAGCCGTCTGTGGCCGATGACCGAAGTCCTGCTCGCGACATAGAAAAGCTTGTGCTTGTGAATCTGTGCACGGGGTGTGAGTCGGTGAATGGCGTGTGTATCGTCATGCCATTCGTGGGGTCGGGAATCCGATCCGGGCACCGTTCAGTTCGAGGAGCAATCGTGGCGAAAGATCGCGTGGAACGGGACGAAGAGGACCTGGTCCGCCTGTATCTGACCGACATCGGTCAGTATTCGCTGCTCACCAAGGACGACGAGGTACGCCTCGCCAAGCAGATCGAGAGTGGCAAGGCCGCGATCGCGGACTTGGACAAAGCCACCGACCTCACCGCTGCCAAGAAGCGCGAACTGCGCCGAGCAGCACGCGAAGGTGAAGACGCCGAGCGCACGTTCGTGCAGTCCAACCTGCGCCTCGTGGTCTCCATCGCCAAGAAGTATCAGGCATCCGGTCTGCCGTTGCTCGACCTCATCCAAGAGGGCAACCTTGGCCTGATGCACGCCGTCGAAAAGTTCGACTGGCGCAAGGGCTTCAAGTTCTCCACCTACGCCACGTGGTGGATCCGCCAGGCCATCACTCGTGGTATCGCCAACACCGGCCGCACGATCCGCCTGCCAGTGCACGCCGGCGACACGCTCGCTCGCTTGCAGAAGGCGCGCAGTCGCCTCGAGTTGAAGCTGGGTCGGCCGGCCACGCTCAGCGAGTTGGCCAAAGAAGTGGAGATGCCCGAGGACAAGGTCACCGAGGCCCTGCGCTTCGCCGCCGAGCCCTTGTCGCTCAGCGAGCCGCTGCGCGAGGACGGCGACGCCGAACTCGGCGATGTGGTGGAAGACCGCTCGGCCGAGAGCCCGTTCGAAGTGGCGGCGACCTCGCTGCTGCCCGACGAGATCGCCCGCCTGCTGGCTCCGCTCGATGAGCGCGAACGAGAGATCCTCAAACTGCGCTTCGGGCTCGACCGCGGTGAGCCGCGCACCCTCGAAGAGGTGGGCGAGCACTTCAATCTCACTCGCGAGCGCATCCGTCAGATCGAAGCCCGTGCAATGAGCAAGCTGCGCCACCCCAGCAGCGACACCGGCGCCCGCGACCTGCTCGCCGTCTGAGATCGGAAAGACTGGTCGGCGATGGAGCTGATCGACATCATCCCCAACTCACTGAGCTTCCGCGTCGTCACCACGCTGGACATCCACGATGAGGCGGAGATCCCCACCACGTTCACCGGCCGCGTCCGCCGACACGACGCTGGCCACGTCATCTACGTCGCGTGGTACAAGGACGGCGAGCTAGACAACCCGGGTCGCAACCACCCGGCGTACCGCCGCTTCCGACCCGACGGCCGCCTGAAGTACGAGTTGTTCTATACCCACGGTCTGTTACACGACCCCGGCGCCGCTACCCCGGCCGCACGCGGCTATTTCGCCGACGGGCGCGTGCACTACGAAGAGCGCTACTGGGCCGGGAAACGCAGCGATGGCAAGAACGGCATCCCGGCGATCCGCAAATGGCGTCAGGACGGCACGCTGCGCCACGAACTGCACTATGCGGACGGACGACGATTGCGTCTCGACGAAGTGTCGATGGTTCGCCGCATCCGCTGACTCACGTCAGTCGTACTCGCCGCGGGCGAAGCGAATGATGTCGACATCCATGTCGTAGAACGAGAACTTGGGCCACGTGTGGGGGATGCCCTCGAGCGTCACCAATCGCACAGTCGTGCCGCCGGTGCAGCCCCGCCAGGTGGACGAGGTGCGCACCTCGAAGGTCTCGATCGTGGGTTCGGCGGGGCAGTCGACGACATCCTTGCGCCACATCGTCTCGATCTTGGTCGCCGTCTTCGCCCCGAGGGTGACGTCCTCGGTGCCACCAAAGGTGAGCAGCGACATCTCATGCCGTTGACAAGGCAATGGAGCCCAGCCAGCAACGCTGATCACCGCCGTGAACAGTTCTGGCAACTTGCATCCCGACGCCAGCGCCATACCGCCACCGTTCGACACCCCGACCGACAGCACCGAACGCGGCGACAGCCCGGCAGTTCGCGCGGCGGCGATCGCGGCCGCGGTGTAGGCGAAGTCGTCCGTGTGGTTCGTGCTGGCCGGTTCGCAGCACCTGCCGTTCACATTCCACGAACGCTTCGGCAGTGGTTCACCCGACAACCACAGGACGCTGACACCGGCGGCGGCACCGATCGTCTCGAGGTCGGTGCGTGACTGCACGTTCTCGATGCACCCGTGCTGACCGTGGAAGATCACCAGCAGCGGCGCAGCGGGGTCGGCCGCGGCCTGCAGCAGCGTCGGCCGGTTGGGATAGTCGGCAAGTGCGACAGGATCGCCCACGGCCTTCGATGCCGACGCGGCCGTGCACTTGACGAACTCTTCCTCGGCGAACGGCCCCACCCGGCGACCGGCCATCGTCTCCGGATCGATCAGCGCTGCAACTGGCGCGGTAGAGGGCGTGGAGGTTGCGACATCATTGGACGGGGCCGGCGGCACTGTGGCCTGCGGCCCTGGCAACGAGGCGATCGGCATTGACCCCACATCGTCGCCGACGCCCTGCGCGTTACCCCTCGCGCACGCCGGGAGCAGACAACACAGGATCAAGACGGACCACGCCGCACGTTTCACGGTGACACGCCTCCCGGGGGTGCTGCTCACGAGAACGGGATTGTAATGGTCGGGTCCGTGGCTTCCTGCGCGGCGGCCGCCACCGCGACCACGGGCCGAGCCGCGCTGGCTACCATGACGCTCAAGTCCGAAAGCCAGGCGGTGGAGCGGTGGATCAATCGGCGAGCGAGCAGAATCTGACGACCCACGACCCGCGATGGAAATCGATCGTGTCGTGGGCCCTGGGCGCTGCGTTGTTCGTCCTGGTGTTCCGCGTGCTGCACCTCACTTCCGGAACCGGCGGACTGGCCACCGGCGTCGCCGTCACCATCACTGTGACGTGGACGCTCACTGCGCGCCGCAACGCCAATCGCCGCCGCCAACTATGGATTGCCGTGTGGACCCTGTCGCTGGCCACCGTCGTCTGGGATGGCGTCACGTTCGCTCGCTACGTACTGAAGGACAACGGGGACACCGCAACACAACGGATGACGAGCTGGGGGCGCGACCACGGCCTGGGCGGAGCGATCGATTGGATGGAGACCGTGGTCTACAGCGACCCGCCGTCCAACAAGCCCGCAGAACAGTTGACCCTCGCGGTCAGCTCCACGACCACCCCCTCGACCACCACCGTGCTCAGCGAGGTCACGACCACCACGATTTACACCCCCTCGGCACCGACGCCACTCACGCCCTCCTTCTCACCCGCGCTGGGCGGCGAAGGGCAGTGGCAGGCGGTCGCTCAAGCGCACGGGATGGACGCAATGTGGGCGACCAGTCTGCGTCCGCTTGCCGACACCGGCGGCATCGTCGCCACCGTCGTGGTGATCGATCAGACCTATCTCCGAGTGGGCATGTTCAACGGTCGCGAGACACCCGGCGGAACATGGGTCCGGGATGATCACGTGCCAGAGGAGCTGTGGCCCTCCCTCGTGGCGGCGATGAACGGCGGCTTCCGTCTCGAGCATTCCTTCGGCGGTTATGCCACCGAGGGCAAGGTCGTCCAGACGTTGCTTCCCGGGCGAGCCACGCTGGCCATCACCCGTGAGGGGAAACTGGTGATCGGTGAACTCGGCCGCGAGATCATCGACGACGGCTCGTGGCAGAGCCTGCGGCAGAACCTCGTGTTGTTGGTCGATAACGGGCAGTCCGGCATCGACAACGCGAAACGACAGCACGTCTACTGGGGCGCAATGTCGACCGGGGAGATCTTCGTCAATCGCAGCGCGGTGTGCGAGCTGAAGGATGGCCGCATCGGCTACGTGATGGTCGGCAAGTCGAACGCACCGCAACTGGCCCAGATCCTGATCAACGTCGGCTGCATGAAGGCTGTACAACTGGACATCAACGGGTCCTGGCCCAACTTCGCGCTGTTCACACACTTTCCCAATGGAACGTTCGCCGCCGCCACGGTCGACCAGCGCATGAGTTCCGACCCGATGCGCTACGTGAAGGCCTCGAGCCGTGAGTTCTTCGCCTTCTTCGACGCGGCACTGGTGCCAGCACAGAGCGCGCTCGACACCTGACCCGCCTCAATCGCCCATCGGGATCAACCGCTCCACGCCGTCGTTGCGGCAGAACCAGCCGACCTGGCCGACGAACTAGTCTGACACCATGCTCAAGCGCTCGTTATCCGGTGGAGTCGCAGCGACCGCTGTGCTCGCCCCGTTCATCGCACCCGCTGTCGCCCAGGCGGCACCCGCACCAGCGCCCGACAGAGTTGCCCCGATGGGGGTACTCGACCCCTCGACGCTTGAGACGTGTACCGCGAAGTTTGGGCTGACGAAGAACAACGGCACGGTCGTCAGCTTCGACGAGACCGTGGTCGGCAGCGCCACGCCAGTGCCGCATGTCAACGCCGACATCGTGCCGGTGCTGACGTACGACGATGGCGGTGGCATCGAGCAGTGCGTGCCAGTGGCCGCCTGGACCGACGAGGCCTCGTTCGACAGCTTCATGGGTGGCATCACCGGCATGTTCCCGTACCCCGGCACGGGCTTCTACCTCATCCCCGGCCACGGGCTGAACCCCGACACCGTGCCCACCGAGAGCTACCACTTCGACTTGGTGATGGGCCCAGCGTTCACACCCGTGTGGTCACTCGACTGGACTCCCGGGCTCACGCCCTACCCGTGGGCCAGCATCGAGGCAATGAACATCGCTGCAATCGCCAAGGTGCGCGCGATGCTGCCCGAGAGCATTCGGGCCTCCTGGGACTCAGCGGCCTACTCCCGATCGGGGTGCTCCAACCTCGATGATCCTGAACTCCTCGCCGCCCTGGTCGACCTTGACGGTGGGACGGACGTCACCGGGTCGTTCAGCACCGACTTCTGCGTGTTGGCCGACATGGCGTTCAACATCGCCCTGTTCCGATTCCAGGTGGAGGGCAACATCGTCCCGTACGTCATCAACTCGGACGCCGCGGCTGCCGTTCCCGTCACCGGTGCCGCCTCAGCGCCGATCCTGGCGCTTGCCTCGACGTTGGCCGGTCTCGGCGCCGGTCTCGTGCTGGTCGGCCGCCGCCGCCGCCCAGCCGTCTGATGGTGGCACCCGATCAGTGGCCCACTGATGTGCCACCGTCGGGTACGGCGTCGTGGTACGTGCGCACGGAGGAGCTCCAGCACCATCGCTGGCGCGTGCGTTGCCATGTCAACGACCGTCATCCCGACGGCGAACTGATCGCCGACCCAGGTGAACTCCACGACACGTTCCTGTTGTGGGACGCCGACCTCGACGAGGCGGGGCGACCGGTGCTCTCCGTCAACCCGGCCGTCTCACCCGGTGCACCGCCGATGTGGTTCGTGCATCTCGACGAACGCGACACCGATCCACCGGCCACGCTGTTGGTGGCCTTCGCCTCCGACCACCTGCCGCCGGGCACCGTGGTGAGCGATCCCGTGTTCTTCTCGATGCCAGTGCGCAACGACCAGCAGGTCGGCGCGATCCGTTGGTGGCACGGCGACGCGGTGGTCGACCAACTGTTCGTCCGCGAGGATCTACGCCGACTCCACGTCGGCACCGTGCTGATCTACGCGGCATCGGCGTTCCACCAGTTCAACGGCTGGGCCGGGCGCCTGCACAGCGACGGGCGGCGCACACACCTCGGCGAGGCGTTGGTCACCGGGCTGCGTCACCCCGACCGAATCGCGCGGCTGCAGCAGTTGATGCCACCGATGGATCCGGGAACAGCCACCACCTGACGCTCGTGTTGGCTACGCTCCAGCACCATGAAACGCATCATCCTCCTCCTGTTGGTGATCGGCCTCGTCGTCGTGGCCGTCAAGAAAGTCCAATCGTCCTGAGCGTCCACCTGTTCTGCTCCGACGACGCGTTCGCCGAGTTCGGCGGGCGATGGCGGGAACTAGTACCGGGTCTCCAGCACATCGGCGTCCCTCACGACCGACTGCTCGAACCGGAAGAGATCGCGCAGATCGACATCGCCGCGTTCACCGGCGACGTGTGGACCTCCGGTACCAGCCCAACGTTCTTCAAGGCATTACTGAAGGCACCAAACCTGAAGTGGCTACACGCCGCGTCAGCCGGCACCGATGCACCCGTCTTCCAGCGCATCATGCAGAACGGGGTGCGCCTCACGAACTCGGCAGGCGCGTTGGCGCGGCCGATCGCCCACTCGGTGATCATGCAACTCCTCGCCCTGTGTCGTAACGGACAAACCACGGCGCTCGAGCAGTCCGCCAAGATCTGGAACCCAGTCCCGCACCTCGACGTGGAGGGCCGACGGATGGCCATCGTCGGCATCGGCGAAATCGGCTCCGAGGTTGCCCGCCTGGCTCCCCACTTCGGGATGACGGCCACCGGAGTGCGCCGACGTCCGCGCGGCGACGAACCGTGCGAGACCTGGCCGATCTCGCGCCTGCACGAACTGCTGCCCACCATCGACGACCTCGTCATCACCGCACCGCTCTCGGATGAAACCCGGGGAATGATCGGCGCGGTAGAACTCGCCCTGCTGCCGCGAGGAGCGCATGTCATCAACGTCGGTCGCGGTCCCGTCATCGACGAAGCGGCACTCATCGCCGCGCTGCAGTCGGGCCAGATCGGTGGCGCAGCGCTCGACGTGTTCGAGGTGGAGCCGCTACCGAGCGACAGCCCACTGTGGGAGATGCCGAACGTGATCGTCACCCCCCACAACTCGGGCAACACTGCGATCGCGATGCGACGCACCCTCGACATCTTCACCGACAACCTCGGTCGCTACGTTCGTGGTGAAACGTTGCTCAACGAAGTGACGTGATGCAGGCGGTACGCGTGGGGGATCTCACCGTGCACCCGTTGTTCGACGGAACAGCGTTCATGCAGCAGCAGGACTGGGGCGGCAGCGACTGGGGCGCGCACCAGCACCTGCTCGACGCCGACGGCCGTGTGCGTCTGCCGATCGGAGGCTTCCTCGTGCGCCTCGGGGATCACCTCGTGCTGCTCGATGCTGGGGTCGGCGACACGCAGAACGAGATGTACGACGGCGGCCTGATGCTGCAGAGCCTGGCCGCGCTCGGGTTCCAGCCGACCGACATCGACACGATCGTGATCTCACATCTGCACAGCGATCACATGGGCTGGCTGGAACGTGACGGGCAGATCGTGTTCCCCAATGCCACCGTGCACGTCTCGGCCGCCGACTGGCAGCACTTCGTACACGACCTCGGTGACGGTCGGCGGCGGGCAAACCGGCTCCTCGCGATCGAGTCGCAGGTGCAGTTGATCCACGGTGACGATGTCACGATCCTGCCGGGTCTCACGACGCGCCTCACCCCCGGCCACACCCCAGGGCACACGAGCATGGTGCTGTCCGACGGTGACGAGCGGTTGATCGTGCTCGGCGACGCGCTGCACTGTCCAGCGCAACTCACCGAGACCGAGTGGGAGTTCGTCTACGACGTCGACAAGGCACTCGCCCGCCAGACTCGCGAGACCCTGCTGCGAGCAGCGGAAGCGCCGGGCACCGCGCTGCTGCCGTGCCACTTCCCGGGGATGCAGGCCGCCCGCCTGGTTCCCGCTCGCGGTGTGCGCCGCTGGGTGCTCGGCTGATCGGCCGACCGCACAACACCTGCTACTGTGCGCCCCCCACCGACCGGAGACGAACAATGTTCAAGCAGTACCTCACAGGCAGCCTCGCTGCCAGCGCCGCGCTCGTCCCGATGGTGGCTCCGGCCATCGCCCATGCAGCGCCGGCCGAGGCGCCGCGGCGCGCACCCGATCGCCCGTCCGTCGACCCCGCGACCCTCGAATCGTGCACGGCCGTGTTCGGTCTGACGAAGCACAACTCGCTGTTCCTGAGTTTCGACCAGACGGTCGCCGGCGATGCCACGCCTGCCCCGCACATCGGGGACGGCCTCACGTTCTACATCACGGCAGACACCGGCTCCGGACCACACGACTGCGTTCCCGAACTCGCATGGAGCAACAGCGACGAGTTCTACACTTGGATGGGTCAAGGCGCGTCGATCCTGGTGTACCCAGGTGGCGGCTACTACTTGATGCCCCAACAGAACGGCTCGGGAATTCCAATTGCGGTGCACCTCGCGCTGGACGCGTCGCACGCGAGCGACTGGACCCTCGACTGGGACCACGAGATCGATCCTGACGCCATGAATGGGGACGGAGTTTTGTTGGCGGCGGCGAAGGCCCGACTCCGCACACTGTTGCCCGATGACGTGCTCGTGGAGTTCGACGCGATCCCTGGAATGAACTGTAACTCGCTCGAAAGCGGACCGCTGGCGGACGCGCTGCTGGAACTGTTGGGTGGCGCGGCAGTCGCCGCCGAACTGAACCTCACCACGCCGTGCAATTTCTATAGCGTTCTGCTCATCCGTGAAGCAATGAGTGAGGTGTATCGCTTGGGCACGGTGTCAGTGACTGTCGCAGACACGTCGAACTCGGTGGCCGCGCTGCCCGCCACGGGCACGGACATGGCACCCCTCGCCCTGACAGCCACGGGGCTCACCGCGCTGGGTGGAGCGCTGATGTTCTCAGGGCGCCGCCGCCGCCGTCAGTTCATCTGAGCCTGCCCAGGTTGGCGCGGGGTTGCCGCGTCGATATGGTCGGCTGCGGCTTCCCCCAGTCGTAGTCTCCCGATTCCTGGGGGTAGGTCATGTTCCTCTGCTGGTCCGCGAAGGGCGGCAGCGGCACCACCGTGGTGGCCGCTTCGCTCGCGCTCGTCCTGTCTCATCGTCGACCCACTGTGCTGGTCGATCTCGCCGCCGACGCACCCGCTGCGCTCGGTATCGCCGAGCCCTCCGGCCCCGGGGTAGTCGACTGGCTGGCGTCGCCCACCGCCGACGCAGCTGCCCTGTGGCGCTTGGCCACACCCGCCACCGACACACTGCAACTGCTCCCGCGCGGGCAGCAGACCGCTTCGACCGGGCTGCGTTGGGCCGAACTCGCAGCGGTGCTCGGCGAGTACGACGGCACGGTGGTGATCGACGCCGGCACCGGCACACCACCCAGCACGTTGTTCGAGGCCGCCACCCACCGCCTGCTCGTCACCCGCCCGTGCTATCTGGCGCTGCGCCGGGCGGTTGGCTGTGGGGTGCAACCGACGGGTGTGGTGCTGGTGGCCGAACCAGGGAGGGCCCTCGGTGCACGCGACGTCGAGCGCGCGCTCGGTGCCCCCGTGCTCGCCGAGTTGCCCTACGACCCGGCTGTAGCGCGAGCCGTCGATGCCGGGTTGCTCGCCACCCGACTGCCGCGGTCGCTCGCGCATCAGATCGGCCAGCAGGTGCTCCGAGACGCGGCATGAACCGGGCGTCCGACCTTGCCACCGACCTTGTCGCCGAACAGGCCCCGCTCGGCGGGCTCGAGCGGTGGTTGCACGATCCGGCAGTCACCGAGGTCATGGTCAACGCGGGAACACAGATCTGGGTCGAGCGCTCCGGCCAGTTGACCCAGGTGGGTGCCATCCGACCTGGCACGTTGATGACCGCGATCGAGCATGTCCTGGCACCGCTGGGCCGGCGCCTCGACCGCACACAGCCGATGGTCGACGCACGGTTGGCCGATGGCTCGCGAGTGTGTGCGGTGCTACCGCCTGTCGCCGTCGACGGGCCATGTCTGGCCATCCGCCGCTTCGCCGCGCAGCAGTTCGCACTCCAGGCCTTCGCCACCTCGCAGGTGGTCGAGTTGCTGCGCGAGTTGGTGAGCGCGCGTTGCAACCTCGTAGTCAGCGGTGCCACGTCCTCGGGCAAGACCACACTGCTCAACTCGCTCGCCGGCGAGGTCCAACGCGACGAGCGCATCGTCACCCTCGAGGATGTCGCCGAGATGCGTCTCGCTCACACCCACGTCGTGCGTTTGGAGACACGCGACGCCACACCGGACGGTGTCGGCGAGGTGACACTGGGCCACTTGCTGCGCACCGCCTTGCGACTGCGTCCCGACCGGTTGGTGGTGGGTGAGGTCCGCGGCAGCGAGGCCGTGCACCTGCTGCACGCGTTGAACACAGGGCACGACGGTTCCTTGACCACGGTGCATGCGAACAGCGCACTCGACGCGCTGCACCGTCTTGCCGCGCTGGTAGTGCAGGAAGTGGGCAACTGGCCGCTCATCGCTGTGCGACGCCATGTCGCCTCGGCTGTCGATGTCGTAGTGCACCTCGAGCGCGACGGCACGGGTGCGCGTCGGGTGGTCGCAATCGCCGAGGTCACGCGGCCCGACGAAGGAGATTCGGGAGCACTCACGGTCCGGCCCTTGGCGGATGGCGACACCGTGGTCGGCGCGCTCACGAGGGGCCGACAATGAGCCCCATCATCGTGTCGCTCGCGCCAGTCGGCGCGTTCGCTGCCGTGCTCGCGGTGGCAACGATGGTGCACGCCAGCATCGCTGATGCCCGCAGCGTGCCAACGCAACCGGCCACGCCACGACACCAGCGGTTGCATCGTCATCGCCCACCGCCGACGGCTGAACAATGGGCGGCGTTGCTCGACGCCGTGTCGGCAGAGGTGCGTACCGGTAGCTCGCTCACGGTCGCGCATCGACACGCGCTCACGGCACACCCGTGGTGCGACCTGCCACCCACCGGCCACGACGATGAGCACGCCGCGTTAGTACGCCACACACTGCACAGCATCCGCACACTTGGAGGTCCGGGGGCTGTCGGGCTGGACGCCGCGGCATCACTGCTGCGCGAACGCGCCGCTCTCCGCGCCGAAGTCGCGGTGCACAGCGCCCAGGCCCGTCTCAGCGCCCGCGTCATGACCACCGTGCCTGTCGCGTTCTGCGCCTGGAGCCTGGCGAGCAGCGCCTCGTTCCGCCGCGCGTGGCTCAGCCCGATCGGTGTGGTCTGCGCAGTGTGCGGCGGGTTGTGCAACCTGTGCGGCTGGTGGTGGATGAGATACTCGATCGGGCGTGTCGAGCGATGAGCGTCCTCCTCGGGCTCATCGCCGCATTCGCCGTCTGCGCTGCCGGGTATGCGGCGCGGCCAGCGCGAACCCGCCCGCAGGCGGGCGAGCCATCCCCCATGCGCACCTCGGCGCGGGCTACCCGTAGGGCGATCGAGCGCGACTACCCCGCAGCGATCGATCTCATCGTGTTGGCTGTCCGCGCCGGTCACCTTCCGTTGGCAGCCATCACGGGTGCGATACCGCACTTCCCGGCAGCGGTGCGGCCGGCGTTCGCTCACGTGGTGCAGCAGTGCCAGACCGGGCGGCGTTTCGCCGATGCCCTTGCGTCGCTGCCCGCGACGCTGGGTCCGATGGCGGCGCCGCTCGCCGATGGCCTGGCCGCCGCCGACCGCTATGGCCTACCCCTCGCTCCCGTCCTGGAACGTCTGGCCAGCGAAGCGCACCAGCGGCGACGGCGGCGCGCCGATGCACTCGCCCGGCAGCTGCCGGTACGTCTGGCAGTGCCGCTCGTGCTGTGCACGTTGCCATCGTTCGTGCTGCTCGCCGTGGTGCCCTTGCTGCTCGCAGCCATGTCGTCGCTCCGCCAATGAGCGACCAACGATCCCAACCCACACGAACTCGGAGACCCCATGTCGCATCTCATCCTCCGCTGGTACCTGCAGATCACGCTCGCCGCACGGCACGCTGCCACCGACGAATCCGGTCAGGCAACCACTGAGTACGCGCTCGTCCTGCTCGGAGCCGCCCTGGTGGCGCTGCTGGTCATTGCCTGGGCCACCACGGGCGACGGCGGCGGCAAGATCGGCCGCCTGTTCGATCGGGTCATCGATTCAGTGACCGGGCGCCTATGAACGATCGCGGACAGTCCACCGCCGAACTTGCGCTCGCCACACCACTGATCTGCCTGCTCGTCTGTGGTCTGGTGCAGGTGGGGGTGATTGTCCGCGACCAGATCGCTGTGCAACTCGCCGCTCGCGAGGCTGCCCGCTCAGCGGCGATCTCCTCCGACCCACAGACCGCCGCCGCACTCGCTGCGAGGCAATCCACGACGCTCACGCCGCTGGAGGTCGACGTCAGCAACGACGCGTACGTGGTCACAGTGGTCGTTCGCTACGTCGAACACACCGACGTGCCGTTGATCGGGATGTTCCTTCCAGATGTCGAACTCACCGCAAGCGCGAGCATGGCCAGCGAACCTCCCTAGCCCGACCTGTGGCCGTGCAGCTAGCGTTGAACGAGTCATGGAACTGATCGGTCATCTCACGTCGCTGGGCACATCACCCGTGCTGCACCTCGACGGTGAAATCGACCTGTCCACCGTCCCGCAGCTGCACGACCACCTCGCCCGAGCGATGTCGCTGCACATTGGTCACACACTGTTCGTCGACCTCGACGGAGTGGCAGCGCTCGACGACACCGGGCTCGGGGTGCTGCTCGGCGCGGCCGGACGGTGCCGTGAACAGCACGGCGAACTGGTGCTGGTCTGCACGGCCGAGCGGCTGGTCGCGCGGTTCAAACTCACGGGCCTCGACCGGGCCATCCAGGTGGTCGCTCGAGTGAGCTCGCCGGTCCTGACGGACTGAACCCGACCGTTCGAAGAATTGTTTCGCGAAAAGCGCGCGGCCCACAGACCCCATTGCTCTGGACGTTCAACACCGCACCACACGGGTGCGGGGAACCACAAGGAGCACACAATGAGCACGAACCTCGTTCGGAGCCTGATCGCCGGTTCGATCTCCGCGGTCGCCTCCCTCGCCATGTTCTCGGCCCCCGCCGCCCATGCGCAGCCGGTCGGCCAGTCGCAGCACATCCAGCCCGAGCTGTGCGATCAGCTCGACCCAGCCAACCTAGAGATCCGGGCAGCGCAGACCAGCCCCGACAACTGGCAGTGGCGCTTCGTGGTCAACGGCCCGACCAAGTACCTGTGCGACGGCCCGGTCACCACCGAGGTCATCGACCTCGGCACCGGCGTGGCGGCCACCCAGACGTTCAACCTGTTCGACATCATCGATGCCAACAACCTCGGTGGCGATTACATCAGCGAGTTCGCCGTGCCGTGCGACTACACCACCACCGTCTATGTCGGCGCCGCTCGTATCCAGTCGGCCCAGTACGCCGACCAGCACAAGGTCTCAGCCGAGTGCGATCAGTCGTCGGGCAGGCTTCCCGGCGACCCGCAGACCCCCGACACCACGGTGCCCGGTGGGCAACTGCCCCACACCGGCAGCGACACCACGACGCTGCTCATGGGCGGCGCCCTGCTGGTGCTCGGCGCCGGCCTCGGCCTCACGGCAATGGGGATGACCCGCCGTCGTCAGCACAGCTGACACCACACACGTTCCCCCCGTTCGGTGGGCGCCCCTGGCGGAAGGGGCGCCCATCGGCGCGTCCGGGATCAGACCTTCTTGGGGCGGCGAGCGCCTCGCTTGTCGAACGTCTTGTCGTGGGCCTTCTGTTCGGCCTCGAGCGCTGCCTCCTCGGCAACGAGACGCTTCATGCTGTCGAGGCGCCGAGGATCGAGAGTGCCGGCAGCGACCGCCGCGCTCACCGCGCAGTCGGGCTCGTCCTCGTGTTTGCAATCGCGGAACCGACAGTGGTCCATCAACTCGAACACGTCGGCGAAGGCTCGTTCGATACCGCGGCCGCTGCTCCACAGGCTGACGGCACGCACACCGGGCGTATCGATCAGCCAACCTCCGCTGGGCAGGCGCACCAGTTCCGACGCCGTAGTGGTGTGGCGTCCGCGTTGGTCGCCCTCACGGACGTCGGCCGTCGCCTGGCGGGATGCGCCGACGAGCGAGTTCAGCAGCGTGCTCTTGCCGACCCCACTGGCCCCGAGCAGCGCGATCGTCGCGTTGTCGTTCGCGTAGTGACGCAGTTCGTCCACACCTTCTCCGCTGATACCGCTGGCAACCAGCACGTCGACACCCGGGGCGACGTCCTGCATCGCCTCCACTGTGGGCCGCGGGTCGTCCACCAGGTCGATCTTGGTCATCACCACCACCGGACGCGCCCCGCTGTCCCAGGCCAGCACGAGTTCGCGTTCCAGACGACGCGGGTTGGGCGGCGAGGTGAGACCGTGCAGCAGCATCACCGTGCCGACGTTGGCGGCGATGGTGTGCGCCTCGGCGCGGTTCCCGACGAACGAGGCGCGGCGCACAAACGCGCTGTGACGGTGCAGCACGTGCTGCACACGTTCACCGTCCGGATCGATGCTCACGAAGTCGCCCACGGCCACGTCGGCACCGATGTTGCGTACCCGTAGCGGTCGGTCGTCGAGCGACTGCAGCACCGAACTCCATCCACGATCGAGACGGCTGACTCGGCCTGCCGTCGGACAGTCCAATGCGCGCCAGTGGGCCAGTGCTTCGTCGGTCCAGCCGAGGCGGATATCACATCGTTCGTCGATTATCACAACGGTAGCGTTGCGAAAGGACAGCCTTGCCCCCCCAAGGCCGCCTGGAGGATTCCCCCATGCTCGCTCGCCTTGCGCGATTCAGTTTCCGGCACCGCGTGATCATGGTGTTTGCCGTGTGGTTGCCCGTGCTCGTGACCCTCAACGTGCTGTCGTCCAGCCTCGGAACGGACTACCACACCGAATTCAGCATGCCGAACACCGAGTCCAAGCTCGTGCAGGACGCGTTTAACAACATCGGCAACAAGGAAGACGCCGGTATTCAGGCCCAGATCGTCTTCACCGCCACACAAGGCAACGCCGATCCCGCCGTCGCGGCAGCGATGACTGCCTTCTTCACGAAGGTCGACGCGCTTCCCGGTGTGAAGGTGGTCAGCCCGTACGCCGCGGAAGGTGCACAGCAGAACAGCCCCGCCGCCAACCCGGCCAATACCTTCGGCCAGGACGTCTCCTTCGCGCAGCTCACCGTGAGCAAGCGTGACCAAGCAGCATTCAAGTCACTCGCCGACCAGATCGAGGGGATCGGCCAGCAGGTGAACGTGCCGGGCCTCTCGATCGACTATGGCGGCCAGGTCTTCCAAGAGATGAAGTTCCCGGCCAGCGAGGTCCTCGGCGTACTCGCCGCGATCGTCATCCTGCTGTTGGCCTTCGGTTCTGTCATCGCCATGGGGCTGCCCATCGGTACCGCAATCATCGGTCTCGGCGTCGGCATGGCGATCGTTGCGATCGCGTCCAATGGCTTCTCGATCCCCGAGTTCGGCCCGCAGATGGCGGCGATGATCGGCCTTGGCGTGGGTATCGACTATGCGCTGTTCATCGTCAGTCGGTATCGCGAGCACCTGCAGATGGGTGAGGACCCTGAGACTGCAACGGTTGCGGCCGTCGACTCCTCCGGCCGCGCCGTCATCTTCGCCGGTATCACCGTGATCATCTCGCTGCTCGGTTTGTTCATCATGGGACTGTCGTTCGTACGCGGGCTTGCCGTCGCCGGAGCGACCGGTGTGTTCGTGATGATGATCGCCTCGATCACACTGCTCCCGGCATTGCTGGGGTTCACCGGCACACGCATCCACACCACATCGCGAGCCGCCGCACTAGGCGTCGGCGTGTTCGTGGCCTGCGGCCTCGCCGGAGTCGTGCTCGACAAGGTCGGCCCACTGATGAGTCTCGGCGCCCTGTTCGCCGTCCTGTTGGTCGGTGCCAGTCTGCTCCCGTTCGGCAAGGCGTTGCGCGCGCCGATCCCCGAGCGACACGAGAAGCCTGCTGAGTTGCGCTTCTGGTACCGCTGGAGCCGCTTCATCCAGCACCGACCGTGGCCGTTCTTCCTCGGCGGCACCGTCGTACTCCTCGTGCTCGCGCTGCCCATCTTCTCCATTCGCCTTGGCTTCAGCGACGAAGGCAACATGGCAAAGGACACCACTGTTCGACAGGCGTACGACACGGTTGCCGCTGCGTTCGGGCCGGGTACCAACGGACCGCTGATCCTCGTCAGCACCGACCCAGCCGCTACGGCCGCAGCGGTAGCGAAGGTCGATGACGCACTCACGGCAGAGCAGGCGGGCAACGTGGCCTTCGCCACACCCGGTATGGAAGTCGCCCCCGACCTCTGGATGTGGCGGGTCTACCCGAAGAGTTCCGCCCAGGACGCCTCCACTTCCGACCTCGTGAACCATCTCCGTGAGGATGTGTTGCCCACCACCGGAATCAAAGTCAACGTCGGCGGCTGGACTGCATCGGGTATCGACTTCTCGTCGTACCTCGCTGGTCGCCTGCCGTTGCTGATCGGCGCGGTGCTGGTGCTCAGCTTCCTGCTGTTGATGATCGTGTTCCGCAGCCTGCTCGTACCGCTGAAGGCGGTGGTCATGAACCTGCTGTCAGTGGGTGCCGCCTACGGCGTGATCGTCGCCATCTTCCAGTGGGGCTGGGGCCTCGGGCTGATCGGTGTCGACAAGGAGGGGCCAGTCGAGGCATGGGCACCGATGATGCTCTTCGCGATCGTGTTCGGTCTGTCCATGGACTACGAAGTGTTCCTCCTCTCACGGATGAAGGAAGAATTCGACCGCACCGGCGACAACGCCACCGCGGTGGCCGACGGCCTGGCCGTCACCGCTCGCGTGATCACCGCCGCCGCGTTGATCATGGTGTGCGTGTTCTCGGCCTTCGTACTGGGCGACGACCGCTCACTGAAGCTGTTCGGACTGGGTTTGGCAGTCGCCGTGTTCGTCGATGCCACCATCGTGCGCATGGTGCTCGTGCCGGCCACGATGGAGTTGCTGGGCGCCAAGAACTGGTGGATCCCGAAGTGGCTGGATCGCATCCTCCCGCACCTCAACGTGGAGGGCGCACATCCCGCCGATGCGGCCGAACGGATCCTCGACGAGGTCGCCAAAGAGCCCCAACCGGTCGCCTGAAACCACTCGATGTAGGACCTCAGCAGTTGACCGTTCATCCGCCCTCCTTGACAACCAAGCCCGCCAGCGTCTAGCGATACCCCCGCAATGGCAAAGCCACTCGTCATCGTCGAATCACCCGCAAAGGCCAAAACCATCGCCAAGTTCCTTGGCGATGCGTTCGATGTGCGCGCCTCGGTGGGCCACGTGGCCGACCTCCCGAGCAAGGGTTTGCAGATCGATGTCGACAACGGCTTCAAGCCCACGTACGAGCTCACCGTGCGCGGCAAGGACGTCATCAAGGACTTGCGGGCCGCGATGAAGGGAGCCTCCGAGCTCTATCTCGCGACGGACGAAGACCGCGAGGGTGAGGCCATCAGCTGGCACCTGCTCGAGTACCTCAAGCCCAAGATCCCCGTGAAGCGCATGGTGTTCCACGAGATCACCAAGAGCGCGATCGATCAGGCCGTCAACAACCCGCGGGGTATCGACTACGGATTGGTCGACGCTGCTGAAACACGGCGCCTGCTCGATCGACTCTACGGATACGAGGTGTCGCCGGTGCTGTGGCGCCGCGTCAACCGAGGTCTGTCGGCCGGCCGTGTGCAGAGCCCGTCGGTGCGCCTGATCGTCGAACGCGAACGCGAACGCATCGCGTTCGTCACCGCCCCGTACTGGGACATCGAACTCCTCACCGGCACCACACCGGCATTCACGGCCACGCTCGTCGCGCTCGACGGCACAAAGGTCGCCACCGGCAAGGACTTCACCGCCGACGGGCTGCCGAAGAAGAACGTTGTCGTCGTTCCCGAGGCCCGTGCCCGCTCGTTGGCCGACACGTTGGCGGGCGCCGACTTCACCGTGCGATCGGTCGAGTCCAAGCCGTACCGCAGCAGCCCCAAGGCCCCGTTCATGACCAGCACCCTGCAGCAGGAGGGCGGCCGCAAACTGCGACTCGGTGCAGCACAGGTGATGCGCCTGGCCCAGGGTCTGTACGAACGTGGCTACATCACCTACATGCGTACCGATGCCGTGTCGCTCAGCGAAGAAGCGCTCGGGGCAATCCGTGCCGAGGTCAAGCGCGGCTATGGCGAGAAGTTCTTGTCCCCCGCCCCGCGCCAGTTCGCCAACAAGGTGAAGAACGCGCAGGAGGCCCACGAGGCCATCCGCCCCACCACGCCGCTGCGCACACCCGAATCCGTCGCTGGCGAGCTGAATGGCCAGGAACTCGCGCTCTACCGCATGATCTGGCAGCGCACGCTGGCTTCACAGATGGCCGACGCGAACGGCACCACTGTCTCTGTACGGCTGACGGCCAAGGCGGACAGCACGGACTGCGAGTTCGCAGCCAGTGGCACCACGATCACGTTCCCCGGCTATCGCCAGGTGTACGTCGAGAGCACGGATGAGTCCGACGCCGAGGAGGAGAAGGAAGCACTGCTGCCACCCCTCAGCGAGGGGCAATCGGTATCAGTACAGTCGCTCACCCCGAACGGCCACGCCACCGTGCCGCCAGCCCGTTACACCGAGGCTTCGCTGGTGAAGCGCCTCGAGGAGTTGGGTATCGGCCGACCGTCCACATGGGCCTCGATCATCCAGACCGTGCAGGACCGCGGCTACGTGTGGAAGAAAGGTCAGGCGCTCGTCCCCACCTGGACTGCGTTCGCCGTCGTCGGGCTGCTCGAGAAGCACTTCGGAGGCCTCGTCGACTATGCGTTCACGGCGCGTATCGAAGAAGACCTCGACTCCATCGCCCGCAACGAGCGACAGAAGCAAGACTGGCTGCAGCAGTTCTATTTCGGTGACGACGCAGTGGGGCATCCTGGCCTGAAGCGTCTGGTGGAGGAGAACCTCGACCACATCGACGCGGCGGAGATCAACACGTTCCCGATCGGCGTCGATGCCGAGGGTCGCGAGATCGTGGTGAAGCCCGGCAAGTACGGCCCGTACGTGAAGCGCGGCGACGACACCGCCAGCGTTCCCGACGACCTGACCCCCGAGGAACTGACCGTCGAGGTGGCCACCAAGTTGCTGGCTGCGCCGAAGAGTGACGAACCGATCGGTGAACTCGACGGCTACCCAGTGTTCGCCAAGAACGGCCGCTACGGCCCCTACGTACAGTGGGGTGCAGCGGACAATCTGCCGCCTGGGCTGGAGAAGCCGAAGATGGCGAGCTTGTTCAAGACGATGGTCTTCGAGCGGATCACCATCGCCGAGGCCACCGAGTTGCTGCAGTTGCCGCGCACCGTCGGCGCCGACCCCACCGATGGCGAGCTGATCCTGGCCAACAACGGTCGCTACGGCCCGTACGTCCAGAAGGGCAAGGACTACCGCAACATCACCAACGAGGAGCAGTTGCTCACGATCTCGTTGGCCGAAGCGCTGGCGATCTTCTCGCAGCCCAAGGTGTTCCGCCGTGGCGGCGGGGCCAACCTGGCGGCCAAGGGTCCGCTGCGCGAGTTCGGCCTCGATCCGGTGAGCGGCAAGGCTGTCGCCGCCAAGGACGGCAAGTTCGGCGTCTACGTCACCGACGGCGAGACCAATGCGTCGCTGTCCAAGGGCGATCGGCTGGACGCAATGCTGCCCGAGCGGGCGTTCGAACTGCTCGCGATCCGCCGCGAAGCGATCATCGAAAAGGGCGGCGCTCCGGCCAAACGGGCCACCGCGACGAAGAAAGCTGCCGCGAAGAAGGCCGCTCCGGCGAAGAAGGCCGCTCCGGCAAAGAAAGCCGCAGCCAAGAAAGCTGCTCCGGTGAAGAAGGCCGCTCCGGTGAAGAAGGCTGCTCCCACCACCGACTGGCCCGACGCCGAGCTCTGACAGCTGGCCGCCCGAGTGCCACGTTGCACCCCGGGGTGTCACCAGCCACTCGGGCGCGAACGTGGCACTCGCACCGCGCACGTGGCACTCGCACCGGGGACGTGGCACTCGCACCGGATATGGTGCGACTTCGATATGACGACCGGTCGGTACATCACACTCGAGGGCACCGAAGGGTGCGGCAAGAGCACGCATGCGGCGCGCCTGGCCGAGGCGTTGTCGGCTGTGCTCACCCGTGAGACCGGCGGCACTGCGATCGGGCAGCGAATCCGCACGATCCTGCACGACACCTCCGTCACCGATCTGGCGCCCCGGGCAGAGGCATTACTCGCCGCTGCCGATCGAGCGCAGCACCTCACTGAGGTCGTCGCCCCGGCGCTCGCCGCCGGCCGTCACGTGGTCAGCGATCGCAGCGTCTACTCGACACTCGCCTACCAGGGCTACGGCCGCGAACTGCCCCTCGACGAGCTCCGCTCGATCAACGAGTGGGCAATGGGTGGGTTGTGGCCAGAACTGGTGCTCCTCCTCGACGTCGACACGGCGGTGCTCGAACGGCGGATGCGCGGCCGCCAGCTCGACCGATTCGAACAAGAGGGCGATGAGTTCCACCAACGCGTCCGCGACGGCTTCCGCGCGATGGCCGCAAGCGAACCCGAACGGTGGGTCATCATCGACGCCGGACAGTCGCTGGAGGTCGTGAGCGCGGCAATTCGTGCAGCCGTGCGCGACCGGATCGGTCTGTGATGTTCGCCGAGTACACGCGCTCGGTGTGGGACGGTGTCGTCGGCCAGACACGTGCTGTCGACCAGCTCACCCGATCCGCGGTCAGCCCAGTGCACGCGTATCTCTTCGTCGGCCCGCCCGGCAGCACCAAGCACGAGGCGGCGCGTGCCTTTGCCGCCTTGTTGCTCACCGGCCACGACGAGCCCGACGCTCGCCCGGCACGTCTGGCCCTCGCCGGCGAGCACCCCGACGTACGGGAAGTGGAGCGCACCGGTGCGCGCATCTCCAAGGATCAGGTCAGCGACATCATCCGCAACGCGTCGCTCGCCCCGATGGAGAGCAACCGCAAGGTGATGGTGTTGCACGAGTTCCACCTGCTGGATGCTGAAGCCGCCGCTCGTCTGTTGAAGACGATCGAGGAGCCGCCACCCAGCACGGTCTTCATCGTGCTCGCCGACCAGGTGCCGCCGGAACTGGTCACCATCGCCTCACGGTGTGTCCGCATCGATTTCGCCTCGATCTCCGAGGCCACCATCCGCGAACGGCTCGTGGCCGACGGCGCTCCCGCCGAGTCGGCCGCGCAGGCCGCTGCTGCCGCCGAAGGCAATCTCACCCGCGCTCGCGTGCTCGTCACCGACACCGGCCTGCGGGCCCGTCGCGACGCCTTCGCTCAGGTGCCGCGGCGCCTCGACGGGACGGGTGCCACAGTGGTCGCACTCTGCAACGAACTGAACGCACTCATCGAGGGTGCCGCGGCACCGCTGGCCGAACGCCAGGCCGAGGAAGCCGCCGTGTTGGAGGCCCGTGTCGCCGCCGCCGGCGAACGCGGCAGCGGGCGCAAACAGCTCGAGGAACGGCACAAGCGCGAGCAACGCCGTCATCGGGTGGACGAGCTACGCAGCGGGATGTCGGTGATTGCCGGGGTGTACCGCGACGCGCTGGTGCAGGGTCGCCTGCCACGTCCCGAGTCGGGTGTGCAGGCCGTGCGCCGAATCCACACCGCACTCGACGCACTCGAACGAAACCCCAACGAGACCCTGCTGCTGCAGTCGTTGTTGCTCGACCTGCCCTCGATCTAGGCCGATCTCGGCAGGTGGGCGGCGGACGGAGCGACCGCTAGCATTGCGGACTGCGCCCAGATAGCTCAGTCGGTAGAGCATTTCACTCGTAATGAAAAGGTCGAGGGTTCGATTCCCTCTCTGGGCTCCATTTGTGATGTCGCGAGACATCGGCACGGCATGCACCTCATTGTGGGTCGAAGGACCCTGATGACGGGCACTTTTCAGAGGCTACGGTCGCGTTCAGAACCCGTACCTAGGGAAGGGGTCGTGGTGAAGAGCTACCCGACGGATCGCATTCGCAACGTTGTGCTGCTGGGGCACGGCGGGGCTGGCAAGACCAGCGTGGCCGAGGCGCTGCTGGCACGTGCCGGCGCGATCACCCGTGCCGGCAAGGTCGACGACGGCACCAGCGTGCTCGATACCGAGGCCGAGAGCATCAAGCGCAAGATCTCCCTGTCGCTCGCCCTGGCTCCCTTCGAGTGGAAGTCCAGCGACGGCGAGACGTACAAGGTCAACCTCATCGACACACCCGGGTACGTCGATTTCGAAGCCGAGGTCGACGCGGCACTCGCCGTTGCCGATCTCGCGGTGTTCGTGGTCAGCGCGGTCGACGGTGTGGAAGTGCAGACCGAGATGCTGTGGCGCAAGGCTGCCGCGCTCGGCATCCCGCGTATGTTCTTCGTGAACAAGGAGGACAAGGACCGCGCCGATTTCCATTCGGTGGTCGAGCAACTGAACGCTGCCTTCGGACATGGCATCGCTCCGCTGGAGTTGCCGCTCGGCGAGGCGGCCAGCCTGCATGGTGTCGCCGATGTGCTCACAGAAGCAGCATTGGAGTACGAGGCCAACGGTCAACACCACAACGAGCCAATGCCGGCCGACATCGCCGCCGAAGAGCACGCGTTGCACGACGCCGTCGTCGAGGAGATCGTGTCCGGTGACGATGTACAACTCGAGCGCTACCTGTCGGGCAACGCCCCCTCCGTGGCGGAACTCGAGCGCACGCTGGCCCACGAGGTACTCGACTGCCTTGCGTTCCCGGTGGCGCTGGGGAGTGCCGCGACGGGTGTCGGCATCGATCGTCTGGCCGACTTTCTGTGCGAACTTGGGCCGTCACCTGCCGATCGTCCGGCCACCATCCTGGCTGGCGACCGCACCTCGGTCGTTGCCCCCGACGCAGCCGGCCAGCCGCTGCTCCAGGTGTTCAAGACCATCGCCGACCCCTACGTGGGCCAGCTGTCGGTGTTCAAGGTGCTCTCGGGAACGATCAGGGCCGACGACAAACTGGTCAACAGCACGAACGGCGGTGAGGAACGCATGCACGCGATGTTCCTCGTGCGCGGCAAGGAGCAGGAGGCCACCGGTGAGGTAGTGGCCGGCGACATCGCCGCCGTCGCCAAGCTGAACAACACGCACACAGGCGACACCCTCACACCGAAGGGTTCACCCGTGAAGTTGCAGGCCGCCGAGCGGCACACACCTCAATACGCCGTGGCGATCGTGCCCCGCACACAGGCCGACGACGACAAGCTGGGCAACGCCCTGCTGCGTGTGCAGACCGAGGATCCTGCGCTACTGGTCGAGCGCGTCGAGGAGACCAATCAGACGGTCATGCGCGGGATGGGCGACACCCACATCGCGGTCACCGTCGAGCGGCTCGCTCGACGGTTCGGCGTCAACGTCGACCTCGCCGAGGTGCGCGTCGCGTATCGCGAGACGATCAACAACACGGCCGAAGCTGAAGGCAAAGTCAAGAAGCAGAGCGGTGGCCACGGTCAGTACGCAGTGGTCAACCTGCGGGTTGCACCGTTGCCGCGTGGCTCGGGGTTCAAGTTCGTCGATGCCATCGTTGGCGGTGCCGTGCCGCGCAACTACATCCCTGCCGTCCAGACCGGAATCGAGGACACGATGGCCAAAGGTGGCGTACACGGTTTCTCCGTGGTCGACGTGCAGGTCGAGTTCTTCGACGGCAAGTTCCACGCAGTGGACTCCAGCGAGATGGCCTTCAAGACCGCTGCAGCGCACGGGTTCAAGGAGGCACTCGCCGCCGCCGGCGTGGTGGTGCTCGAGCCGATCTCGCTGCTCACCGTCACGGTTCCCCCGGCGCACCAGGGCGACGTCATGGGCGACATCACTTCCCGTCGCGGCCGTGTGCAGGGTTCCTCCGGCGCCGACCACGGCGAGCAGGAGATCGCGGCGCTGGTGCCAGCCGCCGAGTTGCTGCGCTATGCGATCGAACTGCGCTCAATGACCGCCGGTCGCGGTCGGTACACGGTGCAGCACCACCACTACGACGTGCTGCCGCACCACCTTGTCGACAAGGCCAAGGCCGGGCTCCCGAAGCAGCACTGACGCTCCGGTGACGGTTGCCTCAACGCACGTGACTACCCTGACCGCCACTATGACCGAGGTACCCACCGACCCACGGCAACGCGAGATTTATGACCTCGCGAGTCGCATCGGTCTCGCGTGGCGCGAGCTCCGCCGAGGCGCATCGACGGCGTCGGTGCGCGACTATCTCTACGGCCAAGGCAGCGAGGCGCTGGAGATGGGCCAGATGGACACGCTCGACCTGCTCGCCAACGGCGAGCCCTGGCGCATGAGCGAGCTGGCCGAGGCCTTGCGCGTCGAACCGTCGACGGCCACGCGCGCAGTGCAACGTTTGGTGAACGGTGGCCTCGCCGAGCGCCGACCGAACGCCGAGGACGGGCGAGTCGTGCAAGTGACCATCACCCCTGCCGGCATGGCCGCGCATCGAGAGGTCGCCAGCCGCCGGGTCGAACTGTTGGGCTACATCGTCACCCAGTTCCGGCGCCAGGAGCTTCGCGACTTTGCCGAGATGCTCGAACGGTTCGTCTCGTCCGTCGACACGTTCATGCTCGGCCAGGTGGCGACCGAGTAGCGCGACGGGCAGGCGGTTAGGGTGCCCATGTGGCCAATCGCAGCGACTTCGCACAACAGGCGATGCCGTACGCGCCGCAGTTGTACAGCGCCGCGTTGCGTATGACGCGCAACCCCTCCGACGCCGAGGACTTGGTGCAGGACACCTACGTGCGCGCCTACCGCGGATTCGCCACGTTCAACGAGGGTACGAACCTGCGGGCATGGCTGTTCCGCATCCTGACCAACACCTACATCAACACCTACCGCGCCAAACAACGCCGTGTGCAGGAGTCGGATCTGGCCGACGTCGAGGATCTCTATCTCTACAAGCGCATCAGCGGGATGGACGTCGCGTCACGCAGCGCCGAAGACACGCTCTTCGAGTTGTTCACCAGCGACGAAGTGAAGCGTGCGCTGGAAGACCTCCCGGAGTCGTTCCGACTGCCCGTACTGCTCGCCGACGTCGAGCAGTTCTCGTACAAGGAGATCGCCGAAATGCTCGACATCCCGATCGGAACCGTGATGTCGCGGCTGCATCGTGGAAGAAAAGCGATGCAGAAGGCGTTGATCGAGTTCGCCACCGAGCGAGGTCTCCTGACCCGCCCCGAGCACACCGCAACTGATGTCTGACTGCAGCGAAACCCTCCGCGAACTCGAAACCTTCCTGGACAACGAACTCGACGCGTCCCAGCGCGAGGCGATCCGGGAACACCTGGGTGGCTGCATGGACTGTTTGCAGGCGTTCGACTTCCACGCTGAGCTGCGTCTGGTGATCAGCCAGAAGTGTCAGCAGGACGAGTTCCCCCCCGGACTGCTGTCGAAGATCGAGCTGTGCTTCGGCGAGGATTTCGACGGCGACGGGCGTATCGGCTGAACACGGTGCGTTCGGATTGGCCCCAGCCGCACCCTGACTGGCTACGCTGGCGACCATGCTCGCGGAAATCTTCCACTGGTGGCTGGGTGTCGGCCTCACGATCGTCGCCGTCGGTCTCGTGTTCGGGATCATTGGTGGCTACCTGAAGAAGGTTGTCGCCCCGCAGTACCCCGGCCGCCGCCAGCGCCGCGAAGAAGACTGATCGCAGGTCTCGCCACGCTCGCGCACTCCGCCGAGCGCCTGCGCGCCGAACTGCTGGCGCGCTGCACCTTCCCGCTCTCGGGCACGCGCGTCACGTGCGCGGTCTCCGGCGGAGCTGATTCAACAGCACTGCTCGTGTTGGCGATCAGTGCCGGACTCGAGGTGACCGCCGTCCACGTCGACCACGGGCTACGCCCGGGTTCCGCCGAGGAGGCGCTGGTGGTGAGCAACACGGCGACGCGTTTCGGTGCCGCGTTCCGCTCCGAACGGGTGCAACTGACCGACGGCCCGAACCTCGAGGCCCGCGCGCGTGCTGCCCGATTCGCGGTGCTGCCACACGAGGTGCTCACCGGCCACACTGCCGACGACCAGGCCGAGACCATCCTGGTGAACCTCCTGCGTGGAGCCGGCACCCGTGGAATGTCGGCCATGCGCCCCGGGCACCGTCGGCCACTGCTCGCCCTGCGCCGTGCCGAGACCGAAGCGCTGTGCGCCGCATTCGAACTGGAGGTGGTCCACGACCCCTCCAACCTCGACCCGCGGCACCTTCGGAATCGGGTGCGCCACGAACTGCTGCCGCTGCTGGCCGACCTGTCGCGTCGCGACCCGACGCCGGTGCTCACCCGCCAGGCCGACCTGGTACGCGACGAGAGCGACCTACTCGACGAGTTGGCGGCGGCCCTCGACCCCACCGATGCGAACGCTCTGGCTGCCGCGCCCGTTCCCTTGGCCCGGCGGGCTGTGCGGCGCTGGCTGACCGCTGATCACCCCCCGGACGCGGCCACGGTGGAACGTGTCCTCGCCGTGGCCCGCGGCGAGGCCGTCGCGGCGGAGGTGGGTGGTGGTCGGCGGGTGGCGCGACGCCATCGACAACTCACACTGTTCGCCCCGACGAACACTCCCCAAAACAAGTAGCCTCAACCAAACATTCGTTGCTCTATTCCGTGGAGGAAGGCTGTATGCCTCCCAGGCTGCGCGGGAAGTGGGCGCTGGGCATCACGCCGCGCAACTTCACGTGGTTCATGAAGGACAAACTCGCCGTGTGCGAGCGCCCCGGAGGGTATGGCGAGAATCATCGCCGCGTCCGCCGTCAAGAAGAGATCATCTGGCTGCGCGAAAACGGCTTCGGCTGCGTGATCAGCATCATCCCTGCGCCCCACAACCTCCATAACTACGACGAGTTGGGCCTGCGCTACCTGCACCGGCCGTTCACCGGCACCGACGACCTCGGGATGTGGCTGAAGACCTTCTACACGGAGCTCAACACTCTGCTGGAGGCGAGCACGAAGGTGATCGTGCACAACGAGTCCCTCGATGATCGGCTCATTGGCATCCTTGGCGGCTACATCCGCTGGAGCGGCATGGTCGACGATCCGTCGCTGTGCATCAACCTCACCGAGCGCATCGCCAAGCGACAGCTCGACCCGTTCGCCCGTGAGGTCATTCTCATGGCGCACGAACTCCGCTGAGCCTGCGAACCAAGTGAGTGCGCCCACCAGTGCGGCGCACGAACTCCGCTGAGAGGTCACTGAAAAGGGTCTAAATTGGCCGGATGAGCACCACCCCGGCGAATTGGTATCCCGACAGCACAGGTCGTCACCAGATGCGTTACTGGAACGGCACCGCGTGGACAGAGCATGTCAGCGACAACGGGGTTCAGGGGGTCGACCCGCTGCAGCCCAAGGGTCTCGACAAGCTCGACAGCGCCCTCACCATCGGCAACGAAGGTGACGCGGCCAAGATCCAGCAGCAGCTGTACGGCGATCAGAAGTACCGCTCGGCGAACGTCCAGGACGCTGCCTTCCATGGCGGCGGCACGATCTTCACCGAGCCGATCCTGGTGGTCAACCAGAAGGCCAAGCTGATCGAGTTGAACAACCAGTACAGCGTGTTCAACAAGGACGGCCAGCAGATCGCTGCCGTCAACCAGGTCGGTCAGAGCGCAGCGAAGAAGGCCATTCGCTTGCTGTCCAACCTCGACCAGTTCATGACCCACAAGCTGGAGATCACCGACAACGCAGGACATGTTCTGTTGCGGATCACCCGCCCGGCGAAGTTGATGAAAAGCACGGTCATCGTCAGCGACGGCAACGATCAGGAGATCGGTCGCATCGTGCAGGAGAACATGATCGGCAAGATCCATTTCGCGCTGCAGGCCGGTGGTTACACGTATGGCGCGATCAAGGCCGAGAACTGGCGAGCCTGGAACTTCCGCATCGAGGATCACCAGGGCACCGAGATCGCCCGTATCACCAAGACGTTCGAGGGCCTCGCCAAGACGATGTTCACGACGGCGGACAACTATGTCGTGCAGATCCACACTCAGATTCCGCAGCCGCTCAACTCGCTGATCGTGGCCGCGGCGCTGTCGGTCGACACCGCCCTCAAGCAGGACTCGCGCGGGTTCAGTTGAGCGGTCGGTTCAGCCGACTGCGAACACGTCGATCACGACCTGCACATTCCTGCTGGACGCGAGACAGATCGCTCCACCGGTGACGTCCATCGTCACCGTCACCGACGTCGGTGGGCCGATCGATGAGGCCACCGATGCCACGGGTCGCGGCCGGTTGCAGTTCCAGGCGTACACCGCGCCGGAACTCGGTGAGCCGATCACCACGATCGAGAGTTGGGCACGCGTCGTGCCAGCCGGCAATGTCAGCGGCACTCGCCGATCCGTCGAACTGATCGCCTCTGACAAGCGCGAGTCGAACAGTCGCATCGCTGGTAGTGCCACCAGCGGCTGAGCGCCCACCCACACACCGGTGACATCGACGACCACGTGCACGGTCGTCGTGGACGAGAGGCACAACCCAGCGCCGTTGACCCGCACCACACCACCGATCATCTGCGACGGCGCGGAGCCATACGCAAGTGTCCACGGCGTTCCACCACATGGCCCAACGGAGATGCTGCCGGGTGCGGTGGGTGTGAGCAGCGTGACCGACACCGTGACGGCAGTAGCCGACGCCGGAACCCCAAGCCGGGTAGTAGGCAGGGTGATCGGGGCACCTGCGGCCAGAGGGGTAGCAAGCCGTGTATCGAGCGCTCGGTTGGAATCCATCGGCTGCAGGCCGACACCCGTGGATGACGCGTACGCAAGCACTTCGATTCGCACGTCGACCGAACTGCTGGCCGCCACGCACACACCCGCCGGGCCGGTCGGCACCGGGAGCACCGTGGCGTTGACACGATCGGGGACGTAGTTGAGCGCTGAGGCCTCCGGCACCGCGGCACCACACGCGTAGAGCTTCAGGTGGCCGGACATCATCGAACTGCGAGCCACCAGTCGCACCAGCACCGCCGGCACACCGGCCAGGGAACCGCGAGCACCCGTGATGGCCACCGTGCGCACAGCGCCAGCGGTCATCGGTGCGCCGTTCGTGTCCAGCACCGTCTGCGGAGCAATGAACGTCCAGCGCGAGTTGGCCGTCGGCGCCAGGGGCGGAAGGGACGCCACGGTGGTCGTGGTTGTGGCCGGAATCGTTGTGGCCGGAATCGTTGTGGCCGGAGCCACAGTGGTCGTCGGCACAGGAGCGACCGCAGCAGGCTGCGCGGGGATCGCGGTGATCTTGCAGCCGTTGACGGCCGTCACCGTGGGCGTGGGGTTGATCGGCGCGCCGCCCCCGGGGTGTACTTCGAAGTGCAAGTGCGGTGTGCCGGCGGCACCGGTCATACCGACGAGTCCGATGATCTGCCCGGCGACGACCGGTGAACCAACCATCAGTCCGTCGGCGAACGCACTGAGGTGGGCGTAGAAGAAGTACGTGCCATCGGCGCGGGTGAGCCGCCAACCGTTGCCCGACAGCGAACCCGGTGCATCGATGTACCGCTTGGTGAGCACGCCATCGTCGACGGCATAGATCTTCTGACCCATCTTGGTGATCAGGTCGACACCCTCGTGCCGGCGCCCACCCGAACGGGGGGCACCCCAACTATCGCTGAACCAGCACAGCCCCTGTACCGGGAACTGTTTGATCGGCAGGACGCCGCCCGGCAAGATGACCACCGGGCCGGGGGCGTTCACCGTGGTCGGAACAGCGGCCGTGGTGGTGACTGCGCTGGCGGGCAGGCACACGATCTGACCGGGGTGGATCACGGTGGTCGCCACGGCGTGATTGGCGGCCAACACCGCCGCGAGTGTCACCCCGTTCTTGGTGGCGATACGGATCCAGTAGTCACCCGACAGCACGGTGTAGGTGGGTCCGGGGCACACCACTGCCGCCGCGGGGACCGACGTGCTGGCCTCGACTCGGCGCCCGACGACACACGGCAAGGCCACCAGACCCGCCACCAGGCCCGCACTCAACACGAGCGCACGGGCGCGCGACCGTGCGATCACGGTCGTTCGGGTGGTGGTCGGCATTTTCACGGATCGGGTACTCCAATGTGCTCGTGAAGATGTATCGGCACGCTCCGCCGCTCGCATGAGCGACCATGCGTAGCGTCAGGCTACCAACGAGTAACATTCCAGTTGTGCGCGGTCAACGTGTCCTCGTCAGCGGTATGGGCAGCGAGCTCGGCTCGCTGGTCGCCGCCAAGCTCGAAACAGAGCCGTGGGTGGGCCGGCTGGTCGGTATCGACGTCGACCCACCGCGACGCCGACTCCGTACGGCGGAGTTCCATCTGCTGCATCCGTCGCAGCGCGAACGCATCGTCGATGTGGTCACCAAGTTCAACCCCCACGTCGTGATCAACCTCAGCATCTGGGAGCCAGATGCTCGTGCCGGCTTGGCCCAGGCTCGCCAGTTCACCGCCGATGCCGCCACTGCCATCATCGGCGCCGCAGCAGAGTGCCCGGCACTGGAGAGCATGGTGGTGCGCAGCGGTCTCGAGGTGTACGGCCGCGGTCGCAACTCGCCCACACGCCCCGACGAGAATTCCGCACTACATCCGACGAGCGAGTACGGACGGATGTTGGCCGATGTCGAGCGTCAGGCCCGCGAGGTCGGGCGACGCGTCAAGATCGCCGTCGGCAAACTGCGGTTGGCCCCGGTACTCGGCAAGCACGTGCCCAGCCCGCTCGGCCGATTGCTGCGCCAACCGATCGTTCCCTACAGCCTGCTCGCCGATGCGCCGTTCGCCGTGATCGAGGACGGCGACGCAGCGCGGGCGTTCGTCGCTGCGGCCGCCTGCCGACTGGACACGCCGGTGAACATCGTCGCTCCTGGCGCGATCACAGCGTTGCAAGCGATCCTGCGTGGCCACCGCATGCCGCTGCCGCTCGTCGGGCCCGAATGGTGGGCCGCCGGCAAACTCAGTCACGTGCTCGGTGCGCCGATCCCCGAACATGTCATCGAACTGATGCACCGCGGCCGGTTGGCCGATGGCGCCAAGGCCCAGGAACTGCTCGGCTTCGTACCGGCACTCACGACACCCAACGTCATCGACCACCTCTATGCATGGGAGAGCGTCGTGCGCATCGGCAGCATCAGCTCCAGTATCGAGGGGGTGGCCTGATGGCTGAGCTGATCGAGTTCCCACGTCGGGCCGCCAGCGCCGCGGCGGCGCGCGTCGGCACCGCTGTCGTCGAACCGTTGCGCGCGGTGTGGCCGGCCTTCTCCGTCGACGACTTCGGCCGCGACCCGCACTTCATCTCGGCGATGGCACCGCTGTTCCGGCTGCGCTGGGATGTCAGCGTCGGCGGACTGCATCACCTGCCGGCGCGAACGGGAGCACTGCTGGTGTGCAACGTGCGGCGCTGGTCGTTGGGCAACGTCTATGCAGCACTTGCGCTCAGCGAGGCGCTCGACCGACCCGTGCGCTTCGTCGGCCGACCCGACATTGCGCCGGTCAGCTCTGTGATGCGCCGACTCGGCGGCCTGCTGGCACAACCGGCCGATGTGCTCGGTGCACTGCGTCACCACGAACTGGTGTTGGTCTCGGCCTCACCCACAGCCCACCCTCGCCACGCGGGCACCGTGCCGCACGAGTTGGTCGGCCCGGCCGTGGTGGCCGGTGTTCCGGTGTTCCCGGTGGCCACGATGAGCAGTGCTGTCGGTCGCAGCGCTCGCGCCGAGGTCGGGCCCCGGGTACGCCTGCGCCACAAGCGTCGTGGACCGCTGGCCGAGGTGGAACTCGCCGAGCAGGTGCAACAACATCTGCAGCGCATGCTCGACGTGTTCGGCGGCGTACAGACCGGCGTCGCGCCGATCGACTGGTTGGCGGAAGGCTGACATGGCGTACGCCCGCTCCTCCGATGGCATTCGCCTGCATTACGAAGTGCTCGGCCGACCCGGTGCCACGCCGGTGCTGATGATCCAAGGGCTCGGCGCCGACAAGCACGGGTGGGACATGCAGCGCTTCCGCCTTGCACTGCACTACCGAGTGATCGCGCTCGACAACCGTGGCGCCGGTCGCAGCGACAAACCGTTCGGCCACTATTCGCTCGAGCAGATGGCCGATGACGCGATCGCCGTGCTCGACGCCGCAGGTGCGACGCAAGCGCACATCGTCGGCGCGTCGATGGGCGGGGCCATCACACAGATCATCGGGCTGAAGTACCCCGAACGGGTGCTGTCACTCACGCTCGCGTGTACCGCATGTCGCAATCACCCATGGCGACGCGAACTCCTGCAGGGTTGGGCGACAGCGGCCACCGAACGAGGTGTCGGGGCGATGACCCGCGAAGCTGCCCGATGGGTCATCGGGCCTCGTTCATTCCGCCGGCTGGTCCCTGCCTTCGGCTGGCTGGGGCCGCTGGCGATGGGGCGCACCTCACACGCGTTCGTGTCACAGGTGCGAGCCATCCTCGATGTCGACGACAACATGTCCGATCGCCTCGGCGAGGTCACCGCACCCACCCTCGTGCTTGTGGGCAACCAAGACATTCTCACACCACGCGGCGACAGCGAGGAACTGGTCGACCGTCTGCCAAACGCCGAACTGGTGGTCATCTCCGGTGCCGCCCACGGGTTCATGGTCGAGCACGCCACCACGTTCAACAAGGTGTTGCTCGACTTCCTCGAGCGAGTCACGGTGCTGCGCCGCGAGGCCGCCACCGACTCACTGCTCGGCAGCGAGTTCCTGGCGACGGCGGTAGGCCCAGCCGGGGCTGCGTAGCACGAAGCCGAGCCGGTCGCGCCAGTTGGTGCTGCGGGCGACCTCGCGGAACATGTCGCGGTACTCGTGCGTCGCCACGGTCCACAGGTTGTAGGACTCCACGTTCGTGGTGAGGCCATACACCACCGGCTCGACATCGCGCTCCTCGCGCGTGAACGTGCCGAACATCCGGTCCCAGATGATGAGGATGCCGGCATGGTTGCGGTCGATGTACCGCTTGTTGCGCCCATGATGAACCCGATGATGTGACGGCGTGTTCAGCACCGCTTCGCCGGCACCCAACGACTTCACCATGTCGGTGTGGATCCAGTACTGGTAGATCAGATTCAGCGCGCGTGACGTCTCGATGATCGAGGGGCGCACACCGACCGCAGCGGGCAGGCCGTACGGCACCCACACGCCGAAGGCACCGGCAACGGGCTGACGTAGCGCTGTGGAGAGGTTGTAGTGCTCACTGCTGTGGTGCACGACGTGGATCGCCCACATCGCGCGGATCTCGTGTTGGAAACGATGGTTCCAGTAGTACGCGAGATCCCACCACACCATCGACAGTGCCCACGGCACCACACCGTTGCCGAGGTCGCGGGCCTGACCCTTGCGCCAGAAGCGGGTGGCGCTGGTGAGCGCGGCCGTCGCGGCCGTGAGCACCACGCCACCGGCGACGACGGCCGCGACGCCGCCGACCGCTGCAACCTTGCGCGCCTTCGCCTTCGCGCTGCGACCGGCCTCGCTGCGTGTATCGGCGGTACGGGCCAGGTAGTCGGCCACGGTGGTGACGGCCGCTGCGGTAACGGCCACGCCGAGCACCACCTTGCCAACGCGCCCGCTGCGCTTGCCCACCTTGAACGGCACCGCGTACGCGGCCAGTGCCGCCGTGATCGGAGTGGTGAGGCTGAGCGCGCCGAACGCCAGGCTGGTCTTCGAGTCGGGCATGAGATAGTCGGCCGTGCTGGGACCTTCGAGGGCCGCTCGTCGCTCGAGCGCGCGCTTCTCCCACGCCATCGAGCCGTAGTACAGAGGGGTCACCGCCACCGAGAGATCGACCATCTCCATAGTCTGGCGCATAGGGTGCGTCACGATGATCCCCCACGACGATGCATTGCGCGATCGCATGCGCCGCCACTTGGCCGAGCACACGTTGCTCGAGGCCGACCACACCGGCCACAAGCGTGCCGCCGTCGCGATCGTGGTGGTGCCCAGCGAACCCGGTGCCGACCCATACGACCCGGGCGCGTTCAGCGCAGAGCAGATGAAGGTGGTGCCGGGTGACATCACCGGTCTCACCGGGGCGATGACCGACGTGTCCGGCGGCGCCGCATTCCTGCTGTGCCGACGTGCCGCCAAGTTGAACAGCCATGGTGGCCAGTGGGCATTGCCGGGTGGGCGGATGGACCCGGGCGAGACGCCCGAGGACACCGCTCGGCGTGAGCTGCATGAGGAGCTCGGCCTCGACCTCCCCGAGTCGGCAGTACTCGGCCGCCTCGACGACTACGTCACCCGCTCGGGGTACATCATGACCCCAGTGGTGCTGTGGGCCGGCGGCGATGTCGTGCTGCTGCCCGACCCCGCCGAGGTCGCCCACGTGTACCGCATCGGCTGCCATCACCTACAGCGCGACGACTCGCCGAAGTTCATCACCATCCCCGAGAGCGACCGTCCCGTGGTGCAGGTGCCCCTCGGCGGCGATCTGATCCACGCACCCACCGGCGCCGTGCTGGTGCAGTTCCGCTGGGTCGCCCTCGATGGCGAGATCGGCCGCCGCGTCAACGAGTTCGAGCAGCCCGTCTTCGCCTGGAAGTAGCGCTCGGCGGCCGCCGGTTTCTGGGAAGGAATCGTCCCAGCTCAGCTTCTGGGAAGGCTCGGTCCCGGAATCCGAAACTGATCCTTCCCAGACCGGAACTCGACAGGCTGGCGGGCCGTAGTCGGGCCGGTCAGGCCGTGCCGGTGTGGCCGAAGCCGCCGCCGCGATCGTCGCCGTCCAGCGACTCCACCTCGTGCCACTGCACTTCCTCGACGCGCTGCAGCACGAGTTGCGCGATGCGGTCGCCACGGTGGATGTGGAACGGCTCGTGCGGGTCGGTGTTCAGCAGCACCACCTTGATCTCGCCGCGGTAGGCAGAGTCGATCAGCCCAGGGGCGTTGGCGACGGTGACGCCGTGCTTGAGCGCGTTGCCACTGCGGGGCAGCACGAACCCGGCGTAGCCGAGCGGGATCGCGATGCTGATCCCCGTGGGCATCAGCAGACGACCGCCGGCCGGCGGCACCACACCGCTGTCACGCGCCCGCAGGTCGAGGCCCGCGTCGCCCGGATGGGCGTAGCTCGGCAACGGCAGTTCAAGGTCGAGACGGACGATCGGCACCGGCAGCACCCCCTGAGTGTACGAGTGCCAGGCCGCCGGCCCGAGTGCCACGCCGCCGGCCCGAGTGCCACATGCGCACACGAGTGGGACGTGACACCCCGGGTGTCACCACCCACTCGAAAGGTCAGGCGGTGGGGCGGCGGGCGAGGGTCTGCACGCGGCGCAGGCCCTTGCGCTTGAGCGGCGGCGCCTGCTGTTCAAGCTCGCGGGCGGCCTTAGCGACGCGCACATCGTTGGTGATGACCTCGCCGAACTTGGCCGGGTCGGCCAGTAGCCAGCTGTGCGAACCCTCGACGATGGTGCCCTGCACACCGGACGCGACACACAACGCCTCAAACGACTCACGCGGGATGATGCCGTCGCGGGTGCCCCACAGGATGCTGATCGGCAGGCCGGCGTTGCGTAGCGACTCCAGCTCATTGCGCAGGTCGGCGCGGCGCGCCAGGTTGGCCACCTTGACGATCGCCCGCGGGTTGCGCAGCAGGTTGGGCAACAGGTCTTCCACCACGACCGGCAGCACGCGGGTCGCCTGACGGATGGGCCACACGTCGCTGGGGAAGTGCAGACCCCAGTCCCACAGCGGGCGCTCGGCGATGCTGCGCAGACCGCGCCCACTCTTCCACGCGGACCCGCCGATCGAGTTCACCAGCACCAGGCTGCGCACACGGTCGCGATGGTCGTGAGCGAAGCGCACCGCCACCCCACCGCCGAACGAGTGGCCCAGCATGACCACCGGTTCATCGATACCGATCGTGTCGAGCAGCTCGGCCACCCACAGGGCATACCCGCGCAACGAGAACGAGTCGCCCGGCAGGTCGGCACTCCCACCGAAACCCGGCAGCGCCGGGGCGATGACGCGGCAGCCCTGTTCCGCGATCGTGCTGATGACATCGCGATACGTGTGTTGACCGAGTGCCCACCCGTGCAGCAGCACGACAGGCATCCCTTCGCCCGCCACCCCGTAGGTTGCGGTACGACCTTGCACGAACGTGCGCCGATCGACCACGGGAACCATGGCGGCTACTCGTCCTTGGGGCGACGCTCGCGGTAGTCGCGAGCAGCACCCTCAACCGGCTCGACCTCCAGCGTCACACCATCGATCGCGATCACTCGCAACTCGGCACCGGCAGCCAGCGGGGTGGCGCGGTTCGTGCGTGCACGCCACTTCGCTTCGCCCACCTGGGCGACTCCCTCGGGGTCGATCGCGCCAACCGCAAGGCCGATCGAGCCGATCATCCAGTCGCGGCCGATGGTGGGCGTTGCGAAACGCGTGCGCACCATCGATGGCATACCCACCACGAACGTCAGCAACACACCGCTGATACCGACGAACAACGTGAGCCAACCGAGGCGCAGATCGTTCCCCGGCAGTGGTGAGTAGAGGAACCAGGAACCGAGCACGAACAGCGCGGTTCCCACACCGGTCCAGAGCCGTGGGATACCCACCTGGACGTCGATCGCGAAGGCGATCAGCGCGACGATGAGCAACGCCACCGCAACGGGGCGGGTGGGGAGAGCAGCAAGGCCGTAGCAACCGAGCACCGTCAGCACTGCGCCGACGACACCGGCCACGCCGACGCCGGCGGTGAAGAACTCGAAGATCAACAGGCACAGGCCGATGACCAGGAACAGGTAGGCCATCGGCGGGCTGGCCACCGTGTGGAACATCTCCTCGATCAGGCCGAGGCCGGAGAAGCGCACCAGCGTCGCGACCTTCTGCGTCTGGCCCTTGTCGTTCAACTCTTCGGCGACCGTGTTCAACACGGTGCCGTCCTGGAGCTGCACACCATCCATTGCCAGCACCATGCTGCGCACGGTGGGCACACCTTCGTCGGTGGTGTCCAGCTTCAGCACGCCCGTGCGGCGGGCCTCGCCGAACGACATCGAGCCGTTGCGCAGCGTGTCGACTCCAGCACCGAGGTCGACTGTGGCGCCGTCGAGCGTGATCAGATCGCCGGTGTGTCCGATTCGGCTACCGGCCACCATCGCCGTCACATCAGCCACGCCGAACAGTTGCGCCGGAGTTCCATAGGCACGGGCGTCGCGTGACGGACCCACCCAGATGCCGATCGCGATCTTGGCGTCGGCCACTTTCTGCAGCAACTGCCGCATGGTGGCTGTGTCGACCACTGCGCCGCCGGTGTTGAGCTGCAGAATCAGCGCCTGCGAACCCTTTGCCGTGGAGGAGTCGATGGCATCCTCGATCGACTGCACCGTCACCTCGTCGAACAGACCCGAGACCTGCAACACGTCCACGGGTGCCAGATCGGCGGCCGCATCGGCGGTGGGAGCGCCCTGGGCCCGCACTGGGGATGACAGCAGCGACAACCCTGCTAGCCCCACGAGGGGGCCTACGAGAAGAGTGATCGCTAGTCTGCGCACAAGTGCCTCCGAAGCGCGTTGATCCGCTGCAGTTCCTCACCGACTCCACCGTGGCCATAGTGGCCGGCAAGGGTGGAGTCGGGAAGACCACGGTAACCGCCGTTCTGGCGCGTGCGGCAATCCGTCGAGGACTTCGTGTGCTGGTGATCGAACTCGACGGCAAGCCTGCGCTCTCCCGCCTGCTCCCGGACGTGGAGGTGCTGCATCTGTCCGCCACTGCCGCCCTGGCCGAGTACCTCGACACACATGGCCTGTCGTTGGTCACCAAGAGGCTCGCATCCAGCGGGATCATCGACGTGGTGGCCACCGCCTCACCCGGAATCGACGACATCCTCGTGCTCGGCAAGATCCGCCAACTGGAGCAGAGCGGCCGTTACGACCTGGTGCTCGTCGATGGGCCGGCCGCCGGCCACGCAATCACACTGCTGATGTCGGCCAAGAGCATGCGCACCACCATGCGCAGCGGACCGATCAACTCCCAGGCAGTCGAGGCCGCAGCGATGCTGGCCGATCCCGCTCGCTGCCAGGTGATTCTGGTCACGCTGCCAGAGACCACCCCGATGAACGAGGCCGTCGAGACCGCATTCGCTGTGGAGGATCGGGTGGGTGTGCACCTCGGCCCGATCGTGGTGAACGGTGTCGATGCGGGACCGGCGCTGCCCGCCGACGCCGCGCCGAACGGCAGCCCGATGCGGCTGGCTGCCGAGTTCCGCACTGCTCGTCGGCTGTTGCACCAGGCGGCATGCCGCGATCTCGGCGAGATGCTGGCGCTGCCCCAGATTGCGCTGTCGCACGTTCCGGGGGCCCGCCTCGATCCCGCGTCCGTCGAGGCACTGGCCGATGAACTGGACCCGCGATGACCACGCTTGCGGCACATCTCGCCGCCGCCGAGGTCGTGATCTGCTGCGGTTCCGGGGGTGTGGGCAAGACCACCACTGCTGCGGCACTCGGTCTGGAGGCTGCCCGCAGCGGCCGTCGGGCCGTCGTCATCACCATCGACCCGGCGAAACGGCTGGCCGACGCGCTGGGCGTGCCCGGTGGGTTGGGCAACGATCCGCTTCGCCTCGCCGTGCCCGGCAGCGGCGAGCTGTGGGCGCTGATGCTGGACACGGCCACCACGTTCGACGGGTTGGTGCGCTCCAACGCGGCCGACGCCGAGCAGGCCGAACGCATCCTGGCCAACGGCTTCTACCGCAACGTGGCCGGCTCGCTGAGCGGCACCCAGGAGTACATGGCTGCGGAACGGCTCCATGCCCTGCACCTCGATCCGCGCTTCGATCTGGTCATCGTCGACACCCCGCCCACCCGCAGCGCGCTCGACTTCCTTGATGCCCCCGGAACCATTTCGCGATTCATCGACCACCCGTTGTTCAAGCTGCTGATGATGCCGACCCGCCGTGGCTTGAAGGTGCTGAACATCGCCACGCAGCCGCTCTTGCGCACCATCGGCAAGGTCGTCGGCGGCGACGTGTTGGCCGACGCTGTCGCCTTCTTCCAGGCGTTCGCCGGCATGGAGACCGGGTTCCGTTCACGGGCCGAGGATGTGATGGCCCTGCTGCACAGCGACGTCACCCGCTTCGTGCTCGTCGCCTCGCCACGGGAGGACACGATCGAGGAGGCCCGCTACTTCGCCGAGCGACTGCACCAGACCGATTTGGAGGTGGCGGCCATCGTGGTGAACCGCTGCACCCCCGAGTTCGGTGCGCCACCCGCCAAGCGGCCCACGGCTGTTGCGCTGGCCACGCTCTACGACAACCTGGTCGAGCTACGGGCCAACGCTGCCACAGAGCGGCATCAGGCCGCTGCCCTGCTGTCCACCACGGGGGTGCCGCAGGATGTGCACACGACCTGGGTGCCCACCCTGCCCGGCGATGTACACACGCTCGATGCGTTGGCCACTATCCGCACGTTGTTGTTCGACTGAGGTCAGTTGCTAACGTCCTTCCTCGTGCACATTCTCGTCGCCACCGATGCCGACCATGTCGTGAGCTCCGTCACCGATGCGCTCAGCGGGCCCAACACTTCGTTCACCATCTGCCGTGAGGGCCGCCTGATCAGCGATCTCGTCGCCGAACGCACCCCCGACCTGGTGGTGCTCGATCTACAGATCGGTTCCAAGGGCGGTATGGCCGTCACCATGGATCTGCGCCTCGACGAGAGTTCGGGCGCGCTGCCCACCGTCAAGGTGCTGATGCTGCTGGATCGCCAGGCCGATGTGCACCTCGCCCGTCGTTCTGCGGCCGATGCCTACCTGGTGAAACCGTTCACCCCGTTGGCCCTGAAGAAGGCCGTTCGCGACGTGCTGAACCCGCCGGTCGCGGAATCCATTGAGGAAGAGGCACCCGTCGCCGGGTAACATCGTGGTTTGCTACGGGGTGTAGCGCAGCTTGGTTAGCGCGCCACGTTCGGGACGTGGAGGCCGGAAGTTCAAATCTTCTCACCCCGACCAGTCAGCCGGTACCGCATCTGAAGAGATGCAGTGCCGGCTGCTTCGTTTTTCAGGCGCAGGCGCAGGGCAGCGAGGCGCAGCGCGGGCAGCCGGCGGCATAGCGCTGCACTGCCTCGGTGAGGTCGACACCCATTTGGTTGGCGAGCGTGGCCACCCAGGCGATCACATCGCCGAACTCGTGCACCTGTTGTTCGTGGGTGCCCTTGCGCACAGCCTGCGCCAGCTCGCCGACCTCTTCGGCCAGCCACGCCACCGTGGGCGCCACCCCGCGAGCGCGGTCGCGCTCGCCGAAGGTGCGCTCGATGACATCCTGCAGTTCGGCGAGGTCCATGGGCAGCGCTGCTCAGATGAGCAGTTCGGCGATCTGCACGGCGTTGAGCGCGGCACCCTTGCGCAAGTTGTCGTTGCTGAGGAACAGCACCAGGCCACGGCCGACATCGTCGCCGTCGTCCAGCGAGGTGTCCTGGCGGATGCGGCCGACGTAGCTGGGGTCCTTGCCCGCAGCTTCCAGCGGCGTGGGCACGTCGAGCAGTTCGACACCGGGGGCAGCGGCCAGCAGTTCCTTCGCACGGGCCACCGTGATGGGGCGGGCGAACTCGGCGTTGATGCTGAGTGAGTGACCGGTGAACACCGGCACGCGCACGCACGTGCCGCTGACGCGCAGACCGGGGATGTCGAGGATCTTGCGGCTCTCGTAGCGCAACTTCTGCTCTTCGTCGGTCTCCAGCGAACCATCCTCCACGTACTTACCGGCGTACGGCAGCACGTTGAACGCGATCGGCTTCGAAAACTTGGTGGGCGTCGGGTAGACCACGGCCTCGCCGTCGTATGCCAACTCGCGGGCCGAGTCGACGACCTGACGTGCCTGCTTGTCGAGTTCGTCGACACCAGCGAGGCCGCCACCGCTGACGGCCTGGAACGTAGCGACGATGATGCGCAGCAGACCGGCCTCGTCGTGCAGCGGCTTCAACACCGGCATCGCGGCCATCGTGGTGCAGTTCGGGTTGGCAATGATGCCCTTGCGTGCGTTGGCGATCTCACCCGGGTTGACCTCGCTGACGATCAGCGGCACGTCCGGATCCATGCGCCACGCGGACGAATTGTCGATGACCGTGACACCGGCAGCGGCGAACTTCGGGGCGAGTTCCTTGGACGACGAGGCACCGGCCGAGAACAACGCGACATCGAGGCCGGTCGGGTCGGCGAGCGAAGCATCCTCGACGATGACGTCGGTGCCCTTCCACGACAACGTCGTACCCGCGCTGCGGGCAGAAGCGAAGAAGCGGATTTCGGACACGGGGAAATTGCGCTCGGCAAGAATGGAACGCATAGCTGCTCCCACCTGACCGGTTGCACCAACGACACCAATTTTCATAGCACGAAGGTTAACGGTCGGGCCTCGCCGGTCGGCCGGGAATAACGCCGGCTCACTTCACGCGAGCGATGAGCCACCAGTGGCTGGGGTGCACGCCGATGTACGTGTCGTCGGTGGTGCCGTCCAGCTTGAAGCCACGGCGCTTGAGCGCCCGGAACAAGCGGATGTCGTCGAGTCGCTGGGCCACCTGCGGGATCACATCGGTCGGCGACAGGCGATTGGCCTGCCAGCCAAGGCGAGTGAGCGTGCGACGCTTGGCCAGCACCGGACCGATACGCGGCAGGCGCCACAGCGCCCGCACGATCTTGCCAGCCGGCCACAGGAACGTGTCCTGACCAACCCACGTACGGAAGTTGAGGGCGATATATCCGCCCGGCTTGGTGATGCGCACGGCCTCGTGCACCAGTGCCAGCGCGTCGTCGTGGTGGCAGTGCTGCAGTGTGATGTAGCTGAACGTGATGTCGGCGGATGCATCGGGCAGATCGAGCGTGCAGCCGTCGACAACGTGGCTGGTCTGCAACCGATCGGGCACACCGAACTGGGCCACGGTTTCGCGGCATCGTTCGAGGAAGGCGGCATCGAGATCGCAGGCGACGACCTTCTGGAAGTGGCGGGTGAACCCAGAGGTCATCCGCCCGATGCCACTGCCGATCTCGACGATCGTCTGCGATGCGGTCTGGTCGCCCCACAGCCCGAACACCTGGAGATAGGGGATGATCTCATGATCGCCGGTCGTGACGAACTCGGCGAGGCTGAGGTCGCCACCGGTCTGGTTGTTGAACACCCATCCGGTGCCACGCACCACGTCGTCGGCGGAGCGTTCGTGCTCCGAGGCGGAACCAGCGGCCTTCCAGGGAACATGTTGACGGCGAGTCATGAGAACGTCAGTCTGGCAGGCATCGCCGCTCGATTCGGAGAATCAGCAAGTGATATCGGTTACTTGCGCTCGGGCAGCGGGGCCGAATAGGCCTGACCCGAGTCGAGGCCGAACGCTGTATGCAGGGCCCGCGCCGCCCGCTCGAGATCGCTGGCGGCGGTGACCACGCTGATGCGGATCGTGCTGGTGCTGATCATCTCGATGTTGACACCTTCGTCGGCGAGGGTGCGGAACATCTTGGCGGCGACGCCGGGGCTGGTCTTCATACCGGCGCCGACGAGGCTGATCTTGGCGATATCGGCCTGGTGCTCGACGCCAGCAGCGCCGATCTCCTTGGCGACCCGCTCGACGATCTCGCTGGCGGCGACACGGTCGGCCTTGGGCATCGTGAAGCTGATGTCGGTGGTGCCGTCGTGCGACGTGTTCTGCACAATCATGTCGACGTTCACGTTGGCCGCGGCCAGTGGCTCGAACAGCGCTGCGGAGATGCCGGGTCGGTCGGGGACGGCCACGACGGTGACCTTCGACTCGCTGGTGTCGGTGACGACGCCGGAGATGATCGGATCTTCCATTTTCGGCTCCTGTGACGTGACCCAAGTGCCCGGCTCCCAGGTAAAGCTGGAGCGCACTTGGATGGGGACGTTGTGATTGCGGGCGAACTCCACGCTGCGCAGCGCGAGCACCTTGCTGCCCGACCCTGCCATCTCGAGCATCTCGTCGAAGTTGACGTGAGGCAGCTTGCGCGCCTGCGGCACGATGCGCGGATCGGCAGTGAACACACCGGTGACGTCGGTGTAGATCTCGCAGCTGTCGGCGTTCAGCGCAGCCGCGAGCGCGACGGCGGTGGTGTCGCTGCCGCCACGGCCGAGCGTAGTGATCTCGTTGGCGGTGCTGACACCTTGGAATCCGGCGACCACGCAGACCTTGCCGTCGGCGAGGGCCGCACGGACTCGGTCGCCCTTGACCTCGAGAATCTTGGCCTTGGTGTGCACCGTGTCGGTGATGATTCCCACCTGGCTGCCGGTGAAGCTGACCGCCTCGACGCCGCGATCGGCGAGCGCCATGCAGAGCAGCGCCATGCTGATGCGCTCACCGGTGGTGAGCAGCATGTCCATCTCGCGGCCGGGCTGCGTCGCGCTGACGTCGTTGGCCAACTTGATGAGGTTGTCGGTGTACTTGCCCATCGCGCTCACGACCACCACGACGTCGTTGCCGTGCCGCTTGGTGAACTCCACATGCTCGGCGACAGCGCGCATTCGATCCGGGTCGGCGACGGATGTACCGCCGTACTTCTGCACAATCAGGGCCACGGGTGTAAGAGGCTAGCGACGCGGCCCCCTCCCCCACCCGTCACCACTCCGTTTGAAGGCGGGGCCGCACCGGGTGCGGTTACGCCTTCAAACGCGGGGGACGGGGCGGGCGGGCGGGCGGGGACGACACGGGCGCTGGGCAGTTAGCGTGGCGGATCGTGCTACGCCGTGCCCTTGATGACTCGTTTCCCGAGGATGTACGGCACCACGTCACCACGTTGACGATGGCGCGCACGGCCGCCAACGCGTGCTTCCGTTTCGCTCCCCCGTTCCTGGCGACGATCGCCCACGGCAACGGCACCGACCTGGCGGGTATCGGCGTCGCCGTCGCCGTCAGCGAGTTGTCCGGTCTGCTCTCACCGTTCAATGGTGAACTCGTCGAGCGCATGCACCGGCGCACCGCGATGGCTCTCGGCCTCGCCGGGGTCGGCCTCGGCACGGTGCTCGCCGCCAGCAGCGTCAACCCACTGATGTTCGCTGTGGCACTGGTGATCATCTCCCAGAGCAAGGTGATGTTCGACCTCGGCCTCGGCGCGTGGACGTCCGACCGTGTGCCGTTCGCACAGCGCGGTCGCGTGATGGGCCTGACGGAGATCTCCTGGGCGCTGGGCCTGCTGATCGGCGTCAGCACGATGGGTCTCGTCACCGCGTTCAGTAACTGGCGCACCGGCTATGCGGTCGGCGCCGTCGGCGTGGTGGCACTGTCCGCCATCGTCGCGCGTACCCTCCCCGCTGATTCGGGCGCACACACCGCGGCCGACCGACCAGCACGAAGCCCGATCCGCGTCGCCGACGTGGCGCCGATGATGGTGGCCACGTTCTGCCTGATGGGGGCCAGCCAGGCCCTGTTCGTCACCTTCGGCAGCTACCTCGAGGACACATTTGGGTTCACGCCAGCGACGCTCAGTGCGATGGCGTTCGCCCTGGGCTTCGGCGAACTGTTCTCGTCGATCCTGTCCTCACGCAACGCCGACCGCTGGGGCAAGGAGCGAAGCGCAGCCATCGGCGGTGCCCTGATGGTGCCCGCCGCGCTCGCGCTCGCGCTCGGCCACGCTCACCTGTGGGCGGCGTTACCGGCGCTGGCGGTGGCGATCGCAGCGTTCGAGTTCGCGGTGGTCAGCGCGATGCCGCTCGGTACTGCGGCGATCGCCGGATCACCGGCCCGCGGTATGGCACTCATGCTCGGCGCCGGCACCACTGGCCGTGCGCTGTGCAGCATCACGGCCACGCGCTTGTACGACGCGCACGGTATGGCTGCACCGGCGCTGCTGTGCGCCGGGTTCGCGCTGTGCACCATCGTCGCCTACGGCCAGATGCACCGCCGCCGGGTAGCCCGCAGCTAGCCGCGGTAGCCGTTGGTGATGGGCAGGCGGCGGTCCTTGCCGAACGCCTTCACGCTGACGCGAACACCGGGAGGGCACTGGCGACGCTTGTACTCGTTGATGTCGACGAGTCGCGTGATGCGGCGCACAATGACTTCGTCGTGGCCCATCTCGACGATCTCGGCGTACGTGCGGTCCTCTTCCACGTACAGCCGCAGGATCGGGTCGAGCACCTCGTACGGCGGCAGGCTCTGGTCGTCGCGCTGGTCGGGCCGCAACTCCGCCGACGGCGGCTTGGTGATGACGCTCTCGTTGATGATCTGGCGACCAGCGCGGCGGTTGACGTAGCGACACAGGTCGTACACGCGCGTCTTGAGCACATCCTTGATGACTGCGTACCCACCCACGGAGTCGCCATAGATCGTGAAGTACCCGACGGCCATCTCGCTCTTGTTGCCGGTGGTGAGCACCATCCAGCCGAACTTGTTGGAGAGTGCCATCAGCGTGGTTCCGCGGATGCGGCTCTGCAGGTTCTCCTCGGTGAGGTCGGGCGCCTTGTCGGCGAACGCCTCGGCAGTCATCTCGAGATACGCGTTGAACGCTGGCTCGATGGCCACCGTGCGGTAGTCGATACCCAACTGCAGGGCGAGATCGGCTGCGTCGGACTTCGAGTGGTCGCTGCTATAGCGCGACGGCATGGACACACCGTGCACGTGTTCGGCGCCGAGCGCGTCGACAGCGACACACGCGACGATGGTGCTGTCGATGCCACCAGAGAGGCCGATGACGACATCGGTGAACCCGTTCTTGCGCACGTAGTCGCGCGTGCCCAGCACGAGTGCCTCGTACAGCTCGGCGTCGTCGTCGGGCAGCGGGGAGATGCGCGCAGGTAGCGGACCGTACGCGTTGACGGACTGCTCGCTGATCGTGATCAGCCGCATCTGCTCCTCGGTGCGACGACCACGCGGATCGAGTAGACGCTTGCGGTACACCGGCTCGATCACGATGTCGGTGATGAGCAGTTCCTCGACGAACGTCGCGGCGCGGGCCACCAATGTGCCTTCGGCATCGAACACCAGGCTGCCGCCGTCGAACACCAGCTCGTCCTGACCGCACACCTGGTTGACGTAGGCGAGCGCGCAGCTGGCGTCGGCCGCACGTGTGGCGAGCATGCGTTCGCGGGTGGCGGCCTTGCCGGCGTGGAACGGCGAGCCATTGATGTTGATGTTCAGCTCGGCGCCACCAGCAGCTTGCTCAGCGAGCGGACCGGTGGGGCTCCACACGTCTTCGCAGATGCTGATGCCGACCTTGACGCCGCCGATGACGTACAGCTCGTAGGGGTCGCTGACGTCGCCGGGAGTGAAGTAGCGGGCCTCGTCGAATACTGCGTAGTTGGGTAACAGGCGCTTGCGATACGTGCCGACGACTTCGCCGTTGGCGCATACCGCTGCAGCGTTGTAGAGGTCGCGGTCGGCGGCGACGTACCCCACCACTGCGGCACAACGGCCGGTGCGGGCCGCGACCGTGGCCAGAGCGGCCAGGTTGTCGGCGACGAAACCGGGTTTCATCACCAGGTCTTCGGGCGGGTAGCCGGTGATCGCCAACTCGGGGAACGCGACGATGTCGCAGCCGGCAGCTTCCGCCTCGTCGTAGGCCGCGCAGATCTTGGCGACATTGCCGTCGAGATCGCCGACCTTCGGATTGATCTGGGCGAGTGCGATGCGCAGCCGTGTCACGCCAGGAAGGCTAACCAGGTCCGCCCCACATGCTCGCGAGCCAGTCAGGTGACAGGCCCACACCCGACGTCGCCGGGGAGTTCCGCCACCACAGCCAACTGATAGACGACTCCACGATCCTCGAACAGCGTGTTCTGGCGCGACCTGATGAACAGACCGGCGTCCTGCCCTGCGGTCAACGTTGCGCATGCACTTGCGTCGGAGAGGTATGGGCTGTTCGACGGCCAGCCCACCACCGTGGGCTTCGGGTCGCTCCACTGCGCGGGGTCGGTGACCGTGGCACGGTAGCGATACGTGGTGGGTTCGTACACCTCGTCGAGTCCGAGGTTGGCGGCGCCGACGAGTTGCGCGAAATCGGCCGTGCTTGCGACGAACGACTGCAGTCGTTCACGCGTCGGCGTGGACGGCGTGTCGATGCCCAGCGCGTAGGCCCGATGTTCGTAGGTCGCGCCATTGATGGTGATCGTGACGACCGTGGTCGGTGCGTCGGCGATCCCGATGCCATCGGGTAGGTCGTAGTTCGCCGCGGCACCGAGCAGTGAGGCCTCGTCGGCCGCCTTCACCAGGGCGGCGAGACCGGTCGACGTGATTGTGGCCACCATCACCGGCATCACCAACGGACCGGGGTAATGCGCGGTGATGGCCCCCTGGGTGAAAACTCGCCCGTCACCCGTGACGAGCAGAGTCGGCAGTCGGTTGAAGATCATGTCGGCGGGGACAAGACCGCCTTCGTGAACGACGCGCAGCACGAAGTCGTCGGAGACCGTGTGACCAGGGCCAGTCGTGCCCGGCGTGGTGCCAGGGTTCACCTGTTTCGAGTCGCCGCACGCGGCGAGGAGGGCGACAGCCGGGGCACCGAGGAGAGCAAGGAGGAACGATCGGCGTTTCATGTCCGCTTGGACGGACGACGCGACGCCGTGGTTCCCGGGAACATTCGCTCGCCCTGTTCGCGCACCACGGCTTCAAACAGCGCCCCGGGTGTGTCGACGACGCGGTGCAGGTGTCCGAACAACTCCAGCGAGATGGCCCCCATCACGTTCGCCCACGCCACCATGCCAACGGCCAGCAGCGCGTCACTGACGGGAATACCGAGGTTCGAGCGCAGCGCCGTCAGATCGGATCGCAACGCCACGGGAATCGGCGTCGCGACGGCGCTCGTGCGGCCGGATGCCTCCATCTCCGCGAGCAGCCTCAGCAACACCCACGTGTAGCGGCCAGCCGGGCCGATCGTGTCTTGCGGCGCCGCATACCCGGGTACCGGAGTACCGAACAGCAACGCGTACTCCGACGGATTGTCGATCGCCCACTGCCGGATGCCGTGGGTGATGGCCCGCCAGCGCGCCGGGTAATCGCTGCGTCGCTTCACCGACGCGTCAGCCGCTTCCGCGGCCTCGCCGAGGCGGTCGTACGAATCGATGATCAGTTGCGTCAACAGTTCATCGCGGCTGGCGAAGTAGCGATAGACCGCCGAGCTCACCATTCCCAGGTCGCGAGCGACCGCGCGCAACGACAATGCCGCCGCCCCTGACTCGGCCACCTGTAGGCGAGCGAGCCGCACGATCTCTGCGATCACCCCTGCACGAGCACGTTCCCTGACTCCGGCCATGGCAGGAGTGTAGCGAACGTCACTCTCGAACGAGAGCAGTGCTCTTGCTTTTCGTAGAACGGCTCTGCATTATGTGAGCACCGCTCTCGTTAGAGAGCGCTAGTGCAGAGGAAGCAGCAGATGAACCACCATGTCGTCATCGGGGCCGGCCCAGTCGGGTCGGGAGTCGCCGTCGCACTCGCCGAGCGCGGAACACCGGTCACGGTGATCACCCGCAGCGGATCCGGACCCGAGCACCCGCTCGTCACACGAGTGCAGGCGGACGCATCCGACGCTGCGGCAATCACCAAAGCCGCCACCACTGCCGCAGCGATTTACAACTGCGCCAATCCGCCCTACCACCGCTGGCCAACTGACTGGCCGCCGATTCACACCGCGCTGATGACTGCCGCCGAGCGCACGGACGCGGTGTTGGTGATGATGGACAACCTGTACGCCTTCGGGCCCGGCACAACGATGCCGATGGCCGAGGGAGACACTCCGAACGCCACCGGGCCGAAGGGCGCCGTGCGCCGTCGCATGGCCGACGAACTGCTGCATGCCCACGCTTCCGGCCGACTGCGGGCCACGCTCGCTCGGGCCAGCGACTTCTACGGTCCGGGCGTCATCGGTGCAGCACTCGGCGAGCGAGTGCTGCCGCGCGTGCTCTCCGGTAAGAGCGTCAGCCTGTTGGGCTCGCTCGACGTCGTGCACGCCGTCAGCTATATGCCAGACGTCGTGCGCACGCTCGTCACCATCGCCGACGACGAGCAGGCGTGGGGCAAGCCGTGGCATGTGCCCAACGCTCCTGCAATCACCCAACGCAAGACGGTCGCCGCACTGGCGGCAGCGGCCGGCACCACCGTGGCAGTGAAGTCCGTACCGAAGGTCGCGGTGACAGCACTCGGTCTGTTCGTCGCACCGATGCGCGGCCTGACCGAGACCTGGTACCAGTTCACCGACCCGTGGGTGGCTGACTCCTCACTGACGCAGCAGACGTTTGGCCTCGTTGCGACACCGCTGGCCGACGGCGCGGCGGCGACCGTGGCGTGGTGGCGAGCACGCTCCTGACATTGGGATCCCTCGAGACCGCATCAGTAGTGTGGAACGCGTTAGCCGCCCCAGTCGTCCGCCTTCCGAGCGGCGTCTGAGCCGGACCAACTTCACACAGCGTTCACATTCGGGCAATGGGCCGGAAATGCCCATTGAGCAGCATGTCTTCGCCCCTCCCACACACCCGCAAAGGATTCCCGTGGCTTACCAAGCTGAATACATCTGGATCGACGGCACCGAGCCCACGCCGCTGCTCCGTTCGAAGACCAAGATCATCGCCGACGGCAAGACCCCGCCGGTGTGGGGTTTCGACGGCTCCTCCACCAACCAGGCCACTGGCGACAAGAGCGACTGCGAACTGCAGCCGCAGTTCGTGTGCCCCGACCCGATCCGCGGTCGCGACAACGTCCTCGTGCTCTGCGATGTGCACCTGGCCCAGGACGACAAGCCGCACCCGACCAACACCCGCCACTCGCTGGTGAAGGCGCAGAAGAAGTTCGCCAAGCACGAGATGATCTTCGGCATCGAGCAGGAGTACACCCTCCTCAAGCTCGACGGCACGCCGCTCGGCTTCCCCGCCAACGGCTTCCCCGCTGCGCAGGGCCCGTACTACTGCGGCGTCGGCGCTGGCCGCGTCGTCGCCCGTGAGCTCATCGAAGAGCACACCCAGGCCTGTCTCGATGCCAATCTGCTCATCGAGGGCACCAACGCCGAGGTCATGCCCGGTCAGTGGGAGTTTCAGATCGGCGCCGCCGACGGCGTCACCGTCAGCGACCAGCTCACCGTCGCACGCTGGCTGCTGCACCGCATCGCCGAGGACTACGACATCGTCGTCAGCCTCGCTGCCAAGCCGCAGAAGGGCGACTGGAACGGAGCCGGCGCGCACACCAACTTCAGCACGAAGGCAATGCGCGAGGACAAGGCCATGAAGGCCATCAAGGCCGCCGCCGAGGCAATCGGCAAGAAGCTCGAGCTGCACGTCAAGAACTACGGCCACGACATCGAGAGCCGCCTCACCGGCGCCCACGAGACCGCCCCGTACAACAAGTTCAGCTACGGCGTCTCCGATCGTGGCGCCTCGATCCGTATCCCGTGGCAGGTGTCCCGCACCGGCAAGGGCTACGCAGAGGATCGTCGCCCGAACGCCAACATGGACCCGTACACCGTGACCCGCCTCATCATCGAGACGGTCTGCGGCGCCGCTGGCCCCGTCTGACACCAGACCATCTAGTCGAACACGAGGGGTCCGGGTTCACCCGGGCCCCTCGCGCCGTTTTCGGACCGGGCACCTTGTCAGACCGTTTTGTTTGACTGAGTACATGAGTTCGCTCCTCATTCCGGATCTCGAGGCGGTGCGGGCGATGTCGCCGGCTGATCTCGAAGCGCTCGCTCGCGAGTTGGACGATGTGCGTCGTGCTGTGCGACCAAGCGACGCTCGAGCACGCTCGAGCACGCTCCCCAGCAGACGTTGGGCGGTTCAGCTGAACCGCTGGATCCCACCGTTGCGTTACGTGAGGTGTTGTGGGCGCGCGGCCTTGGACGTTGCGGGGCGGTGAGGAGCTCGATGTCAGGTGTAGCGGGTGGCGCGGGTGCCGGGAGGGTTGTGGACCCCCGGGACCGCATCAGGGTTCTGAACGCACACTTCGCCCTCGAGGCCGTCGGGGTCGCGGAAGAAGATGCTCAACGTCGATCCAAAATCGGTGACGAAGTCGTTAGCCGCACCACGAGCCATCAGCCGTTCGCGAATCTCCTCGAATGCCGTCAGCGACGCGGCCTGGAGCGCGAAGTGGTCGAGACGGCCGCGCCCGAACATCGGCACTTGATGGTCCGCCTGGGAGTTGCCGTCGATCTGGAACACGTTGAGTTCGCAATGGTCGCCGATCTTGATGACCGTGAGCCGAGGTCCGGTGCCATCAGGAAACTCGGCACCGTCGCTGGCGACCTCGGCGTCGAACACGTCCCGGTAGAACGACTGGAGCCGGGCCGAGTCGTTGGTGATCAGCGCTACGTGATTGAGGCCATTCGTGAGCATCGTGTGTCCTTGTTGTCGAAAGCGGTCGACCAGCGTCGCGACGCCTCAGCATCCGCGCACGCACCGCGAGTGTCCCACACGGGGTGGTGGTCGTCGCGTACGGGACGACGGTGGCCAAGGGAGGACCGAGCGTCCCTCCAAGTGGATGACCTCCTCCGTCCACTGGAGCTCGATCTCGAAGGAGTCAGACAAAGGGACAGACGTCGCACCAACGAGCCGTCGACAGTTGACTGTGGACACCATCAGGCAGTTCGGTGCTACGGCTCAGCCATTAATCAGGCGATCGAAGCGTTGACGGGCGCCCTGTCGGGTCATGCCGAGCTGCGCTCCGATCAGACCCCACGACATTCCATGGTGGTGCGCCTCGAGGACGGCCGCCTCGATCCTGCCTTCGGCCTCGCGGCGTGCAGCAGTGGCTGCGCGCAACTCCGTCAGGACGGCGACGTCTGCGACGCTGAATACGCCATCCTCGTGGGCGTCAAACGCCGCGATGATCGCCTCGGTGTCGGCCGGGGTCATGTCGCGCGGGTGCTTCTTGGTCTTCATCGTGGTCCACCTCGGTCGTGTCGAATCATGTTCATGTATCTGGGTCTCGCGGTCATCGCGTGGATGACGTAGTCGTTGTCGTCAGCAGCGAGCACTCCGACCTCCAGCGGCTCGCCGCTCTGGTCGGGGCCGATGAGCATCGTGAAGTCGGGTTGGTCCGGCGTTGTGATCGAGCCGATTGCATTCGCGCATGCGTGTCGGATGTCGTCGTCGGAAACTCCGTGCTTCCGAGCGCTTGCCAGGATCTCCACGGTGACAATGATAGTTGTCGTCTTGTGTCGCGGCAACCCACCCCGGAACGGTTCGGTCAGCCGCACCTAAGGTGCAGCTGGAGCTGGGCAGGTCACGAGCAGGTCCGCAGCTCTGCGTTACTCGGCTGACCACCTACCCGAGTTCCGTGAGTGCACCGATGGCTGCCACGTGCCGACCATCTTTGGGGCAAATCCAGGTGGCGGTCCGGTGCGGCCGAACTGGGCGGTTTCGTTCCCGGAGGCCGGGACGAATCCCGCCCAGAAGCTGATTCGGGACGATTCCTGCCCCGAAGCCGACCTACGCTCGCGACATGAACGGCGGGCAGCACCGACTAGGCGACGACGACTGGCAACCGGCGACCAGCGCGCCGGGAGAGCTGTACACACCCGAGGGCCAGATCAAGGCGATGGGCGCGTTCGCCCGCGGCGCCACGAACCGGAACCCGCGCACTCGCGCATACCAACGGTCGATGGCACGTACAGCCGCCGCGGTGATGGCGATCGGCATTGCCGTGATCGCGATCATCTCGCTCATGTCCGCCGTGTTCTGAGCCGGTGCGTTTCACACTCTGTTCACACGCCCCTGGGCGCGCGCGCTGACGAACATGGCACACTGACGATGTCCCCTTGAGCCCCTGAGGGAGCCACGACATGCTCGATCAACAACGTGATTACGTACTGCGCACGGTGGAAGAGCGCGGCGTGCGCCTCATTCGCCTGTGGTTCACCGACGTCCTCGGCAACCTGAAGAGCTTCGCCATCAGCCCCGCAGAGTTGGAGAACGCCCTGGAGGACGGCATGACCTTCGACGGCTCGGCCATCGATGGTTTCAGCCGCGTTCAGGAAGCCGACGTGCTGGCGATGCCCGATGCCAACACCTTCGAAGTGTTGCCGTGGGGCGACCCCAAGTCGGTGGAGGCTCGCGTGTTCTGCGATATCCACCACCTCGACGGCACGCCATTCGAGGGCGACCCGCGCCAGGTGCTGCGCCGCAACCTCTCTGCAGCTCGCGCCAAGGGTTTCACGCTCTACGTCGCGCCCGACATGGAGTTCTTCTACTTCGCCCCGCCGGAGAAGGGCCAGACGCCTATTCCGCTCGACGAGGGTGGGTTCTTCGACCTCACCACCACCGACGTGGCCGGCACGTTGCGCAAGGAGACGATCCGCACGCTGGAGACGATGAGCATCCCGGTGGAGTACAGCTTCCACGAGGACGCCCCCAGTCAGCACGAGATCGATCTGCGCCACACCGACGCCCTGACAATGGCCGACAGCGTCATGACGTTCCGCCTCGTGGTGAAGGAGGTCGCCGCCAAGCACGGTGTGCACGCGACGTTCATGCCCAAGCCATTGGAGGGCGTCCAAGGAAGTGGCATGCACATGCACTTCAGCCTGTTCGACGGCGACGACAACGCGTTCTACAGCGCCGACGATCCGTACAGCCTGTCGCCGGTGGCCAAGCAGTTCATGGCCGGCTTGCTGCGTCATGCAGCCGAGATCACTGCGGTCACCAACCAGACCATCAACAGTTACAAGCGTCTCGTGCCCGGGTTCGAAGCGCCGGTACACATCAGCTGGGCGCGCAACAACCGCAGCGGCCTGATCCGCGTGCCAATCGCCAAGCGCGGCAATCCCAGCGCCACCCGCATCGAGTACCGATCGCCCGACCCGGCGTGCAACCCGTATCTCGCGTTCAGCGTGGTGCTGGCGGCCGGCCTCAAGGGCATCACCGAGGGCTACGAGTTGCCCGTCGAGGCCGACGCCAACCTGTTCGAGATGGACGATCAGCAGTTGGCGCAGCTGGGTATCGACACCTTGCCGCAGTCGCTCAGCGACTCGCTGAAGGTGATGGAGAAGAGCGAGCTGGTACGTGAAGCACTGGGTGAGCACATCTTCGAATGGTTCCTGCGCAACAAGCGCAGCGAATGGCGCGGTTACAAGAGCCACGTCAGCCAGTTCGAACTGAATCGCTACCTGAAGGCCCTCTAGTGGAACTTGTGGCCGTCTACCCAGACCCGCCGCCGCCCGACCTCGCGCGCACCCTCGACCTGGCCGGCTATCGGTGGCAGGCCGTGTCGTCGGCCGACGAGGCGGTGCGCTCCGAGCCATCCGCCGGTTGGGCCGGAGCCATTGTGGCGTGTGACGCCGACCCCGACGGAGCCTGGGCGTTCTGCCGGGCGCTGCGCAAACGCGACACCCCGGTCAGCCCGCTGATGGTGTTGGTGAACGGAACTCAGCTCTCCGACCTGCAACTGCGCGATGAGTTGTTCGACGACTTCTGCCTCACCCCGTTCCACCCCGTGGAGCTGGAAGCACGTCTGCGGCACATGTTCTTCCGCGGCGGCGGTGAAGCACGACCGGAGATGGTGGAGTACAGCGGTCTTGCGCTCAACCTGGAGACCTACCAGGCCTCGATCGAAGGGCATCCGCTCGACCTCACGTACATGGAGTACGAACTGTTGAAGTTCCTCGCCCAGAACCCGGGCAAGGTGTTTACCCGCGAGATCCTGCTCAGCCGGGTATGGGGCTACGAGTACTACGGCGGTGCCCGCACGGTTGACGTGCACATCCGCCGCCTGCGCGCCAAGCTGGGCGAAGAGCACGCCAACCTGATTCAGACCGTGCGCTCTGTCGGCTACCGCTTCGGGCAGTCTCGCTGGGGCCGCTGACCGGAGACGGTTACTACTGGCCGATCTGCAGGCCGCCGTCGACGCGGACGATGGCGCCGGTGGTGAAGCTGCTGGCCGGGCTGGCGAGAAACAGCGCCGCGGAGACGATCTCGTTCGGGTTGCCCGGGCGACCGAGCGCATTGCCAGCGGACTCGCGCATCTCGGGCGTCCACGCCTTCGCAATATCGGTGAGGAACGGCCCGGGCGACAACGTGTTCACGCGCACCTTCGGCCCATACTCGGCGGCGAGCGAACGCGACATGTGGTTCAGCGCAGCCTTTGCCCCGCCGTAGGGAACGATCCCCGGCAGCGGCATCAGGCTGCCCGACGACGTGACGTTGATGATGACGCCACCGTCGCCGTCGTACATGCGCTTTGCCACCTGGCTGGCCAGACGGAACGGACCCTTGTAGTTCAGACCGACCACGCTGTCGAACAGGTCCTCAGTGACCTCGTGGCTGGGCACGGCCGGGCTCATGCCAGCGTTGTTCACCAGGATGTCGATGCGGCCGAACTCGGCGTACGACGCGTCGATCAGTTCATCGATCGAGGGCCACTTCGCGGCGTGCACTGCGTACGCCATCGCCCGGCGACCCAGCGCACGCACCTCGTCGGCCACCGTCTCACAGTTGTCCAGCTTGCGGCTGGCGATGATGACATCGGCGCCACGCTCGGCGAAGGCCTTCACCATCTGGTAACCAAGGCCACGGCTCCCGCCGGTGACGAGGGCGATCTTGCCGGTGAGGTCGAAGTACGGGTCGGGCGTCATGCCCGGATACTACGCGTCGGCGATGTGTTCTTGCCCTAGTGCTTCCTCGAGTTGCCGCAGCGCCGACTCGGGCAGAGTGGTGTGCACCAGTCGAGCGAAGGGGAAGCGTTCCATTTCCTTGGCCAGCGCACCGACGTGCAGATCTTCCAGCAACAACAGCACGGTGGTGGTGCCCGGCTGCACGGCCTCGCGGAACCACGCCACCCACTCGTCGGGGATACCGAGGTCGATCACCTTCGCCGTCGCCGCGCCCACGCCGGCGCCTACGGCGCCACCCACCAGCCAGCCGACAGGGCCACCGACCAACAGACCGAGCAGACCGGTCCACATACCGCTGGAGAGCGCTGTGCGGCCAGGCTGCGGGTCGATGGTCTCACGCACCGCGGTGTGCCCTTCGGCGTTCTTGGTGACGATCACGGCATCGCGCAATTTGAGCGCGCCCTTGACGGCGAGACCGGTGGTGGCCGTGAGGAACTCCTGTGCGCGCAAGGCGTCGGGCAGCGACACTCCGACGAGGTACTGATCGAGTGGTTCGGGCATGCCGGAACCGTACCCGCTCACGCGAAGGCTGAGACTGCGCTGGCTACACCGAACGCGATGAACACGATGCCCGCCACCCGCTGCACGATCTTCAGCGGCACGTGTTGCACGATCCAGCGGCCGGCGGTGACCGCCAGCGCGGCGACTGTCACGAGTGCGCACCACGCGCCCAACGCCACTGCGACCGGCGCCGAGTAGCGAGTGGCGATGCCCGCAGTGGCGAGTTGGGTCAGGTCGCCGAACTCGGCCAGGCCCACCACCGATGCCGCCGTCAGCGCCACTTTGCGGAACGACACGCCGGCCGCATCCGGACCGCCGTCTTCCTGGTCCTCGTGCTTGGTGCGCAACATGATGATGCCGCCGACGAGGAACAGTACGGCGACCGCACACCGCACCGGGGTGACGGGGAGGTGCCGCAACAGCGAGCCGAGGCTGACGGCCAGTACCACGTGCATCACGAACGCGGCCGACACACCGACCCAGACCGCGAACGGTCGGTGGAAGCGGGTCGTGAGCACCAACGACGCGACCATCGTCTTGTCGGGGAGTTCTGCGAGGAAGACGGTGCCAAAGGCGACGAGGAAGGCGGTGATCACGTGGGGCGTTTCAGAGTTGTTGGATGCGCGCCGCGTGCTCTGCGTGGTTGCGGAGCGCGCGGTGGATGTCGGGGTGGACGAGTTCGCCGTCGCGAACCACGAACCGTCCGTTGACGATCGTGTGCCAAGCGCTCACCGGGCCGCACCGTAGCCAGGCCTCCACTGGGTCGGCCAATGCGCCGGCGAACGCCGGACCCTGCAGCCGCCAGATGGCCACGTCGGCAACGGCCCCCGGCGCGAGTACCCCGATCTCGCCCTCGCGACCGAGACAGCCGGCCCCGCCGAGCGTGGCCATCTCCAACGCCATGCGCGCCGTGCCGGCGTGCGCGCCGTCGCGCAGCTTGGCCAACAGCATCGCCTGACGGGCCTCCATCCACATCGATGCACTGTCGGCCGACGACGAACCGTCGACACCGATGCCGACCTTCACACCGGCAGCGCGCATCGGCACGATCGGCGAAATGCCCGACGCGAGGATCAGGTTGCTGCTGGGACAGTGAGCCACGCCGATACCCGCTGCGCCGAGACGGTGGATCTCGTCGTGGTTCGGCATGACGCAATGGGCGACCCACGTGCGGTCGGTGCACCAGCCGGTGCGCTCGAGGTATTCCATCGGACGGCAGCCGAACTTCTCCACCGAGTACGCATCGTCCTCGGCGTTCTCCGCGAAGTGGGTGTGCAGCCGCACATCGAGCTGACGCGCCAGTTCGGCACTTCGCACCATCAGATCCTCAGTGACGCTGAACGGACTGCACGGTGCCAGTGCGATACGCACCATCGCCCCGTGCGACCGGTCGTGGTGGCGCAGCACTGCGGCCTCGCTCGCGGCGAGAATCTCGTCGTCATCGGACACCACGTCGTCGGGCGGCAGCCCGCCATCCTTCACGCTGAGGCTCATCGAGCCGCGCGTGGGGTGGAACCGCATGCCGATCTCCTGTGCGGCGGCGATCTCCGCGCCGAGCAGATCGCCGGCACCCTTGGGGTGCAGGTACAGGTGGTCGGTGCTGGTGGTGCAACCGCTGAGCGCGAGTTCGGCAAGGCCGACGAACGCACTCGCGAACACGGCGTCCTCGTCGATGGCACGCCACAGCGGGTACAACGACTGCAACCATCCGAACAACGGCTTGTCGGTCATACCCGGGTAGGCGCGCGTGAGGTTCTGGTACATGTGGTGGTGCGAGTTCACCAGACCCGGTGTGACCAGACAGCCGCCGGCGTTGATCGTCTGATCCGCGATCGGAGCGTCGTCGGCGGCGCCGCCGACGGCCTCGATCAGGTTGCCCGTGATCGCCACCCAGCCGCCAGGGAGCTCACGCCGCTGGTCGTCGACGGTTGCGACGAGCAGCGCATTGCGGATGAGCAGATCGGCCATGGTGTTCCTTCAGAGCAGTGAATCGATGATGAGGTGGATGTCGTCGAGCGTGGTGCGCGGGTTGACGATGCAGAGGCGCAACACAGTCTCGCCCGCCCATGCCGTCGGCACCACGAATGCCACGCCGTCGGCGAGCAGATGATCGCTCCAGGCCTGGTATTGCTGGGGCGTCCAGCCGATGCGGCGGAACAGCACCACGCTGAGTTCGGGCTGCATGATCAGCTCGAGATGCAACGACGTGTCGATCAGCCGCGCCCCTTCGTGGGCCACGGTGAGCGTGCTCTCCACCGCATCGCGATATGCGGCGGTGCCGTACGTGGCGAGGCTGAACCAGAACGGCAGGCCACGCGCCCGCCGCGAGAGGTGGTGGGCGAAGTCGCTGGGATTCCAGCTGTCGTCGTGCAGCACGTCGAGGTATTCGGCGTGCTGGGTGTGCGCGGCACGCGCGGCGAGCGGGTCGCGGTACAGCAGCGCGCAGCAGTCGAAGGGGGCGAACAGCCACTTGTGCGGGTCGACGATGAAGCTGTCGGCACGTTCGATTCCCCGGTACCGGGACCGCACGCTGGGTGCAGCGAGACCGGCCCCGCCGTACGCGCCGTCGACGTGGAACCACACTTCCAGCTCGGCCGCGACGGAGGCCGCGGCGTCGAGGTCGTCGATGACGCCAGCGTTGGTGGTGCCGCAGGTCGCGACGATCGCGAACACCCGCTCACGATCCTCGGGTGCCAGTGCGGCGACCGCGTCGCGCAGGTTCTCCACGTGCAGCCGACCCTCTGCATCCGAGTCGACCGAGATCTCGTCGGCATCCATCGCGCGACACGCGAGAGCGATGGAGCTGTGCGCGCCTTTCGACGAGAGCACCAGCCCGCGGGTGCGATCGAAGCGGCCACCGGCACGGGCCCGCCACTGGTGCCGCGCAGCGATCAGCGCCGACAGGTTCCCCGCAGTGCCGCCGCTGAGGAACACCCCACCGGCCTCGGTCGGCATGCCTGCGAGATCGGCGATGTAGCGCAACGCCTGGTTCTCGGCGAACACTGCGCCGGCACCCTCCATCCACGAACCGCCGTAGATGCTGGACGCACCGACGACGAGATCGAACAGGATCGACGCCTCCGTCGGTGCAGCTGGCACGAACGACAAGAACCGTGGGTGATCGGTGGAGATGCATGCCGGCGCCAGCACGTCGGCGAACACGCGCAACGCCTCCAGCCCACCGAGGCCCTGCTCACTGATCGTGGTGCCCGACATCGCCGTCAACTCGGCCTCAGTGCGCGGCCCATCCAGCGGCGGTTCCATGCGCACACGAGCGACCGCGTAGCGGACGATGGCCTGTGTGAGCACCTCGACCGAACTGTCGCGCTGGTGCATCGGCCGAACTGTACTGGCGGGCCCGAGTCAGAGGTTGACGTCGAGCAGTTCGCTGCCCTCGTTGCGCTGCTCTGCGTCGCGGTTCAGCAGGAAGCCGAGGGCGGCAGCGATGGTGGCCGTACCCATGATCGCGATCACGGGGAAGATCAGCAATGCGACGAGGATGGCAATGGCACCGGGCACGAACGTCAGCCTAGTGGCTTGAACGCCCAGGCCTCAATCTCCACTGCGGCGCCGGCCGGCAGTGCTGCCACGCCGATGGTGCTGCGGGCGGGACGCGAACCGTCGAAGCCGGCCACGTACGCGTCGTTGAAGGTGGCGAACGTGTCGATGTCGGTGAGGAAGCACAACGTCTTGGCCACGTCGTGAATCGTGGCGCCCATCGAGGCCAGCTGTGCCTTCAGGTTGACGACTGCCTGTGCGGTCTGGGCGGCGACGCCACCATCGACCAGCACGCCGTCCTGGAGGCCGAGTTGACCGCTGACGATGATCCAGTCGCCGGCGCGAACGGCGGGGGTGTAGGGCCCAAGGGGTTTGCTCATGTCCGCATCGTAGGCCAGCGCGACCGCGGCGAGGCTCCCGCGCCGTGTGACACGAGCGCAACCGCAGTACCGTTTCCGAACGATGACTCCGACCCGTCGCCAATTCCTCGTCGCCAGCGCAACCGCCAGCGGCACTGCTCTCCTCGCCGCCTGCGCCGCCGACAGCCCCAGCACTTCACCGGCCACCAACCCAGGTGACACGGCGGTGCCGGCGCAGCGCTCGGACGGCACCGAACTGCCCAAGGCGTTCGCGATGGTGCAGCGGTTCCCCAACCACCCGCTGTTCATCCCCGGCCAGGAGGAGCGTCTACCGGTCTCGATCATGAAGGTCGCCTCCAACGACCAGAACGGCGGCCTGCGCGACAACGGTCCGGAGACCATCGAAGGCTGGATCGAGGACTTCAACCAGGTGAAGATCACCGATGTCGTCGCCACCCGCCACTTCGACGGCATCGCCAACGCCTACTGGGTGGCTCGCGCCACCCTGCCCAAAGCCGTCGTGTACACATTGCGCCTGAAGGGCGACGACGGCTACGGCGCAACGTTCGAGGTGTTCGACCCGACCGATGTCGTCTCACCCGCCACCGGCACGCCGATGCCCGCGTTCGACACCCCCACCAAGGACAACCACCGTGGTGTCGAGCCGTACTGCACGCTCGCCCCGAAGCCGTGTCCCTTCCACGAGGTCACGCTCGCCGACGCGTTGAAGTCGGGTAAGCCCGTCGCCTACATGGTGGGCACGCCCGCACACTGCACCACCGGCACATGCTCCCCCGGTCTGCAGTTCCTGATTGCCGAGTCAACGCGCGTTGGTGACGCGATGGTGTGCGTGCACGCCGACGTCTACAGCGACGAGGCCGCCACCGAGGTCGCACCTGCAGTAGCCGCGCTCGGCGTGCAGTACGAACCGATCATCTACTTCATCGACGCGACAGGCGTGATCGTCGATCGCCTCGACGGCATCTGGGACAAGAGCGAACTGCGCGAGCGCGTCGAGCTGTTGCTCAGCTGAACGACTTGCCGCAACCGCAGCTGCGGCTGGCGTTCGGGTTCGTGATAGCGAACCCTGCCTCGTTGAGGCCGTCTTTGTAGTCGAGCGTGGCACCGAGCAGCAGCTGAGCGGACTGAGCGTCGACGACGACGCTGACCGGCTCGCTGCCGAAGGTGGCCTTCTCGTCGTCCTGGGCGAAGTCGCCGTCGAAGAACATTTCGTACGAGAATCCGCTGCACCCACCGGGACGCACTGCAACGCGCAGGGCGAGATCGGTGGCGCCTTCGGCCTCGAGCAGTTCCTTCACCTTGCGGGCGGCGGTGTCGGTGAGCGTGATCATGCGGAGAAGTGTAGCTCGTATTTACCGTAGGCTGCGCTTCGTGATTGATGCGCCGCCTGATGTCGAGACCGTGACGGCGTTACTGCGTGCCGTGATTGATCCAGAACTGGGCGCCGACATCGTCACGCTGGGCATGGTGCCGTCCGTGGCCGTCTCGGCCCAAGGAGTCGTCACCGTTGGGGTCAAGCTCACGATCGGCGGCTGCCCGCTCCGTGCCCAGATCAAGAAGGATGTTGAAACCCGCATCGCCGTGCACCCGGGCGTCACCGACGTGCGGATCGAGTGGGGCGAGATGACCAGCGACGAGCGCAGCGACGTGATGCTGAAGGCCCGCTGGAACGCCCGCGAGAACCCGCCCGACACGAACGTGCCCCTCACCTGCAAGGTGATCGCCGTCGCCAGCGGCAAGGGCGGCGTGGGGAAGAGTTCGGTCACGGTGAACCTCGCAGCCGCAATCGCCGCGCAAGGTTTCACCGTCGGGGTGCTCGATGCCGACATCTGGGGCTTCAGCGTGCCTCGTCTGCTGGGCATCGACGAGCCGCTCGAGGCTGAGAAGGTGGACGGCAGCGATCGTCCGCGGATCATGCCCAACACCCTGGAGGTCGGACGCGGGCTGTCGAAGGGACTGCTGAAGGTCGTCAGTACCGGCTTCCTCGTCCAGGAGGACACGGCGCTGATGTGGCGTGGCCTGATGCTCACCAAGGCCGTCGAGCAGTTCTTGCGCGATGTGCACTGGGGAGATCTCGACTACTTGTTCATCGATATGCCACCGGGCACCGGCGACGTGCAGATGGGCCTTGCCCGAATGCTGCCGCGTACCGATTTGCTGATCGTCACCACGCCGGCGCTCGCCGCGCAGAAGGTAGCTACCCGCGCCGCCGACATGGCTCGCCGCAGCTTCCTTCGCGTGTGTGGAGTCATCGAGAATATGAGCGCCTTCACCTGCGAGCACGGCGAGTCGTACGCGCTGTTCGGCGAAGGCGGTGGTCAGACACTCGCCGACGAGATCGGCGTGCCCCTGCTGGGCCGTATCCCGATCGAGGCAGCGGTGTCCGCTGGTGGCGATGCCGGTGCGCCAGTCGCGCTCACAGGTGTCGGCCCCGCCGCCGACGAGTTCCGCGCCATTGCTCGTCGACTGGTCGACGACATCGCCCCTCCCGCCAACATGGCCGGCTGCAGCGCCCGCATGTTGGGGATGGTCGCTGCCGCCCTCGACGCCAAGGACGCCACTCAGCCCCAGTAAGGGTCAGTCAGCGTTGGACGCGTAGGCGTCGTCCCAGGGGAACAGCAAACCCGCAAACTGGCCTTCGGTGTCGTAGACCAGTTTCGGCAGCACGCAGTCCGGTGCGCCGATGGAGCGTCCCCAGGCCATCGCCGACGCGACATCGGAGTACTCGGCCAACTCGCGCAGGCACCAGATGGTGGGAGGCATGAGCTGCAGGTTGCCGGCGAGGAAGTCGGCGACGGCAACTGGTGGGCGCACCCACATGCTGGCGACGGACTCGGTGTCGTCGTGGTGCGACGACTGACCGGCAGGGCTGGCGACCATGAAGAAGCGCGTGTCGAATCGACGGGCGGCTTCGCCTTTGGGCGTGATCCAGTGAGCAACCCACGGGAGTTGGTCGGTGGCGAGGCGCAGACCGTGTTCCTCCACGAGCACTCGCACATCGACCGTCCCATCGTGAACACCTTCACGGTGGGCCAACACCGGGTGACCATCGGAGACCATGCAACCGTCGGCGTCGACAGCGAGCAGGATGCCCGCCTCCTCATAGCACTCGCGGATCGCGGCCACCACGAACCCTTCATCGCCCGCGCCGTCGGCGTCGTCAACGCGGCCACCCGGGAACACGTACATGCCCGCAGCGAAGGCCATGGCGGTATTGCGACGCAGCATGAACACCTCGAGACCGTCGGCAGTGTCGCGCAACAACATCACCGTGGCGGCGGGGCGGATCTGGACTTCGGCTTCGGTCATACGCATCGAACCGTACCGTCTGGCCTAGCCTGCCAGACGTGCTGGTATGGATGGACCTTGAGATGACCGGACTGGAACCGGCGGTGAACGTCATCGTCGAGATCGCGACGATCATCACCGATGATGAGCTGAACATCATCGCTGAAGGTCCCGACCTGGTGGTGCACGCCACCGAGGAACAGCTTGCGCTGATGGACCCCGTGGTGGTCGACATGCACACGCGCAGCGGACTGCTCGATGCCATCCGCGTCTCCACCATCACGCTCGAGGACGCCGGGGCACAGACCCTCGCGTTCATCCAGCAGCACGTTCCCGAGGCACGCAAGGTGCCCCTGTGTGGCAACTCGATCGGGATGGATCGGCGCTTCCTCGTCGCCTACCTGCCCGATATCGAGAACTACCTGCACTACCGCAGTGTCGATGTCAGCAGTGTGAAGGAACTCGTGCGCCGCTGGTATCCGACGGTGTTGAACGGCCTGCGCCAGAAGCAGGGCACCCACCGTGCGCTCGACGACATTCGTGAGAGCGTGGCCGAACTGCGCTACTACCGCGAGCACATTTTCGTGCCCGTCGCGGCCCCAGCGACGCCCGTCACCGAATAAATCGGTTGACGTTCGTTTCCGGACGTGGTTGCCTTGCCGGGATGAACAGCTCGACGCTCGCACCGCACCAGGCCCATGTGGCCAGCGCTGCGCGCCCGTGTGGCGTGTTCGTCTTTGGTCACCAGTGGCGCAATCGCACCGGCTCGATGATGGCAACCATGTCCATCACGGCAACCGCAAAGAAGCGCACCGCCCGACGCCCCGGGATGCTCACGACGTAACACCAACGTTGTCAGCGCCCACCGAGGCCGTCGGGATCGCAAGATCCTGGCGGCCTTTCTGGTTTTTCCACCCTGTCCCCGAATCCGCATTGCCTGTCCAGAGGAACCCGCATGTACACCCTGAACGACACCGATATCCAGCACGCCTTCGACGAGATCGTCGAACCGATCGCAGTGCGCGTGGCCAAGCCGCGCTGCGCCGATGGCCACGGCACGCTCAGCTACCTGTTCTTCTCGGACAACACGGTCGACACGGCCCGCGCCAAGGCCATCTGTGGCAAGTGCACGCTGGCGGCCGATTGCCTTGCCGGGGCCATCGACCGTGCCGAGCCGTGGGGTGTGTGGGGCGGCGAGTTGCTGGAGAACGGTCGAATCATCGCCAACAAGCGACCACGCGGCCGTCCACCCAAGCACCCTCGCCCACTCGGTCCGATCGACGAAGTGCCGATTCCCCCGCACCTCGTGACGCTTCGGCGACGCGGGCCCGCGGCCGCGCGGCACCGATAACGTGGCGCCCGTGCAGGTTCGCAAACGACTGTTGTTCGGTTCGCTCGCTGTGTCAGCGGTCGCCTCGGTTGCCGTCGGCTTCATTCTCGCCGACCGCAATACGGGTGGTTCGAGCACCACCTCCACCGAAGCCACTGACACGCGGCCGGCGCCCGACGTCGGCGGCATCGATACCAATGCGGTCGTCGAGGGCAAGCCCCTGCCCGATGTCAACGTCCAGAACCTGGCAGGCGACGACATCCCCACGTCCTCACTCATCGGCATGCCGATGGTGATCAACGTATGGGGCAGTACGTGCATCCCATGCAAGGAGGAGCTGCCCGCATTCGCGGCCGCATATGCGAAGTACGGCAGCAAGGTGCAGTTCGTCGGCCTCGACTTCCTCGGCCCCAGCGACCGCGAGGAACGCTTCGCCCGCGGCAAGGGTGTGAAGTACCAACTGCTGTATGACGGCAACGGCGAGTTCATCAGCACGGCCGGCATCGCCGCCTTCCCAGTCACGTTGTTCGTGAACGCGAAGGGCGTCATCGTGCGCCAGACCGGGCAGCTCGACGAAGCCACGCTCGCCAAGTACATCGAGAGCGACCTCGGTTGATGTTCGCTCTCGACGCGCGTCTGGCGAACGGTTTCACGCAGGGTCTACTGGCAGCGGTGAACCCGTGCGGCTTCGTCCTGCTGCCCACGTACCTCCTCTACTTCCTCGGCATGGAGAACCTGCGCCCGGGCGCCGAGCGAACTTCCATCACGCGCGCACTCGCCGTCAGCCTGTCGGTCTCGGGTGGTTTCATGTCCGTCTTCGTGGTGATCGGCGTCATCACCAAGTGGAGCACCACCTGGTTCATGGACAAGGCGCCGTACCTGTCGTTGGTGATGGGGCTCGGCCTCGTTGCGCTCGGCATCGCGATGCTCTTCGGCTATCGGCTGCCGTTCACCACACCCAAGCTCGACATCGGCAAGCGAGATCGGTCGGTACGCAGCATGTATGTGTTTGGCATCGCCTACGCGATCGCTTCCTTGGGCTGCACCCTCCCAGGGTTCATGTCAGTCGTGCTGGGCGGTGTCACCACCGACGGTCTGCTCACCGGCGCCGCAGGTGTGGGCCTCTACGGCCTCGGCATGGCCCTGCTCGTCAGCGGCCTCACCATCACGTTGGCGATGGCCAACACAGCGCTGCTGAAGACACTGCGCAAGGGCATGGAGTGGTTCGAATACATCGCCGGGGTGTTCGTGCTACTGACTGGCATGTACCTCTCGTACTACTGGTACAACGGCATCCGCGACAAGACCGGCACCAGCAGCGTCATCTCCGGCACTACCTCGTGGCAGGAATCACTCAGCCGCTTCATCCAGCGCAACCAAACCACCGTCGTGGTGCTGTCGTCGATCGTGATTGCCGCAGCAGTCGGCTTCGCGGTCTTCAACAAGCAACGTCGCCAGCCAGGCTGACCGGCCTCCATGAGCCACCACCGCTTTCGCGAGTTGCTCGCCATGCCGGGGGTGCGCGAAGTCTGCACGCTTCGCGGTCAGTTGGGGTTCATGGCGTACCACGGTGGATCGCTGGAGGAGATGACTGATGTGATCGCGTCGCAGGCCGCGGAACGCAGCGGTGCCAGCTACTACGGGGTGCTGCAACCCGCCGGACAGCAGCATCACATCCCCTCGCACCGCATCTCCGCCCTCGACTCAGCGCACCTGCAGGGCTTCCTGCGCCATGTCGACGCGGTGATCACGATCCACGGTTTCGGACGGCACGGATACTGGACCAGCCTGTTGCTCGGCGGTCAGAACCGAGGACTGGCCCACCACGTCGCCGAGCATCTGCGCGAAGCGCTTCCCGACTACCACGTGGAGACCGACCTCGAGCAGATCCCGCGCGAGTTGCGCGGCCTACACCGAGACAACCCGGTGAACCTGCCACGCCAGTGCGGTGTGCAGATCGAGTTGCCACCTAGGGTGCGCGGCCAGGCGCCGCACACCGAAGCGCTGATCGACGCGCTCACCGCCGCCTCCACCACCTGGGTCGGTGCGAGTGCCAGCCCACCGGTCCGAGTGGGTGAGCGCCCCAGCGGCTCGTCCCCGGTCTGACCGAGTGGCACGTGACACCCAGGGTGCCACCACCCACTCGGGTGCACTCCTGCCACTCGGGCCGGCCACCACCCACTCGGGGGTTGGTCAGGGTGAGAGGCGGGTGACGTGCCAGGCGGCTGCGTCGCGTTGGCCGCGGGTGTAGCGCAGGCGGTCGTGCAGACGGCTGGGGCGACCCTGCCAGAACTCGAACGTTTCGGGGCGCAACAACCAGCCACCCCAGAACGCCGGCCGAGGCACCTCGGCATCGACGAACGTCGCCGCCATCTGTTGCACCCGCTGCTCCAGCCAGTCGCGATCGGCGATCGGCTGCGACTGCGGTGACGACCAGGCACCGATCTGCGAGCCACGCGGCCGCGAGGCGAAGTACTCATCGCTCTCTGCATCGGGTACACGTTCGGCCGTCGCGGTGACCCGCACCTGACGATGCAACTGCAACCATGTGAACAACATCGAGGCGCGTCCGGTGTCGGCGAGCTCGCGGCTCTTGGCCGACTCGTAGTTGGTGAAGCAGGTGAACCCGCGCTCATCAGCGGCACGTAACAACAGATACCGCGACTGCGGCCAACCGTCCTCGTCGACGGTGCTCAGCACGAACGCATTCGGTTCGGTGCACCCAGCGTCCACCGCATCGCCGAACCATCGACGCCACTGCGTCATCGGATCGGGGTCGACCTCACCCACGTCGAGGCCCGCCGTTTCGTACTCGAACCGGTGGCGGGCGAGGATGTCGGCGGGTTCGCTCATTTCGGCGAGATCACCTCGATACCGCGCATGTACGGCTTCAGCACGTCCGGAATCACCACGCTGCCATCGGCCTGGCGGTAGTTCTCCATGATTGCGGCCCACACGCGCGGCACAGCGAGCGCCGACCCGTTCAACGTGTTGGCGACGGTGGTTCCCTTCTCCCCCGGTGTGCGGAAGCGGATGTCGGCGCGACGGGCCTGATAGTCGCCGAACCAACTGACCGAACTGACCTCCAGCCAGTTGTCGCAACCGGGCGCGTAGACCTCGATGTCGAAACTGCGGTGGTGGCTCTGGCCCATGTCGCCGGTGCAGATCTCGATGACCCGGTAGGGAAGGCCGAGGCCGCTGATCAATCGCTCGGCCCGGTCGCGTAACTCGATCAGCAGCTCGGGACCCTGCTCGGGCGTCGCGACGGCGAGGATCTCGACCTTGTCGAACTCGTGCGCGCGCAGCATTCCCCTGGTGTCGCGCCCGGCCGAACCGGCCTCACGGCGGTAGCACGACGAATGCGCCATGAGCCGCTGAGGCAGGACGCTCACGTCGAGCACTTCACCTGCGTACAGACTGGTGAGCGGCACCTCGGCGGTGGGAATGCACCACAGGTCGTCACGCTCGATGGCGTACGCGTCGTCGGCGAACTTCGGCAGCTGACCGGTGGCGGTGAGCGTGGCAGTGGTGACCAATGACGGTGGGCGGATCTCCTCGAACGCGTCGCTGTTCATGTCGAGCGCGTACTGGCACAACGCACGGGCCAGCGTGGCGCCGGCGCCGCGCTGCATGGTGAACATCGCACCGCTGATCTTGGTGGCCCGCTCGTTGTCGAGGATGCCGAGCGCCGCAGCGGTTTCCCAGTGCGGCACACGCTGGTAGTCGGGGAACGACTCGGGCAGGAACGGCCCCTTGATGATTGGGTTGTCGCGGTCGCTGGCGCCGTCCGGGGCGTCCGGGTGCGGAAGGTTGGGGATACGCAGCAACAGCTCGCGCAACTCGGCCTGCAGCACGTCGGCGGCGGCGGCGAGGGCAGTTTCCTGCTCACCCAGTGTCCGGCTGCGCGCTTGTAGCCCCTCGGCACCGTCGGTATCGCCCTCGCGACGCTTCAGGCCCACCTGCTTGGACAGCTCGTTGACCTCTCCACGCAGCGCATCGCGGAGGCCCTGCTGCGTGCGCATCTCGCCCTCGACCTCGATGGCTCGGGCGAGTTGGGCCAGCACATCAGCGTTGCCGCGGCGGGCGAGCGCGGTGCGCACACCATCTGGGTCGGTACGGAGCAGTCGGACATCGATCACGCCTCAACGCTAGTTGGAGCGGCCGGTGAAGTCACAGGACCTTGCGGCTAGCGTCGTGAGTCGTGAGTGCAGTCGAGGTGAATGGGCTGACGGTGCGCTACGGCGACCTGGTGGCAGTGAACGAGGTGTCGTTCTCTGCTGCCGCCGGTGAGATCACGGCGGTCCTCGGGCCCAACGGCGCTGGCAAGACCAGCACGATCGAAGTGTGCGAGGGCTATCGCCGCGCAGCGTCCGGTGAGGTGCGGGTGCTGGGCCTCGACCCTGCCCGCGATCAGCGCCGCCTCAGCGAGCGGATGGGTGTGATGCTGCAGGCCGGTGGCGTGTACCCCGGAGCCCGGGTGGCCGACTCGGTGCGGCACTACTGCGCGCTGTACGGCAAGGGAGCTGATGCCGATGCGCTCGTGCAGCAGGTGGGCCTCGCCGACCGGGCCAAGGCAACGTGGCGGCGCCTCAGCGGTGGCGAGCAGCAACGGCTCTCGCTTGCGCTCGCGCTCGCCTCGCGACCCGAGGTTGCGTTCCTCGACGAACCCACGTCCGGGGTCGATGTCAACGGTCGCGACACCATCCGCGGCATCATCCGCGACCTCGCTGCCGCCGGGTGCGCGGTCATCCTCGCCACCCACGAACTCGACGAGGCGGAGCGCTTGGCCGACCGCGTGGTCATCTTCGACCGGGGCCAGATCATCGCCGACGGCACGCTCGCGGAACTACGCCGCGGTCACGACGAGATTCGCTTCCGCAGTTCGCCCACGCTCGACGTGCACGCACTCGCTGCAGCCATCGATCTGATCGCCAGCCAGGTCGGTGCCGATGAATATGTGATCGACGCCCCACCGCACCCACGGCTGATGGCGACGCTGGCATCGTGGCTGGCGGATCAGGGCCATCCACTCACCGATCTACGTGCCGGTTCGCAGCGGCTGGAGGATGTCTTCCGTCGCCTCACTGCGGACAAGGACGACAAGCATGGCCAGGGTGGTGCAGCATGACTCGCTTTCGTGCTCAACTCATCGCCGAGCTGCAGGTCGTGCGCCGCAACGGTGAGCAACTGCTGCTCACGCTCGGCATCCCGGTGCTGCTGCTCACGTTCTTCAGCCTCGTCGACGTGCTTCCCACCGGCACGAAGGATCCCATCGACTTTCTGGCCCCCGGCGTGCTGGCGCTCGCGGTGATGAGCACGTCGATGGTCAGCCTCGGGATCGGCACCGGTTTCGAGCGCACGTACCACGTGTTGAAACGACTGGGGGCCACACCGCTGGGCCGCCCGCTCCTCATCGCCGCCAAGATCACTGCTGTCGCGGTCGTCGAGCTGGTGCAGTTCGCCGTGCTCGTCCCGGTGGCCTATGCGTTGGGCTGGGCTCCGCAGTCCACAAACTGGGCGCTGGCGATCGCCGCGGTACTTGTCGGCACCATTGCGTTCGCCGGTATCGGGCTCACCATGGCCGGTCGGCTGCGTGGCGAAATCAACCTCGCAGCGCTCAACGGCCTGTATCTCGTACTGCTGTTGCTCGGCGGCATGGTCATCCCGTTCGCCAAACTGCCGGGTGCCGTCCGGGCCGTCGCCCATGCGTTGCCCAGTGGAGCCTTGGCCGATGTACTGCGCGAGACACTTGGCGGACATGGCAACCAGCCGGGCACCAGCTGGATCGTGCTGGCCGCGTGGGCAGCGGTCACGCCGCTGCTGGCGGCACGCCTGTTCCGCTGGGACTGATCGGGAACGTGGCGACGAACGCAGCGCCGACCGTGCACTCGTCGACGGTGAGCGTGCCACCGTGCACCTCGCAAACACGTCGAGCGATCGACAGCCCGAGACCCGCTCCCCCGTCATCGCGAGTCCGCGCCTCATCAAGCCGAGTGAAGGCAGCAAACACCCGCTCGCGGTCGGACGGTTGGATTGCCGGGCCGTCGTTCCACACCCGCAGTCGGATTCCCGATGCCGTGCTGGTCAGCGTGACGGTGATCACCGATACCGAGTGCCGCACAGCGTTGTCGACCAAGTTCCGCACGAGTCGCACCATCAGTCGCCGGTCGGCCAACAGGTGAGCCGGGGCGAGATCGGCGGCAATGCGCGGGTCGGCGTAGCGGGCCAACTCGTCGCCGATCAGCTCGTGGAGCTCCACCGGCTCTGGCGCCAGTGCTCGCTCGCTCGACTCCACTCGCGCCAAATCCAGCAACTCACCAGCGAGCGCCTGCAGCCGCTCAATATCGACCATCACCTCGCGCGCCGTTTCAGGCCAGTCAGTGGCGGCCGGGTACGCCAACCCAACCTCCAGTTGGGTGCGCGCTGATGCAAGTGGACTCCGCAGTTCGTGCGACGCGTCGGCAAGGAATCGACGGCGGGTGGCAGCTGCCTGGTCGACACGATCGAGCAGATCGTTCATCGTCGTGGCCAGCCGGTCGAGTTCAATCGCTCGCACCCCAGCAGAGATCCGCTGCTCGGGCCGATAGATGGCCGCGACCTCCCGGCGCATCTGTTCAACCGGTGACAGCGACCTCCCGACCACGAGCCAGATGCCCAGCCCGGCCAGCAGCGTGAGGAACGGAAGTCCTACCCAGAGCCCCAGGGCGAGCATGCGCACGGCGTGGTTGACGGCATGCAGCGACGACGCGGCATACACAGTGAGCGGTCCGATCGGTGTGCTGACGGTGCGCGCGACCACGCGGTAATCGGCGCCGCTGTCACTGCCCACCACGCCCCCCGGCACCGTGCGGGCCGACACGCGCCCCACCGGCGGAGGGTCGAACACATCGAGCCGGGTGGTCGTGGCCAGACCAGGCGATACGGCCACCACCACGCGTCGAGCAGTGACCACCTGCACCTGACCGGTGTCGGGTCCGCTCGCCGCGAGGATCGACGACAACTCGCCGACCTGGGTCAACTGGGCCACGTACGCCACCTGGCCGCTCAGCTCCATGTCGGCGTCGTGCAACAACGATGTGCGCATCCAATGAGTAACGAACACCCCGGTGCTGGCCAGTGTGACGGCCACGATCGCCGTCGCGATACCGGCCACCTGCACACGCAGCGACGGACGACGCTGGATCATCGATCGACCAGGCGGTAGCCGGCGCCGCGTACGGTCTCGATTGCATCTGCTCCCAGCTTGCGGCGCAACGCGTGCACATGCACCTCGATCACATTGTCCGGCCCATCGAAGTCTTCATCCCACACGTTGTCCAAGATGTCGCGCTTGGCCACTACGTCGCCGGCATGCTCGGCGAGGTATTCGAGGACGGCGAATTCGCGCGCTGTGAGTGAGACCTGTTCGCCAGCGAGCAGACAACGGCGGGCGCCCAACTGCAGCGTGATGTTGCCCGCCACCAGGTCGCTGGTGGCACGCCCACGAGCACGACGCACGAGTGCACGGAGGCGAGCGACGAGCACGACATACGAGAAGGGCTTGGAAAGGAAGTCGTCGGCGCCTGTGTCCAGCGCCTCGGCCTCGTCGAATTCACCGTCCTTCGCCGTGAGCATCAGGATTGGCGTGTCGATACCGCGCGTCCGCAGTTCGGCGCAGACCCGGTAGCCGTTCAGCCCCGGCAACATGATGTCCAACACGACGGCGTCGTACTTGTGCTCAGTGGCGGCCCACAAGCCGTCTGTTCCGGTGTGCGCAAGGTCGACGGTGAACCCTTCGGCCTGCAGGCCGCGTTGTATCGCACTTGCGAGACGCACTTCGTCGTCGACTACCAGGACGCGCATAGCTGCATTGTCGCAGGGTGAGTCCTGAAGAACACTTCAGCAGCCCTCAGCGTGTTTTCAGCTGCGAGCGGTAAGGATGCGTATATGTCGCTGCTCGATGATCTGGACAACTTCCCCGCTTCGTCGCCGTTGCCGCCACCGCCTCCTCTCATGGAACCCCGCCGCCCTTCTCGCGTCGGGCGCGTGGTGGGCGCCGCAGCAGCGTGTGTGGCGCTGTCGGGAGGGGTTGCCTACACGACGGTCAAGCTCACCGAATCCGACAGGGGCACTGTCACGTACGTGGCCACTGCATCGGGGCAGAGCAGCAGTGGCAATCCCTCGACCCTCGGCGACCTCCACCAGTTGCTCGCCAAGGTGATGCCCGCAGTGGTGGCCATCGAGGTCTCCAGCCGCGTCGGCAGCAGCGTGACACCGATCGCCGCTGGCTCGGGCGTGATTATCTCCAACGACGGGCTGCTGCTCACCAACGCCCACGTTGTGAACGCCGCCGACGACGCAGGCAAGGCCCTCGATGCTCCGGTATTCACGGTGAAGATGGCCGACGGCACCGTACGCGAAGCCAAGGTGCTGGGCGCTTCTGCCGACTACGACGTGGCGCTCATGCAACTCACCGACTCCACGGATCTCCATCCGCTCGCACTTGCTGATGCGACTCAGTTCCGTGTCGGCGATGCTGTCGTAGCGATTGGCAATGCGCTCGATCTGGGCGACACCCCCACCGTCACCACCGGCATCATCTCGGCACTCGACCGCACCCTGCGTGAAACGGACACCGTGACGCTGCACGGTCTGATCCAAACCGACGCGGCGATCAACCATGGCAACTCGGGCGGTGCCCTGGTGAACGCCAACGGCGAGCTCGTCGGGATCAACTCTGCGGGCTATTCCGACGCACAGAACGTCGGCTTCGCCATCTCTGTAGCAACCATCAAGCCTCTGCTTGCTGATCTAAAGGCGGGCAAGGAGGTCAAGGCCTCCCCGGTCGGCTTCATCGGCGTCAACGTCGCCCAGACGCCGTACGGCCTCACCGTCACCACCGTGCAGGACGGCACACCGGCGGCGGACGTCGGCATCCAGGCTGGCGACATCATCACACAGGTGGGCGACACGAAGATCTCCACCCAGGGTCAGCTGCAGACGGCATTGCGGGCCACCGCGCCAGGCTCCGCCACGAAGGTGACCGTCCAACGCAACGGAACCACCATCACCTTCGATGTCACCCTGGCCGAACGACCGATTCCGTGACAGGTCGCTGACGGCGATAGGTGTTGGCATCGGCTGCTTCCTTGCCGAACCTGGCGAAGTAGATGTAGCCCATGATGATCCACATGTACCACCCACCGGCGATCTTCATCAGTACGCCGGCGACTTGCTGGTCGTCCATTGCGCTGATACCCCACACACGAACAGCCTGCTGCCCGTAGTGGCGGTACACCGGGTTATCGGCCATCGACAGCCACATGGCTGGCACCGTGGGCACCACACCCTGCAGGAACAAGTAGATCATCGTTCCGGCTGGCCGCATCCGCAGTTCTGGCAGCGGGCCCACGACGGGTGCCCACATCAGCAATGCAGTGAGTACAAGGGCGACGTGCAACAGGTAGTGCAGTGGGCCGTTCACCGTGGCGGTGTTCACGATTCCGGGTACATGCAAGAGCATGATGACGCCGTTGTAGAGGACCGCTGCCACGACCGGGCGAGTGAAGAACGCGACCACCCGATAGGTGCGTCCGTTACCGATCAAGACTCGCAGCAGCCATTCCGGCGTTGCCAACAACACCAGTGGCGGCAGGAGATAGCTCAGCATCATGTGCTGGATCATGTGCATGAAGTACAGGTAGTCCTCACCGATCTGGTGGATCGGCCAGGTGCTGGCGCTGAACAACACCAGCATCGCAAGGACGAAGCACCACAGGTGACGGCGGGTGATCACGGCCGCGCCGCTGGGGACCGCCTTCGGGCCGATGACTCGCACGACATAGATGTACGCCGCGACGAGGAACCCAACGAGGAGGTACACCTCAACGTTGGGCTGGAACCGCCACGGGTCCACGAACCGTGCGGCCGCGAACATGGCGTCAGCGAGCGAAGAACTGGAACGTGGAAAGTGCCACGCAGTAGACGAAGATCGCCAGCCCCAGACCGATGTAGAACATCAGGCTGAACAGCTTGTTGTCGAACTTCAGGTGCATGAAGATCATGACGATCATGAAGAACTTGATCGTCATCATGATCAGCAGCGCCGGCGTGGCAAAGCCGCCGAGGTGGATCCAGTACGTCGAGGTCTCGAGCGCAGTCAGCAGGGCCAGCCACAGGGCGACCTTGATGAAGTACGAGTCCTTGGGGACGTGCGGCTCTTCACCGCCGTGGGCATGATGCCCGGCGTGCTCGTCCTGCTCGGCGTGTTCGGTGACTGCGCTCATTGGGGTTACCTCAGGCCGGGATCAGATAGACGAGGGTGAAGATGACCACCCATACGACGTCGACGAAGTGCCAGTACAGACCGATCATCTCGACGACTTCGGCCTTGTCGCCAGCCACCTTGTTGCGGGAAATGATCGCCACCATCGCCAGCAGCATGATCACGCCAATGGAGACGTGCACACCGTGGAAGCCGGTCAGTGTGAAGAAGCTTGACGAGAACAGGCTGGTCGTGAAGCCGACACCCTCGTGGTAGAACGACGTGAACTCGTAGACCTGCGCTCCTACGAACAGCGAGCCGAGCAACGCAGTCACCGTCAGCCACAGGTTCGTGTTGCGGTCGTCCTTGCGTTTGGCCGAGTTCACGGCCATCACCATCGTCAACGAACTCATCAGCAGTACGAAGCTACTGACCGAGGTGAGCGGGATGTCGAACAACTGGGCCGGACCGACGCCCGAACCGTGGCGACCGCGGTACAGCATGTACGTACTGATCAGGCCGCCGAACAGCAAGCACTCGCTGCCGAGGAACAGCCACATGGCCAGCTTGTTGTTGCTGATTCCTGTGATGCTGCCGTGGCCGGCAGCACCGTGATCGTCGTGACTGGTCACGGCTTCGTGAACTGCGATGTCAGCCAACGGAACTCAGCTCCTTGGTCTCGGACCCACCGGCCGGCGGGTCGTAGTCGCTGTCCTCAGCGACAGAGGGTTCAAGTACCCAGCCGAAGACGCCGAGCAACAGGACCGCTGCACCGACCACCGACAGCAACAAGTTGTAGATCACGCCGTAGGCAATGATCGGCAGCCCAAGAGCCAGCACGATCGGCCAGTACGACGGCGACGGCATGTGGATGTGGGTGTCAGCCTTCGCTTCTTCAGCTGCCAGCACTTCTTCAGCGGAGCGCACCCTCACGAGTCGCGGACCCTTGTCGGTGTCGACCTCTTCGTACTTGCGGTGGAAGAACTCGTCGAGCGAGTGGATCGTGGGAATGGTGTCGAAGTTGTGTTCCTTCGGCGGGCTGGCAGTCATCCACTCGAGTGTGCGCGCATCCCACGGGTCGAGCGGTGCCTTACCGGCCTTCTTCGCCGTGTACACCACGTTGATCAAGAACAACAACACGCCCAAAGCGATCGTGAACGAACCGAGGGTGGCGATCTTGTTCCAGAACGCGAGGTTGAAGAAACCTTCACCGGTCAGCTTCTCGGGCCACACGACCATACGGCGCGGCTGACCTTGCATGCCCAGGATGTGCATCGGGGCGAACGTCAAGTTCACACCGAAGAACATCAGCCAGAAGTTCCACTTCCCGAGCCGCTCGTTCAGCAACTTGCCGAACACCTTCGGCCACCAGTAGTAGAAGCCGGAGAACAGGCCCATCACCGCGCCACCAACGATGACGTAGTGGAAGTGACCGACGATGTGATACGTGTCGGTCTGCTGCGTATCGGCCGGGGCGACGGCGTGGGTAACGCCGGAGAGGCCACCAATGCTGAACAGCACGATGACACCGATGGCAAACATCATTGCCGTGGAGAACCACAGCTTGCCGCCCCACAGCGTGAGGGTCCAGTTGCAGATCTTCACGCCAGTTGGGATGGCGATGAGCATCGTGGCGACGGAGAACACGGCCACGCTCACCGGGCCGAGGCCACTGGCAAACATGTGGTGGGCCCACACACCCCAGCCGACGAAGCCGATGGCGGCGCCGGAAAAGACCACGAACTTGTAGCCGAACAACGGCTTACGCGAGAACGTGGGGAGCACTTCGGAGATGATGCCGAAGCTGGGCAGGATGATGATGTACACCTCTGGGTGTCCGAAGATCCAGAACAAGTGCTGCCACAGCAGCGGGTCGGCGCCTTTACCGACGTCGAAGAACGCTGCACCGAAGTTTCTCTGGAAGCTCAGCAGGAACAGGGCCACTGTGATCACCGGCAGGGCGAACAGTAGGAGGAACTGCACCACCAGCACCATCCAGGTGAACACCGGCATGTTCATCAACTTCATGCCGGGTGCACGCATGTTCAGCACCGTGACGATCAGGTTGATCGCGCTGACTAGCGAAGCGATGCCGATGATCTGCAGACCGAGCACCCAGTAGTCGACGCCGTGGCTGGGCGAGAACAGACGGCTGCTGTTCGGCGAGTACATGAACCAGCCGCCGTCGGCCGCGCCGCCGAGGAACCACGAGGTGTTGAGAAACACGCCACCGAACAGGAACAGCCAGAAGCTCAGCGCATTCAGTCGCGGGAAGGCCACGTCGCGGGCGCCAACCTGGAGCGGCAGGAAGTAGTTGGCGAACGCCGCCGCCATCGGCATCACGAAGAGGAACACCATCGTGGTGGCGTGCATCGTGAACATCTCGTTGTAGAGACCGGCGCTGAGCACCGTGTTGTCGGGTGCCGCCAACTGGAGGCGGATCAGCAGGGCTTCGCAGCCACCGACCACGAAGAAGAACATGGCGACGAAGCCATACATGATGCCGATCTTCTTGTGATCGACGGTGAACACCCAGGCACGCCAACCAGTGGCGGCGACTGGGCGACGAAACACACCCAGCGACTGGGTCGGAGTGAGCAGTGCAGTTGCACCGGCACCGCTGACGGTCGCCGGTACCGCGGAAGTTCGTTCGATGATGGCCATCTCGTGGAGCTCCTGTTATTTCCGCTCGAGCAGGTAGGCGATGATCTGGTCGATCTGAGCCTCGGTGAGACCCAACGCCGGCATGCCGCGGGTCTTGCCGCCCGTGCTGCCGAGGTTCTTCGGGTCGGTGTACATCGGCTTCATTGCCGGGGCATTACGGATCCACTCACGCAGGTTGGCCTCGTTGAAGCACTCAGCAGTGATGCCCTTCAGATACAGCGCACCGAACTCGTCGGGCGGGGCATTCCAGAGCGTTTCGCGGCACGTGGTGGTCAGCAGGTCGAACGTCCAACCAGCGATTGCGGTACGCGTCAGCAGGTTGGTGAGGTTCGGCGCGGCGCCCGAGAGTACATACAGGTCGGGTTCAGCCAGTACCGGCTTGCCGTCGCCATCCTGTAGACCGTTCACCTGGTGGCAACGGCTGCACTGGGCGATGAAGGTGCTCTGGCCCACGGCGGCGGCGGAGCCGGCCTCGGGCGAGGCGTACGCCTCGGTCTGGTTCGTGACCCAGGTCTGGAAATCGGCCGTGTTCAGTGCAACCGCAGCCTGGCGCATGCGGGAGTGGCTGAGACCACAGAACTCGGTGCACTGTCCGGTGTAGATGCCGGGTTTGTCGGCCTGCATGCGCAGCG
>WLIV01000006.1 GCA_009702045.1 Actinomycetota bacterium | reverse complement strand
GCATCTCGCGTGCATCGAGCAACGACCGCACGTGTTGAATGGCCGCCAACTCGCCACGACACGCGACCAGATCAGTGAGCGGTGCCGCCCCGATCACGTTCCGAATCAGCCCGAGGTCCACACGAACAAACGTATGCAAAGGGTGTTACAGGGTTAGACGGACGTGGCGCAGAACGTGTCGCCTTGCGGCAACGACTGCATCGTGGCGACGTCGGCGTCGCCGTACAGGGCGGTGAGCATGCCCTTCACCATCCCACGGTCGACGGCGCAGATCACGGGGTGATCGATGGCGACATCGCCGAACGGGCAGTGGTTGTTGACGATGCGCAGCTGATTGTTGCGCTGATCGGCGTGGGCGGCGAACCCGTGTGCCGTGAGCGCGTCGGCCACGGCCTGCATCGCCGAGCGCAGACTGCGTTGACCAGCAGCGATGTCGGGTCCCGTGAGACCCTGGGCCATCGCCCGGCCGTACTCCTGGCCCACTTCCTCGGCCATGATTTCAGCCTTGTCGCGCGGCAGCAGTGCCAGCGCACGGCCCAGCAGCGAGAGCACGAGGTCGTCGCTGCGCACCGGCATATCGGTGACGAGGTCGATCGTGGCACCCTCCGGAAGGCGATAGTGCTTGCTCGGGCGTCCAGCCCCGGCGCCCTCGGCCCGGCCGACAGCGACCTCGAGGTACCCGCCTGCTGCGAGTTTGTCGAGGTGATGACGAGCCACGTTGGGGTGTACACCGAACTTCTCTGCCACCTGCGCAGCGGTGACGCCGGCACCCTCTTCCCGGGCGAACAGGTAGATGCCCCGCCGGGTGGGATCGCCGAACGCGTCGGTGATTGCCGACACGGTGCTGGTGAACGACGGCGAGTTGGCAGACACGCCGGTATTCTACCTATCCGCGTAGTGGTAATTCGCCGCACTGCCAGCACCTATCCCGGAGGCCCCTCATGCCCACGCACGAGCAAGTCATCGATGCACTGCGCCCCGTGGAAGATCCCGAGCTGCATCGCAGCATCGTCGACCTCGGAATGGTGCGCGACGTCACGATCAGCGACGACGGCAAGGTGGGTGTGCTCATCGCCCTCACGGTCGCCGGTTGCCCACTGCGCAACGAGATCCAGAACCGCGTCGGCGGTGCGATCACTCCCCTGCCCGGCGTCACCGGTTACTCGCTCGAGTTCACGGTGATGACCGACAAAGAGCGCGAAGCCGTACGCGAAATGCTGCACGGTCACAGCCACGGTCCGTCCGGTCAGGCACCGTCGGGCCAGGCGCACGGGCATGCCGAGGGCAAGGCCGTACCCTTCAACCGGCCCGGCAACAAGACCCGCCCGCTACTGATCTCCAGCGGTAAAGGCGGCGTCGGCAAGAGCAGCGTCACGGTCAACCTCGCGGTCGCTCTGGCCAGCCAGGGTTTCAAGGTGGGCATCGTCGACGCCGACATCTACGGCTACTCCGTACCCCGCATGTTGGGCGCCGACCGCGACCCGGTGGTCATCGACGACATGCTGATCCCACCCTCCAACCATGGCGTCACCTGCATCTCCATCGGCTACTTCGTCCCCGAGGGACAGGCCATCATCTGGCGTGGCCCGATGTTGCACAAGGCGCTCGAGCAGTTCCTCGCCGACGTGTTCTGGGACGAACCCGACTTCCTGCTCATCGATATGCCGCCCGGCACCGGAGATATCGCGCTCAGCCTCAGCCAGTACCTACCCCGCGCCGAGGTGTACGTGGTCACCACGCCGCAGCCGGCTGCACAGAAGGTCGCCGCACTGTCGGCCGCGATGGCCGCGAAGGTGAACCTGCCGGTGAAGGGCATCATCGAGAACATGAGCTGGTTCGTCGGCGACGACGGCAAGCATTACGAGATCTTCGGTTCCGGTGGCGGTCAGGAACTGGCCGACTCTCTTGGCGTGCCGCTGCTCGGCCAACTTCCGCTCGTGCCCGAACTGCGTGAGGGTGGCGACAACGGCACCCCGATCACGGTGGCCGACCCCGAGAGCGAGTGCGCCAAGGCGTTCCAGGAGATCGCCCGCCGCATCGCCGCCGAGCTCAAGCCCAAGAAGATCTTCAGCTCTGCCCTCAAGGTCAGCTGACCGACCCCTCGTCGCGCCACACTGGAGCGATGGCACGTCTGTTCATCGCTGTTTGGCCGCCCGAGGAGGTGGCCGAGCAACTCCGCGAACTGCACCGCAAGGAACAACGCGGCGTTCGTTTCGTCGACCCCGACAACTGGCATCTCACCGTGCGCTTCCTCGGCGAGGCCGACCCTCGCGAGGTCGTCGCCGCGCTCGACGGTGCGACGTTCCCGGCGACACATGTCAGCCTCGGCCCGGCGGTCGATGTGCACTTCGATCGTGCGCTCGTGGTGCCGGCAAGCGGGCTCGAAGACCTGGCGCACGTGGTGAATGAGTGCACGAAGGGCATCGGCGAACCGCCGCGCAAGCGGTTCGTCGGGCACCTCACGATCGCTCGCGTGCAGCGCGATGTGCCCATGCCGCGAGTGCTCGGTGCATATGTGCGGGCGGAGTTCCTTGTGCGCGAGATAGTGCTCGTACAGAGCTGGCTCGAACCGCAGGGCGCCCGATATGCGACGCTGGAGACCTGGCCGGTCGATGGTTGGCAACACGACCGAGGTGCGGGCGCAGCTGGACAATGAGTTGATGCCGACACCGAAAGTCCAGCAGGATGTATGAATGAGCGGTCGCAATCGAGATGACTGGGAGCCCTGGCTCGAACGCCTCCGCACCGAACGAGCGAAATCGTTGGAGATGGGCGGCCCCGAGCGGCTCGAACGTCACCGTGCTGCCGGCAAGCTGAACGTTCGCGAACGTATCGAGCTGTTGTTCGACCCGGGCACGTTCAACGAGCTCGGCAGCCTCGTCGGCAACAAGACCGATCTGCCCGCTGACGGTTTCGTCTGCGGATTCGGTCTGGTGGAAGGCCTGCCGGTTGCCGTGGGCGCCGAGGACTTCACGATCAAGGCCGGATCAGTCGGGCCGGGCGGCTCCTACAAGCGGCACCGCATCGCCGAACTCGCCGTGCAAGAAGGCGTGCCGATCGTCTGGATGAAGGAAGGCGCGGGTGCCCGGCTGGGCGTGCGCACCTCCACACCAGCGCGCACTCCGAACGACCTCGAGCCGATGGCCGATTGCCACGGAAACGTTCCGGTGGTGTGCCTGATCCTTGGCGTCTCTGCCGGTCATGGCGCCCTCACCGCTCCGATGGCCGACTTCACCGTGATGACCAAGGGTGCGGCGTTGTTCACTGGCGGGCCAGACCTCGTGAGGGCGGCAACCGGCGAGGATCTCACCGCCGAGGAGTTGGGCGGCTGGCAGGTGTGCGTCGAGCAAGCGGGCACGGTGCACAACGTCGCCGAGAACGACGCCGAGGCAATTGCCATGGCTCGCGACTATCTGTCCTTTTTCGTTCGCTCGGCGAATCCCCACGTGACGAAATGGGGGGCGGATGTGGTTGATGGCAGCGACAGCGGCCCACGCGAGGTGCCCGAACTGTTGGACATCATCCCACCCGGCCCGCGGGTGCCGTACGACGTGCGCGATGTGATCCGGGCACTCGTCGACGAGGGCAACTACTTCGAAGTGCAGCCGCTGTGGGGCACCCCGATCAGCGTCGGCTGGGGTCGCCTTGGTGGGCGAACCGTCGGCTTCGTCGCCAACAACCCGGCACGCCGTGCAGGTGCCCTGGACACTCCCGCCGCGATCAAAGCCACCGACTTCCTCGGCATCGCCGACACGTTCGGTCACCCGGTGATCTTCCTGCTCGACAACCCGGGCGTGCTGGCCGGCTCGCAAGCCGAACGCTCAGGGGTGCTGAAGTGGGGCGGGAGGATGTACCTCGCCGGACGCAACCTGCGCACGCCGAAGATCAGCGTGCTGATTCGCAAGGGCTTCGGCTTCGGCCTGGTGACGATGGCGCACATGCCCCACGACCGCCAGACGCTCACGCTCGCGCTCCCGAGCGCGAACATTGCCAGCATGCCGGCGCAGAGCGGCGGCAAGACCGCCAACCTCGACGACGACACCCGCGAGAAGATGGAACGAGCACAGCGCGGTGGCCCCTATGGTCTGGCCGATCGGTTGGGCGTGGACGAGGTAGTGCACCCGGCGGAGTTGCGTAACGCGCTGATCCACGGACTCACGATCAGCGCGCAACGCCCTCGCCCTCGCTGGTAACGACTATTCGTGCCGTAGTGCTTCGACCGGGTCGAGGTTCGCGGCACGGCGTGCGGGCAGGCGGCCCGCCAACATCCCGATTCCGGTGGTCACCGCAATCACCAAGAGCGCCAGACCCGCGGGCACGCTGATCACATCGCGAGCCGTCACCCCGTTGTCGGCCAGTTGTCGATTGAGGATCGAGTTCAGCAGCGCGGCAACGCCGAACGACACGGCGACTCCCAGCACGCCGCCCATGAAGCCGAGCACACCTGCCTCGACAGTGAACAACCGGCGGATGGTGCGTTTGGTGGCGCCGATGGCGCGCATGATGCCGATCTCGCGAGTGCGCTCAAGCGTGGCCATCACCATCGTGTTGATCACACCGATCGCGGCAACGAACAGGGCGATCGCCCCGATGCCACCGAGCACGGCCCCGATGATCGTGAACGCCTGTTCCTGGTTCGCGATCTCATCCTTCCCGGCAGCGGCACCGACCTTCAACTTCTGGGCAGCAATCATCACCGCATCGACATGCTTGGTGCTGTCGACGTCGAGGTACACCGAGGCGTAGCCGTTGCGGTCCAGATCGTTCTGGTTCGTACAGGTCGGTTTCGTGTTCTGTCCGCCGCCCGTGCACTGCTCGAAGGTGGGCATGAACGTGCGCGCTGAGTTCAGCGTCACTTCCATGTGTGCGCTTTCGGTCGTGATGACACCCACAACAGTGAGGATGACCGGCTTCTTGTTGGCCTGGTCACCCATGTCCTTGCGCGGCGTGAGTGTGATCGACGAGCCGACTGCGCGGTCGTAGGCACCACGGAAGCCGAGGTTGTTGGCCACATCGGTGGAGATCACGATGCCAGTGCCATCGTCAGTTGCTTGCAGCTGACGACCTGCGGCGACATCGCGGGTGATCGTGCCGTTCGGTTCGTAGGCCACCATGTTCGTGTTCTTCAACGTCAACAGGGTCGAGCCGGCCTCGACAGAGTCGAAGTAGCCGAACGACGTGAGCGGGGTCGCATGGCGCACGCCCGGAATCGCTGCGAGTTTCGTCACGACCTCATCCGTCAGCTTCACACCGCTGCCGTCGGTCCAGTTGGCCCACGTGGAATCGCGGTAGTCCAGACCTGGTGTGGGTGTGACGATGATCCGCCGGTCTTCACCGGTCTTCTGGAACGAACTGGTGAGGAAACTCTTCGCACTCGTCACCAACGAGAGCATCACGGTGACCGACACCGCGCCGACGACGATGGCGAAGATGGTGAGACCCGAGCGAAGCTTCTGCCGGCTGAGGTTGCGCCAGCCGGTACGGAACTGATCGTGCAGTCTCATCGTGCACCCACTCGCTCAGAGACCTTGCCATCGATGATCGTCAGCACACGTGTCGCCCGCTCGGCGACACCGGTGTCGTGAGTGATCACGATCAGCGTGATGCCATCCTCCCGATTGAGGCGGGCCAACTCCTCCATCACCTCGACACCACGCGCGGAGTCGAGGTTGCCCGTCGGCTCGTCGGCTATCACCACGGACGGGTTGTTCACCAACGCCCTCGCGATCGCGACCCGTTGTCGTTGACCACCCGAGAGTTGTGTGGGCTTGTGGTGTGCCCGGTCAGCGAGGCCCACCTTCTCGAGCGCCGCCAGTCCAGCGAGTCGACGTTCCTTCTTGCGCCCGACGCCGCCGATCACGAGTGGCGAGATCACGTTCTCCAGTGCGGTCTCGTGGACCTGCAGGTTGAACGACTGGAACACGAACCCAACATTGCTGTTGCGATACGCCGACAACTGCTTGTCCTTAGCGGTTGCCAGGTTCATGCCATTGACCATCACCTGCCCGGAGTCCGGTCGGTCGAGGCCGCCGATCACGTTCGCCAACGTCGACTTCCCAGACCCCGAGGGTCCGGCGATCGCCACGAAGTCGCCGGCGTCGATGGTAAGTGTGACGCCGTCGAGTGCCTTCACCACGTCATCGCCGAGCCGATAGGTCTTGGTCAGATCCGTGCATTCGATGAGCGCCATCTGGTTTCCCCCTGGTCTGACGCACACAATAGGTCCACATAACAGCGCCGGTGTGGGCACGTGACACCGACGACAAGCATCTGTGAGAATGGGCTTGATGATGGTTGGACATGTGGCGTACGAAGCGGTCGCAGCATCCCGCGCCGGGCGCGGTGCGATGCACCGCCACGACGCGCACGAGTTCATCGAGCAGTTGGCCACTGACGACCGGCTGTTCCTCGACATGGATCGCTTCCCGTGGCCCGGCGCGCGGCCCACGGACGACGATGTACGGTCCGCCCGGCACACGCTGGTCGAATTCGGTATGGGCATCAGCAACCGCGTCCCCGAGCCGTACTCGTTGGCAGCATGGCTCGATGCGGCACGGGTGCGTTCGCACCGCCACCACCGTGTGTTCTCCGAGCAAGGGCCGTGGATGCGTGCCGTCATGTACCGCGATGGCTATCTCACTCAGATCGCCGACGACCTGTATCGCTGCTTGGAGATCGCCCACAGCGTGATGCCGCACGTGCACCACCTCGTCGAGCGCCCGTACGCCGAGGCGATCGAGCACGACTCGACGAAGTCACTCCGGTGGTTGGTCGAGCTACCCGATCCCGCCGGCTTCCACCGCGCGGCCATCCGCGACGTGACGGACCGAGAGCACGGCCGACCGGGCTTCAGCCTGGACCTCCTGCGGCCCGCCGACGAGTAGTAGCGCGAAACGCTTTGTGACGCGCCACAATCGGGGCATGGTGGCGCACGAACGCTGGCGACGAATAGCGGTGGTGCCCGCGTGCATCCTCGTCGTGGCTGCGCTCAGCGCCGGCTCGGTCGTCCGTCCCGGCACCGACCCCACACCGGGCCCTTCGGATGGCTCGTTCTCGGTGGCGGTGCGCGGTGCTCGGTCGCAAGTCATTCCGTTGTCCGCATTACCGCTGAGTTGCGCTCCGGGCTCGGTGGTGCACTCCGTTGACACCGGTGGGGCGAAGCTGGTTGCCTTCGGTTTCGACGATGGCCCGTGGCCGTACACCACGACCGCAATCATGAGCGCGTTCGAGCAACGCGGAGCTCGGGCGACATTCTTCATGATCGGTGTGCACCTGCTGAAGTATCCCGACATCGGCCGCTCGGTCGCAGCACGGGGCCACGAGATCGGCAACCACACCGTCACGCACCCGTATACGGCGAAGACGATCCTTCCGCAGATCGTGCCGGCGGCACAGTTGATCGCCAGCGTCACGGGTGTGACTCCCCGACTGTTCCGCGCACCCGGCCTGCTCAGCAACGCTGAGTTGCAGAACGGTCTCGCCACCCTCGGCTACTGCAACATCTTCGCCTCGATCTTCACGGGTGATGCGGCGACATGGCGACCGTCGGCGGCGACGATCTGCGGCCGGTTCAAGGCTGGCCTGCGTCCCGGAGCGATCGTGCTCGCGCACGACGGTGGCGGCCGCCACGAGACCACCGCCGCAGCGGTGCCGTGCATGCTGGACGCTGCCATCCGTAGCGGCTACCGCATCGTCACCATCTCCGAGTTGCTCGCGTCAGCGGCGCGCTAGCTGCCACCACCAATCGGGTCAGTCGCCCTGCTCGAGGAACGGGTCGCGTTGCCACGACCGCCCACATCGGCAACTCCGCGCAGGCCAGCCTCGGCGTTCATCTGTCGTGCTGCCCCATCTCAACGCCGAAGCCCGTAGGTCATCGCAACTTCGGCGCTGACACGTGGATGTACCCCACCTCAGCGCCGACTTGGGTCAGTCGCCCCAGTGCCGCTGTTCGCGGAACGGGTCGCCGTACATGTGGTAGCCGTTCTGTTCCCAGAAGCCGGGCTGATCGGAGGAGCGCAGCTCGAGCGTACGCACCCACTTGGCGCTCTTCCAGAAGTACAGGTGGGGCACGACGATGCGCACCGGGCCACCGTGGATCGGCTCAATGTCGTCACCCTCGAACGCATAGGCGACGATTGCTTCGTCGGTGATGATGTCGGCCAACGGCAGGTTCGTGGTGTAGCCGTACTCAGCGTGTTCCATCACGTGCGTGGCGCCCGCCTGCACCTCGGCGTGTTCGAACAGATCGCGCACGCGCACACCGGTCCAGGTGGTGTCGAACTTGCTCCACTTGGTGACGCAGTGGATGTCGAAGGTGAGCGTCACAGCGGGCATCGCCTTCAAATCGTCGAGGCCGATTGTGAACGGTGCATCGACGAGACCGGTGATCGTGAGGTTCCACTCGCCCGGTGCGTAGGTGGGCACGTCGCCGACGTGGAGCACCGGAAAGCGGTCGGTGAGGTACTGACCCGACGGCAGCCGCGCCGGGTCGTAGCCCTTGGCCGCTAGCTCATCGCGGTTGCGATCGAAGAATCCCATCGGGGCAGTCTGCCGGAACCCGACCGCGTAAGGTACGAGGCATGAGCGATCTGCCTCCCCCGCCGCCGAACATGTCACCCCCGCCCGGCTATGTGGCCTACGGCGGCGGTTTCAACGCCGCGACGGGCAGCTTCCGCCGGGTCGGCACGCTGGGCAAGTGGCTCGCCGGCCTGATTGGCGTCAGCATCGTTGCCCAGGCAGCGCTCGTGCTCGTGCAGTTCTCGTTGAAGGCCGCCGCGAAGAACTTCCTCGCCAACGGCGACGTGTCGCAGTTCAACACCAAACTCGCGGCGTACGTGGGCGTCGGGCTGGTTGTCACCCTCATCGGCGTGGCACAGCTCGTCATCCTGTGTATCTGGACGTGGCGGATGGCGAAGAACGCCGAAGTGCTCGGTCGTCAGCCGCAGCGGTTCCGTCCCGGCACCACCATCGCGATCAACATCCTCGGCGGATGCACACTGGGCATCCTGCCGTTCTTCATGTGGCGCGAACTCTGGCAGGCCTCCGATCCTGAGGTCGCTGCTGGCGACCCCAACTGGAAACGCAATCTCTTCTCGCCGCTGATCGCACTGCACCTTGCGCTCACGCTGGCCGCTGTCGCCGCTGGCCTGGCGATGGGTGTGGGCGGCCTCAGCCCGGTTCGCGCCAACGGCACCCGCGACGACATCGCCAAGAACATCACCGACAAACTCACCTTCGTCGGGCTCACGGGCGCGCTCACGATCGCCGCATCGGTGGTGTTCATGCTGCTCGTGCGCGAGTTCACCGCACGCCACAAGCTGGCCATCCGCGAGGCCTGAGCACCTCGTGCTGTATCTCGTCCGTCACGCGAAGGCGGGAAGCCGCAGCACCTGGGAGGGCGACGACCGCGAGCGTCCGCTCACCGGCGCCGGTCGGCTGCAGGCCGATGCGCTCGCCACCCGCCTGAGCGCGCTGGCCACCGGACGGCTGGTCAGCAGCCCGTATCTACGTTGTGTCCAGACGCTGCAGCCGTTGGCAGCGACGCTGGGTATCGCTGTTGAACTCGACGAACGCTTGGCCGAGGAGACGGGTTTCGCCGGCGCGCTGACGCTGTTGTCGACACTGCCCGACGGCAGCGTCTTGTGCAGCCACGGCGATGTCATCCCCGACACCATCAACGCGCTCGAACGACGCGGATGCGCGTTCGCGGGAGCGCCTGAGTGGCGCAAGGCCAGCGTGTGGGTGCTGGGCCGCGAAGCCTCCGGTGCGATCACCCGCGCTGCCGCCTGGCCGCCACCGGACGTCTGAGCGCCCATGCCCGATGGGGTCTGACCACTCCGTTAGTTTCGCGTCATGAACATGATGCCGCCGCCGCCCCCTCCGCCGCCGCCTCCGCCGCCCGGTTACACCGCCTACGCCGTCGCCCAGACGCAGCAGTACGCCGGGTTCGGTTCACGCCTGGGCGCGTACATCATCGACGGGCTCGTGGGCTTCTTGTTTGCCGTTCCCACCATCGCAGTGCTGATGGCCGGGCCGAAGCACATCGGCGCGTGCACCGTCAACCACGAGCCGCGCCTGTGCGAGGTGCCGAACACGGGCACGGTGGCTATCGCCGTGTTGCTTGGCGCGGTGAGCCTGATCGCCTACGCCGTGCTCTACTGCCGCCGTGTCGGTCGTGGCCAGAGCTGGGGCCACCAGGCTGTCGGCATCCGCGTCGCCGACGCCCAGACCGGTCAGCCGATTGGCACCGGCCGTGCCGTCGGTCGGTTCTTCGGTCGCTACCTGTCGGCGATCCCCTGCTACCTCGGCTTCCTGTGGATGCTGTGGGATGGCCGCAAGCAGACCTGGCACGACAAGCTCACCAACAGCGTCGTCACCCGCGGCTGAGTAGCACCGCCGGTTGCTGTAGCAGCGGTCCCGGTCAGGTGGTCGATGTAGTCGGCGTCGACGTGGGGCTGCCGAGTTGCAGTTCGGCGACGAGCTGCTCGATCTGCCCCTTCAACATCGCTGGCGGGTTGGCGTTCAGACACGCCACCCCTTCGCTGACACCCGTGGCCGCGTCCGGCGGATCGAGGAACCGACCCGAGGCGACCGCAAGGAAGCAGTGCGCGTCGGCGTAGGTGGGGTCGATCTCGATCGCGTGGCGCAGTTCGGGCAACGCGTCGACCATCATCTGCGCGTCACCCGACGAACGGCCGGTCAGCACCTTCAACCATGCGCCGTAGGTGATCGCTTCCACGTTGTCGGGTTCGATTTCCAGCACCTTGGCGTAGGCCTCCAGCGAGGCCTTCGGATCCGCACCCATCGACTGGCGCGCATTGGCCAGTTGGATGGCCACCTCGTCGGCCGGTTTGCCACCCGTCAGCGATTGCCCCGGCAAGCGCTGCCCGGCCGAGTTGGCGACGAACACACCCAGCGCGATGGCGACCACGAGTGTGCCGCCGATGATCGCCACGCGGCGCCACCACGGTTGCTGCCGCTTCGGCACGAGCGAGCTGCGGCCGTTCTCGATTTCCTGCAGCACGGCCGACGCGCGGGCGACGTAGCCATCGCGCAGCGTGGTGAAGTCGTGCTCGTCGACATCGCCAGCCGCGTGCTCAGCCTCGATGTCGCGAATACTGCGCAGCAGGAACGAACGCTCATCCTCCAGCTCCGCCAACCGATCAGGATTCACCGCTGTCCTCCGCCGCCATTGCTGCCTCCACACGCGCACGATCTGCGGCATCGGGAACGGTGTCGACGTTGGTGCGCCACTTGCGGAAGGAGAAGAACAGGCCGACTCCGGCGCACACCAGCGCGACACCGGGAATCACCCACACCAGGCTCTCGAACCCACTGGCCCGAGGCAGCAACTGGGTCTTGGCCCCGAACTGCTGCACGACATAGGCGATGATCGCGTCGTCACTGGCGTCGGTGGTGCTCACCTGGTTCTTGATCTCGGCGCGGATGCTCGCCGACGCCGTGTTGCGCGATTCGTAAACGGTCTCGCCGTTGCAGATCGGGCACGCCAGCTGCTTGCTGATCTCCTCGACGCGCTCCTCAGGTGTGCGCGCACCTGCGTCGCGGGTGACGCCGTAGGCGAGGCAGCCCGCCACCACGAACGCCAACAGCACCCAACCGGGCCAACGCTTGACCGACGATGCGGCGCTCATTGCAACCCGTAGATGTCGCGTTGTTGCTGCACCAGTAATGCGAGGGTGACCGAGTCGATCGCACCGGCCCAACGCATGCGCACGATGCCATCGGGATCGATGATGAACGTCTCGGGCACCTGGGCCACACCGAACGCCACGTTGAACAAACCATCGTCATCGAGCACGACCGGCCAGTTGCCGCCGCGCTCGGCGAAGAAGGCCATGATCTCAGCGGGGGAATCTGGCGGCTGGTCGATCGCGTACAACTCGGCGCCATCCGCACCCAGCGTCGTCTGCTGCTGCTCGAACGCGACCAACGCTGGGTGCTCGGCCTTGCACGGCACACAGCGCGAGTTGAAGAAGTTCACCACGACCCAGCTGCCCTTGCGGCGCGAGAGCTCGAATGTCGCGCCATCGGCGGTGGTGCCGCGCACAGCAGGGGCCGGCTTGCCGATCAGCGGGCTGTCGACCAGACCGAGCGTGTCGGTGGGGCCGGACTTGCTGGTGGCCAGAACCCAGAACAGCGAGCCGAGCACCAGCGCGACTGCGAGCGCGATGAACGGCGCAACCGGGCGACGGCCGGATGCGACCTCGACGGCTTCGACGTCAGACACTGGCCACCTCGTCGAGCGGGATCGGCGCGCTGACCGCGTCGGTGGGCCGACGGCGGTTCTTGCCGGGGAACGCGGCGAGCAGCGTGCCGAACGCGCACAGGGTGCCGCCGATCCAGAGCCACACGACCATCGGCTTGATGAACACCTTGATCTTCGCTTCGCCAGTACTGGGCTTCGAACCGTTCTCCAACGTGAGGTAGATGTCCTGGACGAGCGACGTCTTCACGCTCGGCGTGGGCACGTCCATCCCGAACGCCGTGTACTTGCTGATCGCCGGTGCGTAGGCCTGGCCGCCATCGATCGAGATCTCGGCCTTGATGCCCACCGTCCGCGGGGTGGTGAAGTCGAGCACATCGAGCACCTTGAACGTGTGCCCGGCAAAACTGACGGTCTCGCCCTTCATCATGGTGAACTCGGCCGAGCGGGTGTAGCTGTTCGAGGCCGCGAGCGCGACCGCGATGATGATCACCCCGAGGTGTACCACCATGCCGCCGTTCGTGCGCCCCAGCAGGCCGCGGTACCCCTGGCGGCGGGTGGCCAGCACCAGCTGGCGGATGGCTGCACCACCGGCGAACCCAGCGAACGTGAACGCCAGCAGCGGGGCGAGATCCGTGGCGCCGAGGAACACCGACAGCGCCAGCGTGCCCGCACCGCACCACGCGGGCCAGAACAGCCGGTCGCGCAGCAGTTCGCCGGATGCCTTGCGCCACGGCAGTGCCGGGGCAACGGCCATCAGAAATAGCAACACCAGACCGATCGGCTGGCTCATCGTGTCGAAGAACGGCGAGCCGACGGCGATCTTGCGGTTGTCCTTGGCCTCCACGATCAGCGGGAACACGGTGCCCAGCAGGATCACGAACGCGAACAGCGCGAGCAGGACGTTGTTGGCCAGGAACGCGCCTTCGCGCGAAATCGGCGAGTCGATCGCACCTGGTGAACGCAGACGATCTCCACGCCAGGCTATGAGGCCCAACGACACCAGCACGACGACGCCGAACGCGCCCAGCAGGAACGGGCCGATGGTGCTGTCGCTGAACGCGTGCACGCTGTTGACCACACCGCTGCGAGTGAGGAACGTTCCCAGGATGGTGAGCGAGAACGTGGCCACCAGCAGGCTGAGGTTCCAGACGCGCAGCATGCCGCGCCGCTCTTGCACCATCACCGAGTGGATGTAGGCAGTGCCGGTCAGCCACGGCAGGAAACTCGCGTTCTCCACGGGGTCCCAGCCCCACACGCCACCCCAGCCGAGCACCTCGTAGCTCCACCATCCGCCGAGCACGATGCCCACGGTGAGGAAACCCCACGCGAACAGCGCCCAGCGACGGGTCTCCACCAACCAGCCTTCACCGACGCGGCCGGTGACCAGCGCGGCGATCGCGAACGCGAACGGCACGGTGAAGCCGACGTAGCCGAGGTACAGGATCGGCGGGTGGAACAACACGAGCACGTGGTTCTGCAACAGCGGGTTGGGGCCCTTGCAGCACGCGGTGAAGTCGGGCGTCACCCCCGCACGGAACGCGTCGGTGGGGCCGAGCGCGAGAAAGAAGAAGAACGCCGTGACGAAGAACATCACGACCAGCGCCCATCCCACCAGCGGGTCGGCGAGGCGGGCGCGATAGCGGTGCATGATGATCGCCGTGTACACGGCCAGCAGCAGCAGCCACAGCAGGATGCTGCCCTCGAGCGCGCTCCACAGTGCGGTGAAGTTGAACAGCGCCGGCGTGTCGCGCGAGCCGACCCTCTGCACGTAGGCCAGCTGCCAGTCGCGGGTGATCAATCCACGCTCCATCACCACGACCGCCATCACGGCACCGCCCAACGCCAACCACCCGTAGGGCATCACGGTCTTGATCAACCGCGCGTTCCCCAGCCGGATGGCGGCGATGAGTGCCAGCGCGCCAAACAGCGACGCAGCGAAACCGACGATCAGCGCCGTGTGCCCGAGGAGGCCGTTCAGCCCTTCTGCGAGCATGCCGCGGCCTCTCCATTGGCCGTCGCCACGCGGTCCTTGTTCTCCTTGTCGTAGTTCTCCGAGTGCTTCACCAGCACCTCGTTGCCCTCGAAGTACTGCGTGCCATCATCGGCGTCGACGACTTTGCCGGTGATCACCACCGGAATACATTCCTGGAACAGACCGGTGGGCTTGCTGCTGAGCACGACCGGTATCGATTCACCGTGGAACGTGACCACGAAGTTGGTGACGGCGCCGGCCTTCTCGATGGAGTCCTTGTCGACCACACCCTGGATGCGGATGTTGCGGCCGACGTCGCAGCCGCTCTTGTGCCCGATCTCATCGACGTTGCAGTAGTAGTCGATCGCGTTCGTGAGGAACTTGGCGACGAACAGACCGCCGGCACCCAGCGCCAACACCAGCACTGCGTAGGCGAACCACGGCTTCTTCTTGCCCCGGGCGGCGGTGGGCACGACCTCGCGAGGCGCAAGGTTCAGATCGCTATCGGTCGGTTCGCTCACGACCAGGGACGCTCCTCGTCGGGGAGACGCTTGGCCGCCTTGCGCGCTCTGGCAAACATGCCGACCGTGTACAGCGCGATACCGCCCAGGGTGACGACGTAGCTGCCGATCACGTACGGGGCGTGGAGCATGGCGACCATCAGGACTCCTCCCGGCGAGCGGCGAGCGCGAGATCCAGCCCGCGGTCGTCGACCTGGTCGTTCAGGGCGAGTACACGTTGGCGATGGATCACCAGCCACACGTAGAGCAGAGTGAACGAGATCAGACCGATGAACAGGCTGAACAGCATCAGGCCGTTCAACTTGCCCTTCTCCACGGTCTCGTTCTGGTGCAGCGGCCGCCACCACTTCACGCTGAAGTGCACCAGTGGAACCTCCAGCACGGCCAACAGCGCCATGACTGCGCTGCGCTTGGCCCGCTGCTGGTGGGTGCCACCGAGGTCGCGCACGGCGAGGTAGCCGATGTAGGTGACGAACAGGAATGCGGTCGTGGTGAGGCGTGCATCCCACGTCCAGAACTGACCCCACGAGATGCGGCCCCACAGGCTGCCGCTGACGAGGGTGATGCCCATGAACAGCACCCCCACCTCGGCGCTGGCACCTGCCACGCGATCCCACTGCAGATTGCGCGTGCGCTTCCACAGGTAGGCGGCGCTGGACAGACCGGTGACGCCGAACGCCAGGTAGGCCAGCCATGCCGACGGCACGTGGATGTAGAGGATGCGCACACCCGTCTTCTGCACCCGATCGTTCGGGGAGAGGAACAGGCCGAAGAGCACCAGCCAGCCGATGCCGACCAGCGCGGCGACACCGAGCGCGCGGGTGAAGCGGGTGGACGTGGGAGAGGGAGAGGGCGAAGAAGAGGAAGAAGAAGTCAAGTTCATGGTTATTCGTCGATCAACGAGCCGAAGGCCATCGTGCCCCCGACACCGAACAGGGCGGCGAACAGGATCAGCAGGCCGATCCACGGCCAACCGTCACTGGGCGTCGCCCCTTCCGTGCCGAGCGCTGCTTCGGTCGCCCGGGTTGCACCGATCAGAACGGGTGCCACCACCGGGAGCATCAGGAGCGGAAGCAAGGTTTCGCGCCCTTTGGCCCCAGCGGCGAGACCTCCGTAGAGCGTACCGACGAATGCCAGCCCGGTGGTCGCGGCCACGTAGGTGGTGACCAACAGCACGACTCCACCGGCGTGCAGCTCGGTGCGGTACAGCACGACGGCGGCCCCCATCAGCACCAGTTCCAACACCGCCAGCTGGGCCAACAACGCCAGCGACTTGCCGAGGAAGATGCCGGCGGGCCGCACACCGGCCACTTGCAGCGCGTCGAGTGCGCCGTCGGCAGTCTCGACCGCGAACGAGCGTTGCACCACCACGAGCAGGCTGAACATCGTGGCCAGCCACACCAGACCGGGGGCCACGCGGGTGAGCGTCTGGTCGTTGTCGAGCGCGAACGCGAACATCACCATTACCAACGTGGCGAACGGCAGCACCTGGTTGATCAGCACACGGCTGCGCCACTCGACGCGCAAGTCCTTGGCCGCCACCAGGCGGGCGATACCCCAGGCATTCATGCGGCACCTCGAACCTGACCGCCGACCACTTCCACGACTCGGCTGGCGAGCGCGCCGGCCCGTTCCAGTTCGTGGCTGGCAACCATCACCGTCGCCCCGGCCGCGGCCGCAGCACGCAGGGTCTGGTCCAGTTCGTCGCGGCCGGCAGCGTCGAGGCCGGCATGGGGTTCGTCGAGCAGCCACAGCTCGGCGCGACGGGCCACCAGACAGGCCAGTGCGGTTCGCCGCCGCTGGCCGGCGCTCAGCCGACCGACCGGCACATCCATCAGCCGGTTGGCCAAGCCCATTCGTTCCATCGATGCGGCGATCTCGCGCTCGGTGGCGCCGACGGTGTCACCCCAGAAACGCACGTTGTCGCCCACCGTCAAATCCGCGTACAGTCCGTTGGCGTGGCCCAGCAGACCCACCCGGCGGCGCACCGCGGCACGGTCGAGCGTCAGGTCGCAGCCCAACACAGTGGCCTGGCCGCGTTCGACGGCCAGCAACCCGGCGCACAACCGCAGCAGCGACGTCTTGCCCGCACCATTCGGTCCACGCAGTAGCACGATCTCGCCGCGTTCCACCGTGAGTGACGCACCGGCAAGTGCAGGGAAACCACCCAGCACTGCCACGACATCGACCAGACGCACGACAGGCTCCACGAGCAGGGAACGCTAACGGAGTGGGTACCCCGGCGACACTTCAGCAGGTCGGTGCGGGTAGCGTCACGATTCGTGACCAGCAACTCGGAGGATGCAACGAGCAATTCCACCGACTGGTCGAACCCGACGCCCAACCGATTGTCGCTGAAGGACAAGCGTCGCAAGCGGGTGCCGTACTTCGATCGACCCAAGGCGCCGCGAGACTGGCGCTGGTTGGTCGGCGGCATCGGTCGCAGCCTGATCACCCTCGGTCTGCTGATGTTTGCGTTCGTCGGTTACCAGTTGTGGGGCACCGGCATCCAGACCGCTCAGTCGCAGAGTCAGCTCGAGCAGCAGTTCCGCGAACAGCTTGCGAACACCACCACGGTCGCCGACACCACGGTCGCCAACACCACGCCCACCACCGACGGCGCACCCACCACGATTCCCACCGCGCCTGCCCGTCCGGCGGTCGAGCACGGCAAGGTGGTGGCCCAGCTCAAGATCCCCAAGATCGGTCTCGACTGGTATGTCGTCCAAGGTGTGCGCCTCACCGATCTGAAGCTGGGGCCGGGGCACTTCATCGAGACACCCATGCCCGGCCAGTTGGGCAACGCTGCCATCGCCGGTCACCGCACGACATGGGGCCACCCGTTCCTCGAGCTGAACCAACTGAAGCCGGGCGATCGCATCACCGCCATCACCGTCGACGGCACGTTCGTCTATGCAGTGATGTCCACAGAAGTCGTCAGCCCGTCGCAATACGCGAAGGTCATTCCCACCACCGACCCGAACACCGCAACGCTCACGCTGGCCACCTGCCACCCCGCCTACACCGCCAAGCAGCGCCTCATCATCCACGCCGCGCTGGTGCCCGGCGAGAGCGACCCGGTGATGCGCCCCGGCCCGATCACGCAGGCGAGCGACGGAACCGACATCCCCGGCGACAGTGCACCCGACACGGGGAACAGCACCGGCGACACGACCGTCGATACCACGCCGAACACCCCCACGACGGTCGCCGTCGACAACGCGACGGCCGACGATGCGTTCTCGCAGGGCTGGTTCGGCGACCGCACCGCCATCCCCCACGCCATCGGTTGGGGTCTGGTGCTGATCGCCATCGCACTCGGCGCGTACTACACGGCCAAGGCCTCGCGGCGGCTGTACGTGGCGTTCCTCGTCGGGGCGCTGCCGTTCGTGGTGGTGCTGTACTTCTTCTTCCAGAACGTCAACCGTTTGCTACCCCCAGGACTCTGACATGACCGACCTCGTTCGCGCCCGGCGCCAGAAGGTGGCCAAGTACACCTTGCTCGCCAACCGCATCGGCTATCTCTTCTACGCCGTTGCCATCGCGACGTTCGTCATCGGCTTCGCGGTCAGCTTCAACGGCCTGGTGTCAGGTGTCGTCATCGGCAGCCTGGTGATCGGCTCGATCCTGCTGGCCCCCGCCATCGTCCTCGGCTACGGCATCAAAGCCGCCGAACGCGACGACCGCGCACGCGGCCTCTGACGCAGGGCGCGTCGGCGGCGAGTTTCCTCCGGCCGCGCGACTGGTTACCCTTTGGTAACTCTATGAGTATGCGCCTACCAGCCCCAGCACGACGGGAGCAGATCCTCGACGTCTCGGTGCAGGTGTTCGCCCGCAACGGCTTCCACTCCACCTCGATGAACGACGTCGCCGACGCCGCCGGGGTCACCAAGCCGGTGCTCTACCAGCACTTCGACAGCAAGCAAGATCTCTACCTGGCGCTGCTGGAAGAAGCCGGCAATCGGCTGCGCAACACAGTGACCAAGGCCGTCGCCAGCGCCACCAACGGCAAGGAGCAGACCGAGTTCGGCTTCAAGGCCTACTTCCGCTGGGTGGCCAACGACCACGACGCGTTCTTGCTGCTGTTCGGTTCACGCGCCAACCGCGACGAGGAATCGGTGTCCACCATTCGCCGCATCACCGCCGAGACCGCCCACGCCATCGCACCGCTCATCGCCGCCGACATCGACAGCGACCATCAGCGCACGCTCGCCCACGGTCTGGTCGGCTTGGCCGAAGGGGCCAGTCGCCACCTCGTGGAGCGCGGCGAAGCATTCGACCCGGAAGTGCTCGGCCAGCAGGTCGCCGACATGGCTTGGGCCGGACTGCGCGCCGTCCACCGCGGCTGAACGTTTCAGTCGGCCGGGATGAGGCCCGGCACCTCGTGGCGGAACACGCCGGTGTCGAGATAGGCCCGCAGCTTGGTGACCGAGTTCGGCACGTAGCGCGGCAGCATCGCCAGGAACTCGGCATTGGTGGTGGTGACGATGTCGTTCAACAGCACCAGGTTGCGGCTGGCAACGATCGCCTCGTACTGCTCGCTCGTGAACGACGGCAGTGGGCGCACCTGCTGATAGCCGTGAAGCAACGCAGCTTCCTGCGCGGCGTTGTCGCGCAGGTAGTAGACGCTGATCCCCAGGTCTTGCGCCGGGACGCCCACGCCGCTGTCGTCGAAGTCGAACACGATCAGCCGGCCCCGAAACCAGTTCACGTTCCAGAAGTGCAGGTCGGCGTGCAGCGGTTGTCGCCGCGCCCCGGCGAGCAGCGCGTCGTAGTGCACCTGGATGCGGGTGAAGGCTTCGTCGATCACTGCGTGGCCGTCGTCGGTGAGCAACGGGTGGTCGTCGCCCAGGCGGTAGGGCATGTCCATCAGCACCGAGTCGATGGCGGGAAGCGCCGCGCCCGGCGGCAGCGTCCAGTGCTCCGCGTGCTGATGCAGCACAGCCGTCGCGCGACCGACGGCCTGCATCTGCTCGACCGTGGCCTCGTCGCCCACGTTGCTGCCCGGCAGCCACGAGAACAGCACCGCAGGCAGCGAACGGCCGAGATCGGGGCTGAACACCGCCGTGGTCATCGCCCCGCTGCGCGTTGGCTGCGGAGCGGGCAGCCACAGGTCGGTGTCGGCGGCCAGCGCCGTCAGCCACGCGACCTCGGCGGCCAGGTTCTGCGGCGAGCGCCGCGAGTTCACGTTGATGCGAAGTGCGAAGCGGCGACCGTCGGTGGTGTCGACGCGGTAGGTGGTGTTGAAACCGTGGTTCAGCAGGCGCAGCCGCGCCACCTCCAGCGGGTAGTCGGCCAGCGCGGCGAAGGCCGTGCGCCGTATACGGGCCACCTGAGCTGCCGTGGAGAGATCTTCGAAGCGCATGTCAGGCCCGCAGGGTGAAGCCCTTGTAGCCCTCGACGAAGCCGACCCGCAGCAGTGCCGCCGCCCACTCGCTGTTCGGGCCGACCGTCTCGCCGTTCACCTTGCGCACCTCCACGCTGCGGGCGTTGCCGTCCTTCACCAGCGCTGCCAGCGCCTCGGCCCACCCGGCATCGGCGGCAGCTTCGGGGAACGTGACCACATGGTGCGAGCGACGGTCGAACCACACCAACGGCACACCACCGCGGCTGACGACGAGCGCGCCTGCGGTACGCGCCGGACGACCGACTGTGTCGGGCCAGGCGAGCGTGGCGCCGTAGGGCTGCGCCGGGTCGGTGGCGGCCAACACGACGGGCGCAGGTGCGGTCTCCGGATGCAGGCTCCACTCGCTGGTGTCACGCAGCGAGCGCAGGCGATCCACCGCGCCGGGCAGGCTGAACTGCGCGGCGCCGAGGCCGGCGACGAAGTAGCCACGGCGCGCCTGACCGCGCTCCTCCAACACCTTCAGCACGCCGTAGACACCGGCATACCCACCGCGCACACCCTCGGCCAACACGGCCTCGCGGGTGACCACGCCGTAGCGATCGAGCAGTTGCAGCGCGGCCGTGTGCGCGGCGACCGTGGACGACGGAACGGGTGACAAGAGAGGTGACACCATGCTCCAGCGGCCGGCACCCAGCGGCGGGCCGATGCGCGTGAGGCGACCGGGCCGTGGGCGGCCGCGCACCGGGCTGGCGGGGCGGGCCGCCTTCGACCCCTTCGAGTGCAGCAGCGCACGCAGCGGCGCGAGTGAGTCGTTGGTGACCTCGCCGGCCCACACAAGATCCCACAGCGAAGTGAGCAGTTCGGTGTCGGTGGCATCGGCGGCGGCTGCGCGCAGGCCGTTCCAGAAGCTGGCGCCGTGTTGTGTCAGGTGAGTGCGCAGTGCCTCGTGCAGCGGGCCGTCGGGCGGCTCGACGGCCTCCCACCCCGCGGCCAGCGCAGGCAGCTGGTCGGCGAAGCACAGGCGAATGCGGCCGTCGTTGGCACCCAGTGCACCGGCACCCACCCACACCAGCTCGCCCGATGTGCACAACTCGTCGAGTTCAGCGGGGCGGTAGCTGCGCAGACGGGCCGGCAGCAGATCGGTCTCCAACGTGCTGGCCACCAGCGCCGCGCCCTGCAACTGCCCGATCGCCTCCACCAACCCATCGAGGCCACGACGATCGCCGGGGATGCCCTGCCAGCCCTGCAGGAAGTGGGCGTAGGTGTGCTGCTCGACCGGCTCGACCTCGCGTCGCAGCGCGGCCAGCGAGCGGCGACGCAGCTGGCGCAGCACGTCCTGGTCGCACCACTCGCGGCCGCTCTCGTTGGGGCGGAACTCGCCGCGTACCACGCGGCCCTCGGCCTCCAGCGCGTTGAGCGCACCGGTGGCGCGCTCAACCGAGATGCCGAGACGCTGCGCCAAGGACTCGACCACGAACGGGCCGTGCGTGCGCGCATACCGCACCACCAGGGCTTCCAGCGGATGCGGCACCGGTTCGGTGAACTCGCGGGGCAGCCCGAGCGGCACGTTGCAGCCGAGCGCGTCGCGGTAACGAGCGGCATCGTCGGCGGCGATGAGGCGCTGTTCGCCGGCCACCGACACGCTGACCGCACGACGGTGCTGCACCAGTTCGGCCACCCACGGCCCGCTGTCTGCCTCGGCGCGCAGGTCGAGTTCCTGTGCCGTCAGGTCGCCCAAGCGACGCAGCACGTCGTGCAGTTCGTCGGCGCTGCGGGCACGGCGTCCGTCGGCCAGCAACTGCAGTTCCAGCTCCAGATCGGCAAGCGCCCCCGGGTCGAGCAGCTCGCGCAGTTCCTCCGCTCCCAGCAGGTCGCGCAGCAGATCACGGTCGAGCGACAACGCAGCGGCACGGCGCTCGGCCAACGGGCTGTCGCCCTCGTACATGAACGCCGCGATCCAGTTGAACAACAGGCTCTGCGCGAACGGCGAGGCCTTCGCCGTGTCGACGCTGACGACGCGGATGGCGCGACTGCGCAACTGCGTCAGCACCTCGCGCAGCGCCGGCACGTCGAACACATCTTGGAGACACTCACGTGTCGTCTCCAGCAACATCGGGAACGTGGGGTACTTACTGGCCACGGCCAACAGGTCGGCCGCCCGCTGCCGCTGCTGCCACAACGGCGTGCGCTGATCGGGCCGACGGCGCGGCAACAACAGGGCACGCGCACTGCACTCGCGGAAGCGAGCGCTGAACAGGCTGGTCTGCGGCAGCGCCGACATCACCAGCTCGTCGATGTCGTCGGGGTCGATGATCAGGTCGGCGAGCGGCAGATCCTCCGCCGCTTCCGGCAGGCGCAGCACGATGCCGTCGTCGGTGTACATCGTCTCCACCGGGATGTCGTAGCGCTCCACCAGTCGACGCTCGATGGCCATCGCCCACGGCGCGTGCACGGGCACACCGAACGGACTGAGGATGCACACCCGCCAGTCGCCGATCTCGTCGCGGAAGCGCTCGACAACGATCGTGCGATCGTCGGGCACCGCGCCGGTGGCCTCGGCCTGCTCGTGCAGGTAGCGCAGCACGTTGCCAGCGGCGAACGCGTCGAGCGGGTAATCGGCCATCAACGTCGCCGCCGCAGTCGCTGCGGGCAGGGCACGCACTTCACGTTGGAAGGCACCCAGTGCACGGCCCAGTTCCAGCGGACGTCCCGGCCGGTCGCCGTGCCAGAACGGCATCTTCGCCGGCACACCCGGCGCGGGTGTGACGATCACACGCTCGAACGTGATGTCCTCGATGCGCCACGTGCTGGCCCCCAACAGGAACGCATCGCCCGGGCGGCTCTCATAGACCATCTCCTCGTCGAGCTCACCCACCCGCGTGCCGTCGGGCAGGAACACGCCGAACAGGCCACGGTCGGGGATCGTGCCGCCGCTCATGATCGCCAACCGCTTGCTGCCGTCGCGGGCGCGCAGCGTGCCGTTCACGCGGTCCCACACCAGACGCGGGCGCAGTTCATTGAACTCGTCGCTGGGGTAACGACCCGACAGCAGGTCGAGCACGTTGTGCAGCAGGTCGTCGCTGAGCTCGGCGAACCCGGCCGCACCGCGAACCATGGCAGCAACGTCGGCGACTCTGATGTCGGGGTGCACGCACACATGGGCCACGATCTGCTGAGCCAGCACGTCGAGCGGGTTGCGCAGGTATCGGCTGGTCTCGATGAGGCCCTTGCCCATCCGCTGCGCCACCACTGCGGCCTCCAGCAGATCGCCACGGTGTTTGGGGTAGAGCGTGCCCTTGCTGGGCTCGCCCACGCTGTGCCCGGCGCGGCCGATGCGCTGCATCCCCCGCGACACCGCACCCGGCGATTCCACCTGGATGACGAGATCGACCGCACCCATGTCGATGCCCAGCTCGAGGCTGCTGGTGGCGACGATGGCGCGCAGATGACCGCGCTTCAACTGATCTTCGATGATCACCCGTTGCTCGCGGGCCAGCGAGCCGTGGTGCGCCTTGACGAACTCGCCGGCAATTCCCTGCTCGGCGGCGAGTTCGTTGAGCCGTGCTGCCAGGCGCTCGGTGAGGCGGCGGCCGTTGCAGAAGATGATCGTGCTGCGATGCTCCAGCACCTGCGCCAGGATGCGCGGGTAGACGCTGGTCCACACACCACCCTCGGACGCCGTGGCCCCCATGTCTTCCACGGGCACCACTACCTCGATCTCCATCTCCTTGCGCACACCGGCGTCGATGATGGTGACGGGTCGGGCCGTTCCGCCCTCGTTGCCGCCGAGGAAGCGGGCGATCTCCTCCAACGGGCGTTGCGTGGCGCTGAGGCCGATCCGCTGGAAACCGTGGCGTGTGATCGCCTCCAGCCGTTCCAGGCTGAGCATCAGGTGCGCGCCACGCTTGGTGGTGGCCATCGCGTGGATCTCGTCGATGATCACCGTGTGCACGCTGGCCAACGTGTCGGCCACCGCACTGGTGAGCATCAGGTACAGGCTCTCGGGCGTGGTGATCAGCAGGTCGGGCGGGCGGCGCGACAGCTGCGCCCGCTCGCGGCTGCTGGTGTCGCCCGTGCGCATCGCCACGCTGGGTTCGGTGAACGGCACGCCCAACCGCTCGGCCGCCAGGCGAATGCCCATCAGCGGCGAGCGCAGGTTCTTCTCCACGTCGAACGCCAGCGCCCGCAGCGGCGAGATGTAGAGCACCTTGACGCCCTTCACCGGCTCGGCGTCTGCCGGCCGCGACACGAGCCGGTCGATGCTGCTGAGGAATGCCGTGAGCGTCTTGCCGCTGCCCGTCGGCGCACACACCAGCGTGTGCTGGCCGGCCCGGATGGAGGGCCAGCCGTTGATCTGCGGCGGCGTCGGCGTGGGGAACGAGGCCGCGAACCACTCACGCACCGCCGGCGAGAAGCCTTCGAGGACGGGATGTCGCACGGGATGGTCGGCCACGCCAGCAGGCTACGCCAGGGGTGTCGCCCCCCGCCCCGCAGGTGCGAGTGCCTGCCCCCCGGTGCGAGTGCCACGCCGCCGGTGCGAGTGCCACGAGCGCACCCGAGTGCCACGTGACACCCGGGGTGTCACGTGGCACTCGGGTGGAACGTGGCACTCGGGGCGGCGGGCAGGCACTCGCACCAGCGGGGTGGAAGGATGAGGGGATGGCAGTGACCAACCTCACACGCATCGTCGGATTGTTCCCCGGACAGGGGTCGCAGTGGGTGCGGATGGGGCGTCAACTGCTCACGGAGTCCGCTGGGTTCACGGCCGCGATCGACGAGGTCGACGCGATCGTCGGGTCGCGCCTCGGGTGGACCGTGCGCGAGGAACTGAACGCCGACGAAGCGCACTCGACGATCGGCGGAATCCTGCACCTGCAGGTCAGCCTGTTCGCGATCGAGATCGCTCTGGCCGCCGTATGGCACGAGCGCGGCGTGCGCTTCGACTCGGTGGCGGGCACCAGCTTGGGTGAACTGGCCGCCGTGCAAGTGGCCGGCATCCTCAGCACGGCCGACGCGCTGGAGGTCGTGCTGGGGCGCAGCGAACTGCTCGAGCAGCACAAGATCCAGGGTGGCACGATCGTGGTGAACGTCGACGCCAGCGAAGCCGACCAGCTCCTCGAGAACCTGCCGGCGCCCGCGTTCGTCGCCGGCTTCAACGGCCCGGGCACCACCACGTTCTCCGGCCACGAGGCAGCGCTGACCGAACTGCTGCGGCGAGGCGAGGAACGTGGCGTGTTCGCCGCCCGCGTGCGGGTTGAGTACCCGGCGCACTCGCCGCTCCTCGCACCTGTGGGCGAAGCGCTGAAGGCGCGCCTGGCCCACCTTCGGCCACAATCCGGCACGATCCCGTTCTATTCCGCCGTCACCGCCACCCCGCTGGACGGAACCACACTCGATGCCGACTACTGGTCGCGCAACCTGATCGACGCCGTGCGCGGCCAGCAGATGCTCGACCGCCTGCTGGAAGACGGCCACGACGTGATCCTCGAGGTCACACCGCACCCGATCTTCGCCAAGCCGACCGAGGACGCGATCGCCACCCGTGACGCGGCGCTCGACGAAGCCGTGAACGCCATCCACTGCCCCACCCTGCGCCGCAACAAGGACGCGCAGGAGTGCCTGGCCGCAGCGAGCGAACGGCTACGCAGCGTCGGCGTGCAACTGGCGCAGTAGGAACCCGCGCACCACCGGTAGTGCCAAGTCGATGCGAGCCAGGTCGGCCATGTGCCCCAGCCCGGCGAATCCGTGCAACTCGGCACCCAACGCGCCGGCCGATGCGGCGATGCGTGCCCACTGCGGGTCGGCTGTGCCAGCGAACATCAGCAGCGGCACGTGCGGCGACGGCCGGACATCGACCCACTCGGCATTCCCGCGTGACAACGCAGCCATCGATGCCGCATCATTGGCCTCCAACTCGGCCCGATAGCGAGCGGAGATCGACCCGCCCAGCATCGCCACCAACCCGTCGACGTAGGCGCCGATGCCGTCGTCGAACGTCGCCGCCAACCGCAGCTCCGCCTCACGCCCCTCGGGCGGGCCGTACGGGCCGGCACCACCCGTCACCAACGCCGTGACCCGCTGCGGATGATGCGCCGCCAGGCCGAACCCGATGCGACCACCCATTGAGTAGCCGAACACCGCCGCCCGAGCCAACCCGCACGCGTCCAACACGCCGAGCACATCGGCCTCCATCGCCGCCAACGAGTAGTCCGCCGGCGCAGCAGACCGCGGCGACTGCCCGTGCCCGAGCACATCGACCGTGATCACCTCGAAGGCATCGGCCAGACCGGCCACGTAGCCGTAACGCACCCAGTCGGCCGACGACCGCATTCGCCCGTGCAACAGCACCACCGGCGGCCCGGATCCGGCTCGTTCGAAGTGCAACACGACACCGGACCTTATGCCCTACAGGACACTTGACACATGCCCGTACCGTGATGTTGTGGACATGAATGAGTTTGAGACGCGCGCCGCTGCACTCGTGCAGGACGGATCGCTCGGCTATGACCAGAAGGTGCGTCGCCTGGCTTCCCTCGCCACCGAGTCGCTGCCCTATCCCGCCATCTCCGAGGCCTGTGCCGAGGCGCTCTCCAAGCGAGTCATCTGCGACATGTACGAGGGTCACGCGCCTTACACCGCGCGCTACATCCTTCCCGACTACGAGAAGGCCATCCAGCAGGGCCTCGCCTATCTGGAGATGCCGCCGCCGCAAGATCTCGACGACGCCCTCGCGTTCCTGATGATCATGTACGTCAACGTCCCGTCCGTCACCACCTACCCGGTGTACCTGGGCGATCTCGACAAGGTGCTCGCACCGTTCCTTGCCACTGGCGGACCGGACGCGGAGATCACCGACGCGGAACTGGACAAGAAGCTGCGCCGCTTCTGGATGCAGATCGACCGCATCCTGCCCGACGCGTTCGCCCACCTCGACCTCGGCCCGCACGACAGCCGCATCACCCGCTCGATCTTCCGCGTCGAGCGCAGCCTGCGCCAGGCCGTCCCGAACATCACGCTGAAAGTCGACCCGGCGATCACCCCTGACGACCTCATCGAGGACGGTGTGCGCACCGTGTTCGAGACCGGCAAACCGCACTTCGTCAACCACCCGATGATGGTCGGCGACCATGGCGAGCACTACGCCGCGGTGAGTTGCTACAACTCGCTGAAGATCGGCGGCGGCGCCCACACGTTGGTGCGGATGAACCTCAAAGAAGTCACGCTGCGCCACCAAGGCGACGTTGACAGCTTCCTCACCGACACGCTCCCCCGCTACGTGGAACTGACCGCCGAATTGGCCGAGGCCCGCATCCGTTCGCTCGTCGAGGATCAGAAGTTCTACGAGACCCACTGGTTGGCGGTCGAAGGCTTCATCGACATCACACGTTTCTCGGCGATGTTCGGCATCTTCGGCCTGGCCGACTGCGTGAACTTGCTGATGGCCCACCAGGGTCGGCCCGACGCCCGCTACGGCCACGACGCCGACGCCGACGCGCTCTCGATCCGAGTCGTCGAGCGTGTCGCCGAACTGGTGGCCGCCCGGCCCATGCCGTACTGCGAGGGCGGCAACGGCTTCGCCTACCTGCACAGCCAGAGTGGCATCGACCTCGACGACGACGTCACCGCCGGCACCCGCATTCCCGTCGGCGACGAGCCGGGCATGCTCGAGCACATCACGACATGTGCGCCACACCACCACCTCTTCGCCAGTGGGGTCAGCGACATCTTCCATGTCGACGAGACCGCCGTGCGTAACCCGCAGGCGATGGTCGACATCATCCGCGGCGGTTTCGCCAGCGGTATGCGCGACTTCACGTTCAACCTGGACTCGAACGAGTTCATCCGCATCACCGGCTACCTCGTGCGCAAGAGCGATATCGCTGGCATCGCGGCGACTGGCAGCGCCCGCCACGGAAGCGACTACCTGGCGGCCGGCTCGGAAGCCAGCTACCACCTCACCCAACGCGCCGTGAAGCGAGTGCGGGCGCACGAGTTGTCGCCGAAGTGATAGGTACGGGTTTCGTCGCCGGCACCATCACGTTCAGCGTCGTCGACGGTCCGGGCAACCGGTTCGCGATCTTCCTGCAGGGCTGCAACTTCGACTGCGTCGCGTGCCACAACCCACAGACCATCCCCCACGCCGAGGGCACGCATTTCGAGACCTCCATCGACGACCTGCTGGTGAAGATCCGCAAGGCCGCGCCGTTCCTCAGCGGTATCACCGTGTCCGGCGGCGAAGCCACGCAACAGGCCGAGTTCGTGCACAGCCTGTTCACGGCGGTGAAGGCCGACCCGCAACTCGGCCGTCTGACCTGCTTCGTCGATTCGAACGGCGCCTGCCCGCCGTCCACGTGGGCAACGCTCGGCCCGGTGATGGACGGGGCGATGATCGACCTCAAGTGTCTCGACCCCGACATCCACCTGTCGATGACCGCCCAGCCGAACGACGAGGTGCTCGCCTCGATCCGCCAGCTGCACGTGATGGGCAAGCTGTACGAGGTGCGTCTGTTGCTGCTGGCAGGCGTCAACGACGACCCGGCCCTGCTGCGCCGCACCGGCGAATGGCTGGCGGCGATCGATCCGCACATGCGTCTGAAGGTGATCGGGTTTCGCGCCCACGGCGCCCGCCCTCACGACCCACCCCTGGTGGAGCCGACCCCCGACCAGCGTGAGGCCGTGGCTGAACTGCTGGCCGCCACCCCCGGCGCCACCTTCGACATCTGCCTCATCTAAACGCCGACATTGGGGGGGGCGCGGTTGTGCGGTTGTGACTTGGCACACTGGAGGCCCCGATGAGCGAGCGTGTGCAACTCCGACCCTGGCAGCGCGCCGCGTTCGACAAGTTCGCGGCCAGCGAGTACCAGGACTACCTGGCCGTCGCCACCCCCGGCGCCGGCAAGACCACGTTCGCACTCGCCTGCGCCCGCTGGGTGCTGGCGCAGCAGCGTCGCCGGGTCATCGTGGTGGCCCCCACCACTCACCTCAAGACGCAGTGGGTGCAGGCAGCGCACCACATGGGCCTGGAGTTGGACCACCAGTGGTCGCCTGCGGACGGGATGTCGAAAGACGTACACGGCATCGTCACCACCTACCAGCAGGTGAGCATGCCCGACACGGCCAAGAAGCTGCGCGGTCTGGCCAACGATGCGTTCGTGATCCTCGACGAGATCCACCACGCAGGCGACGAGCGGGCATGGGGCGACGGCGTGCGCACCGCATTCGAACTGGCCAACCGTCGCCTGTGCCTCAGCGGTACGCCGTTCCGCAGCGACACGGCCAGCATCCCGTTCGTGCGCTACGAGGAGACCGGCGTCGGCGGCGAGGCGCAGCCCGACTTCACCTACGGCTATGCCGATGCACTACGCGACGGCGGCGTGGTGCGGCCGGTGTACTTCCCGCGCTTCGACGGGTTGATGGAGTGGAGCGCACCGGACGGCAGCATCCTCAGCGCCAACTTCCACGATGAACTCGACCGGGCCGGCAGCAGCCACCGACTGCGCGCCGCACTCAGCCTGGAGGGCGACTGGCTGGCAGCGGTGATGGGCCAGGCGCACGACCGGCTGATGTACATCCGCCAGACCCACCCAGACGCAGGCGGCTTGGCGATCTGCATGGATCAGGATCACGCCCGCGACATTGCTCGCCTGATCCGCAACCGCTACCAGGTGGAGTGCGACGTCGTGGTCAGCGATGACCCTGACGCGAGCAACAAGATCGCCGCCTTCGCCAAGAGCGACAAACCCTGGCTGGTGGCCGTGCGGATGGTCAGCGAGGGTGTCGACATTCCTCGTCTGCGCGTCGGCGTCTATGCCAGCACGGTGGTGACAGAGCTGTTCTTCCGTCAGGCCGTCGGCCGCTTCGTGCGCTGGACCCGTGGGCTCACCAGCCAGAAGGCGTACGTCTACCTGCCCGACGATCCTCGACTGCGCACACACGCGTTCCAGATCGCCGAGGCGCGCCGACACGTGCTGAAGCCACCCACCGAACGCGACGATGAGTTCACATCTGAGTTGGACTCCGAGTACACGGCGAAACAAGAACTCGACATGAACCCCGAGCAGTTGTCGCTGTTCAGCGTGCTCTCGTCGTTCGCCACCGGTATGGCGGTCAGCGCTTTCACCGAACAAGGCCTCACGTTGTTCGATGACGAGCCCGAGATTCCGGAACCCGACGAAGCATCAGGTGCTGGCGACGCGCTCGACCTTCCCGAGATTCCCACCGACGCAGGCTTCCCGCTCACCGGCGCGAAGAGCATCGCCGAACGTAAGGAAGAGCTCCGCCAGCGCAACATGGAACTGGCCAAGACGCTGGTCGACATCACCGGCTTCGGACACGCGAAGGTGCAGAAGGAACTGAACCGGTTGGCCGGCATCACGTCCGTGGGCAGTGCGACGAACGGCGAACTGGAACGTCGCATCCGCTACGCCGAGCAGTGGTTGAAGCGCCGCTGAAGCGTTGCTGTATCCGGCGTTGCAGTATCAGGCGTTGATGACGGGCACTTGCGCCATGGCGGCGGCAACGGCCTCATCGCTGAGATCGCGGTCGACCATGTTGCCGGCGAGGAAGCTCTCGTAGGCGGCGAGGTCGAGGTGGCCATGGCCGCACAACGCAGTGAGGATGACCTTCTCCTCACCCGACTCCTTGCACGCCAGCGCCTCGCGGATCGCCGCCGCCAGAGCGTGAGTGGGCTCGGGGGCGGGCACGATGCCCTCGCTGCGAGCGAACTGCAGCGCCGCCTGGAAGCACTCGATCTGCGGCACAGCGATGGCCTCGACGAGACCGAGCTCGTAGATGTGACTGACCAGCGGCGACATACCGTGGTAGCGCAGGCCGCCGGCGTGTATCGGGTCGGGGATGAACCCGTGGCCCAATGTGTGCATCTTCATCAGCGGTGTGAGCCCGGCAGTGTCGCCGAAGTCGTAGCGGTACTCGCCCTTCGTGAGGCTGGGGCAGGCGGCCGGTTCGACACAACGGATGGTGGGGTTCATCCTCCCGGCCAACTTCTCGCGCAGGAACGGGAACGCGAGGCCACCAAAGTTCGAGCCGCCGCCGGTGCAACCCACCAGCACGTCAGGTGTCTCACCGACCTTGGCCAACTGCAGCAGCGCCTCTTCACCGATGATCGTCTGGTGCAGCAGCACGTGGTTCAGCACGCTGCCGAGGGCGTAGCGCACGGTGGGATCGGCGACGGCCATCATCACAGCCTCGGAGATCGCGATGCCGAGGCTGCCGGGGTGGTTGGGATCCTGTGCCAGCAGCGAGCGGCCGTACTCGGTCTCCATGCTCGGGCTGGGATGCAGCGTCGCGCCGTAGATCTCCATCATCGTCTTGCGGCCGGGCTTGGCGCGGTACGACGCAGCCACTTGCCACACCTCGCACTCCAGGCCGTACTGCGCGGTGGCGAACGCCAACGCAGTACCCCACTGGCCGGCACCGGTCTCGGTGGTGAGCTTACGGATCCCTTCCTGCTTGTTGTAGTACGCCTGCGGCACGGCCGTGTTCGGCTTGTGCGATCCGGCAGGGCTGACACCTTCGTACTTGTAATAGATGCGGGCCGGTGTGCCGAGCAACTTCTCCAGGCGGTGCGCACGAAACAACGGGCTGGGCCGCCACAGGCGGTAGATGTCGAGCACACCACCGGGGATGTCGATGTAGCTCTGGGTGCTGACTTCCTGCTCGATGAGCGCCATCGGGAACAGCGGGGCGAAGTCGTCCGGACCAGCGGGCTGCAGCGTTCCCGGGTGCAACGCCGGCGGCGGCGCCGACGGCAGGTCGGGGATGACGTTGTACCACTGGGTCGGCATTTCGTCTTCGGTGAGCAGGATCTTGTTGGGGACTGCTGAGGCCATGTCCGCACGGTAGTGCGAGGTCTGGCCCTGCTGCCAGGCGCGAATGCGCACTTCATCCCCGGTGTTCCCCCCACTGGCACTAGCCTGTTGTCATGCCTGCGGTCGGTGAACACCATCCAGCCTTCGAGGAATACTGCGAATGCATCTTTGAGCTGCAGGAGGATGACGTCGTTGTCATCCAAGCGCGGATTGCTGACCGACTGCAGGTGAGCCGACCTGCTGTCAGCGAGATGGTGCGCCGCCTCGAGGCCGAGGGTCTCGTCAGCACTGAGGGTTCGATCAGTCTCACCGACACCGGGATGGCGCTCGCGAAGCAGACCGTCCGCCGCCATCGCCTCGCCGAACGCTTCCTCGCGGACGTATTGGGGCTGTCGTGGGCCGTCGCCCATCACGAAGCCGGCAAGTGGGAACACGTCATGAGTGGCGACGTCGAGAAGGCACTCGACCGCGTGCTCGGCTACCCCACCACCTGCCCGCACGGTAACCCGATCCCCGGCTCCAGTTATGCCGCGCCGGTCACCGTGTCGTTGGCCGAGATTCCTGTCGGTAAAGCGTTCACCGTTGCCCGCATCACCGAGGAACTCGAGTTCACCGCTGGTCTGCTCGACTACCTAGAAGAGTCCAGCATTCTGCCTGGTCACCGTGGGCTGATCACCGCGTCGTCACCCGACGGCACCGTCACCATCGAGATCGAGGGTCGCCACGTGGGCGTTGGCGCATACGCCAGCAACCGCATTCTGGTGATCGCGTGATCCGTCGCGCCGCACTCGCGGCGACGTTGTTGCTCACGCTTGCTGCGTGTAACCCCACGACCTACGACTCGTCGGCGGATACGACGCTCCCGCCATCGACGTCCAGCACGTTGCCTGCGGGCACCTTGCAGGAGCTGTTGCCGCGCATGCAGCACGAGGTCGCAGGTTTGTCAGCGCTGGTCATCACCGGTAAAGGCGATGGCGAGTCGGCCACTCGCATCGAGCAGTACTGGGCGGCGCTCACACCCGAGGTCACCACGCGTTGGCCCGACCTCGTCGAGGACTTCAACTTCGTGGTGCGCCTGTGCCGCGATGCCGCCGACCGCCGCCGCCCGGCGAACGCCGACCGCGCGGCGAAGAATCTCGACGCGCTCGCCACCGCCGTTCTGGGCTGATCGGTTTCGGGCCGCTCAGAACATCGAGGCAGGCAACGGCTGGCTGTGCACGATGGTGAGTCGCTTCGTGCTGCGCGTGAGCGCAACGTAGAGCGCCCGCAGACCCTGCTGTTCACCGGCCACGATGGCCGCCGGCTCGACGACGATGACACCGTCGAGTTCCAGACCCTTGACCACGCTCACCGGCACGACGGTGATACCCATCTCGAGACCCGAGCGGGTGGCCTTCCCGTGCTCGATACCCGCGGCAGCGAGCGCTCCCGACACATCATCGAACATCGAATCGGGCACCACCACGGCGATATTGCCCTCACCCACGTCAGCGTCGAGTTCCTTGGTCGCGGCAATGACAGCCGACAACAGCTCGTCGCGCCCGACCCGCACGAACTCGGGAGCCTCATCGCCAGAACGAACACTTGTCGGCGCCCGCAGACCGGGGGTGGCGGCCATCATCACCTTGTTGGCCAGCTCCATGATGCGCGCCGGGATGCGGTATCCGACGCTGAGCCCGATCACCCGTGACGGCCTCTGGCCCGGCAGGTGCCGCAGCACATCGGACCAGTCGTTCGGCGCGAGTGCACCGGTGGCCTGGGCGAGGTCGCCCACCACAGTCATGCTGCCGTTCAACGAACGACGCGACACCATCCGCAGTTGCATCGGGGTGAGGTCTTGCACCTCGTCGACCACGATGTGGCCGTACGTGCGAATCTCGTCATCGTCGGTCTTCGAGCCGGGCACCTTGTGCTTGGACGGACGCACGCCGAGGTAACTGCGGGCCTCGTCGAGCAGTGAGACGTCGTGCTCGGTCCAGCGCACCTCGCTGGCCTCGGCGGAACGCTCGCGGTACAGCGAGAGGTACTCGGCCTCGGTGAGGTGCTGCGCAGCGGCCAGCTTCAACAACCCCTTGCTGCCGAACAAGTCGTGCAGCAACTGCGCGGGTGTGAGCGCAGGCCACATGCGCTCGAGCGCGGCGCGCACGTCGGGCAGGTGCTTGATCGCATCGCGTACCTCGTTCGCGCCGACAGCGTCGTCGTGCCACGTACTGCCCATCGCCGCCCAGACTTCGCCCTCCACCCAACGGCGTGCTGCGTTGTGTTTGCGGAAACGGCGCTGAGCAGCGCGCACGATGCGCTTTGACTCCTCGGCCCGCAGCCGCAAGTAGCCGGTCCGGAACGGGACGACGAGGTCGTCGCGCAACGGACGCTCGCGGTCGGTGACGGCCTTGTCGATGACCATGCCCATGCGCAGGTCGCCCTTCACGCGAGCAGTGAGATCACCATCGGGCCGGTCGATCGCGTAACGCGCCCACTGCACGTCGGGCACGAGATCGGCGAGCACCACCTGCTCAACACCGGCTTCGCCCAGTGACGGCAGCACACGCTCGATGTAGCGCAGGAACACGCGGTTCGGGCCGATGACGAGGACGCCCTGATCCTCGAGCGGGAAGCGGTACGTGTACAGCAGATAGGCGGCACGGTGCAGCGCGACGACGGTCTTGCCGGTACCCGGGCCACCCTGCACCACCAGCACACCCGCCTGTGGCGAGCGGATGATCTCGTCCTGCTCACCCTGAATGGTGGCGACGATGTCGCCGAGCGTTCCGGTGCGCCCACGTTCGATCGCTGCCAGCAACGTGCTGTAGCCACGGATGCCGTCGGGCCGATCGCTGGTCTGCGTGTCGGAGTCTTCAGCGCCAATGCCGAGGTGGCCGTCGCCGAACAGTTCGTCCTCCAGGCCGAGCAACTGTCGCCCGTGCACGTGGAAGTGGCGACGACGCACCAGACCCAGCGGGTCGCGACCGGTGGCGCGGTAGAACGGCTCGGCGATCGGTGCCCGCCAGTCGACCACGACCGGTTCGCTGTTCTCGTCGGCCACTGCGAGGCGGCCGATGTGGAACGTCTCCGGGCCGGCGTTCGCCGGGGCGTCGGCCTCAGGGTTGCGGTCGATGCGACCGAACACCAACGCCGAGTCGCCGAGATCGAGTTGCGTGATGCGGTTGAACACCACTTCATCGAACACATCGCGCTCGTAACGGGCCTGAAATGTGCCGCCCAGCGTGCCTTCGTGAAGCCCGCGCATACGCCAGGCGTCGTCACGCGTGCGTTGCAGACACGCGTAGGCGAAATCGATGAAGGCCTGCTCATTGGCGAGATCGGGGTGGTGCTGGCTCATGATGACGGGGGCCCGAATCCGGTAGTTGCCGGAAAACGAGGTCGTCAAACTCTATCGGTGCTGCGCGTCGCGCCAACCGGGTGCGGTTGCGAGCAGCAGGCGCTGCGCCTGCCCCGATAGCGTGCCCGAGCGATGGCGACCACTCCAATCCCGACCGCGATTCCCTTCCTGGACGCGGCACGTGGAGCACCCACTTCGCGCACCCCGGTGTGGTTCATGCGCCAGGCCGGGCGCAGCCTGCCCGAGTACCGGGCCGTGCGCGGCGAGGGCAGCATCCTCGACGCGATCAAGAACCCCGAACTCTCGACTGAGATCACGTTGCAGCCAGTGCGCCGCCATGGTGTCGACGCCGCAGTGCTCTACAGCGACATCGTCGTGCCCGCCCACGCCATCGGCTTTGGCATCGACGTCGCCCCCGGTACCGGCCCGGTGGCCGCGCAGCCGTTCCGCAGCGCAGCCGACCTCGCCCGCGTCCGCAGGTTCGAACCCGAGACCGACACGCCCTATGTGCTCGAGACCGTGCGCCAGTTGGCCGCCACCTTGCCGGCCGAGGTTCCGCTCCTGGCGTTCGCCGGTGCGCCGTTCACCATTGCCAGCTATCTCGTCGAAGGTCGACCCAGCCGCACCTATGAGCACACCAAGGCCCTGATGCACACCGACGAAGTGCTGTGGCATCAGTTGATGGCAGCGCTGGTGCAGCACTCCACGGCCTCCATCGCCAGCCAGCTCGACAACGGAGCCAAAGCGTTTCAGCTGTTCGACTCGTGGGCCGGCGCCCTCAGCCGTGCCGACTACGACCACTTCGTGCTGCCCCACTCCCGGGCGGTGTTCGCGGCCTTGCGCGCCAGCCACCCGGATGTGCCAGGGATTCACTTCGGAATCGGCTGCGACCATCTCTTGGAGAGCATGCTGTCGGCTGGCCCGCAGGTGCTGGGTCTCGACTGGCGCACACCTATCCAGTCGGCCCGCGCTCGGATGGGCGCCAATCTGGTCGTGCAGGGCAACCTCGACCCGGCGCTGGTGCTGGCCGGCGCCGACGTCGCCCTCCACGGCGCTGACGACGTGCTGGCCGACAACGCTGGCCATCCGGGTCATATCTTCAACCTCGGCCATGGCGTGCAGCCGAACACCGACCCCGGTGTCCTGACAGCCATCGTCGCCCATGTGCACGAACGGACCACCCGATGAGCACCGAAACCCGCACCGCTGTGCTGCTGATGGCGTACGGAACGCCGCGAACCCCCGACGAGATCCTGCCGTACTACACCGACATCCGCCGCGGCCGCCCACCCGAACCTGCGCAACTGGCCGACCTCACGGCGCGTTACGACGCACTGGGCGGCACCAGCCCACTGGCTGCCCGCACGGAGGCACAGCGGGTGGCCTTGCAGCAGGCGCTCGACGCCACCGCTCCTGGTCAGTACGAGGTAGTACTCGGGCTGAAGCACGCCGAGCCGAAGATCGAGACCGCGGTCGACGCACTCGCCGCACGTGGGTTCACGCACGCCATCGGTCTGGTGCTGGCGCCGCACTATTCGGCGTACTCCGTCGGCCAGTACCTCGACCGGGCACGCGCTGCGGCAGCACCGCACGGCATCACCGTCGACGGCGTCGAGAGCTGGGCTGTCGAGCCCGCGTTCGTGGAGTTCATCGCCGCCAGCCTGCGCGCCGTGCTTGCCACCATGCCGACCAACACGAAGGTGTTGTTCACTGCGCACTCGCTGCCCGAGCGCATCGTCGCCGCCGGCGACCGTTACCCCGACGAGTTGCGCGCCACCGCGATGGCGGTCGCCGAGGCCGCCGGGTTGGGCCAATGGACCTCATGGTCGATCGCGTGGCAGAGCGCCGGACGCACACCGGAGCCGTGGCTGGGGCCCGACATTCTGCAAGTAATCGACGAACTGGCTGCAGCCGAGAACGATTCCGACGCACCTCGTGGTGTCGTGGTCAGCGCCGTCGGGTTCGTCTCCGATCACCTCGAGGTGCTGTACGACCTCGACATCGAGGCCACCAAGCGCGCTGCGCAGCACGGCCTACAGTTCGCCCGCACGGCGTGCGTGAACGACGACCCCACCGTCATGGCCGCGCTCGCCCGTCGGGTCATCGAAGCCTCCACCCGATGAGCACGCTGCAGCGTCGCATCGCGGTCATCGGCTCCGGCGCTGCGGGCATGTCCGCCGCACACACGCTCGCCACCTCGGCACAGGCAGCCGCTGGCGATCTGCACGTCACACTCATCGAAGCCGACCACCGCCTCGGCGGCAAGGTGCTCACCAGCCCGTTCGCTGGCCACCCCGCGATCGACGAAGGTCCCGATGCGTTCCTCGCTCGGCTCCCGTGGGGCACCGCACTGGCCAAGGCGGTCGGCCTCGGCGACCAACTCGTTGCACCGACATCGGGGAAGGCCGCCGTGTGGTGGGACGGGTTACACCAGATCCCAGAGGGCCTCCTGCTCGGCATGCCAACAGATGTGTTCAAGTTGGCGAAGTCGACGCTGCTCACCTGGGGTGGCAAGTTCCGGGCCGCCACCGAACCATTCCGGCCGCGCACCTCATTGGCCGACGACTCGCTCGGCGGCTACGTGCGCACACGCTTCGGCGATCAGGTGCACCTGCGCCTTGTCGACCCACTCGTGGGCAGCATCTATGCGGCCGACACCGACCACTTCAGCCTTGCCGGGGTACCCCAGATCTACGACCTGGCGTCCAAGGCGCGAAGCGTGCTGATCGCCGGCCGCACGATGCCCAAGCCGTCGCCCACCGCTGGCCCGGTGTTCTACGCACCGACTGGTGGCATGGGGTCATTGATCCAGGCCACCGCCGAGGTCGCTCGCGCACACGGCGCCGAACTGCGTACGGGAGCACCGGTCAGCACGGTCGAACGTGGCGCTGGTGGCGTTGGCTGGCTCGTCGACGGGGAAGCCTTCGACGCGGTCGTGTTGGCGTGCCCGGCCAAGGCCGCCGCCCTGCTGCTCGCGAACGTCGCAGTCGACACGGCTGCCACGTTGGCGCAGATTCCCGCGGCCGATGTGGCAATGGTGTCGCTGGCGATCCACGAGACCGACTGGCCGGCACACCTGCGCGGTATGAGCGGCTACCTGGTGCCCAAGCCGATGCAGCGCCTCGTCACCGCTGCGTCATTCGGCTCGCAGAAGTGGTCGCACTGGCAGGTCGGCGACCATGTGATTCTGCGCATCTCGCTCGGCCGCGACGGCTTGCCCGTGCTGCACCTCTCCGATGAGCAGTTGCTCACGGCGGCGGTCGAGGAAGTGGGCCACCACATCGGCCTCACGCTGGAGCCGATCCATGCCCGCGTCTCACGCTGGCAGGGTGCCTTCCCTCAATATCGCCCACACCATGCCGAGCGCCTTGCCGTCGCTGAGGGACAGTTACCGGTCGGCCTGGCACTGGCTGGCGCCAGCTACCACGGCATCGGCGTACCGGCGTGTATCCGTTCAGGGAAATCTGCTGCCGAGCGCCTGACCGAGCAACTGTTCCCCGTGGCAGACTGACCCGATGCGTCACGGGTTCATCGCCGCCACTGCGGTCCTTCTGTTCGTCACGGCGTGCAGCGACGACCACGGGTCGGCCGCCACCACGGTGTCCAGCACCATCGCGGCCGCCACGACCAGCACCACGAGCACCACCAGCACAACGATCGCACCGACCACCACGACCGAGGCACTGCCAGTGCCCCAGGCACCTCCGGCGCCGCATGCGGCCGAGCCGACGAACAAGCTCGGCACGATCGAGATCCCCAAGATCAACGTCAGCAAGTCGCTGTTCGAGGGTGTCTCACTGACGACGCTCAACCGTGGGCCCGGTCACTGGCCGGGAACGGCAATGCCGGGCCATGCCGGCAATGTCGTCGTTGGTGGCCACCGCACATCGCACGACCGGCCGTTCCGCTATCTCGACAAGCTGGTGCCAGGTGACGAAGTGATCTTCACCACCCCCGAGGGCCGTTTCGTCTACCACGTGACCGGAACCAGGATCGTCACTCCTGACTCAGTGTGGATCATCAACCAGACAGCAGCGCACACCGCCACACTGTTCGCCTGCAACCCGGTTGGCTCCACCAAGGAACGCATCGTGGTGTCCCTGGAACTGCAGTAGTCACCCTCGTATGCCGCGCCGGTTTCCCTTCCCCCGCCACCTGCCGTCGCGCGCTGCGCTGAAGGCGGTCATTGGCGGACTATTCGTTGCTGCCGCGTTGCCCCCGTGGGGTTTCTGGCCACTTGCGTTCGTGGGCATCGCCATCTACGAGACCAGTGCAGAGGCCGCCACCACGAACCGCCAGCGACTTGCTCGCGGGTGGCTGTTCGGCGCCGCCTGGCTGTTCCCAGGTATGTGCTGGATGTGGTTCCTCACCGCACCCGGGTACCTGCTCGCCGCCTCGATGTTTGCGGGTTTCCACGCCGTCGCGGCGTGGGCTGCACCACGCGGCCCATGGCGGGTGATCGGTCGCCCCCTGGCGCACACACTGGCCGAGGCACTGCGGTTCTGCTTCCCCTTCGGCGGTGTGCCACTGGCCAGCCTGGCCATCGGTCAGGCTGCCGGTCCGTTCGCCACCGTGGTGCGCGTGGGCGGCGTGGTGCTGCTCACATGGTTCGTGTTCCAGATCGGGTTTGCCCTCTCCGGGCCGTCGCCGTTCGTGCCCCAGTTGGCGCGCAAGCGCGGCGCCACCGCCAAGGGCGAGTGGCACGGTGCACTTGGTGTCCTGGTGGCGCTGTTCGTGTGGTTGGCACTCACACCGTTCGCTGATGGTCAGTTTGGCACCGAAGCCAAGATGCAGGTTTGGCGTGTGGCCGCGGTGCAGGGTGGCGGCCCGCAGGGCACTCATGCGGTGAACACCAACGCCGACGAAGTGCTGCAGCGCCACCTGGCTGCCACGCGCACCATCGCACCGGGTTCCGTGGATCTGGTGGTGTGGCCCGAGAACGTGATCGATGTGGTGCGCTTCGAGGGCAGCCCGGAACTGGCCGAGGTGGCCGCGGAGGCCACGCGAATCGGTGCCCCCTTCGCCGTGGGCATCACCGAGGACAACGGCCGCGACAACTTCCTCAATGCGCAGGTGGTCGTCACCCCCGAGGGCACGGTCACCAGTCGCTACGACAAGGTACGTCGGGTTCCGTTCGGCGAGTACATGCCGCTGCGCGGTCTGCTGCACGCGTTGGGCGCACCCACCGACCTGGTGCCCCGCGACGCTGTCGCCGGCACGGGGCCGGCGGTACTGGAACTGCCTGATGGCACCCGCTTCGCCACCGTCATCTCGTGGGAGGTGTTCTTCGGTGGCCGCGTCAACGAAGGCGTTGAAGCGGGCGGGGCCTTCATCATCAACCCGACGAACGGCAGCAGTTACACCTGGACCGTGCTGCAGAGCCAGCAGATCGCGTCGTCACGGTTGCGGGCGATCGAGCAGAACCGATGGGTGGTGCAGGCCGCCCCCACCGGGTTCAGTGCGTTCATCTCGCCCAGCGGTGCAGTGTTCGACCGCACCGCCGTCAGCGAGCAGAAGGTGATTTACCACGAGGTCACCGCCGGTCGCGGCCGCACCTGGTACTCACACACCGGCACCCTGCCCTGGGTGGTGCTGATCGCCCTCGCCCTGGCCCTCGTGACGTGGCGCTCGGTTTCTGGGCAGGAATCTTCCCATCGACGCTTCTGGGCGCGATCCGTCCCGGAAACCGGGACTGGGCCTTCCCAGAAGCCGACCGACTGACCGGAATCAGACCTCGACCATGACGGTGACCGGGCCGTCGTTGCGGATGTCAACCAGCATCTCGGTGCGGAACCGGCCGGTGGCGACGGTGGCACCCAGCGACTGCAGGTGCTCGACCACCATGCGCACCAGTGGTTCGGCGTGCTCGGGACGGGCGGCGGCGATCCAACTCGGCCGACGACCCCCGTTGGCATCGCCGTAGAGCGTGAACTGACTGACCACGAGCACCGCGCGTGTCGTGTCGGCAACGCTGAGGTTCATCACACCCGCGTTGTCATCCATCACACGCAAGTTCCACAACTTCTCGGCCAATTTGCGAGCGTGGGCTGGCGTGTCGTCGTGGGTCACGCCCACCAACACGCACAGACCCTGGCCGATCTCGCCGACGGTCTCGCCGCCCACCATCACACTCGCCGATCGAACCCGCTGCACCAGTCCACGCATGCCGCGAATGATAAGACCAAGACTCATGATCGAGCTCGCTGCAGGAGACGCACGCCTCACCGTGCACCCCGAGGACGGAGGGCGACTCGGGCGACTCGTGGTGGCCGGCACATCGCTGCTGCAGCACCACCCGTCGCGCGGGCAGATGGGCTGGGGCAGTTTCCCGATGGCCCCGTGGGCGGGCCGGGTGCGCGATGGGCGGTTTCGATTCGACGGCCTGAACTACCGACTGCCGATCAACCTGGCCCCACACGCCATTCACGGCACCACCTTCATGGCCGAATGGGAAGTGCTCGATGCCGGCCTTGACCACTGCGAACTGCAGGTGGCGCTCGACTGGCCATTCGGCGGCACCGCCCACCAACACATCCATCTCCACGAACGCGGCCTCAACTGTCTGCTCACGGTGTACGCGAACGCACTGCCGATGCCGGCGGTCATCGGCTGGCATCCGTGCTTCGTGAAGCCGATATCGGCCGACCTCGAGTTCACCCAGATGTACCGACGCGACCTCGACCACATCGCGGTGCCCGTGCTGATCGATCCGGTACCCCACCCGTGGGACGACTGCTTCACCGGTCCACTCGCACCGCTCCGCCTGCACTACCCCGGGCTGACCCTCACGGTCTCCAGCGACTGCGACCATTGGGTGGTGTTCGATGAACTGGACGACGCCCTGTGCGTCGAGCCGCAGAGCGGTCCACCCGACGCATTCAACATCGGCGGCGCCGCTCGTCTGGAACCCGGCGACCTACTGCAACGGCGAATGTCCTTCCAATGGGCCACTGAACCGTGAACACTGGGCGACCGGCACCGGCACCGGCACGTGCTCCTGCTGATGCACTGACCAGGACAAAGAGTCCCAGCTACCCACGGGTAACTCTGCGCCGGTAGCCTGGCTCACCATGTCTGCCGTCACGCCGGCCGGCGCCAAGGGTCTCGACCCGAACGCCCCGCTCAAGATCGCCTACCTCACCTACCGGGGCAAGCCCCACGTGGGTGGCCAGGGTGTGTACACGCGCCACCTCACCAAGGCGCTCGCCGACCTCGGCCACACGGTCGAAGTGTTCAGCGGTCAGCCCTACCCGGTGCTCGACGAGCGCGTTCCGCTGCACGAACTGCCCAGCCTCGACCTGTGGAACGAGCACTTTCCCGGCCGCATGCCTGGCTACTGGGAACTCAAGACCAAGGGCGACTGGGTGGAGTCGCTCAGCCACCTGAAGGGAACGTTCGGTGAACCGCTTGCGTTCAGCGTGCGCATCTACGAGCAGTTGAAGAAGCGCCAGCGCGACTTCGACCTGGTGCACGACAACCAGTGCCTCGGCTATGGCATCCTCGGCGTTGAGCGGATGATCCCCACGATCGTCACGCTGCACCACCCCATCACCCGCGACCGGGCGTTGGAGATGGAGCACACCGAGAACCGTCGCAAGCGACGCGGTATCGGCCGTTGGTACAACTTCGTGAAGATGCAGGGCCGTGTCGCCAGCCGTATGCCGCGCGTCGTGGTCGTCAGCGAGAACAGCATCAAGGACATCAACGCCGACATGGGCGTCAGCCTCGATCGCATGCGCCTGGTGCCCGTGGGGGTCGACCCCGATCTGTTCACCGCGCTTCCAGGTGTGCCACGACAGGCCGGCCGCCTGATCACCACTGCGTCGGCGGACGTCGCGTTGAAGGGGCTGAGCTACCTCCTGGAGGCAATGGCCAAGCTGCGCACCGAGCGCGACGACATCCGCCTCACCATCATCGGCAAGCCCCGCGCCGGCGCCAGCAACGACCTGATCGACAAGCTCGGCCTGCGGCCCTACATCGACTTCGTGTCGGGTGTTTCCGATGAACGTATCGTCGAGCTCTACGCCGAAGCGGAACTGGCCGTCGTGCCCAGCCTGTACGAGGGCTTCTCGCTGCCGGCGATCGAGGCCATGTGCACCGGCATCTGCCTGGTAGCCACCGATGGCGGCGCACTGCCCGAGGTGACCGGCAAGGACGGCGACACCGTGCTGGGCTGCAAGGCGGGCGATGTCGAGTCGCTGCTCGCCGCCCTGCGCCGCGGTCTCGACATCTCCCCCGAAGGCGCCGCATTGCGTGCACGGGTCGGCGCAGCGGGCCGCGAGCGCGTCGTCGAGCGCTGGAGCTGGAAGCACTGCGCGCAGCTCACCGTCGAGCAGTACCGGGAAGTGCTGGCGATGCCGGCCAACGTGCTGAAGTTGCGCAAGAACGGTCGGATCTAGCAATTGCTGACCATCCGATTCGGACGATTGGGTGTGCAACCCGGCGACCTCGTGCTCGACGCCGGAGCCGGTTTCGGCCGTCACGCGTTCGAACTCGCCCGCCTGGGCGCGCGTGTCGTCGCCCTCGACTATTCCGCAGACGAAATGGTGGCCACGCGCAACACCTTCGGTGCGATGGCCGAGGCTGGCGAGATTCCCGAAGAGCGTTACGTCGGCACGTTGCAAGGTGACGCCACCCGACTGCCGTTCGCGGACAACTCCTTCGACCGCGTGATCACCAGCGAGGTGCTGGAACACATCCAGGCCGACACCGACGCGATCGCCGAACTGGTGCGCGTGCTGCGACCCGGCGGCACGTTCGCCGCCACGGTGCCCACGTGGTTCCCCGAGAAGATCAACTGGATGCTCAGCGACGAGTACCACGCACCCAAGTCGGTGGGCGGTCATGTGCGCATCTACAGCGAGACCGAGTTGAAGGCGAAGATGCGCACCGCCGGCCTCACCGTGCTCGGCAGCCATCACGCCCACGCGCTGCACTCGCCGTACTGGTGGCTGAAGTGTGCGGTCGGCCCGCGCCGCGACGATCACCCGCTGGTGGCCCGCTACCGCAGGTTGCTCGAGTGGGAGATCATCAACCAACCCAAGGGCATGGCGCTGCTGGAACGCACGCTGGCGCCAGTGATGGGCAAGAGCCTCATCGTCTACGGAACCAAACCGTGACGCGTCCGCGCATCCCACACCTCGAAGGTGTGTTGTCATCCGACGAGATCGTGCAGACCGCCGAGTCGATCGCCGCCCTGCAACTCGACACGGGCATGATCCCGTGGTTTCCAGGCGGTCACTGCGACCCGTGGAACCATGTTGAGACGGCGATGGCACTCGACGTGGCCGGCCTCCACGCACCAGCTGAACGCGCCTACGAGTGGCTGGTCGACATCCAACTCCCCGACGGCAGTTGGTGGAACTACTACCTGCCCGATGGTTCGGTGGAAGAGGCCAAGCTCGACACGAACGTCTGCGCCTACATCGCCACCGGCGTGTGGCACCACTGGCTGTGCACCTGGGACCGAGGTTTCGTCGACCATCTGTGGCCCACGGTGCAACGCTCGCTCGACTGGGTGCTGTCCATGCGCCGAGCGAACGGCACCATCCTGTGGGCTCGCAACGCCGACGATGCCCCGTGGGACTATGCGCTGCTCACCGGCTCATCCAGCATCGTCCACGCCCTGCGCAGCGGAGCGCTCCTGGCCGAGTTGATCCACGAGCCGCGCCCCGACTGGACGGCAGCAGCCGACCTTCTGGCACAGTGCATCGACGACCACCCCGAGGCGTTCGAACCGAAGGAACGCTGGGCGATGGACTGGTACTACCCGGTGCTCTCGGGGTGTCTCACCGGCGACCGGGCCCTCGCCCGCTTGGCCGACGGCTGGCCAACATTCGCGATGGACGGCAAGGGCATCCGCTGCGTCAGCGACGAACCGTGGGTGACGGCCAGCGAGACCGCCGAGGCGTCGATCGCCTATGCCGTCATCGGCGACCTCGTCACGGCCACCGACCTGTTGGCCTGGACCCGCCCACACCGTCGCCCCGACGGTGCCTACGACACCGGCATCGTCTACCCCTCGCTCGTGCGCTTCCCCGCCGAGGAAACCAGCGCCTACACCGGAGCTGCCGTCATTCTGGCCGCCGACGCGATCACCGGCGCCAGCCCGGCGAGTCGCGTGTTCGTGCCTCGCCCGGCCGACTGATCGTACGATCACCCCATGCCCAACTGGTCAACGATCGCCGCCTTCGCCGCGGCAACTGCTGCCCTGTTGATGATCCCCGGGCCGGCGATGCTCTACACATTGCAGCGCAGCATCGCCGACGGACGTGAGGTCGGGTTGGCCGCCGTCGCCGGACTTGAACTCGGCGACCTGCTGCAGGCCTCGGCAGCGGCCGGGGGCCTGAGCGCCGTACTCGCCGCGTCGGCCACAGCGTTCAACGTCGTGAAGTGGGCGGGCGCGATCTACCTCATCGTGTCCGGTGTGCTCACGTTGTTGCGCAAGCCAGAGGCACTCGACCCCGACCGGCCCGGCGTGTCAATGACGGCTGCGTTCCGCCAAGGCGTGCTGGTGAACATGCTGAACCCGAAGACAGCATTGTTCTTCCTGTCGATCTTCCCCCAGTTCGTGCACGCCGACGAGCCGCACGCCGGAATGCAGTCGTTGGTGCTCGGCGTGATCTTCGTACTGCTGGCGACGGTGTTCAACAGCACGTACTCGCTGATGGCGAGCAGTTTCCGCCACCTGCTGTTGCGCGGCCGCACCCTGCCGATCATGCGCCGCTGGGTGTCGGGCGGCATGTTCATCGGCCTTGGCCTCGTCGCCGCTGCAGCCGGGCGCGGCCACAGCGCGCACCGTTAACCGCGAGTCAGCGACACTTGCAGTTCGTGGCACGATGAAGGTGTGAACTTCCCCACCACAGACGCCCTGCACACCATCGCCGACCATTCGTTGCGTGCATGCGGTGCGGCGCCGCTCGGTACCGGGCCGCACACGGCCCGCACACCGATCACCGGCACCATCATCGGGGCCGTCGCTGCGAGCGTCAGCGTGGCCACCGCGGTGGATCGTGCGAGCGCGGCGTTCCTCACGTGGCGCACCACCCCCGCACCCGTGCGCGGTGAGCTCGTGCGCCGGCTCGGCGAGCAGTTACGAACTCACAAGGCCGACCTCGCCCGACTCGTGCAACTGGAGGCCGGCAAGATCGAGAGCGAGGCGCTCGGCGAAGTGCAGGAGATGATCGACATCTGCGACTACGCCGTCGGTCTCAGCCGGCAGCTGCAGGGGCTCACGATTGCCAGCGAACGCCCCGGTCACCGACTGATGGAGCAATGGCTGCCGCTCGGCCCGACGGTCGTCATCAGCGCGTTCAATTTCCCCGTCGCGGTGTGGGCCTGGAATGCAGCGCTCGCGTTGGTGTGCGGTAACCCGGTGCTGTGGAAGCCCAGCGAACTCACCCCGCTCACCGCCCTCGCCACCGACGCACTGCTGCAGCGAGCTGCGATGGGGTTGGACGTGCCGGCCCACCTGAACCAGGTGCTGCTCGGCGACGGCACGGTGGGCGCAGAACTGGTGGCCCACGAAGGTGTACCTCTGGTGTCGGCCACGGGTAGTACGGCGATGGGCCGCAAGGTTGGTCCGGTGGTGGCTGCTCGCTTCGGTCGCAGCATCCTCGAACTCGGGGGCAACAACGCCGCAATCATCGCGCCCAGCGCCGACGCCGAACTAGTGGTGCGCGGTGTCACGTTCTCCGCGGCTGGCACAGCGGGGCAGCGCTGCACCAGCCTGCGCCGCCTCATCGTGCACACATCGCGCCTTGATGAGGTGGTCAGTCGCCTCTCCACCGCCTTCGCCAGCCTGCCGGTCGGCAGTCCGCTCGACAAGGCCACGCTCGTGGGCCCACTCGTCACGGTGGGCAGCCTCGATCGCATGCACGCGGCGATCCACACAGCACAGGCCGACGGTGGCACCGTTGTCGTCGGTGGCGAACGGCACTTCGCCGAGCAGATGCCCGACGCGGCCTACGTGCGCCCGGCGATCGTCGCCATGCCCGGACAGACGGCCATCGTGCACACCGAGACGTTCGCCCCGATCCTGTACGTGATGGCGTACGACACCTTCGATGAGGCGGTCCACCTGCACAACGAGGTGCCACAGGGTCTGGCCAGCAGCATCTTCACCACCGACCTGCGCGACGCCGAGCGATTCATGTCCGCTGCGGGCAGCGATTGCGGGATCGCCAACGTGAACATCGGGCCCAGCGGTGCCGAGATCGGTGGCGCGTTCGGTGGCGAGAAGTCCACCGGTGGCGGCCGCGAGAGCGGCAGCGACGCGTGGAAGGGCTACATGCGCCGGGCCACGAACACGATCAACTACTCCAACGAACTGCCGTTGGCCCAGGGTGTCGAGTTCGGCTAATCCAAGTCGGCGTTCAGCACAGACCTGTCCGGACCCCACCGCCGACTTGAACGCGGGTCAGGCGACGCGGTGGAGGATGCGCAGGCTGCCGGTGGCGCTGACGAGCGCGAAATGGCCGGATTCCAGCGCCGGGCGGAAGATCTGCTCGTACGGCGGGCGGCCACCAGCGGCCGGGTCGGGGAACACATCGTGGATGGCCAGCGTGCCACCCAGCGCGACTCGCGGCGTCCAGCCCTCATAGTCGAGACGGGCTGGTTCCTCGCCATGGCCACCGTCGATGAACAAGAATGCCAGCGGTGACGTCCAGTGCGCGGCGACCGCTGCTGACTGACCAACCACGGCGAACACGACAGCTTCCAGACCCGCGTCGTGGATGGTGTCGCGAAACCTGGGCAAGGTGTCCATCTTCCCGGTACGCGGGTCGACGGTCGTCGGGTCGTGGTGCTCCCACCCTGCCTGGTTCTCCTCGCTGCCGCGGTGGTGGTCGACGGCGAACAGCACAGTGTCGGCGGTACGAGCGGCACCACCCAACCACACGGTGGAACGGCCGCAGTACGAGCCAACCTCCAGGAACGGTAGGCCGGGCACCGCTGCGCCCGCCGCCACGGCAGCGGCATGGAGTGCGTCACCCTCGTCGGGGGGCATGAACCCAATGGCAGCCAATGCGCAAGCACGCAGGACTGGATCAAGCGGCTCGACGGACGACATGGGCCGCACGATACCTGTGGCGGCAGCCGTGCCCCCCGTTGGCACAAGAGCCCTCCACGCCTGCGAGAATGGGTCTCGCCATGACAGCGCTCAATGAACTCGTGAACCTGCTCGACCTTGAAGCGATCGAGGTCAACCTTTTCCGCGGCGTCTCCCCCGACGAGAACCGCCAACGAGTGTTCGGCGGCCAGGTCGCCGGTCAGGCCCTGGTCGCTGCCACCCGCACGGTCGAACCTGGTCGATCGGTGCATTCGTTGCACGCCTACTTCCTGCGGCCCGGCGACCCCACCAAGCCGATCCTCTACGAGGTCGACCGCATTCGTGATGGCAAGAGTTTCACCACCCGGCGTGTGGTCGCCATCCAGAATGGCCGCGCGATCTTCAATCTGCAGGCCAGCTTCCACATCCCCGAAGCGGGCCTCGACTATCAGACGCCTCCCCCCTTGGGAGTTCCAGCGCCAGAAACGCTGCCCGACTTCAAAGAACGTATGGCGCCCTACAAGGACAGGCTCGGCGAGCACTACGACCGCCCGCGGCCGATCGACGTGCGCTTCGTGGATACCGACCCGATGGCCCGCAACGGCCTCGCCGCGTACGGTCAGCGTGTGTGGCTGCGAGCCGACGGCCGGCTCCCCGACGACCCGGTGCTGCACGCCTGCATCGTCACCTACGCCAGCGACATGACACTGCTCGACACGGCGATCCTGCCGTTCGGCATGTCGTGGGACACACCCGGGATGCAGATGGCCAGCCTCGATCACGCGATGTGGTTCCATCGCCCGTTCCGCGCCGACGAATGGTTGCTCTACGTCCAGTCGCCCATCTCCACACACGGCTCGCGAGGTCTGGCCGGCGGCAACATCTACACCGCCGACGGGCAACTGGCGGTGACGGTGTCACAGGAGGGTCTTGTGCGAATGGCCCAGCCATGAGGCGCGTCGGCGGGACGCACCACACGGGCGCAGCTTCGCTCACCGCAGCCGCGCTGCTGCTCGCCGCCTGCTCCAGCGACGGCACCAGTCGCGACACAAGCCTGGCGACCAGTACCACCGTAAGGACGCCTGAGTCGACGGCGCCATCGGTCACCGAGGCCTCGACCGCTCCGACACCGCCACCGCCACCGAGCACTGCGCCCCTCGCCGCGTCGATGGTCACTTTCACTACGGCGGCCATCGGACTCGACCGGCCCGTCGACCTCACGTTCCGCGAGGGCGACCCGGCGCTTTACATCGTGCAGCAGGGTGGCACCATCGTGCCGTTGCTCAACGGCACGACCGGCACACCCGTGCTGGACATCAGCGACCTCGTGTCCCGAGGTGGCGAACAGGGTCTGCTCGGCATGGCGTTCCACCCCACCAAGCCCTTGGCCTACGTCGACTACACCGACGTCGATGGCAACACAGTGATCGCTGAATACTCGCTGGAACCAAACGGCCAGTTCGACACAGCGAGCGAACGCACCGTCCTCACCGTTCGTCAGCCGTACCCGAACCACAACGGCGGCAAGCTGCTGTTCGGCAACGACGGTCTGCTGTACATCGGCCTCGGCGATGGTGGCGCGGCAAATGACCCGCAGCGACGAGGGCAGAATCTGAGCGAACTGCTCGGCAAGATCCTGCGCATCGATCCCACTCCCGATGGCACGAAGGCGTACACCATTCCGGCCGACAACCCGTTCGCCAGCGTCGGCGGTGCACGCGGCGAGATCTGGGCCTACGGGCTGCGCAACCCATGGCGCTTCGACTTCGACCGTGCCACGGGAGACCTGTGGATCGCCGATGTCGGCCAAAACGAGATCGAAGAGATCGATGTCGGGTGGGCCACCGAGGGCGGTGGGCGCGGACTGAACTTCGGCTGGAGCGCGTTCGAAGGCAGCAAGCGGTTCAACCCCGACCAGCCCGCTGACGGCGTCACGCCGCCGGTGTTCGAGTACACGCACGGCGACGACGGGTGCTCCATCTCTGGTGGCACCGTCTACCGCGGAACGGAGATCCCGTCGCTCGCTGGTTGGTACGTGTTCAGCGATTACTGCAGTGGCAAGGTGCGAGCGATCCGCACGGCACCGGGCCAGACCGAGGCTGAACTCGTCGACTTCGGCGTACAGGGAAGTATCAGCGCTGTGGCATCCGGCCCCGATGGCGATGTCTACCTGCTCGACCTTGGCGGCTCGCGCGTCGTTCGCCTTGCACGTACCTGACTCACCTCACCGAACGGCGGGGCGCATCATCGTTTGTTGAACCCTGGGTCCATGGGCGGCGATGAACTCGGCGGGGCGCCGCGGCCCGGCCGACCCTTGGTACCGGGCTGCGCCGTGGGTGCAGTCGGCATGGTGGAAATCGACACGATTCTCGGCTTCGGCGGGACGGGCGGCGGGGGCGGTTCCTGTTCGGCTGGTTCCTGTTCGGCTGGTTCCGAGACGGGCACCGCGTCAGGTGCAGGCGCAGCAGCGATAACACCCAGGTCCGCAACCTCCAGCAGTTCGTTCACATCGGCCGTCGGCGAGTCGAGATGTTCGGAAGTGAGCACGCCACCCACCGGCATGGGAATTGCCGAAGGCATCGCATACTGCGGGGCTTTCACTGTTTGCGGAGTGCTCCCAGGGCGTCGACCGGCCGACATACCGCTGGGGTGACGGGAGCGAACGAGTTCACGCCGCCTGACGCCGGCTCGACGAGCGCGCCACACGCGCAAACGCCGCACCCACAGCCGTGTGCGAGTCCTCCTCATACCGGCATCCTGACAGTGTGTCCCGACGCCGAACTACCGGCGGGCACCCATGAACATGCCCTTGAGCGCGTCGTAGTGCTCGATGCAGTGACCGGCACCCATCACGACCGCCTCGAGTGGCATGTTCGACATGCGTACCGGAACGTTCGTTTCCTTCTCGATGCGCTGAGCGAGACCACGCAGGAGACCGCCACCGCCGACGAGGTACATGCCCCGAGAGAGGAAGTCCTGCGCCAACTCGGGCGGCGCCTTCGCGAGGCAACGCACCACCGACGCGGTGATACTGCTGACCACGTCGTCGATCGCGAAACGCACTTCCTCGGGCGTCAGCACCACGGTCTTGGGCAGGCCGGTCATGAGGTCGCGTCCGCGCACCTCGGCCTGGCTTTCGTCCTCCGTGGGTGAGGCCGAGCCGATGGCCACCTTCACTTCTTCCGCCGTGCGTTCGCCGATGGCGATGCCATGCTCGCGACGCACATAGGCCTGGATCGCGGCGTCGATGTCGAAACTGCCGACGCGGACCGCCTCGAGCGCCACGATGCCACCAAGACTGATGACGGCGGTCTCGCTCGTACCGCCGCCGATATCGATCACCATGTTGCCGACGGGCTCGTCGATGGGCAGATCGGCGCCGATCGCGGCGGCCATCGGCTGTTCGATGAGCTGCGCATCAGCGGCGCCTGCGCGGCGTGCCGCATCGGTGACCGCGCGACGCTCGACCTCGGTGATGGCCGAGGGCACGCAGATGACGACTTTGGGCCGAGTGAAGCGACTGACACCAACGCGCTGCAGCAGCAGACGGATCATCCGTTCGGTGATCTCGAAGTCGGTGATGGCACCGCCGCGCAACGGACGCACGGCGACGATGTAGCCGGGAGTGCGGCCGATCATCTGCCACGCTTCACGGCCGGTGGCCAGCACCTCGCCGGTCTGCCGGTTGAGCGCAATCACGGAGGGCTCGTTCAGCACGATGCCCTTCCCCTTCATGTACACCAGTGTGTTGGCCGTGCCGAGGTCGATCGCGAGGTCGCGGGCCATGTGTCAGCTTCCCGTCTCGTCGTCGTAGTCGTCCTGCATCTGCGGGCGCACGCGTTCAAACGACTCACGACGACGCTCAGACGAGAGCGCATCGATGTGACGTTGGAAGCTGGCGACACCTGGCTCCTGCCGATGGCGTCGCCGCCCGTACCAATAGAAGCCAACGGCAGCGAGCACCACCACTGCGATGAACACCCAGGTCATCGGACGCTCCCCGTGGCAGTGGCAACCGCAGTAGGCGAGACCGGCGTGTGCGCACCGGTTCCCCAGTCGGCGCCATCGGCCCACACTTCGTGCTTCCAGATGGGAGCGCTGGCCTTCAACGCGTCGATCGCATAGCGCGCGGCCTCAAACGCTTCCGGGCGGTGCGGCGCGCTCACGACGGCGACTACAGAACTCTCGCTGAGCCCGAGCCGACCGGTGCGGTGCAACAGCACCACGCGCCCGGTGTCGGGCCAGCGGCGACGCAGTTCCAGTTCGATCGCGGCGAAGGCCGGCACCACCTGCTCGTCGTATGCCTCGTAGGTGAGGTACTGCACATCGTCGCGCGTTTCGCCATGCTCGTCGACCGCATGGTCGCGCACCGTGCCGCTGAACAACACGACCGCTCCGCACCCGGGCAGCACGCACCATTCATATGCTGCTGCGATGGGCAGCACCTGGTCGGTGAGTCCCAACCATGAGTTGCCGTTTGCCGGAGGTTGCACAACTGCCCATGGTAGCCGTGATTGCACTCGCCACCACGTGGTACCGGCCATTGCTCTAGGCCATACAGATGGCTGATGCTGCTGTGCTCAGCGCGCGACGCCACATCGGAGCAGATCCTCACTAACCTGACCGCTTCGTGAGCCCCAGCGACTGGAACCAGGACGACCAGGAACCCCCTGCACCGTTACCTGCCCACGAGCGCATATGGCGGCACCCCAGCGAGATCGGCCAACAGGTCTGGCAACAGACCGAGCCGCCGCTCGCGATCGGTCGTGGTCTCACCGCAGCCACCGGCGTGGTCGGCAGCGTGCTCGGAGTCATGTTGCTGTGGGCGATGCTCAGCACCGAAGCTGGCCGAGGCGCAGCCTCCACGGTCCGATCCACGATCGTCAACCTCACCAAGAACGACTTCAGCACCGAGGTCGCCACCGTGGCCTCCTCATCGGCATCCACCGCCTCGCCTTCGGACACCACCGACCTGGCACCCAACACCAGCACCCACACCGCTGGCTCGGCGAGCGGTCTCTTCAGTGGCCCGATGCCGACGTGGGCGGTTCACTCCCTCGCCACCAACCTCCCCGACTCTGCTCCGAACACCGCCCACATCGTTCTCGCCGCGCCGGTGAACGGCGGCACTCTCGCGATCACCACCGCCGCTGCCGTCGGAAGCGCGACCACGGTTCAGCTGGAGCTTCCCGACGGCAGCACCGAGGAAGCCCGCGTGCTCTTCATCGACGATCGCTCCGGGCTGGCCGTGTTGGCGCCGACCACCGCGCTGTCCACCGAAGCGTTCACGATCGCCACCGACATCCGTCCCGGGGACGAGTTGACGTTCGTCGGCGAACAGCCGATGTCCGTGATCGTCGGTGACGACGGAAGCGTCGACGGCTCGTGGTCGCACGACGCCACGATGCCCGAGGGCGCACCCGTCGTCAATCAGCGCGGCGAGTTGGTGGCGCTGTGCACACATGAGGCGCAGCCTGCTGCGCCCGACAACAGCGGCAACCCGCGCACTGCACCCAGCAGCACCGTGGCCGACGATCACCTCGTCACGCTCGAACCCCTCGACGACATCCAGCACGCAATGTCTGCGCTGCACGGCGCCGCCACCGTGTGGGTCGGCGTGGTCATCAACGACGATCCCGCAGGCGAACTCAGTGTCGGTGCGGTCGACCCGTCGGGCCCGGCCGCTGCCGCTGGTCTTGTCGCAGGCGACGTCATCCTCGCACTCGATGCTGACGCCGTGTCGAACGGCCGAGCCCTGATCGCTCACCTCGGCATGCACCGACCTGGCGACACGGTGACCTTCGCCGTGCGCCGCCGCGACGGTACGACAACACGGCTGTCGGTGACCTTGGCGGCACCGAAGACAGCGCTCTGAGTTACCGGCGACGGGCGTTGGCGCGGCGCACGCCGCGGATGATGAGGATGGCCACCGCCAGGATCGCTGCGCCCAGGCCAGCAAGCGCGATTTCCTGACGTCGCTTGGGGGACACCATCGTCCACCATTTCGCCTCGGTGCCCTCCACATAGGCCTGCTCATTGGTGACCGTAGGGCGCCAGCCGGCGTCCTTCAGCCGGTCGTTGGCCACCAGCCACGGCCACCGCGTGTAGCTGCGCAGACCGGGCGGGATTGGCCCGCGTTGGAAACGCCAGCGCAGATTGTTGACGAACTCGTTCACGCGATCCGGCAGGTGCACCCTGGGTACGGCACCGGCCAGTGCCCGCACGCGCTCACCCTCGATCCAACCATCCGGGGCCACGTTGTACGCGCCATCGAGTCGTTGCTCGACCGACAGCAGCACTGCGCTGGCGAGATCATCCAGATGCAGGAACTGAGCCGGCGGGTCGGCTGCGCCCACGCGCTGCCCCATCCCTGCAGCCAGCGCACTCGCCAGCCGACTGGTGCCATCGGCGGCCATGGCCACTGCGGGACGCAACACCGTGGTCGAGCGCCCCGGCCGGGCGCAGCGCCACTCATCAACCAGCTGTTCGGCAGCGCCTAACTGGCGGGCGAAGGGGAACTCCACATCGGGTCGTAGCAGCGCGTCTTCAGTGAGCGGCACTGGATTGTTGGCCCATGCGCCGTACACCATCGCCGACGACACCAGCACCACATGGGTTGCATCCGCGCACTCGCTCAACGCCGCCGTCAGCCCAGCGAGCGCACTTTCGTGATGTGCGGCCCGCGCATCCGCGTCGGCGGCCGCGAGCCACACCATCACATCGCAGCCCGCGGCCTTGCCGGCGCGCACCGTGTCGCTGTTGGCCAACAATCGCAGGACCCGCGACCCCAGTCCGGAGCTGCCATCGCCAACCCACACGGGCGCAGCGATCGTTGTCGTCGCGGTCATACCCGCGACCTTACCCCGCCCCCCTCGCACCCTCTACCCCCGGTCTCCTCGTCTATGTCGCGGCTGCCACCACCAGAGGTGGACGGCCCCGCCGCGACACAGAGGGGGAGATCTGAGGCGCTCTCCTCGTCTGTGTCGCGGCTGCCACCACCAGAGGTAGACGGCCCCGCCGCGACACAGAGGGGTGAAGGCTGGGCGACGAGCGGGGGCGGGCGGGCGGCCGTAGGCTTCCGTCATGGCAGACGATTTCGACCCGGCCGCGAATCCGTTCGGTAACTTGCCGATGTTCGGCGACCTGGCCAAAGCGCTCGCTGGGCAGGGCCCGTTGAACTGGGATGCCGCACGGCAGTTCGCAGCACTCTCCAGCAGCGGCGGCGCCTCCGAGCCGAACGTCGATCCCGCAGCACGTATCGCGATGGAGGGCCTGGCCCGCATCGTCGAAATGCATGTGCGCGACCTCACCGGCTTCGAGGCTGCGTTCCCCGAGATCACCCCGGTCACCAAGGGTGTGTGGGCCAGCCGCACGCTGGACGCCTATCGCCCACTGTTCACCGAGATGGCGACATCGCTGGGCCGCAAGCCGACGGGTTCGGAGATGGACGAACTGGGTGACGCCGACCCGATGATGGCGATGATGGCCAACCTCAGCCAGATGATGCAGCCGGCGATGATGGGCATGGCGGTCGGCTCGATGGTCGGTCGCATGGCAGCCCGCACGTTCGGCCAGTACGACCTGCCGATCCCGCGCAACGATCACGCGCTACTGGTCGTGCCGTCGTCGATCGACGCGTTCGCCGCCGAGTGGAGCCTGCCGGTCGACGAGATGCGGCTGTGGGTGCTCGCTCAGGAAATGATCGGCCACACGCTGTTCGCGATCCCCGCGCTGCGCGAGCAGTTCACCGCCCTTGTGCGCCAGTACGTCGGCGGGTTCCGAGCCGATCCGTCGGCCGTGGCCGAACAACTCGGCCAACTCGAAATGGACGATGCCGGCGACCCGATGCAGGCGATGCAGAAGCTGCTCTCCGACCCGGCCCTGCTGCTGGGCGCAGTGCAGTCGGCCGAGCAGTCGGCGCTCGCACCGTCGCTCGACGCTGCCGTCGCCGCCGTTGTCGGCACGGTGGATTACCTGGTCGACTCGGTGGCCATACGAGTCATCGGCGGCGACGCGCTGCGCATTGCCGAGGCCGTGCGGCGGCGCCGCGTCGAGGCCTCGCCCGACGACCTGTTCGTGCAGCGCCTGCTCGGCCTGCGGCTGACGCAGGACCAAGTGCAGCGCGGCAAGTCGTTCACCGCTGGCGCCGCCGACCGCGTCGGCGAACAGCGGCTCTGCGAGTTGTACGCCAAGCCATCGCCGCTGCCCACACCCGCCGAGTTCGACGCTCCCGGGCTGTGGATCGCGCGCCTCGAGCTGTAACTACTCCTCGGTCGCACCCAGCCCGAACTGCGTGCGAACATCCACGAACTCGGGCATCCGCAGGCTGCGGCGCAACCAGTTTGCGCCATCACATACCAACGTGTGACCGCTGATGTAGCTGGCGAACGGCGAGCACATGAACGCCGCCGCCCAACCGAGTTCGTGCAGGCGGCCGACGCGCCCAGCGGGCACCGTGCGGTCGCGAGCGTCGGCGGCGAGCTTGTCGTGCTGCATGTGCGCGGGCATGTCCTCGTGCGGGAACAGACCCGGCGCGAGCCCGTTCACACGGATCCCGTGCGGCGCCCATTCGACGGCCAGCGACTGCGTGAGGTTCACCACACCGGCCTTGGCCGCGGCAGAGTGCGCCGTGCCTGGCCCGCCTGTCCAGGAGTATGTGGCGGCGATGTTGAGGATGCAGCCGCCACCACCGAGGGCGATGCGCCGACGGGCGAACTCGGTGGAACAGAAGAACGTGCCGTCGAGCACGATGTCGGTGACGGCTCGCCAGCCACGCGGGCTCATGTCCTCGGCGGGCTGCGGGAAGTTGCCAGCCGCGTTGTTGATCAGGATGTCGACCGTGCCGAGGCGCTGCTCGACCTCGTCGAACGCGGCGGCGATCGCCTCCGGATCGCGCACGTCGACGGCAACGGCGATGGCCTTCGCACCGACCGCCTCGATCGCCGCGACACCGGCGGCGAGGTGCTCGGGCTTGCGGCTGGCGATGGCGATCGACGCGCCACTGCGCGCAAGTTCTGTGGCCATTGCCTTGCCGAGGCCGGTGCCGCCACCGGTGACGAACGCAACCGATCCGGCGAGGATCGTGGGCGCGAAGACGGGAGTGCCGAGTGGAAGCGGTTCGGGGTAGGCCATGTCAGCGTCCTTCGTACGTCGGGGTGCGGCCCTCGCGGCGAGCGGCCTTGGATTCCTGGTAGTCGGCGCTGGTGAACATCGCTACCTGCGCGTTCAGTTCGCCGACGAGTCCGTCGCGGAAGGAGCCCGCGTGCGCCTGGTCGATGAGGCCTTTGGCCATGCCGACGGCGAGCGGCGACAGGCCGGCGATCTTCTTGGCCAGCGTCAGCGCGACCTCGTCGAGTTCCTCGGGCTGCACCAGTTGCTCAACGAGACCCCACTCGTAAGCGGTGGCGGCATCGATGCGCTGACCACCGATGATCATCAGCTTCGCTCGGCCAGCGCCGATCAGCCGCGGCAACAGTTGCGTGGCCCCGGTGTCGGGCACGAGCGCGAAGCCGACCTCGGGCAGACCGAACTTGGCGGTCGTGTCGCAGATACGAATGTCCGCGGCGAGAGCCGTCTCCATCCCACCGCCGATCACACCACCCTTGAGCGCCGCAATGACCACCTTCGGGCTGTCCACCGTGTCCTGGCGAATCGTCTGATGGCGGCGCACGAACGAGTAATCGCTCTCGCCTCCGGCACGGTGTCCGAGCACCGAGGTGTCACGACCCGAGCAGAAGCTCTTCCCGTTGCCGCGCAGCAACACGGTGCGCACCTCGGGCGTCTCCAGCGCCCAACGCATGGCCTTCTTGGAGACGTCGGACATCTCGTCGTCCATCGCGTTGTGTCGATCGGGGCGGTTGAACGTGACAATGCCGACGCCGTCCACCAGTTCGGTGAGGACGAGATCACTGTTGGCCATGGTGGCTCCTCCAGAGGATGAAATCGTCACCTGTTTTAGCCTGCTGCGGACCGATCCGCCGGATCAAGCCTCAGGTGGCTGACCACCGCAGGTCAGGTCTGCTCCTCCGGCGGCCGCAGGTCGCGGAACTGGTGCAACAGCAACAGGTCGTAGATCGCCTTCAGCGAGCCACCGATGATCAGTGGCCAGCCGAAGTGCGAATGGCTGAGCATCCAGCCGGCGGCAACCGGGGGCAACGCTGACGCGAGGCTGCGCGGCACGTTGCTGACGCTGGCGGCGGCTGGCCGTTCCTCGGGTGTCACCACGGCCATCACATACGACGTACGCGCCGGCACGTCCATCTGCGACAAGGCTGAGCGGCCGAGCAGACACGCCACGGCGAGTGGAGCATTCGGCATGAACGCGGTGAGGATCAACAGTCCGTTTGCTGGCAGATGGGTGAACACCATCGTGCGCACCAAGCCGATCCGCTTGGCGATACGCACGGCAACCAGCGCCGAGAAGGCCGAGCAGACCCCGGCCCAGAAGAACACCGCTCCGCTGACTGCGAGCGACAGACCGAACCGGCGCTGCAGCCAGAGCACCACCAGCGCAGTGATCACGAACCCACCGCCGAGCGCATCGAGGCTGAACAACGCGGCCAGCCGGTAGACGGTGCGCTTCGAAGGTCCGAGAGCGACGGAGGTGGCTCCCGGCGCCGGTTCGACATTCGGGCTGAGATGCCGGTAGCGGACGAGCACGACCACACCCAGCACGGCGTAGAGCACGAACGTGGAGCGCAGCGCAGTCGTCTCAGCGATGTGGACGCGGCGCGCGACCCACTCGGGCACACCGGCCAACGAGGCGCCGACGGCCGCGACCAGGGCACCGATCAGGCTGTAGCGGGCGAACAGTGCCGTGCGGTGCTCGCTGCCGATCGTGGCCGGCAGCAGCGCCTGCTCGGTGGGCAGGAACACGCTGACATCGCCACCACTCGGGTTGAGGGTGCCGATCATCCCGACGAGCGCCAATGGCCAAAAGCTGGTGAACGCAGCGAACCCAACCCCCGTGGCGATCATCAACAGCGAGACGAGACGCAACAACCGGCGCCGCGGGTACGCGTGAGCGCGTAACCCCACGGCCAGGGTCAGTGCGGCTGATCCCAACAGCGTGACCGTGACGAGAACTCCAATACGTATGGCGCTGAACCCCAAGGCCGTGAGATACGCGGCCAACACCACGCTGACCAGCCCATCCCCCAGTGCCCGCACCGCACGCGTCTGCAGCAGTACCACGGCGTCACGTGATGCGCCGGGGGGAAGCAGACGGGGCATAGGGAGATCCTGCCACTCTGCGTCGCGTGATGCCGCCGCAGAGAAGGGATCAAGGGCCAGATGGCCCTAGGCGGCGGATGACCATGGTCCTACGGTCGACAGGAGCGGGCCACTCCGGTTCGTGGATACACACGGAGGTCATCCAATGGTCCGGCGTCGCATTGCAGTGTTGTTCACGATCGGTCTCGCGCTCACGGCGTGCGGATCAAGCAGTTCCTCCAAGGCACCGACCCGCGACGAGTTGGTGAAGCAGATCGTCGAGTCTGGCGGCGTATCCGAAGAGGTCGCCGGCTGCGCAGCCGATGCCCTGTTCACATCGCTGTCGGCGGGCGACCTGAAGCTGGTGATGGCGGGCAAGGAACCGAGCGCAGGCGGCAAGACGGCGTTCACCAACGCCGTACTCGACTGCCTCACACCCACCAGCTGAGTCGATTGGATGAACACGGCAGTTCGGGTCGACCCGCCTCGTGTCACCCCGCCTAGTGTCGCCACGAGCAACTGAGGCGAAGGCAGGCACGTTGACGTTCGATCCCACCGAGCACCCGCACCGGCGATACAACCCGCTTGCGGACGAGTGGCTGCTCGTCTCGCCGCAGCGAGCGCACCGCCCGTGGCACGGACACGAGGATCCTCCCAACACCTCGCCTCGGCCGGCGCACGACGCGGACTGCTATCTCTGCCCGGGGAACGCACGCGTCACCGGCGAGACCAACCCCGACTATCGCGGTACCCACGTGTTCGCCAACGACTTCGCGGCGCTGACGCCCGACGCACCTGCACCTGCCCTTACCCCTGCCCTAACAGAGACCGATGACCTGCTGCGCGCCGACGGCGCACAGGGTGAGGCACTGGTGATCTGCTTCTCACCCGATCACTCCAAGACCCTGCCCGAACTGGAACTCGACCAGATCAGCGGCGTGGTCGACAGTTGGTGCCACCACTCGGCTGAGCTCGGTCGGCGCTACGTGAACGTGCAGGTGTTCGAGAACAAGGGCGCGATGATGGGCGGCTCGAACCCACACCCGCATGGCCAGGTGTGGGCGACTTCGTACGTACCCGACACGCTCGCCACCGAGAACGCCACACAGGCCGCTTGGCTCGCGACTCACGGCACACCGCTGCTGGCGGCACTCGCAGCTCGAGAAGCGGACGGCCCGCGGGTGGTCGTGCAGACCGAGCACTGGCTCGCCATCGTGCCGTACTGGGCCACCTGGCCATTCGAGACGCTGCTCCTCCCCCGCTTCCCCATCCGTCGGCTGCCCGATCTCACGACCGATCAGCGTCGCGAGTTGGCGATGGTGCTGAAGGCGCTCACCACCCGCTACGACAATTTGTTCAGTTGCTCGTTCCCGTACTCGATGGGGTGGCACGGAGCACCGTTCGGTCAGCACGATGACGGGCACTGGCTGCTGCACGCCCACTTCTACCCACCGCTGTTGCGCTCCGCCTCGGTCCGCAAGTTCATGGTCGGGTACGAGATGTTGGCCGAGCCACAACGCGACCTGACCCCGGAACAGGCTGCGGAACTGTTGAGCGACACCAGCACCGTTCACTTCCGGACGCAGGCATGAGCGAGCTGTTCCCCCGTGTTAGAGCCAGCTTCGACGCGGTGTTCGGCGGACCGCCGGACCTCGTCGCCAGAGCACCCGGCCGGGTGAACCTGATCGGCGAGCACACGGACTACAACGACGGCTTCGTGCTGCCAGTCGCGATCGGCGCGCACACGCTGGTCGCGGCGCGACAGCGCGGCGACTCGCAGGTCAACGTCGTGGCGGTCGACTTCGCCGACGCCCTGAGCTCGTTCTCCACCAACGGCACGATCGCTCAGTCACCCGAGCAGCCATGGTCGGACTACGTGCGCGGCGTGGTGTTCGCGATGCGGGCAGCAGGTCACGAGCTACCAGGCGCCGATCTGGTGATCGCCGGCAACGTCCCACAAGGTTCTGGCTTGTCGTCCTCGGCATCGGTGGTGGTGGCGGTCGCGACGGCATTCGATGCGATGGCCGCACTTGAGCTCGACCCCACCGCCATCGCCACCCTCGCACAGTCGTGCGAGTGCGACTTCGTCGGCACCAAGTGCGGGATCATGGACCAGTTGGTATCGGCCCGCGGGGTGGCCGGACATGCGGTCTTGATCGACTGCCGATCGCTGGTGTGCACTCCCATTCCGATACCGGCGGACACCTCGATCCTCATCGTCCACTCCGGCGTCACGCGCGGCTTGGCCGACGGTGCCTACAACGAGCGCCGCGCTCAGTGCGAGGACGCGGCGGAGCGACTCGGAGTGACGAAGCTGCGCGATGCCACCGTGCCGATGTTGGACGCGGCACGCAGCACGCTGCAGCCACTCACGTTCCAGCGCGCCCGGCATGTCATCACCGAGAACGAGCGCACCCTTGCCGCCGCTCATGCCCTCCGCAACAACGATCTCGTCACGCTCGGATCGCTCATGGCGTCATCGCACGACTCGATGCGAGTGGACTTCGAGATCACCCTCCCGCCGGTCGATCAGTTGGTCGCTGAACTGCAGTCGCTCATCGGCCCCGATGGTGGGGCACGGATGACCGGCGGAGGGTTCGGCGGTGCGGTCGTCGCGGTCATGCGCAGCGCGCAACTGCCTCACGTTCTCGCAGGTCTCAGCTATCGCACACCGTCGGGCGACCGTCCGCTGGTGCTGGAAGAGACGGCGTCGGCCGGAGCCACCGTCAGACGAATGTGAGTGCTGCGTTGCGCAACGCAAGTGTGCCGTCGGGCAGTACTGCATCGAACCAGAGCGTGTGCTCATCGAATGCCAGCAGGCGCACATCGAACGATGATCCGAGCGGAACCTGACCGCTGAACCAACACGACACGCGACGGACGTCGCCGAGGGCCACACCAGCGAGTCGGGTGGCGATCGACACCGAACGGGCGAGTGTGGCGGTGCCGTGCAGGATGGGCGCAGCCAGACCCGAGCGACGTGCAGCCACGAGGTCGGTGTGGATCGGGTTCCAGATCCGCGCGCACTCCGAGTACACGTGGGCGTCGATCGGCCGCACCCATGAGGTCTCGACCGCGAGAGGCGACGTCGCCGGTGTCGGGTCGATGGGTGCCACCCATGGGTGGTCGAGCTCGGTGGCTTCACCCACCAGGTCGACACCGAGGTACAGCGACGTCATGCGCGTCTGCCATACGACCTCGTCGCGCACCGTGGCGGTGAACTCGGCGGTCTGGGTTGCGCCCGCCCGGCGTCGTCCGACGCCAACGGTGCGCACGGCGAGTCGGATACGTTCACCTGCATGGATGGGGCGGCTCAGCACGAGGTCGTGCCCGATGTGGATACCGCGCCGAGCTTCGTCTGCCGAGAGCCCCGTGTTTGCCGCTGCTGAAGCGATGATCAACTGCCATTCGGCAGCCACCGGGAAAACTGGATGCACCTGCACCCCACCCGGTCGGTCGCTGGAGTCCGTGGCATACAGTTCAGCTCGCTCGTCAGGTACACCGGCGGCGTAAGCCATCGTCCAGCGGGCGTCGACATCGAGTTCGATCGCCACCGGCGGCTGGGCGAGTGCTTCGGTGGTGAGCGGCATGGTCGGCTATTGTACGCTGTACAAGACCGGCGACTGTGCACCGAGCACCGGCGAACGACCTACGCAGGGAGAACCCTATGGTGGCACCGACGGCGATCACACCCACGGCAACGCACCCGTTCACCGGTCGTCACGTCCCCTGGCTGCTCGAACAGCAGGTGGCAACCCGTGGCGATCACCCTTTCATCGTGTGGGAGCCGTTCGACACCGAGGTGCCCGTCCGGCGCCAGTGGTCGTACGCCGAGTTCGGTGCCGATGTGCACGCCTTTGCCGCCGCGCTCAGCGCCCGCGGTGTCACCTCCGGCGACCGGGTCCTCATCCACCTCGGCAACTGCCCCGAGTTCCTCATCGCCTGGTTCGCGTGCTCGCACCTCGGCGCGGTAGCGGTCACCACCAACACTCGCTCCACTGCACCGGAACTCGGCTACTTCGCCTCGAACTCGCAGGCCGTCGGTGTCGTCACGCAACCGTCGCTCTGGTCGGCGGTCACCGACTGCGGTGTCGAGTTCGGCTTCGCGATCGCCACCGACACCGATCAGGGTGCCGCGGCACCACGCGTCGGGGAATCGTTCGACGCAGTGCTGGCTGCGGGCCACTCGCTGCCGGGCGCGCCGGTGCACGCATCCGACGCGCTGGCACCCAACAGCGTGCAGTACACCAGCGGCACCACAGCACGCCCCAAGGGTGTGGTCTGGACCCACGCCAACGCACTGTGGGGCGCGAAGACGGGCGCCACACTGCTGCAACTCGGCCCGAATGACTCGACCCTCGTGTTCCTGCCGTTGTTCCACACCAACGCGCTCAGCTACTCGCTGCTCAGCACCCTGTGGTCGGGCGGCACCGTGGTCATCCAACCCAAGTTCTCCGCCAGTCGCTACTGGGACGCCGTCGTGCGCAACGGGTGCACCTGGACATCGTCCATCCCGTTCATGTTGTGGGCGTTGATCGAGCAACCCCGACCGGAGTCGCACCAGTTGCGCTTCTGGGGCCTCGGTGCCAGCGACATCGGCGTCATCCGCGATGTGTTCGGCCTGCGCACACTCGGATGGTTCGGTATGACCGAGACCATCACACTCACGATGTTCAGCGAGGTCGACATGCCCGCCCGTCCCGGCGCCATGGGCACACCGGTGGCCGGATACGACGTGAAGGTCGTCGACGACGACGGTTGTGCAGTGCCGTTCGGTGAGAGCGGCTGGTTGAAGATCCGCGGTGTCGCCGGCGTATCGCTGTTCCTCGAGTACCTCGACAACCCAGAGGCGACAGCCGCCGCGTTCGATGACGAGGGCTGGTTCGACACCGGCGATCTGGTGACGCCGTTCGCCGATGGCCACATTCGATTCGACAACCGCGGCAAGGACATGATGCGAGTCGGCGCCGAGAACGTGTCAGCAGCCGAGGTGGAACGTGTCATCGGTACGGTGCCCGGCGTGAAGGAATCGGCTGTGGTCGGCAAGCCCGATCGGATGCTCGACGAGGTACCGGTCGCGTTCGTGATCCCCTTTGGCGAACCGCCAGCCGGACACGAGGCGTTCATACAACAGATCATCGACACGTGTGCCCAGCAACTGGCGTCGTTCAAGGTGCCACGAGAAGTGTTCGTGGTCGACGAGTTTCCACGGGTCACGCTCGAGAAGGTTGACAAGAAGTCGCTGCGAGCGCGTTTCGCGGCTCCACAGCAGGAAGGAAGCACGTGATGTTCCCGGATCTGAGTTCGCTGTCCGCGCAGTTGTTCGAGCGTGGCCGCAAGGTGATGCCCGGCGGCAACAGCCGAGTCGGCGTGATGATGGAGCCGTATCCGATCTACGCCGCGTCGGGTCGTGGCTGCCGCGTCACCGACGTCGAGGGCGTCGAGCGCATCGACTACATCAACAACTGGTCGTCGCTCATCCACGGGCACTCGAACCCGGCCGTGCTGGCGGCCATCACCGACCAGGCGCAACGACTCTTGGCAGTCGGACAACCGACACTCGTGGAGATCGAACTCGCCGAGCTGCTCACCGAGCGCGTGCCCGGTATCGACCTGATCCGCTTCTCGAACTCGGGCAGCGAGGGTGTGTTGATGGGCCTGCGCGCGGCGAAGGCATTCACCGGTCGGCCAAAGGTGGCCAAGGTGGAGGGTGCCTATCACGGCAACGCCGACCCGATCGAGGTCAGCGTCGCTCCGTCACCCACCGACTGGGGCGATGCCCAACACCCGGCAACAGTTGCTGCCACCGAGGGCATCACGCGCGGTGTCTTGCAGGATTCCATCGTGCTGCCGTTCAACGACGTCGCCGCGACGCGAGCCATTCTCGAGGCCAACAAGGACGACCTTGCGGTCGTGGTGGTCGACCCGGTCGTCTCCCGCATGGGGTTCGTGCAGGCATCACGCGAGTACCTCGAGATGATCCGCGAGGTCACCGCGCGCCATGGCATCCTGCTGATGTTCGACGAGGTGTTCTCGTTCCGCATGGGATACCACGGCGCACAGGGCGAGGTTGGCGTCATCCCCGACATCACGTCGCTGGGCAAGATCATCGGTGGTGGTCTGCCGGTGGGTGCCACGGGCGGTCGCGCCGATGTGATGGAGGTCTTCGACCAAACGAAGAAGCCGTTGCGTGTGGAGCACGGTGGCACCTACAACGCCAACCCGATGACGATGGCCGCAGGTCTGGCAGCAATGCAGCAGATGACACCCGAGGCCTACGTGCGCCTCGCCGGTCTCGGTGAGCGTCTGCGCGACGGCATCAGCCGCGTGATGCACGACAATGGCCTGCCGGGGCGCGTGCACGGTGTGGCCTCGATGGTGGCGATGATCTTCAACGACGCCCCGTTCTCCAACTACCGCGAGCTCCCGTTGCGACGTCGGGAGGCAGAGATGATCTATGCACTGCACCAGCATCTGCTGAACCACGGTGTGACGATCATCCCCCACGGCATGCTGTTGCTCTCCACACCGATGACCGAGGACGACATCGATGAGACCCTGGCGGCGATGGACTCCGGCATGAAACTGCTCGCCGGAGCGGCCAGCGCATGACGTCTGCGGCACGCGCTCGGATCGGCATCGTCGGGTTCGCCCACGAGGTCAATGCGTTCGCCGACCCGATCACACGCGGGCACGGTCTGGAAATATCGCAGACCCCCGGTGGCCTCGCCGCGTCGTGGGAAGCCGCACCGCTGGTCGCCCGCTTGCAGACCGCAGGGGTAGAGGTCGTCGACCTGCCCTCGTGGGAGTTCGGCGCCTCCGGGCCACTCGACGGTGAGCACTTCCGCACCATCGTCGCCGAGGCCGTGCAGGCCGTCCGCGACGCCGGGCCGCTCGACGGCCTCGCCGTGCTGGGCCACGGAGCCGGACGCACCACTGACGATCTCGACCCCGACGGCACGTACCTCGCAGCGCTGCGTGCCGAGGTGGGCGGCGGCGTGCCCATCGGCATCATCCTCGACTTCCACGCCAACGTGTCGCACCTGATGTGCGCGTCGGTCGACGTGCTCGTGGGCTACCGCACCAACCCACACATCGACATCGCCGAACGCCTCGTGGAGTTGGCCGACCACATGGTCCGACTGCTCGGCCCGCAACGACCCGTCATCGCCAAAGCGGTCACACCGCTGGTGCTGCCACAGATCGCGCAGCTCACCACCGAGGGCGAACCGATGGGAGATCTGCGGCAGGCCGCCGAGCGGATGTGCGTTGGCGATGTGTGGAACGTCAGTGTCTTCGGCGGTTTCTCACTCGGAGACTCACCCGACGCCGGGGTGTGCGTATGTGTCACCGCCGACGACGCAGTGCGGGCCACCGCCGTGGTGAACGAACTGGCGTCACTCGCCTGGTCGTTGCGCGATCGCTACCGCATGCACACGACCCCGCTCGCCGAGTCCGTGGCCCTGGCCGCCGAGGCCTCGGCGGGCCGCCACGAACCACTGTTGCTCGCCGACGTCGCCGACAACCCCGGTGGCGGGGCACCCGGCAACTCTACGTTCGTGCTGGCAGCGCTGGCAGCGGCCGGTGTCGACGACGTGATGATCGGACTTCACTGCGACGCAGCCGTCGTCGGGCAAGCGTGGGATGCCGGCATCGGCGCAGAGATCGACGTGGTGTTCAACCGCGACAGCACACGCCCGCTCGCCGTACCGTTCGAAGCACGTGCCACCGTGCTCGCACTCGTCAGCGATCAGCTCGTTCCCACCAAAGGTATGTACGCAGGAAGTCATCGGCACACCAGTCGCTGCTGTGCACTGCTCTTGCACGTGGGTGGCCCACGCGGCGTGCGCATCGCGATGTCTGCGCATCCGGTGCAGTGCGCCGATGACGACACGCTGCTGCACGTGGGCCTCGATCCCACCACGGCCAGCGTGGTGGTGGTGAAGTCGCGCGGCCACTTCCGCGCCGGCTTCGCTCACCTGTTCCGCGACGATCAGATCATCGAGGTCGGCGCACCCGGTGTGGCCACCTGTGAGCTGCACACGGTGCAGTGGCAACACCTTCCGCGGCCAAGCCTTCCACTCGACCAGGTCGACACGTTCGAGCCCGTCGCCGAAGTGTTTGCAGGGTGGCCAGCATGAGTGTGGTCGTCATCGCCACGGGTGGCACCATCACGTCGCACTTCGACGGCGGCGAATGGCTGAGCATCTCGGTGCGCCAGCTGATCGATGAACTCGGTGACGGATACTCCGACGTGGACGTGGTGGACGCCGCGGCGGGGCCGAGTTCGAACCTCAACGTCGACGACATGGTGGCCGTGGCGGCACACGTCAGCAGTGCATTCGATCGTGGGGCCACCGGCGTCGTGGTGGTGCACGGCACCGACACGATGGAACTGACGGCGTATGTCACTCACCTGCTTGATCCGGCCGCTGGTCGTGGGCCAGTCGTCTTCACGGGGTCGATGCGTGTGCACTCGCACCCGCAGCCCGACGGTCCGCAGAACTTGCGCGACGCAATCGCCACCGCCCGGTCGTGGCGGCGGGCCACCTCCGGTGTGCTCGTGTGCATGGAGGGGGTGCTGCACACTGCGCCGTTCGTCGGCAAGCGCTCGGCGGCGTCGGTCGATGCCTTCGACTCGTTCCCGTACGAGCCGGTCGGCCGCGTGCTGCCATCGGGGAACTCCATCGACGGTGGCGGTGTGCCGCCACGCGGGTTGCCGGTGTCGGCACTTGCCGACGAGGTACCCCTCATCTCGTGCTATCCAGGTATCGATGCGGCGGTGATCGAACGCGCTGCGACCGGTGCCCGCGGCCTGGTCGTCGAAGGGTTCGGCGACCTCAACATTCCGAACGCCGCATGGGGTCCTGTCCACGAGGCATGGCAACGCGGCCTCCTCGTCGTGCTGGCGTCGAGAGTGTTCACGCCCACGTCGCGTAACGAAGCAATGGAGTTCCTCGGCGGTGTCGGCGCCGGAGGACTCACCGCGCAGAAGGCGCGGCTGTTGGCGATGGCCGCGCTGGGGTCGACCGCCGACCGCGACGCAGCAGCAGCGCTGTTTCGCAGCCATGCCCTTCCACATCATCACGGAGAACGGAGCAGCGGATGACCACATCACCCGCCGACGACCTGCTGGGTCGCCGCCTGCAAGCACTGGTCGACACCGAAGCACAGGTGGACGGCGCCGCCTGCCTGCTGCGCGTCGAGGTGCCGAATGCCGGTGTGTGGCACCACGCTGCCGGAGGAATCGAGATCGGCGGGGCACCGGCAACGGTTCACTCCCCGTTCCGCACCGCCAGCATCACCAAGACCTTCACGGCTGTGGTCGTGCTGCAGTTGGCCTGCGAAGGTCGCCTTGGTCTCGACGACCTGATGTCGGCGCATCTGCCCGCCGAGTACCTCGACATCGTGCCTCGGCTGCACATACTCGACGGCGTGTCCTACGGCGGGCAGATCACCGTTCGCCAGTTACTCACCCATTCCTCCGGCCTGTTCGACTACGCCATGTCAGACGGATTCATCGGCACGATCATCAAGAACCCGGCGCGACCCTGGACCCCACGCGAGATGCTCGAAGGCTCCATCGTGTGGGGCACACCGCGCTTCCCGCCGGGTGGCGGCTACGGCTATGCCTACAGCGACACCGGCTACGTGCTGCTGGGGCTGATCATCGAACACCTCGACGGGCGGACACTCCATGAGGCGTACCGAGCACGTGTGCTCGAGCCGTTGCAGTTGCACACCACCTATCTGGAGGGTCACGAGGCACACCGCGGCCCGACGCTCACGCACACCCACGAAGGTGTCATCGACACCTCCTCCATCCACGGCACCGCCGACTGGGCGGGCGGCGGACTGGTCAGCGATCTCGACGACCTGGCGCGCTTCGCACAGGGTCTGATCGGCGGCCGACTGCTCACGGGTCGCTGGCTCGAGGAACTGCTCGCCTGGCAGTTCCGCACACTCGATCCCGCACTGCACTCACCGGGTTATCTCGGCTACGGGTGTGGTGTGGAGGCCCGCAACCTGGAGGGTGTGCTGCTGCGCGGTCACCGTGGCCACTGGGGCGCATGGATGCACATCGATCCCGTGTCCGGCCTCACCATCACCGGCACCATCAACCAGGCCGATCGCCGACCTGACCGCATCGTCACGGGCACCGTGCAGGCCGTGATCGACGCCGGTCTGGTCGCTATTGCGAACGCGACCGCCACATGAAGCAGCACCTCGTCGAACAACGGCTGATGCCAGCGTTACAGGTCAAGGGGCGCCCCGCGGAGACGCACCCCATCGCTGATCGCATGCGGCGCTACCAGGTGCCCGGCGCGGCATGTGCCGTGGTCTCCGACGGCACCATCGAGTGGACGGCCGAGTACGGCTCAACCGGAACAGGTGGGGCGCCGGTCACCGCATCCACGTTGTTCCAGGCCGCCTCGATCAGCAAGGCCGTCGCTGCCGTGGGCGTCATGGCGTTGGTGGAACACGGCGACCTCGACCTCGACCGCGACGTCAACGAACAGCTCACGTCGTGGCGGTTCCCCGACAGCGAGCACACACGCACCACACCGGTAACGCTGCGCCACCTGCTCAGCCACACCGCCGGCACCACCGTTCCCGGATTCCCCGGATACCCCATCGGCACTCCCCTGCCGACCGTCACCGACGTGCTCTCGGGCCGGCCACCCTCCAACACGCCGAGGGTCGAGTCGTTCGCTGCTCCGGGAACCGTTGGTCAGTACTCTGGCGGCGGCACCACCATCGTGCAGCAACTCGTGTGCGATGTCACCGGCCGCGAGTTCGCCAGTGTCATCTACGACCTCGTGCTGCGCCCGTTCGGCATGACCGACAGCTCGTTCGAGCAACCGATCGGCGCACATCGCGCAACGAGAGCGGCAACCGGCCACACCGCCGATGGCCAGCCGATCGCAGGGGGCTGGCACAACTACCCGGAGTTGCAGGCCGCCGGGTTGTGGACCACCGCCACCGACCTGGCGCGTTGGATCCTCGGGATGCAACGTGTGCTCGGTGGTTCACCGGACGGCCCGATCTCCCCGGCCACGGCCAGGCTGATGACCACCGAGATGACACCCGGCCCGTTCGGCCTGGGCCCGGAGATGGCCGGCGCGGGCGCACACCGACGGTTCGGTCACGGCGGCAGCAACGCCGGCTTCCGCAGCCAACTCGACGCGTTGCTCGACGGCAGCAGCGGCATGGTGATGATGACCAACGGCGACGGTGGCACCACGTTGTGCGGCGAGTTCCGCCGTGGCGTCGCCGACGTGTACGACTGGGGTGAGGTCGACACCATCCAGCTCGACGTGGTCGATGTCGACCCGGCGGTGCTGCAGTCGTACACAGGTCGCTACAGCGGCCCGTTCGATCTCCGCATGAAGCTGGAGTTCGTCGACGGTGAGCTGTTCAGCCCCGCCCCGTACGGTCGGCGGCGCATGTTCCCATTGGGCGACACGACGTTCCTCGACGAGGAGTCGGGAGCCACACTGGAGTTCCACCTCGACGGCGCAAAGGTGGCCAGGGTGGCCGTGATGGTGGGCGGCAACGAATTGATGGCGTTCGAACCCACCTCCCAGGAGGAGACACCATGACCACGTTCATCGAGCACGAATGGAACCTGGCGCTGCCGGTGATGCAGGAGTACATCTCGATCCCCGCCCGGTCGCCAATGTTCGATCCCGAGTGGCAGCAGACCGGGCATCTCCGACGAGCAGCCGTCCTGCTACGCGACTGGGCGACAGCACAGGCCATCGCCGGGATGACCGTTGAACTGGTCGAGGCCGACGGGCTCACACCTGTGCTGTTCATCGAAGTGTCGGCCACCGACGCAGCGCTGTCGCAACGAACCGTGTTGATCTACGGGCACCTCGACAAGCAGCCCGAAATGGAACCCTGGTCGGAGGGTCTCGGACCGTGGAAGCCGGTCCTGCGTGGCGATCGTCTCTACGGCCGTGGCGGCGCCGACGACGGCTACTCCGTGTTCGCGGCCGTCATCGCCGTTGCCTGCGCACAGTCGGAGGGTCGCCGACACGGCCGGGTGTGCATCCTCATCGAAGCGAGTGAGGAGAGCTCCAGCGTTCACCTCGCCCAACACCTGGAGCGACTGTTCCCGCGTATCGGTGTCGCCGATCTGGTGATCGGGCTCGACTCGTTCTGCGAGAGCTACGACCGGCTCTGGACCACCACCAGCACGCGCGGTGTGTGCGGCGGCGTTCTGCACATCGACGTATGCGCCGACGACCCGCACAGCGGCCGCGCCAGCGGCGTCCTGCCCAGCTCGTTTCGCATCCTGCGCGAACTGCTCGATCGCATCGAGGACTCGCAGTCGGGCCGCGTGCTGCTGCAGACGGCGAACGTCGAGATCCCGGCGAACAGACTGGACGAAGCCGCCGTGGCGGCCGCAGCCTTCCCAGCATTGTCCACATCGTTCCGGCCGGTCCCCGGTGTGCGGCCGATGGGCGCCACACCCACCGAAGAGTTGGTCAACGAGACCTGGCGGCCAGCACTCGAGGTGATCGGCGTCGACGGCCTGCCAGCAGTGGCCGACGCCGGCAACGTGTTCCGGTCGCGGCTCTCGGTGAAGTTGTCGCTCCGCATCCCGCCCACCGCTGATGTCCACGCCGTGGGCGAGGAGATGCGGTCGGTGCTCGAGGCCGACCCGCCGCACGGCGCATCGGTACGGACGAACGTGGGGGCACGCGGCCCAGGATGGGCATCACCGGCGTTCGAGCCGTGGTTGTTCGATGCGGTCGACGGCGCCAGCAGCCGCCACTGGGGCCTCCCCTCCGCCTCGTGCGGTGTCGGCGGCACGATCCCGTTCATGGGAATGCTCGGCGAGACGATGCCCGCAACGCAGTTCCTGCTGATTGGCGTGCTGGGGCCGGACTCGAACGCCCACGGCCCCAACGAGTTCCTGCACCTGCCCACGGTGCGCCGTGTGACGCACACCGTCGTCGACGTGCTGGCGGCCCACGCGGAGCGCTACTCATGAACTGGCTGGATGTGGCACGCACCGACGCCGAACGCGCCGCAGCAGCCGCCGACGTGCACGTGGCAGCCGTGTCGACACCCGATGAGCTGGACGACCTGCAACGCACGATGGAGTCCATCTGGGGCCCCGAGATCGTGCCGCCACGCAACCTGCTCCGCGGTATGGCGCTCAGCGGCAACTGCCTGCTCGTGGCCTGGCGACACGACCAGCCGATTGGGTTCGCGTTGGGCTGGCTGGGCTGGGACGGTGGCGTGCACTTCCATTCACACCAGGTGGGTGTGCAGGCCGGTGACCGCGGCGCCGGCGTGGGCTTCGCGTTGAAGTTGGCGCAACGCATGCTGTGCCTCGAGCACGACATCACCGAGATGCGCTGGACGTACGACCCGATGCTCCTCAGCAACGCTCGGTTCAACCTCGGTCGTCTCGGCGCCCGCGTGGTGGGCTTCCTGCCGCACTGCTACGGCGATCGCCGCGACGCGTTCAACACTGGCGACACCACCGATCGGGTGGAGGTGTCGTGGCGTCTCGACCGAGCGATCGGTGGCGACTTCGTCGCACCCGCCGACGCCGACTTCGTCGTGCCGATCCCGCCGAACTACCACGCGTTACGCGTCGCCGATCCCCCGACGGCCGACGCTCTCCGTCGCCAGGTGGGTGCTGCGTTGTCGGACGTGTTCGCCACCGGCCGCACGGTTGCGGGGCTGTGCGAGCACGGGTACGTCGTCCAGACGGAACGGTAGGATGCCTCCATGAGCGCTGTGCCAGCGGGCCGCAAACGTGGTGCCCGCGCCGAGGTGCCGATCACGAAAGAAGCCATCGTCGAGACGGCATTTCGAATCATCGAAGAACGCGGGTTGGAAGCGTTCAGCATGCGCTCACTGGCTGCTGAACTCGGAGTCTTCCCAGCCACGCTCTACTGGCACGTGGGCGATCGCAGTTGTCTCTTGGGCCTCGTCGAGCACCGCTGGATCGAAGAAGTCGTCCTCCCAGACGAATGCACCGACTGGCGCGACTGGATGCTGCAACTCGGCCGCCGATATCGGGCCCACGCGCTCGCACACCCGAACGTGGCGCGCCTGGCCACCATCGAGCGGGCACGCAACGTCGACTCACTCGTGATCCCCGATGCCATCGTCGGCAAGTTGGTCGAGATTGGCCTCGACCGCGACCTCGTGCACGCCTACAACGCGATCATGGGTGCGGTACGCGGTTTCGTGCTGCTGGAGTTGTCGCCTCGCTCGGAACCCGATGCCGAGAGCGATGTCGAGTCAGATCTGCGCAACCTCGATGAAGAACGGTTCCCGAACATCACGGCTCAGTTCGATCGCCTCGGCGACCACGCGCTGTCCATGCGCTGGAGCAACGGGGTCGATCGCCCGCTCCACGACTCGTTCGACTTCCTGATGTCGTTGCTCATCGACGGCTTGGCGGCACGGCTACCGGTCACGCGCCCGTAGCGACGGCCGAACTCGTCTCAGATCGGCCCGAGATCGCGGCCCTGGCGCTTCTGCACGGCATCGCCGATGAGGGTCAGCGCCAGCACCGTCAGGAACAATGCTCCACCAGGGATGAGCACCGGGTAGAGGCTGTCGTCGATCTTGTCCTTGCCAGCGGCGATCATCGAACCCCACGTGGGGGTGGGCGGGGCGACCGACAGGTTGAGATAGGCGAGGCCGCCCTCAGCGACCACCGCACCGGCGATGGCCACGATCATCATCGAGATCAAAGTGGGCACCACGTTGGGCATGACCTCGCGGCGAATGATGCGCCCGTTCGTGGCGCCCAGCGATCTGGATGCCGTCACGAACTCGCGGTGGCTCACCGACAGGGTGAGTGCGCGCACGATGCGGATGGTGGGTCCGAGGTAGATGAGGGCGATGACGCCCACCACGGTGGGCAGACCGCGCGAGTTGGTGAAGGCCACGATCGATGCTGCGAGCAGCAACGTGGGGAAGGCCATCAGCACATCGGCGCCGAACAACGTCACCATCTCGATCCGTCGCTGAAAGTACCCGGCCACCAGACCGATGAAGCCGCCGATGATCGCGGAGACCAACACTGCAGCCACGCCGACCACGATCGAGACCCGCGCTCCATAGACGGTACGCGAGAGCAGGTCGCGTCCCAACTGATCGGTGCCGAGCCAGTTGTGCCCGGTGGGGATCGAGAGCGGCACCCCTGCACGGGTATCGCTGGGGTCGTACAGCGGCAGCAGCGGGGCAATGAGTGCCGTGGTGGCGAGCGTCGCCAGCCACAGCACCGAGATCCAGACCGTCACGCCGTAGCGATGCGTGAGCGGGGTCTCGACGACTTCGGTATGCGTCGGTGCAGTGAGTGCGGTGGTCATGTCACAACCGTTCTTCGGCACGGATACGCGGATCAATCACACCATGAAGGATGTCGACGACGAAGTTGACGAGCACGAAGCCGAGGGTGAGCACCACCACGGCGCCTTGTAGCGCGAGGAAATCGCGATTGTTGATGGCATCGATGGTGTAGCGCCCAAGGCCGGGTAGCGCGAAGATCGACTCGACGAGCACTGTGCCACCGATCATGCGCCCCACGGAAACTCCCGTCAACGTGACCAGCCCGATCGACGATGGACGCAGTGCATGGTGGGTGACGATGCGACGGGTCCTGAGGCCACGTGCTCTGGCGTACCAGATGAAGTCCTGGTTGAAGGTGTTCACCAGGTCGGTGCGCAGGACGCGCGCGTAGAGCGCCACCTGCTCGAAGCCCAGCGCCACCGATGGGAGTAGCAACGACTTGATATTGCCGAACGGACTGTCGGTGAAATGGACGAAGCCCGTGGTGTCGAACCACCCGAGCTTCACTGCGAACACGGCCATCAGCACGATCGCCACCAGATAGCCGGGCACCGCCAACATGCCCAGTTGCAGTCCGCTCATCACACGGTCGATCCACGACCCTGGTCGTAATGCAGCGAAGATCGCCATCGGTATGGCGAGCGCCAGCGCGAGAAGTTGCGAGAGGAACACCAGCTCCAACGTGACCCAGATGCGTTGTCCGATGGCTTCGGAGACCGGTTGGTGGGTGCGGTACGACGTGCCGAGGTCGCCGGTGACTGCTTCGGCGACCCACCGCCCGTAACGGACGGGCAGTGGATCGTCGAGGTGCAGATCGTGACGGGCCGCCACGCGGTCGGCTTCCGTGGCTCGCTCGCCGAGCACGGCGGTGACCACATCTCCAGGTAACAGCGACACCATGCTGTACGAGGCGAAGGTCACCGCCATGACGACAGCGAGCAGTCGGAACAACCGCGAGCGGAACAGACTCACTGCTTGAGCCAGACGTCCTTCAGGAAGAACTGACCACCCGTGATCGCCTGACCGGCGGAACCGTCGGGCAAGGTGAAGCTGCCGAGCGCCTGAACACTGGGCTTGCTGATCACGCCGAACTGGTTCGTACCGGCCCAGAGGAACGGCACGCCGTCGCCGAGGATCTGCTGCACGATGTCGTACTGCACCTTGCGGGCGTCAGCGTCGGCGAGCGTGCGGCCCTTGTCGAGCGCAGCATCCATCTCCGGGGTGTTGAACTGGCTGAAGTTGAGCCCAGTGCCTGAGTGGAAGTCGCTGTAGTCGTCGTCGGGGTCGCCGCCACCGATACCGCCCCACATGATGATCTGGAACTTGCCACCGACGACCGCTGTGATGTTCTCGGCCTGAGCCCGCGACACGATCTTGACGTTGATGCCGGCATCTTTCCACATCGACTGGTACAGCTCCTGCAGACCGACCAAGAACGGCGACTGGTTGCCGGCGAACTCGATGTCGGGCAGTGCACCCTTCTCGGCGACGTACTCCTCGATGAGCTTTGTGGCGCCGGCGATGTCGAACTCGGGGTAGTTGCTCTTGGCGTACCAGAACGACGTGTCGGCGTATGGACCATGAGTGAGTTGCTTCACGCCAGTCGCGTCGAGGTAGTCGAAGACACGGCTCATGTCGGTGGCCATCACGATGGCGCGGCGCACGCGAACGTCATCGAGCGGCATGCTCTTGGTGTTGAACATGACCATGTCGGGTTCGGACGGTGCACCGATGGCGACGTTGAACTTCCCGTCCTTCTGCAACGCTTGGTACTCGATGATTTCACTCGAGCTACCCGTGTAGTAGACGTCGACGTCACCTGCATCCATCGCCGCCTTGCGCGTTGTTGAATCGGGGATCGGCTTGAACACGATCGTGTCGAGCCATGCCGGCGTGCCCCAATAGTTGTCGTTGCGCACGACCGTCAGGTGATCATCGGGCACCCATTCACTGAACGTGAACGGGCCGGTGCCGATCGGGTTCCGGCCGCCGTCGGCCGAGGCCAACATCGCCGGGGCGGACATGTAGCCCACCTGGCTGCCGATGTTGCCGACGAGCGTGTTCGGGAAGGTGCTCCACGCCTTGCTCATCGTGAGCTCGAGCGTGAGATCGTCGACCACCTTCATACTGGCCAGTAGCTCGAGCTGACCCTTGAAGCTGGCGTTGGCCTGCACCGCCGCGAAGTTCAGGCGGACGGCTTCGGCATTCAGCGGCTCACCGTTCTGAAACTTCACACCGCTGCGCAGAGTGATGGTCCAGACCGTCGCATCAGTGTTGGGCTCGATCGACTCGGCGAGATACGGCACAACCTTGCCGGTGCTGTCGAACGTGGCGAGCGGCTCGAAGATGGAGCGGGCAACGTTGTGTCCGGCGTTCGACCACGGGTCGGCCGTGGGGTTGAACCCTGACGACTCGCCTTCGATGGCCACCGTGAGGGTGCCTCCCTGCGTTGCACCCTGGATGGTGGTGGTGGGTGCATTGGTGAGCACCGGTGCCTGGGTGTCGGAGACACCGGTGGTGGATGTGCTCTTCGGGTCGTTGCCGCCACACGCCGCAGCGAGTGCAGCCAGAGCGACGATCGACAGGGTTGCGGTGATACGCCGCAACCGCTTCCTGCTGTGTGTCATGAGTTCCCCCCTGGGACTGTTGGTAGACATTATTGCACGATGTACAAGAGCGGTGGAACGCTGGCGCCGAAGCAGCTTCATTCGGCCCGTACCGCCTTCAGCACGGGGGCCGAACCCTCGAACACGATCAGCTCGGCACACCGGCCGTCAGCGCCAAGCACGGTGTGCGTCTCGAACGGACCCGTCTGGCTGAACAGCACTCCATGATCGTCGACGAACACTTCCTGCACACCGAAGCGGAGACCGGGAATCTCGTTCCACAACCTTCCACCATCGCTCCACACGCGGAGGAGCGGCAGCTCGATACCCGCCACGATGCGGTACGAACCGATGTACTGCTGACGCTGTGCCTCGGTGAGCGTGGCCACGCGCTTGGGAGCCGGGCCGAAGTCGCGCCACTGATACGTGTCGGCGATCGAGTTGAACACTTCGCGGAACAAGAACAGACCGGAGGTGGCGTTGGTGAACACTACGGCCCCGTCACCCGACTCGGGAAACAGGTTGCTCTCGGTCTGGTAGCCGTCGTTCGAACCGCCATGGTTCAACCGCAACTGACCAGCATCATGGATGACACGGAAGCCCAGACCGAAGGCACCGGAGCCCTGCGTGGTCGTCATCTCGTCGATCAGGCTCTTGGGCAGGATGGCACCGGGTCGGCCGTGGTAGGCGTGGTGGATGGCGAGCAGGAAGTTGGCGTAGTCGCGAGCGCTGCAGCACAAACCGCCTGCGGCCTTTTCGGACGAAATCGCCCAACCACCCGGGAACGGCCGACCGTCGTCGCCGTGGCCCGAGGCGATGTCGCCGCCGATCGCGTCGAGGTACCGCGCCGCGAGTGGATGATGGAACGTGGCCCGGGTCATACCGGCAGGACCGAACAGCGTGCGCTCGGCCAGTACGTCGAACGGAATGCCCAGTACATCTTCGAGCAGCAACTGCGCGATGAGGAATCCGCCACCGGAGTAGCGGTCGGTGCCGTCGTAGGCCTTGTCGACGACGACGGGCGGCATCGTCGACGGGGGGCGACCTTCGAGCAGATCGAACTCGTCGGGTACCGGGGTGCCGTCGCGCGGGGTGACGCCGAAGCCGTTGACCGTGAGCCCGGCCGTATGGCTGAGGATGCGACGCAGGGTGACCGGCGAATCGGCCGTGAACTCATTCGTCGGCACCTGCCAGCGACGCAGGTAGCGGTTCACATCGGTGTCGAGATCCACTGCGCCGGCGGCGACCTGTTGCAGTACCAACGTGGCGCTGACCGGCTTGCTGCATGACGCGACCATGAACACGGTGTCGCCGTTGATCGCACCATCAGGTGTGCCGTCGGTGGCGTTGGCCGTGCGGTGCCCGAAGCCGTCCACCCAGTCGATCGCCCCGTCACGCATGACCGCGACACCGACGCCGGGACACCCGTAGCGCTCGCGTCGCTCGTCGATGGTCCAGCGGGTCGGGTCGTCGACGATCGGCACGATGGGCATCAGCCCGCGCGCCACAGCGTCTCGGCGTTCGGTGCTGCTGTCCGTGCCACCCATTTCGCCCCCTCGTGCCGCAGGTCGCCCCCTGCTATGCTTGTACACCGTACAAGAAACGCATGCGCTGCTCAAGTCGGCCGTTACACCGCCGAACTGATGGCACGCACGCACGAGATGCAACGCTGTGGGGACCATGACGACCTTCGACCTCGACACCATCCGCGCCCAGTTTCCGGCGCTCGCACTGCGGCACGACGACCTGCCCCGCACCTACTTCGACAACCCGGCGGGAACCCAGGTACCCACCCATGTGCTCGACGCGATGCGCACGGCGATGGTCGAGTTCAACGCCAACATGCACGGTCAGTTCCGCACCACGCTGCTGGCCACCGAACTCGAGCACGAAGCCCACTGCGCGATGGCCGACTTCTACAACGCTCCGTCGGCCGACGAGATCACGTTCGGCCCCAACATGACGACCCTCACGTTCCAGATGACACGGGTGCTCGGGCCGCTGTTCCAAGAGGGTGACGAAATCATCACCACCCACATGGAGCACGACGGCAACAACACGCCGTGGCGCCGCATGGCCGCCGATCGCGGCCTCGTGGTGAAGACCCTCCCCTGGAGCCGCGACACGTACGAGTTCGATCTCGCCGAACTCGAAGCGCTCATCACGCCGCGCACACGGTTCGCGTCGCTCAACTACGCCAGCAACATTCTCGGCACCATCAACCCGATCAAGCAGATGGTGGCGATGTTGAAGGCCGCCGGGGCCATGACATACGTCGATGCGGTGCAGTTCGCTCCCCACGGCGCCGTCGACGTACAAGACCTCGGGTGCGACTTCCTCGTGTCGTCGTCGTACAAGTTCTACGGACCCCACCAGGGCATCCTCTTCGGCCGCCGCGAGATCACCGAACAACTCGACGCCTACAAGCTGCGCGTCGTGCCCAACAGCATCCCCGACAAGTTCGAGACCGGCACTCAGTCGCTCGAAGGTCAGGCCGGTGTCCTCGGCGCCATCGACTACCTGCGCTGGCTCGGCAGCACGATGGGCGCCGCACACGTCGCTGCGGCCACCGCCGCCGGGATGAAGCAGCGCACCGCCGAGATCCACGGCGCGATGAACGCGATGGTCGAGTACGAGCAGACGTTGAGCGACCGCCTCATCACCGGGCTGCAGTCGATCAACGGCGTGAGTGTGCATGGCATCACCGACCGCACTGCGCTCGATCGTCGTGTGCCCACGGTCAGCATCACCCACCCTTCAATGGACCCTGGCGACGCCGCCACGTTCCTCGACCAGCACGGCGTCTACGTGTGGAACGGGCACTCCTACGCATTGCCGGTGATCGAGTTCCTGGGAGTACAGGACAAGGGTGGCGTACTGCGTATCGGGCCCACGCACTACAACACGATTGAAGAGATCGATCGCGTCGTCGACCTGGTCGGCCAGTATCTGGCACAGCACTGACCGCCCATGAGCACCACGCTGGGCTCCGGATCGCACTGGCGGATCGACGAGATCCGACTGCGCATCGAACTCGACCATGAGAATGTCACGGTCGAGGCCGAACTGCACGTGCAGTCCACGGTTGCACAACCTGGCCCGTTGGTGCTCGACGGTCACGGCCTGCAGACGCTCGACGTAGGCGTCGATGGTTCCCCGGCTGCCGATGCGGTGATCGAACGACGCACGCTCACCCTTGCGCTCACTGCGGGCAGCCACGTGGTCAGCACCAAGGTGTCCGCATCGGTGGGGGCACCTGGCGACAAGGGGTTCGTGTCGTACGCAGGGCTGCTCAGCACCTGCCTCGAGCCGCAGGGGTTCCGGCGGCTCACCTGGTCGCTCGATGAGCCATCCAGCCGGTCGGTGTACGACGTGACGCTGGTGGGCGCGGTGTCCGACTTCCCGGTCATGCTCTCCAACGGCAACCTCGTCGATTCGGGCGAACTTCCCGAGGGCCGCCACTTCGCCCGCTTCCACGATCCGATCCCGAAACCCACGTATCTGTTCGCGATGGTGGGCGGACACCTCGGCCGTCGTTCAGCGCGGCACATCACACAGTCCGGCGCTGTGGTCACCACCACTGTGGTCGCGCCGCCGGACATGATCGACGGCTGCGAGTTCGCACTGTGGGCGATGGACGAGGTGATGCGCTTCGACGAACAGCAGGGCGGTATCGAACACGATCTCGCCGAACTGCTCTACGTGGCCATCCCGGGCTACCCCGATGCCACCGAGTACCACGGCCTGATGTTCTTCGAGCCAACGTTGCTCATTGCCGATCAGACCGGGTACACGGACGACGATCTGCTGCTCATCGCCGCCAACGTGGCGCACGAGTACGGGCATCACGTGCGTGGCAACCGGGTCACGGTGCGCACATGGGGTCAGCTGGCGTTGAAGGAAGGGCTCACCGTCCTCACCGCACAGAACGGGTTCCGGCGGCACCTGTTCGGTCCGGCCACACGTGTGCTCGACGTGCTCGACCTGCGCCGACTGCAGTTCCCCGAGGAGATCACCATCGGCGCGCCCGTCCTTCGAGGCGAGGTCAGCGACCCCACTGCGCTCTACAACCGCACCACGTATCTGAAGGGCGCCGAGCTGTTCAACATGTTGCGCACGCTCGTCGGCGACGAGCGGTGGCGCGAGGTGATGGTCGGTTTCATTCACCACCACGACCTGGGGGCAGCGGGGGTCGACGACTTCGTCGACGCACTGCGGCAGGCCGCACCGGAACGCGCCGATGCCATCGATGCGGTGGCGCGGTGGTTCACCACCGCTGGCCGTCCGTCCATCGTGATCGAGCACCGACCCGGCTCCGATCGCGTGACGATCCGGCGCACCGACCGACTCACCGACGACCCGCCGCTCGGCATCCCCGTGGTCGTGGGGTTGCTCGACGCCGACGGTGCTGCCTGCCCTGTGTCGATCGACGGTGGCCCGGCCGAGACGCAAGCGTTGCTACTGCTCACCGATCGGGCGCACGAATGGACGTTGTCGGCACCGGTCGCCACGTTGGCGCCGCTGCGCGCCTACTCGGCGCCGGTCGACGTCGCCACCGATCATTCGGTTGCCGCGCTCAGCACGCTCTTGCGCCACGACACCGATCCGTACGTGCGGTGGTGGGCCAGTGAGGAGTTGATGATCCGCTTCGTCGACACGTTCCGGCGCGGCGAGCCCACCGGCGATCTGCTGGCGGCGCTCACCGACGCGCTGCAGATCGCCGTCGCCACTATCGACGATCCGTTGCTGCTGGCACAGGTGCTGGCGGTGCCCGACGAGTTCATGCTGGGCGATCGCGAACCGATCATCGACGTCGACGGCGTCGCCGGTGGTCTCGACGAACTGCGGCGGCGACTCGGTGCGGCGCTGTTCGAGACGCTCACCGAAGTGTGGGGCCGCGTGCTGGCCGGCACTGCCGCACACGGCGACGGCCCCGCCGCGATCGCGCAACGCATGCTCGTTGAGCCACTGCTCGCGCTGCTCATCGGGTCCGGACGCGACGAAGGGCTCGCACTCGCCTCGTCCGCGTTTCGCGGCGCACAACCCACCATCGCGATGCGCTCGTTCGCGCAGCTCGCCCACTCCGAGGCCATCGCCCTCGACGACCTGGCAGACGAGGCGTACCAGCGCTGGAGCGGCGCGCCCATGTTGGTCGAGCGCTGGATGCGGGCACAGTCCGGTGCCCGCCGGGCCGACACCATCGACCGTGTGCAGCGCCTGGCCTCCAGCCCGTTGTACAACCGCGCCGACCGCTCGGTGGTGGTGGCGCTGTGGTTCCCGTTCGCCACCCGCAACCGTTCGGTGTTCCACCACCCGTCCGGACGCGGCTACCGCGTGTTCGTCGATGAACTGGGTGAGCTGATGCCCACCAGTTCCGGCACGGCCGTGCGCCTCGTGGGCGACCTACTGCAGTTCCAACGCTTCGACGCGCACCGCTCGGCTCTGCTCCGTGTGGAGCTCGAACGTATGGCCGACATGCAGGGGATGCCCGACTTCGCAGTGGGCATCCTGCGTCACCTGCTCGGCTGACACCACCCGCCACGCAAGTGGCTCAGGGATCGGGCGTCGACCCGTTCGAGTCCGAGTTCACGGTCGCGCTGCACGTCGGTCCGTGACCGAAGCTGAGGCTGTTCGCGACGGAGATCTCGAGGCGAATGATGCCGGGCCGGCGCACGTCGAGTGCGATCCAGCCATCGGGGTTGGCGCTCACGCAGGCATCGCCGGAGGTGACCGCGTACATGTGGGTGAACCGGAAACGCACCGTCGTCGGCCCAGCTGCGCGGGCATCGATGGTGAGCGATTCGGGCTGCACGTCGATGACCGTGGCGTTGTTGTCGGCCAACGGCAGCGGGTCGAGCACTCGGTACAGCTTCCACTTGGAATCCGCCCATACCTGACGAAGGTACGACGGCCGAGCATTGATGATCGCTGCTTCGTCGATCGACTTGTCATGCACTCCCACCAGCGGCACGGCCACGTACTGCACGGCGTGCTGCTGCAGCCAGAGATGGAAGTTCGCGTCGGTGAGCTGGTTGCCGTAGAACTCGGGGTTCAGTTCGCGATCGATCTGCGTCTCCCAGCCGCGAGCGATGTTGATCTCGATGGCCAGTACGTCGGCCTGCAGATACGTGTCGGTGGGCACCACTTCCACTCGTTGTTCGCCGGGCAGCGCGTTGATGTACGACGCGAGCGACTCGTAATACGCAGCGGAGGCCGTGGGTGTGGAGCGCTGGATGCTCATCGACACGTAGGCCCAGCCCCAGATGAGGCTGAACGCGGCGAACGCGGGCAGCAGCGTGCGTCGGTGACGACGGATGACGACCGCTCCAGCCGGCCCAGACGCCAGCCATCCGAGGCGCACCACGTTGCCCCCGAGTGGCGACTTCACCACGAACGCGGCGATGGCCACCAATGCATAGACACCAACGGTCCAACGGACCACTTTGATGTCGCGTCCGCACCAACCGATGACTGCCAAGGCCACGCACAGCAGGAAGAAGCTGCCGCCGGTGAACGGGTACCAACCACCTTCGGGGAACAGCACGATGAGCATGCCGATCGGGATCACGGCCGCGGCGGCAACGAAGAACGTATGGCGTCGCGAGCCAGAGTCGGCGAGCCACAATGCGGACAGCACGACGGCCAGCGACAGCGCCCCGACAGGCGACGACAGGCCGCAGAGCGCCGCGAGCAGCACGGCGAGGCGGCGGTGGTCGCGTTGGCGTGCGAGGAGACACGCCACGCCGAATGCGACTGCAGGTGTGAACGTGAGGCGACCGGCCCACAGGTTCACGCCACAGCCACACGCGAAGAGGATCACCGTGATGACCGGGTCGGGCAGTTCGGGGTGAGCGGCCGCCCAGCCTTCCGCCAGCAGGATGAAACACCAGGTGCCGAGCAGCACGGAGGCAACGGCAACTGGCACCACGCCGAAGACGCCGCTGATCATCGGTGAAACCACGCCGTATCCAGGGAGCGGGTGGCCACCGAACCAGAGGTTGTTCCAGACGAAGGCGCCCTGCTGAAACAGCCTGGCGCGGAAGTCGCCGCTGGCGTAGTCGATCGACGGCGGGCGGTAGACGAGATAGACCAGGCAGATCACTCCGGCGGTGGCCATGCTGGCGATCCGCACTCGGAGGATGGGCGCCGCGTGCGGCCGACGGGCGGGCGCGCAAGAGTCACCGACATCAAGGTCGGATACGCCGAACTCGGAGGCTCTGGTGGCGGTCACGTGCTGACCCGCGCGCGTTGCACCATTCAAAAGTAGTCCCTGTCGCACCGCTTCGCTGCGCATCTAGCCCAGACGATCGGCGGATCGACCCTCTGGGTGCCCGGGGTGGGGTTCGAACCCACACTCCCTCTCGGGAAGGGGGGTTTAAGCCCCCCGCGTCTGCCAGTTCCGCCACCCGGGCTTGGATGCCGTCGTGCCAGCAGGTTAGAGCCTCACCCCACCCCACCGCCCTCCAACCCGCGCGCAACCCCGTTCTTGTCCTACGTCGGTCACGGGTTCCCGTGACCGACGTAGGACTCGAACCCGAAATGGTGACGGAGTGAGCGCCTCAGCGACGCAGTAGATCCTTGGCGATCGCGGTGATCTGCAGTTCGTCGGTGCCGGCGTAGATCTGCAGCACCTTCGCGTCGCGGGCCAACTGCTCGACGTGGTACTCGGCCATATAGCCGTTGCCACCCAGCACCTGCACTGCGTCGAGCGCCACTTCGGTGGCCGCTCGGGCCGAGTAGAGCTTCATCGCCGAGGCCTCAGCGAACGACAACGACTTGCCCTCACGCATCGTCTCCAGATAACGGAACAGCATGTTCTCGACGTTCATGCGTGCCACTTCCATACCGGCGAGCTTGTTCTGGATCAGCTGGAACTCGCCGATCGGCTTGCCGAACTGAATGCGGTTGCGTGCGTAGTCCACGGCCACCGACAGGCACTGCTCGATGATGCCCAGCGCCTGCGCCGCCATGCTGGCGCGCTCGGACGCGAACGTGGCGCGAGCAGCGTCACGAGCGCCACCCTTGTCGCCGCCAGTCTGCTTGGCGTCGCCGCCATCCAGGGCCTTCTCGCCGCCGATCAGACGGTCGAGACCGACACGCACGTCGGTGACGAACAACTGCCCGGTCGGCGACGAATGCATACCCATCTTGCGCAACGGTGCCGACTGCTCGAACCCCGGCATGCCACGGTCGAGGATGAACGACAGCACCTTGCGTTCGCGCGAGGGCGTGACCCCGTCGTCGAGTTTGCAGATGAACACCGTCGTGTCGGCGTACGGCCCGTTGGTGATGAACGTCTTCGACCCGTTCAATACGAACTCGTCACCGTCGCGCACTGCGGTCGAACGCATACCGCCGAACGCATCCGAGCCGCTGTCGGGTTCGGTGATCGCCCACGCGCCGACCTTCTCCAGTGTCAGCAGCGGCAGCGCCCAACGTTCGGCTTGCTCGGGGGTGCCCTTCTTGATCGCGTTGCCCGCCAGGTTCATGGACACTCCCATCGCAGTCACCATCCCCGGCGAGTGCTTACAGATCTCGATCATCGGCATCAAGGTCATGACGGCGCGCTCGAAGCGATCCTCGTTGCTGACCCGGGCGCCGCCGGCCCGCTCGTGCTCGTAGCGCTCGCGATTCATCTCGTCGATACCGAACGTGCGCACGTACTTGCGCAGCACCTCGTACGGGGGCAGGTTGCCGTGCTCGAGTTCTTCACGCAGCGGCACGATCTCGCGCTCAACGAACTGTCGCACCGCAGCGCGCATCTCCAGGTGGGAATCCGACCAACCGATCATGGTGGCCATGGTACGACGCAGGCCGCGAGGCACCCGTATGCGGGCAGGGGTGTACCGTCCACCGGTATGAGCCAAGAAATCGTCAACCGCATCACCAGCCTGGTCCAGTCGTTCGACAGTCGCGTGCAGGCAGCACCCGCCGACGCATGGGGCAACGCCTCACCATGTGAAGGCTGGACCGCCCGCGACGTCGTCGTCCACGTCGGCGACAACCTGCTGAGGCTGGGCTGTGGCCTCGCAGGTCAGCAGCCCCGCTCGATCAGCGCGGATGCCGAGATCGTGGCCGCATGGAACGACGCCCGCGACACGTTCCTCGGCACGATCCCCACCGCCGACCTGTCCACGGCGCTGCCCGGGCCGATGGGGCCAATGCCGGCAATCGACATGATCGGTCGCTTCGTCAGCACCGACGTGCTCGTACACACCTGGGACCTCGCCCGCGCCGTCGGTGGCGATGAGACGCTCGACGCAGCCACCGTCGCCGCGGCCTACTCGGGTATGAAGCCAATGGACGCGATGATCCGCCGGCCCGGCTTCTTCGGCGCCCGGGTCGACGTCGCCGACACCGACACGCAGACCGAGTTCCTCAGCTTCCTCGGCCGCACGGTCTGAGCTCATGCCCGTGGGCGCAGGGTGGCTCAGGCCACCTTGCGCTCGGGGGCGGTGACGACGGGCAGATCGCCAGCGACTGCCACCCAGAGTTCGTTGCGTAACCGATCAGCGTGGGGTGACCGCAGGCAGTTGGCGGCCACGACCCCTTCGATCATGTCGCCCAGCACTGCTGGCCACGGGCGGCCCTTCAGTTGCACGGCCACCACGGCTCCCCCACCTTCGAGGCGGCGCAGCGAGCGATCGACACCGACGATGCGCGGTGGGCTGCGAAAGCCAGGAGCCTGCAACCCCCGACGCCGCGCCTCGCGCCCGAGCACGCGTGCGGCGTGGGCGAAGTCGAGCGCGGATCGGTTGGCTGCCATGTCCCCATGCTGACAGGAGCGTGTGACAAGGTTGCTCCGTGTCCGATTCCGTACCCGAACCTGCCGCCCCGGCGGTCAGTAACCCGCCGCTGACCCCTGTGCAGGAGCGAAATCTCGCGCTCCTGCGCCGTGCTGGCGAGCCACTGGTGTTCGACCGCGAGTTCATCGCCAACCTCACTGAGCAGGCGCTGGCCGGTATCGCCGAACTCTCCGAACGCCTCGGTGGAGAGCGGCTGTGGGTCAGCAAAGGGTTCCTGGCCAACGTGCATGGCTGCGAGGCCAAGCACCTGCACCCGGACGAGTTCGAGTGGACGGCGGCCAATGCTGCCGGGTTCGTCGCCCACAAAGCGATCGAGTTGGCGCTCAACTGGCGCGGCGAACCTACGCCGGCCGATGTCGTCGACGAAGCCCTCGGCCGCCTGGCCGATCAGGCCGACCAGCGGGGCGCATTCGTAGGTGGCCTCAGCGACGGCGACTGGGCCGAACTGCGCAGCCGCGCCATCGACCGCACCACCAAGTTCCTGCAGGACTTCCCGCCACTCCCGCGCGGCGCGCAACCGGTGCTGGAGGCCGCCTCCAAATGGCGGCCGCCGGGCTCGATCGAGTTCTCCGGCAAGGTCGACCTCGCCATCGGTAAGCCGAACGGCAACGAGAGTCGGCTCCTGATCGTCGACTTCAAAAGCGGCAACCGTGCCCACCATCACCGCGACGATCTGCGCTTCTACGCGCTGCTCCAGACGCTGCGGCAGTCGGTGCCGCCGCGCAAGCTGGTCAGCTACTACCTCGACTACTCCGACAGCGAGGCCGAGGACGTCACCGAAGGCACGCTGCAGACCGCGCTGGTGCGCACACTGGAGGGCATCGAACGCCACGTGGAACTCACCGTTGAAGGTCGCCCACCGGTGAAGCGACCCGGCTTCTCGTGCCGCTGGTGCCCGCTGCGCGGCGAGTGCGCCGAGGGCATCGCCTTCCTCGCAGCTCAACGCGACGAGACCTGACCCGCGCGGCCAACGCCGAAGCGGTGGCCGAGGTCATCGTCGACGTGTCCTCACGACGCGTCGGCCCAGCGTGCGATGATGGGCGGGCCATGACGACCACCACTGGTGAGCCAGCCACTCCCAAGCGATCGGTCGGTCGCCCGCGCACGTACGACGAAGTCACCGAACGCGAACTGATCTTCAAGGCTGCATACCGAGTGCTGCGCGACAACCGCGACAAGTCGTTCACTATTGCCGACATCCTCACCGCCGCTGGCGTCTCGACTCGGTCGTTCTACCGCCATTTCGGTTCGAAGGATGAGTTGCTGTGCGCGATGTACCTTCGCGACGGCGAGCGAGCGTCCGCCCGCCTCACTGAACGGCTCGCCGGGGCAGCGAACCCGCGGGAGGCACTCGCGTTCTGGATCGATGAGCTGTTCAGCTTCCACATCGGGCCACGCGCCGAACGGATGAGCGTGATGTCCTCGGTGTTGGCCATCCGCGCAGAGGGCTCCGAAGAGGTGCACCAACTCGCACGTGCACTACTGCTTGCACCACTCCTCGACGTCGTCCGCGCCGGCAACGCAGACGGCACGTTCGCCAGCGATCATCCCGAGAGCGACACCGACTTCGCGGCTGCAGCAGTGTTCCACGCGAGTGGACTGGCCGGACCCAACCTCGGCCAACGGCCAGCGGCCGGCGCCGCGGCGTTCGTGTTCGACTTCTGTCTACGGGCACTCGGCGCCACGCGCTAGACGCAGCCAGGTGCGCACTCAGCCAGCCGTGCGGCGAGGATCCTCGGCGTTCACCACGGCAGCGACGGACGCCACGTCGTACGCCTGCTCGGAGCCATCGTCTGCCCCCAGCGAAGCAAACGCTCGCTCCACCTCCGCGTACCGTTCATCCGCGTACTGCTGCACGTGTCGGTGGGTGGCCACGAGGAACTGACCCGCCTGTACGCCGTCGATCGCTCGCTCGGCGACGAGTGCGGGGTCCATCCCGTGGGTCATGATCACGCCTGCACGGCGCGAGATCCGTGTGGGCCCGCCGAACTGGTCGGGGCGGTCGGCCGCACCCTTCCAGAGATTGGTCGCCACCAGCCCAGGGCACATCACGCTGACGCCGACATGACTCGGCAACTCACTGCGCATGACGTCGAGCAGACCGACCACTGCATGTTTCGATGCGGTGTAGATCGCACTGCCCGTGTGCGGCACACCCAGCGCGTGCTCGCTCCCGGTGCCTAGGATCCAGGACGGGCGATCGGACGCCACCATCAGCTTGGCGAAGACACTGGTGGTGAGCCACACACCGGTGACGTTCACACCGAGCGTCCACGCCACGTCAGCCGGATCGAGTTCCCACGCCGGACCAGCCGGCGGGAAGACGCCAGCGTTCGCGGCGACGAACGTGGGCGTACCGAAGCGTTCGCACACCCCCTGCGCCATGTGTCCGACAGACGCCACATCGCTGACATCGCAGGCGAACCCGGCAGCGTCGACTCCAGCGCTGCCGAGTCTCGCTGCAGCATCGGCGGCCCGCTGGCCGTCGATGTCGACGACCGCAACCGCCGCGGCACCGCGACGAACGACCTCGGCGATCAGTGCCGCACCGATTCCGCTGGCGCCGCCGGTGACGACGCAGGTAGCGCCGCGCAACTCGAACCCTTGTGTGTTCATGATCGACCTCTCAGGAGATGACGCGGACCTTGTCGCCGATGGCGAGCCAGTCCCAGATCTTGACCGAGTCGTCGGGCACGACGCGAATGCAACCGGACGACTCGCCGTGCATCTCCGGCGTGCCCACTGACTCCAGCGTCTGCACGTAGGCACCGCCGCGCAGCGTGGGCACGCTGTGGAATGCGATACGAGCGCCCTTGTACTTGCCGCGGGTGAACGCAACGAAGTGGGTCATCGTGCTGTAGTGCCCGCCGAAGGAACTGCTGGCCTTGATGTCCTTCGCGTACACCGGGTAGGTGCCAGGGTCGGGCTGGCTGTTCGCCGTCGTGATCGGGAACGTATAGGTGATCGCGCCGTTGTCGCACAGCGCGCCGCGCTGGTTCACACGGTCGACAATCGCCGCGTGTGGCGTGTCGGGGCAGTCGGCGTTGACCGCGAGCACCGGGGCCGTCGAGTCCGGAGCAGCGACGGTGGCGGCGGTCGTGGTAGACGCATCGCCGTCGGCCTCGTCGGTGATCGAGTCGCTGGTGATCGGACCGTCCGTGGTCTCCGGGCCTGGCAGGCTGTTCGCCACGTCAGAGGCAGCGCTGTACTTGGGTTCGTCGTCGACCAGTTTCGCCAGCCCGAACAGCACCATCACGCCCACGAGCGCGAGTGCGAGAGTGCGATGGCTTCCCGACATACGCCGTCAATCCTAGGGCCTGACATCAGGGGTCATCAGGGCGGCCGGTAGCCCCAGGCCAAGACCGGAGCGAACCGTGGCGATGAGCCGCCCGGGCTGCACTGCTGGCTTCGGAGCGCTCACCACATCCGGGCCGAGCCGTTCGCAGAGTGCGAACAGATCGGTGACGTTCCACACGAAGCCCCAGAACGATGTGGTGGGTGCCGTGACCTGCGGCGATTCAACGACCTCGACGATCAGTTCGCCGAGACGGTGGAACCCCTGACGTGCGGCGCCGGCCTCACGCACCCGTTTCAGCGACGCACCGGTGGCATGCTCGATCGCCCCACACGTGCGGGCGAGCGATGAGGTCAGCACCACCTGATGGTCGAAGCCGATCAGACCCAGATCGTCACCCGAACCCACCTCTGGCGGCACGTTGAGGTGGTGCGTGGCAAGACCGTCGATGTCGGTGACCGATGTGTCGGGCGCACCCACCAGCCCCCAACCAAAGACACCACTCGCGCCAACGGGTTCGACGAAGCGCAGCACGATGCCGCCCACACGAGCGCGGCCGTCGTTCACGTGCAGCCCAAGACGCTGCCATGGCTCAATCGCTGACGCCACCACCAACTCGCCGACCGTCGTCATGGCACCGCCATCACAGTGAAGGCTCGAACCCGAGTTGGCGGCAGAAGAACGCCAGCACGTCGGCACCCTCCATCACGCGCATTGACGCCGGCTTACCCACCCCGTGCCCGGCGCGGCCGGACTGCAGCAACAAGATCGGTCGTTCGTCCTGGCCACTGCTCGCCCACGTGAGCGCGGCGGCCATTTTGCGCGCATGGCAGGGGTCGACGCGGGTGTCGCCCTCGGCGGTCGTGAACAGCACCGCCGGGTACGGTTGACCTTCGGTCACGTGATGGTACGGCGAGTACGCGTGCAACCAGCCGAACTCCTCCGCCACGTCGGGGTCGCCGTACTCGTCGGTCCAGAGGCGGGCGATGAGGAACTGCGGGTAACGGATCATGTCGAGCAACGGCACGGCGCACCACACCACCGGCGCGAGATCGGGGCGCTGCGTGACGGCCGCCCCCATCAGCAGACCACCGTTGCTGCCACCGTGTAACGCCAGCAGATCGCGACTGGTGTAGCCCTCGGCCACCAACCAGTCGGCCGCAGCGTGAAAGTCGTCGAACACGTGCTGCTTGTTCGCGCGACGACCGGCCAGGTGCCACGCCTCGCCGTACTCATAACCACCGCGCAGGCCGGCGATGCAATACGCGCCACCCGCTGCGCACCACGCAGCCAGGTTCGGCATCCACACGGGCGACTCGGCGATCGCAAACCCGCCGTAGCCGGTGAGGATCAACGGAGTGTCGGCGCTCGGCACGATGTCCACGCGGTGGGCCACGAACATCGGGATCAGCGTGCCGTCGAGCGACGGGTACTGGATCTGCGTGACGCTGAGTTGCGGCAACAGCGTCGCATCGGGGACGGCACCCCACGACCGCACGCCATCGGCCGCAGTGAAGCGGTGCACGTCGATCGGTGCGCCAAACGTGCCCCGGGCGAGGAACGCCCTGCCGTCGGCGGCGTCGAGCGCGACGACGCTGGCCACGCCGAGGTCGAGGCGCTCGCCACCGGGCCAGCGTTCCACCACGTCGATTCCCACCTGGCTGGCAACCACCAACAGTTCATCGGCGCAACTGATGTGCGCGCCCAGCACGACATCGGGCCGCTCGGCCACGACGGTGGTCCACGTGGTGGGGTCGGTCAACGCCGCGCGGATCACGCGGCCGTTCGGCGCATCCAGCGTGGTGACACCGACCAGTTCGTCGCCCACCACCCGTAACGATGTCTGCGCCTGCTGCCCTGCGACCACGACGGTCCACTCACCCGACGCCACCTCCAACATGTGGACGTCGATGCGTGTCCAGCCAGCCATCACGTGCACGAGCACGTATCGGCCGTCGTCGCTGATGCTGACATCGGGCCAACTCTCAGGAGTGGGCAGACGATCGAACACCACCGGGTCGACGGCCGCAGGTGCTCCGTCGATGGGCGCAGTCAGCGAGTGGTAGCGGATATGGCGGTGGTACTCGTCGCCCGACGGGTACACGGCGTACCAGAACCCCGAACCGTCTGGCCGCCAGGCGACGCTGGCCGCGCGCGTATTCGGAATGCGCAGCGGCAGCACACGCCCGGTGGCGACCTCCAACACGTGCAGCACCGAGTTCTCCGTGCCACCTTCGCTGAGGCCGATGGCCACCAGCGTGCCGTCCGGCGACGGGTGGAACCAGTCGATCGCCACAGCATGGTCGTCGGCGAGTGCGGCAGGGTCGAGCAACGTGCGCGGAGGAACGCTGGGGTCGACGGCGCTGCGCAACACCAGCACGTACTGGTCGGCGCCGGCCGGGCGTTCGATCACGAACAGGTGCTCACCAGCCACGCTGAGCGACAGCGTCGTGGGCAGCGCCGTGAGCGCGGAAAGGCGCTCGTGCCAGCGGGCCCATACGGGACTGGCAACGAGCGCCTCGCGAGTTCTCTGGTTGTGGGCCGCCACCCACTCGGTGACCTCGACAGCATTGCCGTCTTCCAGCCACCGATACGGATCTGGCACCTCGACGCCATGGTAGACGTCGGCCTCGGTACCGCGCCGGGTGGCGGGTACAGGGGCTACAGGTGTGTCAGCCACGCCCCATGTTCGGACGCTTACCGTGGTTGGCCTTGCTGCGGCGCAAACGCGCCTTGCGCTTCTTGGTCTTCTTCGACATAGGTTGCCACGCTACCGGGCTAGGTACCCGCGACCCAACGGATGAGCACATCTACCGGCCACGAGTTCAGCACTCGGTCGAGCGGCACCCCCACCTCGGCCGCCCGGTCGCACCCCTTGGGCTGCCATTCCAGCTGCCCTGTGGCGTGCGCATCGCTGTCGATGCTGAAGTGGCAGCCGTGGTCGATCGCCGCTCGGAGCATGGCCCGTGGCGGGTCGAGGCGCTCGGGGCGACAGTTGATCTCCACCGCCGTGCGGTGTTGCGCGCACGCCGCGAGGACCGCGTCCTGGTCGAACGTCGACGGGTCGCGCTTGCCGATCATCCGACCAGTGCAATGCCCGAGGATGTCGACGTGCGGGTTCACGATGGCCCGCACCATGCGCTCGGTCATCGGCCCCTCGGGCATCCGCAACTTGCTGTGGACGCTGGCGACCACCACGTCCAGCTGCGACAGCACATCGTCGCCGTGGTCGAGCGTGCCGTCCTCGAGGATGTCGACCTCGATGCCGGTGAGGATGCGGAATGGGGCGAGCACGTCGTTCAGCCGGGTCACTTCGGCGACCTGCTGTTGCAGACGTTCAGCGCTGAGACCGTGGGCCACCGTCAGCCGCGGCGAATGGTCGGTGAGCACGATGTACTCGTGCCCCAGGTCGATTGCCGTGCGGGCCATCTGCTCGACCGTGGCGGCGCCGTCGCTCCAGCGGCTGTGCAGGTGCAGGTCGCCGCGGAGTGCGTTCCGGTACACCGCACCGGCATCCGTGATCGACACGCCGGTCGTCGCTTCCAGCTCGATGAGGTACGCGACGTCGCCACCGGCGAGCGCCTGCTGGATGACCTTGGACGAGCTGTCACCGATCCCGTCGAGTTCGGTGAGCGTGCCCGCCGCGGCCCGCTGCTCGAGCTCATCTGCCGGCAGCGAGCGCACAACGTCGAGCGCGCGCACAAAGGCCTTGGCCTTGAACCCCGACTGCTCAGCTCGGTCGAGACAGTGCACCACACGTTCGAGAGCGGCAACCGGCGTCACCCATGTGAGTGTAGATGGGGCGACGCGAACGCTGGTTCGCGCTGTGGCTCGCGGCGACGGAGGGTGCCCAACAGGCCGATTCCGCCCACCAGCAGGGCGGTGGCCAGGTAGGCGACCGCTCCGTCGCCACGACCTCCCGTATGCGGCAGCGGCGTCGACGCGGCCGCCGGATCCGTCGGCGTCGGATCGGTCGGCGGCGGATCGGTCGGCGTCGGATCGGTCGGCGTCGGGCCAGTCGGTTCAGGGACGTCGAGCCGAACGGTCGCTTGCACCACGCCAGCGCGCCCAGCGGTCAGCAACGGTTGCGCGCCATCGGCGTCGGGCAGCGCCGGTTCGCCCAGGTACACCTCGGCCGGGCCAGGCGCTGCTGCAGTGGCGACCACGGTGACGGTGCCGGATGACGGGATCGGCACCGCCACCGTGGTCGTGCCATCCGCACCCGTGGTGGCAGCCAACGGGAGGTCGCTGCCGCTGACGAGCACGGAGATCGGCTGATCGGGAACGGGGCTCGGTGCGGCGTCGGGCGATGCAGACGTCGTCAGCTCCAGCGCCAACATGCCATCGGGCGCGAGCGACGCAGTCAGCACCCACTCACCGCTCATCCGTTCGGCTTCAACATCGAGATCGACGGCCCGCCGCTGCAGATCGGGAAACCCGGCCGTCACCGCGTTGTCGGTCAGCGACGGGATCAGTGGGCCGGCGCCGAGTGCCGACTCGTCCTGCGAGTAGTAGTGCGCCACCACCCACATCGCCGCCGCGGTGAGGTCGTCATCGGTCTGCCCGTACTTCCACGTCAGGTATGCACTGCGCTGACCGGTGGGGTCGTTCGGCAGCGACGCAGCCACCCGGTGGGCGGCGACCGCCGTGGTCGGGTGCGTACCGAGTTGGTACGTGCAGGTGCCTCGCCGAGTACGGCCCGACTCGTCGACGAACAACCATTGCCCCGCCCAGGTGTGTGGACCGCTCGGCGTGGCGAGGAACCGGCCAGCACAGCGGTAGTCGGCTCCCTGATCTCCAGAGTGCTGCACACACCCGGTGGGCACGTCGGCGGCCCGAGGAGTGGGCTGGCCTGCGCCGGCCGTAGGAAGCTCGGCCGGCGCGGCCAGCACCGCCACCACAATCGCCGCCACGCAGAGGAGGAGGGAGCGGCGAGTCGTGAGGATGGGTGGCATACCCGCACTGGGTACGGCGAGATCGCCGAACCGGCAGGCGCTGCGCACGAATCTTCGGCGAGCCCTCGGCGATAGCGTGGGAAGCCGCTATGGAACGCTTCGGTCTGGTCGGTCTCCCCAACGCGGGCAAGAGCTCGTTGTACAACGCACTCACGGGTGGCGGTGCACTCGCTGCGCCGTATCCGTTCGCGACGAAAGACCCGAACATCGGCGTGGCCAAGGTGCCCGACGATCGTGTCGACCGGCTTGCCGTGATGAGCAAGACCAAGACGCTCGTGCATGCCTCGGTGGAAGTGGTCGACATCGGCGGCCTCGTCGAGGGTGCCTCCAAGGGTGAGGGTTTGGGCAACAAGTTCCTGGCCAACATCCGTGAGGTCGACGCCATCGTGTTCGTGCTGCGGGCCTTCGTCGACGACGACGTCACCGGCCCTTCCGACCCGATCGAACACCTACGCGTCGTTGAGATCGAGCTGGCGCTGGCCGACCTCGAGACCGTCGAGAAGCGCCTCAACCAGGCCACCCGTCAGGCCAAGCTGGACAAGGGTGCAGCCGGCGAGCTGGAGGCCCTGCAGGCCGCGTACGACGCCCTGTCGGAAGGTCTGCCGATCTACCGCGCCGGCATGAAGGCCGACCTGCGCGAGGTGCTGAAGCCGTACTTCCTGCTCACCAACCGCCAGGTGCTGGCCGTGGTGAACGTCGGCGAGAACGAACTGGACAAGATCCCCGAGGTCGAAGCCCGCGTGCGTGAGGAGTTCACCTCCGCCGGCGACAACGTCGAAGTCATCGGCATGTGCGTGCAGCTCGAGGCCGAGGCCGCTTCCATCGTCGATCCCGTCGAGCGCGCCGAGATGTTGGAGGGCTTTGGCCTAGGCGAGGGTGCGCTGTTCCGCATGGTCCGCTCGGCGTACCACCTGCTTGGCCTGCGCACGTACTTCACCACCGGAGAGAAGGAAACCCGCGCCTGGACGTTCTACGCGGGCAGCAGCGCCCCCGAGTGCGCTGGCCGCATCCACACCGACTTCCAGCGCGGCTTCATCAAGGCCGAGGTCATCCACTGGGACGACCTGCTCGAGATCGGTGGCTGGAACAAGGCCAAGGACGTCGGCAAGATCCGCATCGAGGGCAAGGACTACCACCCCCTCGACGGCGACGTGATGGAGTTCCGCTTCAACGTCTAGCAGGGCTTTCGCGGGCTGGGCAGTCGCGTCGATAGTGCACTGACCTGGTCGTTCGCGTCTGTTGCTGTCCGCCGAGTAGTACCGAGTCCGCAGAAGCTGCGTACGTTCTGCGTACTCGCGAGCTGTTGCCGAACACGCGACTGCCAACGCGTGCGCGCCAGGCGACGCCGCCTTCAGAGGGTCTTCGGCTCTGCCAACCGACGTTCGATGATCCTGCGGAAGCGCATTCGGCTGCGGATCTGGAAGATCGTCTTGTCGGAGTTCGAGCCGTGCATGTCGACCTCGATCGATGCGTCGACTCCGACGACGTGTAGATCCCCGAGGAGGCGATCAAGCGCGTCTCGGGGTACGTCGGGACAGCTGAAGCAGATGTCGCTCGCACGCCAACGCACCGTGTCAACGACGAGTGCGAGAGCCCACGGCAACGCCGCACCAAGAGCGGCACCCGCCAGCAAGGACGCGCTGCCGAACCAGGCCGTAGCCAGACCAAGAGTGGCCCCAGGGACCAGCAACGCCGCCCACCCCACGACGTTGAGCTGCACCATCCGGAACCCGCCCGATCGCCACCAGCGCCGCAGAGCTCCACGAGCTCGACCGGCCCTGGAGTAGCGCAACGAGGCGGTGTCCGCAGCGAACCAACCGCCTGACGCGCCCACGTGATCATGCTCGCATACCCGCCGCACTTTCGGTGTACGGAATCAGCTTCCGAAGCGGGCGTGCCACTGCGACAGCCACCGGATGCAGGTGCGTCCTCCACTGGTGTCTCTAGCCGGTCACATCCGCGGTTCGCGCATCAGCAGGGATGGCCGGGGTACAAAGCGGAGAGAGGCCCATGAAGGTTGCCCGATCAAGGAGCTCGACGAGAACGGGCAACGGACTCGTCGGCTCCGGGCCCCTCTGGCACCGCGTGGAAGACCGCGTCTGCGACGCCATCGGCCGCATCTTGCGCCCCGACGAGCTGCGAGGCACGCACAGCTGAGATTCAGGCCTCCAGCCGAGCCTCGGCCGCAGCGAGCAGCTGGCGAGCCCATCGGACGCAACTCGTCGCGTCGGCCGCGCTGACGTCGACACTCTCGTAGCCCGCCTGCGTCTTGCGGTCGAGCGCTCGCTTGAGCGCCGTCGCCAAGCTGGCGTCGACCTGTCGCAGGAGATCGACGGCTGATAGGTGGTCGCCGTCGCTCGACCGTTCGCCGAGCGCGTGGCATGTGATTGCGTCGGCGGCCGCGATGGCCGCGTGGATCGCGCACGTAGCGACGACGTCGGGTGCGTCGAGCAGCTCCGCCGCTTCGAGGAACTGGCGGGCGTCGACGAGTCGCTGCCGAGCCTGCTGCACGTCGCACGGCTTGCGGGCACCCTTGCCCCGACTCATCGTTCACGCCCCAGCAATGAAGCGGTGACACCGGCCAGAGCGATCCCGTCGAGCCGGATCTGCTCGACAAGTGGATTCTTCGCCCGAACGAGCTTGCGCCACGACGATGGCGAGTGTTCGGCAAGCTGCACGTCGTTGCCGGTCCAGGAATGAACGTCGGCGTGAAGGCGCGACAGTCGTTCATGTAGGTCGGCCGACTGGAGGTCGTCGACCACGATCAGAAGGTCAATATCCGAGTCGCTGTCGGCGTCGCCGCGAGCGACGGACCCGAACAGCCAGGCGCCGTGGAGGTCGGGCCATGCGGAGAGCCGTTCGCGTAGCCGCCGGATCAGCTCGCCTCGCAGGCCAGCCAGGGCCAACACGGGTCCAGCGACAAGGTGGTTCCGGTTCAGCACAACCATCGACGATCGGCCGGCGACCGTCTCGCTCACCAGTCCGCTCTGGATGAGCCCCTTGATGACGGCGCTGGCGTTACCTGGAGCGACACCGGCGGCAGCAGCGAGCTGGCGCCTGGTAATGGGTTGTTCGAGCCGGGCCAACGCCTGCAACAGCGCGCCGCGGACGGCAGGCGCGACGTCAAGAACAGGTGAACCCAGATCCATGCCGCCATCCTAATCCCAGAACGATCGGAAACAAGATCATATGATCTTTTACTGGATCAGACGGGGGTACGTTCGCTCGAGACGTCCTCGTGCAAGGGCCGGAGCCATGGGCGGGCTGACTGCAGCACGACCTGTCTAGCGAGCTGCGTACTTTCTGCGAACTCCACCACGCGACTGAACTGCAGCGTCGCAGGTCAGCGGCTATGAATCGACCGCACTCCCACATTCCGCTTCAACGTCTGGTGTGCCAGGTTTGCCGGCACACCAGACGTCGAGGTGTTGCGCAGTCGGACGTCAGGACAGACCGCAGTGCGGCTTGGAACTGTTCACCCAGTTCGCCTGAATGAGGTAATTGCGGGAACCCAGCGTCATGTTCGTCGGCTGCCCTGCGACGCTGCGCACCGCACCGAACTGCCACGCACACCGGTCGGCGTTCTCCTCACCGGTCGTCGTGTGCCAGCCGCGCATCGTCGGGTCGGTGACCGCCTCGTCGAGTTCGTGGGCGATGGTGCTGGCCATCGCGTCGGCACCGGGATCGCGGTTCGGCGAACCATTGGCCGCCGAACAGAGCCTCACCTTCGGGCCACTGGGATCGCCGATGAATGAGAACTTCAACGTGGAACCCTCGATCGTGTCGTAGGAGTGCCAGCCACAATATTGGGTGAGGAAACCGGCCTTGGTCACATCGGCGCTGGTGAGAACGAGATACACGCCGTGCGTGTCCTTGGGCAACACCTTCGAGTGCACGGCCTTGCTGACGACTGATGCGATCTGGTCGTCGGTGAGTTGCCTCGCACCCACCGAGTAGCGGTCGTCGGTCTGCCCGGCCAGCGAGATGTCGTTGGCGACGGTCTTTCCCGCGGCGTTCGGGTAGGTCTGGTTGATAGCCCAGTAGGGCGACGGAACGTGCTGCAGGAAGTCGGTGAGGATCTTGCGCCGCGAGGACGCTGTGGGCCAGTTGCCGTACCAGACCACGTACACGTTGACGTGACCGGTCATCACTGCGCCGCCGTAGTACTTCATCACGGACTGGGCCGCCGAGAGGTGCGCCGGGGCCGCGGCTCGTGTGGGCATGGTGTGGATGGGGAGACGGCGTTGAGCGTGACCGACGCCAGCAGTCGGCACGAGAACAGCAGATGAGACCGCAAGCGCGGTAAGGAAGCGATGCGAACGACGCATGGTGACTCCGACGGAAGTAGATGACAGGAGGGACGTCACGTCCGATGCGGGCCTCGCAGCCGATGTTGCGCAACATATCGGGCGTTGTCGTTGACGCAACGCCCGTTTCCGGTCAGTGCCGGGTCAGGACTTGCCGAGCGCCTTCTTCAATCCTTCGATGTCGGCCGCGCCGAACACCACTCGGTTGTTGGTGGCGACGTACACGGTGTCGATGTTGACACCGGCCTGCGCAATCTTGCGCGTGAGGTCGGCCAGCACGCCCGGCTCGTCGTGCACTTCCACGACCACCACCTCGTGCTCACGCGTGATCACTGCACGATGTGTCAGCGCGAGCGCGTGACGCACGGGCTCAGCATGCGGCACCAGGATGTGCAGTTCGGCCTTCTCGCCACCACCCGTGAAGGTCGCCGCAGCGAGGTTCACACCAGCGTCACTGACCGCTGCCGTGAGCTCAGCCAGCGCACCCGGCTTGTTCTCCACCTCGATGATGATGTCGATCGACATGTCCTGAACCCCCGTTGTTGGTAGTCACCGCATTCTTCCATCCTGAGTGCCGCGGCGAGCACGGAACAAAGTCCCGACTTCAGCGGACCCGCGTTCCAGAAAGCCCCTGGAGCACCTCGACACCATGCTCGAGTTCGCCGATGCGTGCCGGGCGTCCGGTGTGCTCGGCGAACCGGCATGCGGCCTCGATCTTGGGACCCATCGATCCAGCCGCCCAGCGCTCGGCCCGCAACTCAGCGGGCGTGACATCGCGGATCGGCTCCGGGTTGGGGCCACCCCACCCGCGCACCACCTCGTGCACGTCCGTCAGGATCAACAGTTCCTCGGCCGCCAGTTCGATCGCCAGGAGAGCGCTGGTAAGGTCCTTGTCAATCACGGCCTCTACGCCACGCATCACACCATCGCCGCTCAGAGCGACCGGGATGCCACCACCGCCTGCGCACACGACCACATACCCGGCGGCAAGGAGCGTGCGGATCGCTGGCAGGTCGACGATCTCGACAGGTTGTGGCGACGCGACCGCTCGCCGCCATCCATCGCCGTCCTGCATCACGCTCCAGCCGCGCTGCGCCTTGGCGGCGAGCGCCTCCGCCTCGGTGAGCATCGAGCCGATTGGTTTCGACGGCGCGCCAAATGCCAAATCGTTGCGATCGACGACCACGCGAGTGAGGAGCACCGCCACGCGCTCGGCGCCGATCTGGCGCCCGAGTTCCTCAGCGATGAGATAGCCGATGAGTCCTTCGCTCTCGGCGACAAGCACATCGAACGGCACCGGCTCGGAGCCACTGAGCGCCTCGCTCTGGCGAGCCAGCAGGCCGACCTGGGGGCCGTTGCCGTGGGTGACCACCAGACCCCGGTCGCGCGATAACTCGGCCAACACCCGAGCGGCGCCGCCGACGTTGGCTCGCTGATTGGCGATGCTGGGTGCCTCGCCTCTGTGCAGCAGTGCATTGCCACCGATAGCCACCACCAGACACGGGTGGTGCGGAACTGCGGTCGTCACGATGCACGCCTCCAACGGTCGATCCATGGGGACAGAATCTCGGAGAGACCCGGCGAATCAACTTCCTGCAGAGAGTAGGTCGCATCACGGATCGGCACGTCGATATGCAGCAGGCGAGACAGCGCGAACGGACTGCCGTTCACTACGACGTCACATCGTGAGGCGCGAATCGTGGCAGTGAGGTCGGCGAGCTGTGCATCGCCGTACCCCATCGCCGGCAGGACTGGCCCGATGTGTGGGTACTTGCGATATGTGTCGGCGATCGTGCCCACCGCCACCGGACGCGGATCCACGAACTCGCTGGCACCTGCGTGATGCGCCGCCACTGTGCCGGCACCGAACGGCATCCCGCCGTGGGTGATGGTGGGGCCGTCCTCGACGACGAGCACCTTCTGGCCCACGAGCGACCCCTCACCAGCAAGTACCACTGGCGACTGAGCGCGCACGATCGTGGCGGTGGCGTTTACCGAGCGGACGTTCTCGATGACCTGGGCGACGGCTTCACTCGTGGCCGAGTCGACCTTGTTCACGACGATCACATCGGCCAACCGGACATTGACCTCGCCAGGCTGGTACTGCAGTTCGTGGCCAGGTCGCAGCGGGTCGACCACCGTGATGGTGAGGTCGGGACGGAAGAAGGAGAAGTCGTTGTTGCCGCCGTCCCACACGATCACGTCGGCCTCCTGTTCCGCCAGACGCAGGATCGCTTCGTAGTCCACGCCGGCGTACATGATCAGCCCCATCCGCACCGGCTCCTCGTACTCCTCGCGCTCTTCGATCGTCGGGTTGGATGCGTCAATATCGGCCTGTGTCGCGAACCGCTGCACGCGCATTGCCATCAGGTCGCCGTAGGGCATCGGGTGTCGCACCATCGCCACCCGCAGCCCGGAGTCGCGCAACAACGTGGCGACCCGCCGACTGGTCTGACTCTTCCCGCACCCCGTGCGCGCCGCGACCACAGCGACAACCGGGCAACTCGACCAGAGCATCGTCGCCACTGGGCCGAGCATCGTGAAGCTCGCCCCCGCAGCCTGCACGATCGCGGCCTTGCGCATCACCTGGTCGTAGGACAGGTCGCTGTAGGCGAACACCACCTCGTCCACCTCCTGCTCGGCGATCAACTTCGGCAGTTCCGCCTCGGGTCGGATGGGGATGCCATCGGGGTACATGCCACCCGCCAGCCCTGCCGGGTAACACCGGTCGTCGATCCCCGGGATCTGCGCGGCAGTGAAGGCCACCACCCGGGTGTGCTCGTCCCCGCGATAGACGACGTTGAAGTTGTGGAAGTCGCGTCCCCCGGCGCCCATGATCACGATGCGTCGCATGACGCCCTCCTCGCCCGATGACGGACTCAATGGCACGTCCGATCTGACTGCAGCGTGTTCCTCTTGAGCCGCTGACGCCAGGGACTTCCATCGGTGTTCCAGGTCCTTTGGACCCGACTTTGCGATCTCCCGCCCGCCGCCGCCGCCCGTCCCGCCGCCGCCCGCGCGTCCCTATCCCCCTTCATTTCCTCGGTTCACGTCGCGGCGTTGACCGCACGGCTGCGGTCAGCACCGCGACATGAGCAGCAGGGCTAGGGCAGGGCATGGCGGGTGTAGGACCGGGAGGGGAGGGGAGGCTGGGGCGCGTACGCTGGATTGGGCATGCGGCCCAACATCCTCCTCGTCACGCTCGATCAGTTCCGGGCCGACTCGCTGTCCTGCGCCGGCCACCCGCTGGTACGCACACCGAACTTGGATGCACTGGCGGCCGCAGGGGTGCGCTTCGCCCGCCATTACTCGCAGGCTGCGCCATGTGCACCGGGGCGAGCGGCGCTGTACACCGGCACCTACCAGATGAACAACCGTGTCGTGGCGAACGGCTCCCCACTCGATGCTCGCCTCGACAACGTCGCGCGCATGGGTCTTCGTGCCGGATATCACCCGGTGATGTTCGGCTACACCGACCAGGCCGCCGATCCACGCGAGATCAACGACCCCGATGACCCACGCCTGTGGAACTGGGAAGGTGTGCTCCCCGGTTTCGAAGAGTTGCTCTGCCTCGACGAGCGGCACGAGCCGTGGCTCGCCTGGCTGCGCGAACTCGGCTACACGGGCGACGCCAGCACCGACCCCGACGTCGCACTCGCCACCGAACACGAGCGCCCGGCCGAACACTCGGTCACCCAGTTCCTCACCGACCACTTCCTCCACTGGCTCGACGCACAGGACGAGCCCTGGTTCGCGCACACGTCGTTCATCCGCCCGCACCCTCCCTACGACGCAGCCGGGCAGTACGCCACCATGTACTCCCCCGACGACTGCCCGCCGCCGCTCCCCATCCCGCAGCCGGTGCACCCACTGCACGACCTGCTGTTGCAGGTGAACTGGGTGGCGGCGCCGACCGATCCGGCAGCAGTCGCCCACATGCAGTCGCAGTACTACGGCATGATCAGCGAGGTCGACCACCACATCGGCCGCATCGTGCAGGCGTTGAAAGACCGTGGCGAGTGGGAACGCACGCTGATCGTCATCACCTCCGACCATGGCGAACAACTCGGCGATCAAGGCCTGCAACAGAAGTGTGGCTACTTCGAGAGCAGCTACCACATCATCGGCATCATCCGCGATCCCTCGAAACCGGCTGTGCACGGCACCGTGATCGACGACTTCACCGAGAACGTCGACATCGCCCCCACGCTGTGCGAGGCGATGGGCATCCCTGTGCCGCTGCAGTGCGACGGTCTCCCGCTGACACCGTTCCTCGCTGGCGACCGGCCGGCACACTGGCGCAGTGCGGCCCACTACGAATGGGACTGGCGCGACGCGCTCATTCCGTTCGGCAACTGGGACTGGCCGTGGCAGCGCACCCTCGAGCAACGCAATCTGGCCGTGGTGCGCACGGACACGCATGCGTACGTGCAGATCGGCGACGGCGACTGGCTGTGCTTCGACCTCGCCGCCGACCCGACGTGGCAGACCACCGTCACCGACCCAGCGGTCGTGCTGCCCTTGGCACAACGAATGCTCGTCTGGCGTCAGCAACACCTCGACCGGACGTTGACAGGAATGTTGATGCGCGACGGTGGCGTGGGTCGGCGCCCCGACCCTGTGGCGGGTCCGTACTTCACCGCCTGAGACGTCGGGATCAGCGGACGAAGCTGGCCATCACGTTGATCACCAGACCGACGATCACTGCGCTGAACAGGTAACTGATGAATTGCTGGCGCAGCGCGACGCGGCGCATCACGCGGCTCGCGATCTGCACGTCGCTGACCGCGAACGCCATACCGATCGTGAACGCGAAGTAGGCAAAGTCGACGTAGTCCGGATCTTCCCCGCCTGGGAACACCAGACCTCCCGATTCGTCCCGGTAGTACTCGTGCGCGAAGCGCAGCGTGAACATCGAATGCACCACCAGCCACGACAGCACCACTGCAGCCACGGCGCAGACCGTCATCACCACCTGCAGGTTGTGGCCAACGTGGCGCGCCTTGGCCAACCCAAAAGCCACCCCCACCAGGCTGATCGTGCTCGCAGCGACGACCACCGCGTTGGCAGTGAGATGCGTGGTGTCCTCGATCGTCGACCGCAACCGGGTGTGTTCTGCATCGCAGTCGGCGACCTCGTACCAGATCCAGCCGAGCAGCGATGCCGCCAGCGTGAGCCACCCCACCAGGACGGCCAGTTGCCATGGCTGGAACGACGCGGTTGCTGCACCGGCGACCACACCGAGCAGCCCGCACGTGTTGACACGGAAGCGGCCTGACACATGGGGTGTGCGCGGTGCGTTCATCTCAGTGCAGTCTTTCGTAGATCAGGTCATGAGGTGTGCGACCTGCATCCAGGCCGCGCTGCTCGAACCGAGTCAGCGGCCGCCACTCAGGCCTGGCCACCACGCCGCCGCGCAGCCGACCGTCAGCCTCGGCCACCTCCACCACCTGACGCGCGTAGTCCTCGACGTCGGTGGCGACGTGCAGGGATCCACCGACGCGCAGACGGTCCACCAGCGCGCTGACGACGTCCGGGCGGAACAGTCGCCGATGCCGCTGTTTGTTCTTGGGCCACGGATCGGGGAAGTACATCCGCACCGACTCGAGCGAACCGGCGGGGACCCGGGGCAGGAACTCAAGGACATCACCGTCCACGACGCGCACGTGCCGCCAACCGTTCGCCTCCACCGCGTCGAGCACGTGGGCCACACCCGGGGTGTGCACGTCCACCCCCACGATCGCCTCATCCGGGCGGGCAGCAGCGAGCGCCACCACCGCCTCACCGCCGCCGAAACCGATCTCGAGCACCACCGGCAGGGTGCCGAACAGTTCAGTCCAGTTCAGCGGCGCGCCCTCGACCGCCAACGACCACTCCTGCAACTGACGTCCATACGCCAGGGCGCGGGTGGGTGACAGCGCGCGGCGTCGTGGCCGAAAGCTGCGTGCTGGAGGGTAGGGCGTCGTATCGATGACCTCATCTCTACCGCCTCGGGAGCCACCTCACGAGCCCGTGAGGTGGCGCACGCTGCTCGGCATGCCAATCTGTGGACATGACAGCGACCGACCCCTGTTGGCTGGTGAGCGCAGGACACGTCCTGGCGAGCGCCGAGCGGGCCGTCGACCGGCGTGCCCGAGCGCACGGATTGCTGGGACGTAGCGGCGTGGACGGCGCATTCGTGATCACGCCCTGTCGCTCGGTGCACTCGATCGGGATGAAGTTCGACCTCGACATCGCATTCCTCGACCGTGCCGGTTTCGTCGTGAAGGTGGCCCGCTTGCGCCGCAACCGCATCGGTCTGCCGGTGTGGCAGGCGCACACGGTGGTGGAGGCCGAGGCAGGCGCGTTCGAACGCTGGGGGCTGCACGTGGGCGACCAACTGGAGTTGCGCGAATGACCGGCCGCCTGGTGCTCGTGAGCACCCCAATCGGCAACCTCGGCGATCTGCCCCCGCGAGCGGTCGAGACGTTGAAGGCCTGCGCACTCATCTGCTGCGAGGACACTCGACACAGCGGGAAACTGCTGTCGTACGCGGGGGTCAGTGGAGTGCGCCTCGCCGTCGCCAACGAGCACACCGAGGTTGCCCGTACGGACGAAGTGCTGGGTCTGCTCGCCGGCGGTCACGACGTCGCCATCGTCACGGATGCGGGGACGCCAGGTATCAGCGACCCCGGGGCGCGACTGGTGCGCGCCGCCGCCGCCGCCGGCTACGTGGTCAGCGCAGTGCCTGGGCCTGCGGCGTTGGTCATGGCACTCGTGATCAGCGGGTTTGACACGTCGCGGTTCGTGTTCGAGGGGTTCGTACCGCGCAGCGGCCGCGAACGAACCGAACGTCTGGCCGAGGTCGCCACCGAACGCCGCACCGTGATTTTGTACGAAGCACCGCACCGCGTCGCCCGCACCGTCACCGATCTCGGCACGGCGTGTGGCTCCGAACGGCGGGTGGCACTCACCCGCGAGTTGACCAAGAAGTTCGAGGAGGTGTGGCGGGGCACGTTGGCCGATGCCGCGGTGCACCTCGCCACCACCGAACCCCGCGGCGAGTACGTGGTCGTGCTGGAAGGTGCACCGCCAGCCGAGGAGGCCGACGATGACGCGATCGTTGCCGCACTGCACACTGCGCTGGGAAGCGGTGCCGATCGGCGCGCCGCGATCGCTACGGTGATGGCGCAGACCGGCGCAGCCAAGCGTCGTGTCTACGACTTGGCACTGCAGATCCCCCGATGACCGACACACCGATCTACTCCGGCGGTCCGAGCGCAGCATTCTTCGATCTCGACCGCACGCTCATCAGTGGTTCGAGCGCGTTCGTCCTCGGCATCGCCGCCTGGCGCAACAAACTTGTCCCGACGCACCAGTTCGTGCGCGATGCGGCCAGCGCGTTGGCATTCGTCGTTGCCGGAGCGAGCGACGACACGTCCACCGGCGTACGCGACCGGATCCTGGGAGCGGTCAAGGGTGTGCGCCTTGAGGACCTCGTTGCGCTCAACGCCGAGATCGTGCCCAAGCTGATGGAACGCATCCGGCCCGAGGCCAAGCGCCTCCTCGACCAGCATCGCCACGCCGGCCGCGCCACGTACATCGTCTCCGCGTCGCCGATCGAACTCGTCGAACCGCTCGCCAAGGCACTCGGCATGTCGGCCGGAATCGGCACTCGCAGTCGCATCGTCGACGGCACCTACACGGGTGAACTCGACGGCCCGTTCTGCTACGGCCAGGGCAAAGTGGAAGCGATCGAGGAACTGGCACGCTGGGAGGGGCTCCACCTCGACCAGTGTTGGGCGTACAGCGATTCGGCCAGCGACATGCCGATGCTGGAGGCCGTCGGACACCCCGTGGCCGTCAACCCCGACGCCAAACTCGAGCGAATCGCCGGTGAGCGCGGGTGGCCGGTGGTGGTGTTCTCCAAGCGCACCAAGGCCGTCATCCGCCGCACGACGCAGGCGGTGGGTGCGGCCGGGTTGGCCGTCGGTTCCTTCGCCGGCGGCGTCCGCTGGGCCCGCTCGCGCTAACCCCTTCATCGTGCGAGTGCCAGGCCACCGGTGCGAGTGCCACGCGCCACCCGAGTGGGTGGTGGCACCCTGGGTGCCACCAGCCACTCGGGCGCGCCGCTGGCACTCGCACCGGGGCCGTGGCACTCGCACCTGCGGGGGTTAGAGCAGGGGCGTGAGGCCGAGTTGGCGGCTCTGGGCCACCAGACGACCGGTGCTGTCCCACACCTCGCCGTCCTCGTTGAGGAACCCACTGCCAACGAAATGGGTGCGGAACGTGCACATCAATGGTCCCGGTGCTGGCACGGCGCGAACGTGCACCGTGTACTCGACGGTGGGCACCCACCCGGGGGGCATATCGAGGTTGAACACCGCCGGCGGGAACACATCGCACACCATCAGCAACGCGAGCGTGTCGAGCGGGCGACCGTCACGGAACGCGAACCAGCCAGACATCACCGCATCGCCCGAACGTTCGCCACGAGACCAGCCCAGGAGCGCTGGGTCGAGACGCACATCGATACGGTCGCTGAGCGCGACGTCCGCCTCGCCCTGCTCACGATGCCGCGGCCAACACTCCTCGAACGGCGGTAGGTCGGGCGGACCGGACGCGTTGTGCTCGTAGGACTTCACATCGGCAAGATCGCCGAACGCGCCGACCAGTTGCATCATCGGTTTGCCACCCGCGTGCATCTGCGCCGAGACGGTGGCGAAGCGCCGACCGGACTTCACGACCGTCGAGTCGATCTGTACTGGCCCGGGCTTACCGGGCGCCAGGTAGTGCGCCGTCACCGAGATGGGGTCGGGCCGCCCGCTGGCGTTGCGCATCGCCCGGCCGGCCATCGCCATCAAGTAGCCACCGTTCGCGTTTCCGCTGATGTCCCAGCCGTCGATGATCGTGGCCGAACCATCGGGGGCCACCTGGGTTGCGTCGTCGAACTCGCTCACCCGTCCATTCAACCCAATGCGCTTGCCCTTCTGCGAACGGGCGGGCGTATCCTTGGCTGTCATGACGCCGAACCCTCGTCGAATGTGCCCCGGCTCGTAACAGCCGTCAGCCCGCCATTCCCCGAAAGGATCCGTCCATGACCCGCACGTACTTCACCACCCCGATCTACTACGTGACAGCGAAGCCCCACCTGGGCCACGCGTACACCACGATCGTCGGCGATGCACTCGCCCGCTGGCACCGTCTGCTCGGTGAGGATGTGCACTTCCTCACCGGCACCGACGAGCACGGCCAGAAGGTGCAGGAGTACGCCGATGCTGCCGGCAAGAGCCCGCAGGAGTTCGTCGACGAGATCGCTCCGCTATATGCCGAGGCGTGGGAAAAGCTGAACATCAGCAACGACGACTTCATCCGCACCACCGAACAGCGCCACAAGATCGGCGTCAGCGAACTGCTGCAGCGCTGTTACGACGCCGGCGACATCGAACTCGACGTCTACAAGGGCAAGTACTGCGTGCCGTGTGAGGAGTACTACACCGATGACGAACTCGACCCGGGCGACATGTGCAAGATCCACAAGCGTCCTGTGGAGTACTACGAAGAAGAGAACTACTTCTTCCGCCTCAGCCGGTTCCAGCAGCGACTCCTGGATTGGTACGACGCACACCCCGGCGCGATCCAGCCCGAATTTCGCGGCAACGAGGCCCTCGGCCTGATCCGTGGTGGTCTGCGCGACTTCAGTGTCAGCCGCACCAGCCTGAAATGGGGTATCCCACTTCCGTGGGACGACAAGCACGTTGCCTACGTGTGGTTCGACGCCCTGGCCAACTACATCACCGCCGTCGGTTTCGGCAGCGACGACGAAGAGTTCGGCAAGTGGTGGCCGGGTGTCAACCTGATCGGCAAGGACATCATCCGCCATCACTGCGTGTACTGGCCGGCGATGCTGATGAGCGCAGGCCTGGAACCCGCAGCGGGTTACGCGGTGGGTGGCTGGCTGCTCGTCGGTGGCGAGAAGATGAGCAAGACGTCCGGCAACGTCGTGAACCCACTCGATCTGGTCGACGACATCGGCCTCGACGGCTTCCGCTACTACGTGCTCGCCGAGACGGCATACGGCCAGGATGGCGACTTCACCTACGAGGGCCTCATCGGGCGCTACAACAGCGACCTTGCCAACAACCTCGGCAACCTGCTGTCGCGTGTCGCCACCGTGGTCGGCAAGAAGTGCGACGGGGTGGGCCCGGCGCCGCGACAGGATTCACCACTCGCTTCCGCCGCCGCTGCGGCACTCGCCGGCGCCACCGAGGGCTGGGCTGCGTTTCAGCCCAGCAAAGCCCTCGACGCGACGTGGCAACTGATTCGCGCCACGAACGCGTATCTCGAAGCCAATGAGCCGTGGAAGACCGAACCCGGCGCAACGGTCGACGCCGTGATGGGCGATGCGCTCGAAGCGCTCCGCATCGTGGCCGTCCTCGCCTCGCCAGCAATTCCCGACACCTGCCAGATCGTGTGGGAACGCTTGGGTCTCAGCGGTCAGGTCAGCGACCAACGTGTGCCCCTGAACGCTGCGTGGGGCGGCTACCCCGGAGGCACGGCTGTGGTCAAGGGCGACCCGCTGTTCCCCCGTCGCTGAGGACGCCGTGATACGCACCGCCGGCTACGTCGACACGCACTGCCACCTCTACGACCAGCGCAGCAAGGACGGCACGGTTGGCCTCACCGTCGACGAGATCATCACTGCGGCGCACGCTGCAGGCGTCACCACGATGATCTCCGTCGGCTGCGATGCGGCCAGCACTGCCCAGGCGATCGATGTTGCCACTCGGCACGAGGGCATCTTTGCCACTGCCGGTCTGCACCCGCACGAAGCCACACACGGCGTGGACACGATCGTGCCGTACCTGGACGACCCACGCGTCATCGCGGTCGGCGAGTGCGGGCTGGATTACTACTACGACCACTCACCACGCGAACAGCAGCGCGACGCATTCGCTGCGCAGATCCAATTGGCTCACGAACGCGACCTTCCGCTGATCATCCATACACGTGATGCGTGGGCCGACACGTTCGATGTGCTTGCGGCCGAAGGAACACCGCCGCTCACAATCTTCCATTGCTTCACTGGCGGGCCGGACGAAGCGCGTCAGTGTCTCTCGCTCGGGGCGTTCCTCAGCTTCAGCGGCATCGTCACGTTCAAGACGGCCACCGGTCTGCACGAAGCCGCCCGCCTGTGCCCTACCGATCGGATCCTCGCCGAGACGGACAGTCCCTACCTCGCGCCGGTGCCGCATCGGGGCCGAACCAACCAGCCAGCATTCGTCACCCACGTCGTTGAAGCCCTCGCCACGTTGCGCGGAGAGTCCATCGAGCAGGTGCGCAGCGCGACCAGCGGGAACGCACGCCTTGCCTTTCCGGGTATGCGTCCCTAGCCTTTTCTGCAGCGACCGGCCGACACCGTCCGGGAGCGACACCACACCATGCTCCGCACCGACCGTCGACGCGTCGTCATCGCCTCACTCTTCACCGCTGTGGCCCTGCCCGCGCTGTGGTTCTTCAGCAGCGACAGTGCCAACAAGAACGGCGGCAGCAATGGTTCTCGCGCGACTGCGCCTCCCAGCACGAAATACGAGCCCGGTCCACCGCTGTTCGTCGGGGGCACCGACACGCCCAAACGGCCGACGTTGATCGATGTCGCCGTACCCAGCACACTGCCAGCCAACAGCATGCGTGCCCAGGCCAGCTTCCACCGCTACCCCGACACGCTCACGCGGCCATGCAGCGTCCTGCAGGCACCGGACGGCGCGGTCGTTACGGTGACGAACATCGACAACGGCCAAAGCACCACCTGCACCAACACGCTGACGCTAGCGACATTGCCAGATGGCATCGGGGTACTGCTCCACACCGAGATTTTCGCCGAGATCGGCAATGTCACCGATGCCCCCATTCCAGTTCGTGTGAGCTGGTGATGCACAACCGCGCGTCGATCGGCGAGTTGCTCTCGAGCAACGGCCTCAGCCCGCGCCGCGACCTCGGACAGAACTTCGTCGTCGACCCGAACACCGTGCGCCGTATCGCCCGTCTCGCCGAGATCGGCCCTGGCTCTCGCGTCGTCGAGATCGGTGCCGGCCTCGGTTCACTGACGCTTGCGTTGGCGGAGACCGGCGCCGAGGTGCTGGCGGTCGAGATCGACCGCGGCGTCGTGCCACTGCTCCGCGAGCTCACCGAGCCGCTCGCGAACGTCACCGTCGTCGAGGCCGATGCGATGAAAGCCGACTGGCACGCGTTGCTGGGCGACGAACCTGGCTGGGTGATGGTCGCCAACCTGCCGTACAACGTTGCCACGCCGCTCGTGTGCGACCTGCTCGATGGCGTTCCGATGATCGACCGGATGCTCGTCATGGTGCAGCGCGAGGCCGCCGAGCGGTTCTGCGCCTCGCCGCGAACACCGCAGTACGGCGCCGTCACGGTGAAGATCTCCTACTGGGCCACGGCGCGCATCGTCGGTCATGTCCCGGCGAGCGTGTTCGTGCCCCGTCCGAACGTCGAGTCGTCGTTGGCCGACATCCGCCGCCGCAGCGAACCCGCAACGGCAGCGCCGTTCGACGACATGTTCCCGCTGATCCGCACTGCGTTCGGTCAGCGACGCAAGATGCTGCGGCGCTCACTTGCCGAGGTGGTGACGCCGGAGATGTTCGACGAGGCCGGCATCGACAACCAGCGCCGCCCTGAGGAACTCGACGTCCACGAATGGGGTCGGCTCGCGCAGGCATGGCGAGCCCACCAATGAGCCACGAACTCCACCGGATCAGCGCCCCCGCGAAGCTGACGCTGGAGCTGCGCTGCACCGGTGTCCGCTCCGACGGATACCACCTCATCGACTCGGAGATGGTGACACTGGAGTTTGCCGACACGCTGTCGATCGACGCCTCCACCACGGGGTTGTCTGCCGATGGACCCTTCGCAATGGGGATGCCGCTCGACGACTCGAACCTCGTCGCGAAGGCGTTGCTGCTCGCCGGCCGTTCCGCTGCGGTGCACATCCACAAGGTGATTCCGCATGGCGGTGGTCTGGGCGGCGGCTCCAGCGATGCTGCCGCAGTCCTGCGCTGGGCGGGCTACACCGACGTCGTGGGTGCCTCGCAGCTGGGCGCCGATGTGTCGTTCTGCCTCGTCGGCGGCCGGGCGCGAGTGCGTGGCATCGGCGAGATCGTCGAACCACTGGAGTTTCGGGCGATGGACATCACGCTCGTGATCCCGCCGCTCACGGTCAGCACCCCAGCGGTCTACAGAGCGTGGGACGAACTTGGGGCGCCACGATCCGACGGGCCAAACGATCTCGAACCGGCAGCACTGGCGGTGGAACCGCAACTCACCCGGTGGCGCGACCGTATCCGTGAGGTTGCAGGCATCGCACCCACGCTCGCCGGGAGTGGCGCGACGTGGTTCCTGGTGGGTCGCCACTCACTGGCAGCGGCGCTGCCCGAGGCGATAGTGGTGCAGACGCGCACCGACCGCCAACAGCATGCTGCCGGCGGTCGATGAACAGACTCTGTTGCATTGCAGTTGAAGCTGGAATCAGCCCTTGCCGCGCTGGCGCGCGTGCCGCGTACGGCGGAGCATCTTCTTGTGCTTCTTCTTGCGCATGCGCTTGCGGCGCTTCTTGATCAGTGAACCCATAGCTCGTGAGACGCTATCGGGCGCGAGGCCTCTCCCCAAACCTGGTCTCGCGACGGCACACGACCGCTAGCCTCTGGGCTGCATCCGTCCGGGGTCGTTCAATGGTAGGACAGCGGGTTTTGGTCCCGCATATAGGGGTTCGAGCCCTCTCCCCGGAACTCGAGGTTCGTCAGGTCACCGAGCCAGGTGGCGCCACATCGTCAGCGCTTGGCGGTGCGCCGACACATCGTGGGCCCGCACAAGGCGCGCACCACGGTCGACGGCCGCCAGATGCGCTGCCAACGATCCGCCTAGCCGATCGTCCGCTTGTTCGATTCCGGTGAGCACGCCGATGAACCGTTTGCGCGACGCACCGACGAGCACCGGATGGCCAAGCGCCGCCAGTTCGTCGAGACGGCGGATCAACTCCACGTTCTGCGGCACGGTCTTGCCGAAGCCGATCCCTGGATCGAGGATCACCATCGGCACACCTTCTGCGAGTGCCAGCTCGGCCTGCGCCAGCAGGAACGCCACCACCTCGGTCACCACATCGCCGTAGTCGGTGAACTGCTGCATCAGCGCCGGATCGGGGACCGACATGTGCATCGCGACCGCGGGCACACGGTGTCGCGCCGCCACAGCTCGCATGGACGGGTCGCGCAGGCCGGAGACATCGTTGACGAGCACCGCGCCGGCAGCAACTGCGGCGTCGGCAACGTCGGCGTGCCGGGTGTCGACGCTGACGGCCACACCTGCTGCCGCAAGATCGCGCACGACCGGCAACACACGGCGAAGTTCCTCCTCCGCAGTCACTGGGTCAGCGCCGGGCCGGGTGCTCTCGCCACCGACGTCCACGATGTCGGCACCCTCGGCGACCAGTCGTAGCCCGCAACCAACGGCATCACTCAGCTCGTAGTAGCGGCCCCCGTCGGAGAACGAGTCGGGGGTCACGTTGAGCACCCCCATGAGCAGCACGGTGTCGCCAGCGAGTGCGGTGAGGAACTGGTCGGGGTTCATCCCAACAGTCTCTCCGCTCGGCGACGACCGCGGAGCGCACTGACCACCTCGAGTTCGTCGCACTCGTCGAGTTGGTGGGCCAGCAGCACTCGCTCAGTGACCACTCCGCGCTCGACCAAGACCTCGCGGCCGATACCCGGCAGGCCGCCGCTGGTGAGGGGCGGCGTGTACCAGCGGCCGCCAAGGCGGTACAGCACGTTCGCAATCGTGGTTTCCACCACCTCACCCCGCTCGTTCACCAGCAGTACGTCGTCAGCCTGCGGATGAGCCGCGCGAGCGGCGTCATAGACCGTCCGGTTCGTGGTCTTGTGGCACAGGAACGGGTCATCGGAACGTATCGTCGACTCGGCCACGGCGAGGCGTACCGGTGACGCCGCGGCGTCGACTGCGAATGCCTCCAGCAGCACGCGGCCGGCACGATCCAGTGTGATTCGCAAGCGATGCAATGTCGATGTCGGCGCAAGCAGCGCCACCTTTTGCGCAATCGCTGCTGCATCGCATGGGTAGCCGAAGAACTCCGCCGACGTCGTCAGCCGATTCAGGTGACGGTCGAGTTCGTGCACTCCAGCGGCGTCGAGCCGCAGCGTTTCGAACAATGAGAAGGCCAGGCGGGCCCCGCGCAGCACGGCCGTCTTGGACTCCAGTTCGTCGTCCTCCGCTGCTGGGTCGGAGTCGTACGTGATGCCCCCGCCGGCGCCGAACTCCACCGCTCCTGTCGTTGCATCCACCACCGCAGTGCGGATCGCGACGCTCCAAGTGGAGCTGCCACGTCCGCCCGGGGTCGCTGGTTCGAGCAACCCGATGGTGCCGCAGTACAGGCCCCGCGGTGTCGGTTCCAGCGCAGCGATGGCATGCATCGCGGCGATCTTCGGCGCACCAGTGACGGAGCCGCACGGAAACGCCGCCGAGAACACATCGACGAGCCCGATGTCGGGCCGCAACCGCGCCTTCACCGTCGATGTCATCTGCCACACCGTCTCGTAACGCTCGACTTGGAACAACTCGGGCGTCGACACACCGCCCGGTACCGACAGCCGCGAGAGGTCGTTGCGGAGCAAGTCGACGATCATCACATTCTCCGCGCAGTCCTTCTCCGAGGTCAGGAGTTCCTCAGCGACGAGCCGATCCGCTTCCGGGCGGCCATGGCGCCGACGCGTCCCCTTCATCGGTCGCGTCGTGATCGTGTCCCCCTCCAGACGGACGAAGAGCTCCGGGCTGGCGCTAACGATCGCCGCGTGACCGAACTCGATCAACGCGTTGTACGACCCGCCCTGCGTGGTGGCCATCGCTCGATACAGGTCGACGACCGGAGCAGCCAGCACACAACGCACGCGATCGGTGAGATTCACCTGGTACACGTCGCCCGCCTCGATCGCGGTGCGGACCCGCTCGACTCCCTGCTGGTACCAGGCCCCGCCGTGTGCCCGAGTCACATTGTCGACGAGTCGCCCGCTGTCTGGTGGCTCCACCGCCGGAACCACGCACCGCTCGGAGTACGACGTGAACCATGCCAATGGCAGCAACGGATGGAGCCGACCCGTGGCCACGGCCGGTTCGAACGCCTCGCCAGCCTCGTAACAGACGAAGCACACCACCCACCGCCCGAGGCCAGCCTCGGTCTCGGCCGCGGCGAGCAGCGCTGGGACATCATCAGGTCGCTCAGCGATCGCGGTCGTGCACCGGCCGGAGAACTCGTAACCGACCCCGCGGACGATGTCGTCGAGACGAACGTGACCCGGTTCCCACCGAGCGTCCGTCATGCCTGCGTTCATGGTGATCAGCCTCGCAGCGAATCAACCAACTCGTACGTGGTGGTGCGTTGCGCCAACCCTCGACCCAACGGAGCGACGAGTGCTTCGAAGCGATCCTTCGTCATCCCCTGTCCGTGCGCGGCGCCGGCCGAGCGGGAAATGTTTTCGTCCATCAACGTGCCCCCGAGATCGTTGCATCCGGCGCGCAACATCTGCGCTGCGCCCGCCTCGCCGATCTTCACCCACGACAACTGGATGTTGTCGATCACTCCTCGGTACACGATGCGTGCGACGGCGTGCATGAGCAGCGTCTCGCGGAATGTCGGTCCGCGGCGCGCCGCCTTCTGCAGATAGATCGGTGACGCCATGTGCACGAATGGCAGCCCCACGAACTCGGTGAACCCGCCCGTCACCTTCTGCAGCGCACGCGTGCGCAGCATGTGCCGCGCCCATGAGTCGGTGTGCTCAATCGAGCCGAACATGATCGTGATGTTCGAACGCAGCCCAATCTCATGGGCCGCCGCATGGCAGTCCAGCCACTCGTCGGTCGAGATCTTGTCGGGGCACAGCACCGCGCGAATCGAGTCGTCGAGGATCTCCGCGGCAGTGCCGGGTAGCGATGCCAGACCGGCGTCCTGCAAGCGTCGCAGGTACGTGTGTAGATCCTCACCGAGGCGGCGGGCGCCCTCGGTGACTTCCAGCGCGGTGAACCCGTGCACGTGCATGTCAGGTACCGCCTCCTTCACCGCCCGCGTCACGTCGATGTAATAGTCACCGTCGAAGTTGGGGTGAATACCACCCTGCAGCGTCACCTCGGTGGCACCCATGTCCCACGCCTCACGGGCACGTTGGGCGATGTCGTCCAGCGTCAGCAGATACGGCGTTCCGCGCAGGTTCAATGACAGCGGACCCTTGGAGAACCCGCAGAACCTGCACTTGAACGTGCACACGTTCGTGTAGTTGATGTTGCGGTTGTGCACCCAGGTGATGCGGTCGCCGACGGCTTCGTGACGCAGACGATCGGCAAGGTCGGCCACCGCCGTCACCTCGGGTCCGCGGGCGCGGAACAGTGCGACGATCTCATCGAAACCGACTTCCTGGCCGGCCTCAACACCCTTTAGGACCTCGGCGACCTGGCCGCGTATCTGCGCGCTACGCGACGCGGGCATCAGCGTCGGCGGGGGGTTCGTCGCCCCCGAATACCACGCAGTGCTGCGATGCCCCACCAGCACCACTTCCGCGCCATCCTGCACCACATCGGCGGCGGTCACCTTCTCCGGCCACACGGCGCCCGGGTCGTCGCGGCCCATGCACTCCGCATCGCTACGGTCGAGCACCGGGAACCGCAGCGACGGGTGTAGCCAACGCTGCGGATCACGCGCGTACTCGGGGTAGATCGTCAGCCGTGGAGCGAGCACAAACCCGCGGTCCTCGGTGACGTCGCGCAGACGGTCGAGCGCGGGCCACGGCCGCTCGGGGTTCACATGGTCCAGCGTCACCGGCGAGACACCACCCCAGTCGTCGATGCCGGCGTCCAGCAGCACACCGAAGTCGTCGCTGAGGTTCGGTGGCGCTTGCAGGTGCACTCCACTGGGCAACAGCAGTCGGGCGGCGGCGATCGACCATAGGAACTCGTCCTGCGGGCAGGGCGGTTCGTGCTGCATCCCGGTGCCTGGTTTCGGCATGAAGTTCTGGACGATGACCTCCTGCACATGACCGTGGCGGGCATGGGCAGCGACGATCGCTTCCAGCGCGACAAGGCGGTCCTCGCGTGTCTCGCCGATACCAACGAGGATCCCGGTGGTGAACGGCACACCCGCAAGACCAGCGGCTTCCAGCGTCGCCAAGCGACGTTCGGGCGTCTTGTCAGGCGCACCGCGGTGGCACGGCAGGTCGCCACGCAGCGTCTCCAGCATCATCCCCTGGCTCGGCGCCACCTCGGCCAGCAGTCGCAGTTCGTCCTCAGAAAGTGCACCCGCGTTCGCGTGCGGCAGCAAGCCGGTCTCGGTGAGCACGAGCTTTCCCATGGCGTGCACGTAGTGAACCGTGCTGTCGTAGCCGTTCGAACGGAGCCACTCGCGGGCCACCTCGTAGCGGTCCTCGGGAGCCTCGCCGAGCGTGAACAGGGCCTCGTGGCACCCCATCCGAGCACCGTCCTTGGCGATGCGCAGCACCTGCTCAGGCGTCAGGTAGGGCGACTCCAGCCGCGCCGGAGGTTGGGCGAACGTGCAATACCCGCATTTGTCGCGGCACAACATCGTCAGCGGGATGAACACCTTGGGCGAATACGTGATCCGCGTGCCGTGCGCCGCATCGCGCACGGCCCGAGCCCGAGACAGCAGTTCGGGCAGCGGAAGCTCGAGTAGTTCCCGCGCCTCGATAGTGAGTTCCATTTCAGCACCCTAACCTCGGTCAGTACCAAAACAGAACCCGCCCCGCTTCCCCTCCACGTCGCGGCCGTACCCGTGAGATCTGCGGTCAACCCCGCGACATGAACGGGAGAACGATGGGGAATGGGCGTGAGCCTGGGCGGGGTACGCTCCGCCTCAGATGGTGAACGAGTCGGACCCCACGTCGCTGGAGCGAACGCTGCAACTCGTCGGCGACCGGTGGAGCATCCTGATCATCAGGGCCGCACTGCGTGGAATCCGACGCTTTGACGATTTTGCCGCCGATCTCGGCATCGCCCGACCGATCCTGACGAAGCGCCTGCTACGTCTCGTTGACGGCGGCGTGATGGCCAAGGATCTCTACCAGGAACATCCGCCGCGCTACGAGTACCGACTCACTCCTGCCGGCATCAACCTGTCGCCCGCACTTGTCGCCCTCATCCGCTGGGGCGAGCACCACATGGGCGACAGCGAGTCGCCAGTGCTGCTCGTCCACGGACCCTGCGGCGTGGAGTTCGAACAAGCCTTCTGGTGCCGCACGTGTGCCACGACGTTCGGGCCCGCTGCCATCCGAGCCGTGCCACACCCCGGCGGACCCGACGCATCAGATAGAACGAAGCCATGACAGTTTCGGTGATCGTGCTGGCAGCGGGTGAAGGTTCGCGGATGCGGTCAGCGCGTCCGAAACCACTGCACCTCATCTGCGGTCGTCCAATGGTGATGCACGTCATCTACGCGGTGCACGACCTGCAACCCGAACGCACGGTCGTCGTCGTCGGCCATGGCGCCGACCGAGTGACCAAGAAGGTCCAGGAGCAATCGCCCGAATGGGCGAACGTGACGTTCGTCGAGCAGACGGTGCAGCGCGGCACCGGCGATGCAGCGATGGTCGGCCTATCGGCGTTCCCCGGAGACGACCTCGACGACACGTCCACTGTGGTCGTGCTTCCCGGCGACACACCGCTGCTGCAGCCGGCGACACTCGAGGCACTGGTGGCGGCACACAATGCGAACGAGTACGCGGCCACGCTCATCACATCGGTACTCGACGATCCAACTGGCTACGGCCGGGTCGTCCGCGCCCCGTCCAAGACCGGCGACGGCAGGGTGCTGCGCATCGTCGAACAGCGCGACGCCAACCCCGAGCAGCTGGCGATCAACGAAGTGTGCACCAGCATGTACGCGTTCCGCCGCGACCTACTCGGGCCAGCGCTGCGACGGCTCAGCCCCGACAACGCGCAGGGCGAGTATTACCTCACCGACGTCGTCGGCTCGCTCGCCGCCATGGGCCATCGGGTTGGCTGCGTGCAAGCGCCCGCCGCCGAGACACAGGGCGTCAACGACCGCTGGCAACTCGCATTGGCCGAGCGCGAACTTCGTGCTCGCACGAACCGCCACTGGTTGCTCAACGGTGTGACGATGCTCGATCCGCGCCAGACATTCGTCGACGTCACCGTGCGACTCGGTCGCGATGTCACTCTCTACCCGGGGACGATCCTGCAGGGCAGCACCGTGATTGGCAACGGCTGCGAGGTCGGCCCCGATACGCGCCTGGCGGATTGCACCGTCGGCGACGGTGCCCGCGTCGAGCACACCGTCGGCCGCGACAGTGCCGTCGGCGAGGAGGCCCAGGTTGGCCCCTTCGCCTTCCTGCCGGAAGGAAGCGCCGTCGTTGCGGGCTGCGTCACCGGCGCGTTCTACACTGCGACCGGCGGTTGAGCAGACCAATCGACAGCGAAACTGGAGCACCATGGAGAAGGTCACGACCAAGCGGATGTCGCTCTACTCGGGGCGTACGCATCCCGCCTTGGCACAGGAAGTGGCCGAGCACCTAGGGATTGAGTTGGGTTCACCCAACCTCGTGCAGTTCGCGAACGGCGAGATCCGCCCCCGTTTCGGCGAGAGCATCCGCGGCAGCGACGTGTTCATCATGCAGACCCATTGCGGTAGTGAAGAGCGAAGCATCAACGACTCGATCATGGAACAGCTGATCATGATCGACGCCGCCTACCGCGCGTCGGCCAAGCGCATCACCGCCGTCTGCCCGTTCTACGGCTACGCCCGCCAGGACCGCAAGGCCGAGGGTCGCGAGCCGATCACCGCCCGCCTCGTGGCCGACCTGTTCAAGGCCGCCGGTGCCAAGCGCATGGTCAGCATCGACCTGCACAGCGGCCAGATCCAGGGCTTCTTCGAGGGACCCGTCGATCACCTCACGGCGATGCCCGTGCTGGAGAACTACCTGCGCAAGAACGCTGAAGCCCCCGTGATCGTGGCTCCCGACGCCGGCCGCATCAAGGTCGCCGAGCGCATGGCCCAGCACCTCAGCGACAAGGGTGCCGACCTGGCGTTCATCTACAAGCGCCGCCCGAAGGGCACCACCAATGTGGCGGAGGCCAAGGAAGTCATGGGCGATGTCACCGGTCGTCTGTGCATCCTCACTGACGACATGATCGACTCTGGCGGCACCATCTGCAGTGCCGCCGACGTGCTCATGGCCCGTGGTGCCAAGGAAGTCTGGGCGATGGCGACGCACGCGGTGCTGTCCGGCCCAGCGGTCGAGCGGCTGAGCAAGTCGGTGATCACCAAGGTCGTGCTCACCAACACGCTGCCGATCCCGGCGGAGAAGATGTTCGCCAAGGTCGAGGTGCTCTCCATCGCCCCGCTGATCGCCGACGCCCTGAACGCTGTCTTCGACGACACCAGCGTCAGCGAGATCTTTGGCGGAGAGAACCAGTCCTAACCGAGAGCGGGTGCCGATCCGGCGCGCGCCCCGGTAGGATTCCGAGCCGTTCTGTAACGCATTGATTGAGGCCTCGCCATGTCCAATACCAAGCTCGTCGCCCAGCCCCGCAGCATCACGGGTTCGCCCGCTGCCCGTCGCCTGCGCGCCGCGGATCACATCCCCGGCGTCATCTACGGCCAGGGCATGGCTCCGCTCAGCCTCACGGTCGAGCGCCGCGAACTGCGCCTCGCCCTCAGCGGCGCCGCCGGCTCAAACACCGTGTTGGCCCTTGAGATCAACGGCACGACGTACCCGGCCGTCATCAAGGAGATGCAGCGTCACCCGATCAAGCGCACGGTGAGCCACATCGACTTCCTGCAGGTCAACATGAACGAGGAAATCACCGTTCACGTGCCGTTGCACATCACCGGTGAGGCCAAGGCCGTCATCGCCGATGGTGGCCTGGTCGACCCGTCCGTCGACACCATCGAGGTCAGCTGCACCCCGGGCAACGTGCCGAACGAGTTCGTTGTCGACATCAGCAACATGCACTCGCACGAGGTCATCCGCCTCAGCGACCTGAAGATGCCCAAGGGCGTCACTGCGCTGGGCGACCCCGACATGCCGATCGTCACAGTGATGGTCACGGCCGCCGCCACCGCCGCCGCCGACGGCGGCGAGGCCCCGGCTGCCGGGGCTGCTCCCGCCGCAGAGTGATCCAGCGCCGGGCCTGATGCTGCCGTGATCGACGCGATCATCGTCGGCCTCGGGAACCCCGGCAAGGAATACGCCCGCACTCGTCACAACGTCGGCGAGGAAACGGCCATGCTGCTCGCCAAACGAGCCGGTCAAACGTTGAAGTCCGGGCGCGACAAGGCGATCGTGGCTGAGGCGCGCCTGGCCGGCAAGCAGGTCGTGTTGGCGTTCCCCACGACGTACATGAACGAGAGCGGTCAGGCCGTCGGCGCACTCATGCGCCGCCACCGGGTGGTCGAGCCGGCGCAACTGATCATCATTCACGACGAGCTGGATCTCGAGCCGGGTGTGATGAAACTCAAGGTGGGCGGAGGCCTCGCTGGCCACAACGGGCTGAAGAGCATCACCCAGCACCTGCACACACAGGACTACATCCGCGTGCGCATCGGTGTCGGTAAGCCACGCTCGAAGGAGCACGGCGCCGACCACGTGCTGTCGAAGGTGAACAAAGCCGACCGCGAGCTGCTCGACGTGATGGTCCAACGTGCGGCTGATGCCGTGGAGATGATCCTGGCCGAAGGTATCGACGCCGCGATGGCGCGCTTCAACGGCCTGTAGCCGCCCCCCGTCCGTCGTTCCCGCCGAGCCGACCCCGCACCAGCACTTCCCGTCTCTGTGTCGCGGCCATGACCACCATCCTTGGTGGTCACAGGCGCGACACAGACGCCAAACCTCGCACACGCCAGGTCCGCGGCACCCCCGTCCACGTCGCGGCCATGACCACGATCCTTGGTGGTCATGGCCGCGACACAGACGGGGGAAAGGGAGGGCGCCGATACCCTGGCTTGCCGCCATGTCGCTCGCCTCGCTCCCCCGGTTGCTCCGCAACGAGCCCGCGCTCACACAGGCGTTGGGCGACCCCAGCGGGTTCGTCGCCGTGCCCGAATCGGCCCGTGCGCTCGCACTGGCAGCGCTGGCGCAGTTGGGCGGCAACCGGCCGCTCGTGGTCGTGTGCCCCACCGGCACCGACGCCGGCCAGACCTACGACGACCTGTGCTCGTACATGCCCGCCGGAGAAGTAGTGCTGTTCCCAGCGTGGGAAACGCTGCCGTTCGAGCGGGTCAGTCCGAGCGTGGAGACGATGGGCCGCCGCATGCAAGTGATGTGGCGCCTACGCGATCCGGAACGCTGCCCGGCGATCGTGGTCACCGGCGTGCGCGCGCTGTTGCAGCGTCTCGGACCGGGAACCACCACGGTCGACCCCATACACCTTGCGAAGGGTGCGATCCTCGACGCCGATGCGTTGATGGCGCAGCTCGTGCACTACGGCTACCGACGCGAGGAACTCGTCGAACACCGAGGCGAAGTCGCCCAGCGCGGCGCGATCATCGACATCTTCCCCTCGACTGCCGAGTCCCCGATCCGTATCGACCTTTGGGGCGATGAGGTCGATCGCCTCACCGAGTTCGCGGTCAACGACCAACGCAGCACCGACGACCTCGACGAGGCGTGGGTGTTCCCGGCACGCGAACTGATCCCCTCCGAGGAAGTGCGCGAGCGCGCCGCGGCGTTGGTCGCCAGCGAGCCGTGGGGCCGCGAGCAGTGGGAGCGACTCGCCGAAGGCACGTTGTTCGACGGTATGGAGTCGTGGCTGCCGTGGCTCGTGGATGCCGGCAGCGAGCAACTGCTCACCGACATCCTTCCGGCGCGAGCGAAGGTGGCGCTGATCGAACCGCGCCGCATGCTCGACCGTGCGAAGGACTTGTTGGATGAAGAGGCCGATCTCGCTCGCGCGCTCGCCGGTACGTGGGCCCGCAACCCCGATCTGCAGTTCCCGCGCCTGCACGCACCCACCGAGCGTCTGCTGGCCACCGAGCAGCCGATGTGGACGATCAGCAGCGTGCCCGAGACACCTGACTCGCCGTTCGTCGGAGCGATGGGCTGGGGTCCGGTCGTGGGCGATGGCGAGGGCCTGGCCGACCGCCTGCGCACGTTGCTCGCCGACGGCTACCGGGTGGTCGTCGCTGCCGACGGTGAGGGTTCTGCACAACGCATGTCCAGCCTGATGCTCGATCGTGGGCTGTCGTTCCCGATCGTCAGCGAGGGCGCGGATCTCACGAAGCCGGGCGGCTACGTCGTCACGTCCCCACTGCACCGCGGCTGCAGCATCCCGCTCGCCAAGGTGGCGGTCCTCGCCGAGGCCGACCTCACCGGTCGCCGCCGCGCACACCGCCAGGCGCGGCCACGCAAGCGCCAGGGCGTCGGGCTGTTCGAAGACCTCAAGGCCGGCAACTACGTCGTGCACAGCCAGCACGGTGTCGGCCAATACCAGGGCATGGTGAAGCGCACGATCGGTGGCGTCGAGCGCGACTACCTGCTGCTGGCCTACAAGGGCGGCGACAAGCTGTACGTACCCAGCGACCAGATCGACACGCTGCGGCAGTACGTCGGCGGCGAGACGCCGGTGCTGAACCGTATGGGCGGAGCCGATTTCGCGAAAGCGAAGAACAAGGTTCGCAGCGCAGTTCGCGAGATCGCACAGGAACTCGTCGTGCTCTATCAGAAGCGCGTGACCGCCCGGGGTCACGCGTTCGGCATGGACACGCCGTGGCAGCACGAGATGGAGCAGGCGTTCCCGTTCGTCGAGACACCCGACCAGCGCACCGCAATCGAGTCGATCAAGGCCGATATGGAGCGCGAGTACCCGATGGACCGCCTCGTGTGCGGCGACGTCGGCTTCGGCAAGACCGAGGTCGCCATCCGTGCCGCATTCAAAGCCATCCAGGACGGCAAGCAGGTCGCGGTGCTCGCGCCGACGACACTCCTCGCGACGCAGCATGGCAACACGTTCGCCGACCGTTTCGCCGGCTACCCGATCCGCGTGGAAGTGCTCAGCCGCTTCCTCACTGCGAAGGAAGCGAAGAAGGTCATCGAGGGCCTCGCGAGCGGCGAGATCGACTGCGTGATCGGCACGCACCGACTGCTGCAGGAGAGCGTGAGGTTCAAGGACCTCGGCTTACTCGTCGTCGACGAGGAACAGCGCTTCGGCGTGCAGGCGAAGGAGGCGATGAAGCAGATGAAGCACAACGTCGACGTGCTGACGCTGTCCGCCACGCCTATTCCCCGCACGCTGGAGATGAGCCTCGTCGGCATTCGCGACCTGTCGCTGTTGCAGACCCCTCCGGCCGATCGCCAGCCGATCCTCACGTTCGTCGGCGGTTATGACGAGCGAGTTGCTGTGGAGGCGATCCGTCGCGAGCTGTTGCGCGAGGGCCAGGTCTTCTGGGTGCACAACCGGGTGCAGTCGATCGACACCGCCGCCTCGCGTCTGCGCGAACTCGTTCCCGAAGCGCGGGTCGCGATCGCTCACGGCCAGATGGACGAAGGTTCGCTCGAGCAGGTCGTCGTCGACTTCTGGGAGGGCCGCTACGACGTGCTCGTGTGCACCACGATCATCGAGAGCGGTATCGACATGCCCACGGTGAACACGCTCGTGGTCGAACGCGCCGACCTGCTGGGCCTTGGCCAGATGCACCAGCTGCGCGGTCGTGTGGGACGCAGCGGCTCGCGTGCGTATGCGTACCTGTTCCACCCGCCCGAGGCGCGTCTCAGCGAGGACGCGTACGAGCGCCTGCGCACGATCGGCGAGGCCACCGAACTTGGCAGCGGCTTCAAGATCGCGATGCGCGACCTCGAAATCCGCGGTGCCGGCAACCTGTTGGGCGAAGCACAGAGCGGACACATCGCCGCAGTCGGCTACGACCTCTACTGCCAGATGGTCACCGAGGCTGTCGGCGAGATGAAGGGTGAGCCGATCAAGGCCCCGAGCGAAGTGAAGCTCGACGTGCCCACCGATGCGTTCCTGCCCACCGACTACGTGGCCAAGGAAGAGCTGCGGTTGGAGGCCTACCGCCGCCTCGCTGGCGTCACCAGCGCGGCCGAGGTCGACGATATTCGCGCCGAGTGGGAAGACCGCTACGGCCCGGTGCCCAAGCCGGCCGACGCGTTGCTCGCCGTCGGTGCGTTGCGCGCCGAGTGCCACCGCCTGGGCCTCAAGGACGTCCAGATTGTGGGCGACCAGGCGCGCCTCGGCCCGCTGGAGTTGAAGGTCAGCGAGGAGATGCGCCTACGCCGCCTCAGCCGCACTGCGATCTACAAGGAGGATCAGCGGCAGCTCGTGGTGCCCTTGAAGCGTGGCGTCGACGCCGCGCTGTTCCTGTCCGGGTTCTTACGCGAGTTGGTGCAAACGGCCTAACCGGCCCTCGACGGCCTGTGTTCCGGTAGCCTTTCAGCCCGATGAGCAAGATCACAGACCGCCTGCACGCCCTCACGTTGCTGGATCGTGCGTTCAACGCACTGACCGACGACGAACTCGCTGCCCTCGTGGCAACGCTGCCCGACGACCACCGCGAGGCGATCGACGAAGTCTGCGGCGCGAAGGAAGGCGGTTTCACCGACGTCGCCGCCCGCACGCTGGCCATGCGCGCCACCGCCGCACGCGGTCGCGTGAACGGCGGCCTCGAGCAAGTGGCCACATTGGCCACCGATCCGTGCCTCGCGAAGTGCATCGAGTTGCTCGGCGACAACAGCGACAACCCGTCGCACGACAACCTCCAGGAGATCGCTCCTGCGCTCATCGAGGAGTTCGGTCTCGGCACCGTGCGAATGATGCTCGCGTCGTCGATCGCTGGCGAGGCCACCGCCTCGGCGATGCTCATCGATGTACTCAAGCACGATGAAGTGCTCGCCCTCCCGCCGGCCACGAAGGTCGATATCGAGGTGCTGCCCGCCCGCACCGCGGACGACGAGACGAAGGCCAAGCGCAAGGCCGCGAAGGAGAAGAAGCAGGCGGATTCCGCCGCTCGCCGCTCCCAGCAGCAAAAGGCCCTCCACCGCTGATCCGAGTGCCAGCGCGCCGGCCCGAGTGCCAGGAACGCACCCGAGTGGGGAGCGACACCCAGGGTGTCACGACCCACTCGAAAGGTCAGATGAGTGACAGTTGACCAGCGCCGTGCTGTTCGTGGCGTAATAGCCACTGCTTCACATCAACGCCGGCGGCGAAGCCGGTGAGCGCGCCGTTCGCGCCGATGACCCGGTGACACGGGACGATGATGCTGATCGGGTTGCGACCGTTCGCGGCGCCTACGGCGCGTGACTTGTTCACATCACCAAGGCGACGCGCCTGCTCGCCGTAGGAGATCGTCTCGCCGAACGGGATCTTGCGAAGTTCAGCCCACGCTGCCGCTTGAAACTCGGTGCCGACCGGATCGAGTGGCAGATCGAACTCGGTGCGCTTCCCCGCGAAGTACTCGTCGAGCTGCAGCGCAGCCTCGGACAGGATCGCGGCGCCACGACCCTTCCCCGCCGACGCAGCGATATCGCTGTCCGCCGGCAACTCGCCGTGCCACAACACTGCTCGCAGACCGCGTTGGCTGGCGATGAGCGTGAGCTCGCCGACGGGCGTCGACATTGATGTGCGCACGAGCGTCGAGTGGTCGCCCAGCGGCGGGATGTTGGTGGTTCGGTGCATCGAGTTCTCCTTCACAAGCTTGCCCACAGATGGTGCAGCGCATACGAACGCCACGGTCGCCAACGCTCAGCCAATGCGGTGACACTCTTCTCCGACGTGTCGGCGCCCAACGCAGCGAGTGCGTGTCGCACGCCAAGATCGGTGGGCAGGAACACATCGGGATCACCGAGCGCACGCATCGCGACATACCCAGCGGTCCAGGGTCCGATTCCCTTCACACGCCGTAGCGCGTCGACTGCCTCCGCTCGGTCGCTGCCCGCGTCGAGCACGATGCGACCGTCGGCGACGTGCGCACACGCCTCCACCAAGGCCGCCCAGCGAGCGCGTGGCGTGCATGCCCCGTCCGGTGGAAGTGCCGCGATGCTCGCGGCATCCGGGAACAAGTGCGTCACGTCACCCACCACCTCCCCGAGCGGTTCACCGTGCTGCTCGACGATGCGCCGAGCGAGAGTACGAGCACCGGCAACACTGACCTGCTGGCCCAAGATCGCGCGCACCAGCAGTTCCGTGCCGTCGGGATGCCCCGGCGCACGGAGACCGGGCCGAGCAGCAACCAGCGGACCGAGTAGTGGATCACTGCCAAGTTGGTCGCGAACGGACACCGGATCGCAATCGAGGTCGAGGAGCCGCCGGGTGCGCTGCACAGCCGCCTGAACATCGGCGAGGTCGTCGAGCGTGAGCGCACACGTCACGGTCGGCCCGGCGAGGTCGATGGACACGACCCCTGCACCGTGGGCGAGGCGCAACGAGCGGCGATACGTGGTGCCGTCCACCGACTCCACACCTGGCACAGCGCGCGCCGCCAGGAAGGCGAGCAGATGGCCCCCGTCGAAGGGCTCGCGGCATGCGAGACGAACGGTCAACTGACCGCTCGCACCTGCGGGCGCGTTGGCCGAGCGCAGCTGCGAAGGCGACGCGGCGTACACATTGCGCACGGTGTCGTTGAACTGCCGCACGCTCTGGAAGCCAGCAGCGAACGCGACATCCGTGATCGGCATTCTGGTCGTCTCGATCAGGATGCGCGCCGTCTGCGCACGCTGGGCACGCGCAAGTGCGAGGGGGCTGGAGCCGACCTCAGCGACGAGCACTCGATGCACCTGACGCTCGCTGTACCCGAGGCGGGATGCGAGCGCGCCGACGCCCTCACGATCAACAAGTCCATCGGCGATCAACCGCATCGCCCTGCCGACGAGGTCGGCGCGCATGCTCCATTCCGGCGAGCCGGGCGATGCATCGGGGCGGCACCGTTTACACGCTCGGTACGCGTGGGCCTGCGCAGTGGCCGCCGCCTTGAAGAACTCGACGTTGTGTCGCTTCGGCGTGATCGCCGGGCACGACGGGCGACAGTAGATACCGGTCGTACGTACTGCCATCACGAACCACCCGTCGAACCGAGCGTCGCGGCTCTGGATCGCCCGGTAGCACTGATCGTCGTCGAGGAGCACGGTGCCAGTGTGCCCGAGCGGTGAACCGCTGACTAGCGGTTTTCAGACAGCGCACGTCCAACACGATCGGCGACCCATAGCCTCAGCCGCATGTTCATCGCCTGCCTCGTTGTCACACTCACCACTGCTCTCATGCTGCTCGCGTCGGCAGCGATGAAGCTCAAGAAGGACCCGAAGGTGATCGAGAACATCAACGGAGTCGTGGGCTTCCCGCTGCGATACATCCCCGTACTGGCCGTGCTCGAATTCGCTGGTGCTGTTGGGTTGCTGGTCGGACTCGCTGTTGCACCACTCGGCGCAGCGGCGGGTATCGGCGCAGCGCTGTACATGCTGGGCGCGATCATCGCCCACATCCGAGTGAAGGACATGAAGGGCATCGCCACGCCGATGCTGCCGATGCTGCTCGCGATCGCTGCGGTCGTGCTGCGGATCGCCACTGCCTGAGACCCCAGGGCCGGTCGGTACGCCCAATCGGTGACGTCACAAATGGTCTTTGGTCCCTGTCTCCCTCCTCGAACGAATGTCAGACTCTGCCAATCCGAGCTGAGGGGCCGGAACCCGACGACCCGCCTGAGGAGGCACAGTGAATGTCAACGACATGATCTTGTTGAGCATCGACGATCACATGATCGAACCGCCAGACATGTTCGAGCAGCACATGCCGGCATCGTTCAAGGATCAGGCGCCGAAGCTGACGACGATCAACGGCAAGGACCACTGGATCTTCCAGGGCGAGTCGATCGGCGTGCCCGGACTCGCCGCCGTCGCCTCGTGGCCCAAGAGCGAGTGGGGTTTCGACCCCACCGACCTGTCCGAGATGCGTCCTGGTTGCTACAACGTGGCCGAGCGCGTGAAGGACATGGACGCGAACGGCATGTTGGCGGGCATGAACTTCCCCACGTTCGCCGGCTTCGCCGGTACCCATCTGGCGAAGATGCCCGACAAGGCCCTCACGAACGCCGCGATCAGCGCGTACAACGATTGGGCGATCGATGAAGTTGCTGGCTCGCATCCCGGTCGCTTCATCCCGCTGGCCATCCTGCAGCAGTGGGATATCGACACGGCGGTCAAGGAAGTCCACCGTGTGGCCGCCAAGGGCTGCAAGGCGATCAGCATGCCCGAAACTCCCTACGGTGTCGGCCTGCCCAGCTTCGCGTCGGGCCACTGGGATCCCGTGTTCGCGGCGATGCTCGACGCGGGCGTCACGCCGTGCATGCACATCGGTGGCGGTTTTGGCCTGGTCAAGCGTCCGGCCGAGGCGGGCGTGGACGACATCATCATCCTCGCCCCGCAGGTGATGGCGATCACCACCACGGACATCATCCTCGGCGGCCTGCTGCAGCGCTTCCCGACGCTGAAGTTTGCCCTCTCCGAGGGTGGCATCGGCTGGGTCTCGTTCTTCCTCGACCGCATGGACCGTCACATGACGAATCAGTCGTGGACCCACCTCGACAAACTGCCCGCCGGCAAAACCCCGACGGAGACTTGGAAGGAGCACTTCCTCGCGTGCTTCATCACCGATCCGTCGGCGCTCCACCTGCGCGATCGCATCGGCGTGAACACGTTGGCCTGGGAGTGCGACTACCCGCACTCCGACAGCACGTGGCCGAACTCCCCGGAACTGCTGCTCGAGGAGTTCAACGCCGCTGGCTGCTCGGACGAGGACATCGACGCGATCAGCTGGAAGAACGTCGCCACGTTCTTCGACTACGACCCGTTCCAGCACATCAAGAAGCAAGATGCAACGGTCGGCGCCCTGCGCGCCAAAGCCAAGGCTGCGGGCGTCGACGTCAGCGAGACGTCGAAGGCCGAGTTCAAGCGTCGCTACGACGCTGCGCTCGTCGCCGGCAACTGACACCCACCGACACCCCCTCGCGGCGGAGCGAGACGAAGAGCCCGGGGTTCGCCCCGGGCTCTTCCGCGCCCCGGTGCGATACCCTGATCTCGCCGGAGCCTCCACGGGTTGCGGCCACGACCCCGGGCGATTTGTAACCGCGCCGGGGTCACCCTTTTCTCGGGGCAGGCCTGGCACTCAGGCGTCGACGATCTCCACGCGCACGCGCTTGTTGCCCTTGCCCTTGCTCTCCAACTTGAGCACACGAAGTCGACCGACCTCCGCAGTGCTGCGGACGTGTGTGCCACCGTCGGCCTGCTTGTCGAGCCCGACGATGTCGACGACGCGGATCTCGGTGACACTCTCGGGGATCAGGCTCACCTTCGTGCGGATCAGATCCGCATCGTGCACTGCGGTATCGCGGGGCAAGAACCCGACTTCGATCGGGTGATCGGCAGCGAGCGCGCCGTTCACCAACTCCTCGATCCGCACCGCGAACCCCTCGGGCAGAGGGTCGAACTCGAAGTCCATCCGGGCCGCGAGGGGCTCCATGTTCCCGCCAGTCACCGGCACGTGCCACTCGTTCCAGATCACACCGCACAACACGTGCAACGCCGTGTGGGTGCGCATCAGCTGATGGCGTCGATCCCAGTCGACAACGCCGTCCACCGTGTCGCCCACCGCGGGCAGTGCGCCCTCGCCGACGGTGTGCCACACGTCGAGACCTTCTTTGCGCACATCGCTGACAGTCAGCCCGGCGAGGTTGCCGGTGTCGTGCGGCTGACCGCCACCTGTCGGATAGAAGAGTGTGCGATCGAGCGCGATGGCACCCTCACGAACTGCCGTCACGGTGGCAGTGAAGTGGGTGGCGTACGCGTCGCGGAGATAGAGCAGTTCGGTCACACACAAGAGTCTGCCGTCCCTGTCGACGATCGGCCAGCGTCGTTAGGGTGATGGCATGAGCACCGCCTCACCCATCGATGTCGCGCGCCGCGCGATCACCCTGCTCGACCTCACCGAACTCGGCGACGAGGCCACCCCCGACGACGTCACCGCGTTGTGCGCACGAGCCGTCGGCCGACACGGCACGGTGGCCGCAGTGTGCGTGTGGCCGCGGCACGTCTCGATGGCCGTGCAACTGCTGATCGGCAAGGGTGTGCGGATTGCGACCGTCGTCAACTTTCCCTCGGGCAACGACGCGATCGACGATGTCGTCGCGCTCACCACGGAGGCACTCGCCGACGGCGCCGACGAGATCGACCTCGTACTGCCATACCGAGCATTCCTCTCCGGCGACCGCGCCGCGGCGGAAGCGATGATCCAGGCTGTGCGCGACTCGGTACCTACGCCGCAGCGGCTGAAAGTGATCCTGGAGACGGGCGAACTGGTGTCGTACGACACCATCCGCGCTGCATCCGAGACCGCGATCCGCCTGGGCGCCGACTTCATCAAGACGTCCACCGGCAAGACCCCGCGCAGCGCATCGCTGGAGGCCACCGAGGTGATGCTCGAGGTCATCCGCACTGCGAGTCGACCGGTCGGCCTGAAGCCAAGCGGCGGCATTCGCACACTCGACGACGCGACTGAATACCTCGACCAGGCCGACCGCATCATGGGCGCCGGATGGGCGACACCCACCACGTTCCGGTTCGGCGCCAGCGGCCTACTCACTGCGCTCGAAGCGGCGATCGACGGTGCCAGCGAACCCACCAGCACGACGGAGACCTACTGATGCTTCCCCAGGAGATCATCCGCGCCAAGCGCGACGGCAAGGTGCTTGTTGATAGCGACATCGCGACGTTCATCGCCGGCCTCACGAACGGCGCCGTCACCGAGGGCCAAGCAGCTGCCTTCGCGATGGCTGTGTACTTCAAAGGTATGAACATCGCCGAGCGCGTCGCGCTGACGAAGGCGATGACGAACAGTGGCGTCACGTTGCGCTGGGACCTGCCCGGCCCCGTTGTCGACAAACACTCCACGGGTGGCGTGGGCGACACGGTCAGCCTGATGCTCGCCCCGATGGTGGCTGCGTGCGGCGGGTACGTACCGATGATCTCGGGGCGCGGCCTGGGCCACACCGGTGGCACGTACGACAAGTTCGAATCGATCCCCGGGTACGTCGCAGTACCGACGATGGCCAAGTTCCGCTCGGTTGTCGGCAAGGTCGGCTGCGCGGTCATCGGTCAGACCGCCGACCTCGCCCCGGCCGACAAGCGGCTGTACGGCATCCGCGATGTCACCGCCACGGTGGAAAGCATCGGGCTGATCACAGCATCGATCCTGTCGAAGAAGCTGGCCGCCGGGCTCGATGGTCTGGCGATGGACGTCAAGTGTGGCAATGGTGCGTTCATGCCCACGCTGCCCAAGGCACGCGAACTCGCGCAGAGCATCGCCTCGGTGGCCACTGGTGCGGGCCTGCCCACCGTCGCGCTCATCACCGACATGGACCGTCCGCTCGCCGATGCAGCAGGAAACGCGGTCGAGATGGCCTACGCGGTCGAATATCTCACCGGCGTTCGTCGCGAACCGCGCATGCACGAGGTGACGATGGCGCTGTGCGCCGAGATGCTGGTTGCAGGCAAGTTGGCCCGCACCACCAAGGCCGCCCGTGTGCTGCTACAACAGGCGCTCGACTCGGGGGCCGCCGCTGAGAAGTTCGCCAAAATGGTCGCTGCTCTCGGCGGGCCGAAGAAGTTCGTCGACAATCCGTGGCAGCACATGGAGGTCGCCCCGCTGACGGTGGCGATCCACCCCGAGCGGGCTGGAACGGTGCAGCGCATCGACACCCGCGCTGTGGGCATGGTGGTGGTGGCACTCGGCGGCGGCCGCAGCCGCCCGCAGGATGCCGTTGATCACGCGGTCGGCCTCACCTGGCTTGCAGGGCTGGGTGACCACGTCGGTCCCGACCGCCCGTTGGGCATCGTGCACGCTCGCAACGACGCGCAGGTGCAGCAGGCCACGCAGTTGTTGCGTGCCGCGTACCACCTCACCGGCAAGCCAGCGACCGCACAGACCCCTGTCCTTGACCGCATCACCGCCTGAGGCGGGTCACTCGCCGACGATCGCGTGCCTGTCCGACGGCAACTTCGTCGCAGCGGGAATCCGCGCGAGGAACGCGAAAATCGTGGCGGCAACGATGCACAACCCGGCGTTCACCATCAACGCCTGACTGGCCCCCACCACGAACGACTCGCGAGCGGCGCTGGCCAGACCGCGCCCCGCCGCGGCTGACAGCTTCGCGCTCTCGCCGAGCGCTGTCCCGATCGACTCCTGGGCGCGTGCAGCGACAGCAGATGGGAGACCCAGCCCAGCGATGTGGCTGCGCAGATCGCTGCCGTAGGCGGACACCAGGATGCTGCCGACCACGGCCACCCCCAGCGCGGAACCAGACATACGAGCCGTCGCGTTCGTACCCGCGGCGACACCCGATCGCTCCTTCTGTACCGACGCCATTGCCAAGGCGGTCGCCGGCGAGAACCCGATCGCCTGACCGGCGCCGTGCACCACCATGCCGATCATCAACAGCAGGTATGCCCCGTGCGGACCTGGTCGCGTCAGCAGCACACCTCCGCCACCTTGCAACAGCAGGCCCAGCACGATGATCCTGCGCACGCCGAAGCGATCCGCCAGCCTCGGGGCCAGAACACTGCCGGAGATCAGCACGAATGCCATCGGCAACATGCGCACACCCGCTTGGATTGGCGTGTAGCCATGCACGAACTGCAGCAGCTGGGTCAGCACGAAGCTGAAGCCGGAGGTCATGAAGATCACTGCGGTGCAGACGATCGTGGGCACGACGAACGACCGCTCGGCGAAGAACCGCACATCCAGCAAGGGCAGCGGGTTGCGCAGTTCGAAGGCAACGAACACGACCAACAGCACCGCGCCGGCCGCATAGGTTCCCAGCGTCGTGACGCTCGTCCACCCATGTTCAGGGGCGCTGATCGTCGCCCACAACACCGTGGCGAGCGCTGCGGTGGACAGCACCATGCCCACGACGTCGAGCCGCGCCGCGGCCGGGTTCTTCGACTCGGGAACGAGTGCCCCCAGCAACGGGACGGAGATCGCGACGATCGGGAGGTTCACCAGGAACACCGAACCCCACCAGAAATGACTGAGCAACAGGCCGCCAGCGATCGGCCCGATGACGATCCCCGCCATGGACCCGCCTGCCCAGATCCCGATCGCCTTCGCCTTTCCCGCCTGATCGTCGAACAGACTGGTGACGATCGACAGCGTCGCCGGCGAGATGATCGCCGCGCCGATACCCATCACCGCACGTGCTGCGGTCAGCCCTCCGACAGTGTCGGTGAACGACGCGACCAGCGAGCCGACGCCGAACAGCGTCATCCCGATCCGCATCATCCGCACGCGGCCGAAACGGTCGGCAAGGCTGCCCCCGGTGAGCATGAACCCGGCGAACACCAGCACGTACGCGTCCACGATCCATTGCAGATCCGAGTTCGACGCGCCGAGGTCGCGGACCAGCGAGGGCAGGGCGAGGTTGAGGATCGTGCCGTCGATGACTGCGACCATCACCGATCCAACAGCAACGGCGACCGCAAGCCATCGGCGAGCGTCGCTCATCGGCGTCATGTGCTGCGGCATTCCCACCCCTCGTGGTGAGCGTACCGAGGCCGATGCTGGTCGCCCAAGGTGGTGGCCATCTGCTCCCCCATGCGCAACGCACAGATTCGCCTGAGTGCGTTCCACCCCACCCCGGTCACACATCTTCCACGGATATCCGTGGTCGGAGCGCGACACGAACGGGAGTTGGTGGGTCGCCTACGACAGGATCTGCGGTTCCTTCGGGAGGCCTAACACGCGCTCGCCGACAATGTTGCGCTGGATCTGGCTGGTGCCACCCCAGATCGTCTCGCTGCGGCTGAAGAAGAACGCGCTCATCATGGCGCTGACCGGGTAGCCCGGACGGCGCCGTTCGCGGGCGGTACCCGGCCACGATCCAGCAGCGGAACCAGTGTCGACCAACATCGAGGCAGCACCGTGGATATCGAGGGCGAGTTCCATCGCCGCCTTGTGCATCTCGCTCCAGAACATCTTGTTACTGACCCCGAGCGCGGCGATGCCAGGATCCTTCTGGCCGGCAAGTGCAGTGGAGAGTGAGCGCAAGCCGTTGACCCGCAGGATCGTGATCTTCGTGTAGAACTCCATCAGCCGCTGGCGGATGGTGGGTTCATGGATCGCGCCGTTCTCCTGCGCTGCGGCGAGCATCAGCTTGTACTCCTCCTCGAAACGCCGGTAGCCGGTGGTGGCGCTCATACCGCGCTCGAACGCGAGCGTGCTGTTCGCGACCTTCCAGCCATTGTTCACACCGCCGACGACGTTGTCCTTCGGGCAACGGGCATCGGTGAAGAACACCTCGCAGAATTCGGCCGTACCGTCGGGCTGGGTGATGCCGCGCACCTCCACACCGGGCTGGTGCATTGGCACCAACAGATAGCTGATGCCCTTGTGCTTGGGCGAGTCTGGGTCGGTGCGAGTGAGCAGGAAGCAGTAGTCGGCGTGGTGACCGCCGGTCGTCCACACCTTCTGGCCGTTGATGATCCACTCATCGCCATCCAGTACCGCTGACGTCTTCAACGATGCGAGATCGGAGCCGCTGTTCGGCTCACTGAAGCCCTGACACCAGCGCATCGAACCATTGAGGATGCGCGGCAGGAAGTCCTGCTTCTGCTCCTCGGTACCCCACTGCAAGATCGTCGGGCCGACCAATGTGTCGCCGAAGAAGTCGGCACGCAGCGGAGCCTTGACGCGGGCGAACTCCTCGGCCAGCACGACGCCCTCCATGGTGGAGAGGCCCTTGCCGCCGTACTCCTTGGGCCAGGTGGCGCAGATCCAGCCGCCGCCGTACAACTTGGCCGGCCACCCCTCGTTGAACGCCGTGCGCTCCAGGGGCGGCATGTCGAACGTGCCGCCCGCCTCGTGTGCCTCACACCAGCCCGCTGGCAGGTTGTGACGCAACCAGGCGCGGATCTCGACTCGGAACGCTTCGGCCTCGGGGGTGTAGGTCAGGTCCATTCCGCCAGTATTGACCCATGGGTCAAGTTCTGCGAAGTCGGATGCTCGTGAGCCCGGGAGCCCGGTTTACACGCCGTTCACATGCGCCAAACAGACGCGAAACCGAGCGGACGTACCGTACTGTCATGGCCAGCCCCGCTCCTGCTCAGCGACTCGATGCGCACCCCCTGGTGCATCAAGGCCGCCAGGAACGGGCGGTGCTGGCTGTGCTCTACGCGAACCGACGACGGGTCGTTGGGCGCCGAGAACTGGCGCGCGCGGCCGGCCTCAGTGAGTTGAATCACCGCCGCTGCGACAGCGTGCTCGTGGGCGTACGCCGCCTGCTCGGGCCCGACTCGATCGTCACCGTCCGCAGCCGTGGATGGATGCTCGCCGAGGATGCCACCACCACCGCCGAAGCGATACTCACCGCAACCCCCGACGGCGGGTCGTTGAGCGGCGAGGAGCAACCAGGCTGGACGGAGGGCCCCTCGCATGTCGGGTCAGCACCGTCCACGCGCAAGGGTTCCGGCAACACCGGAACTCGGTAGGGGCAACGTCCCTGGGTCATCGTTCCTCCGGTGGCCCAGGGGCAACCTACGACCACAACGGTCAGTCGGCCAACGCAACCCGCAGTTGATCGCGCATGGCTTCGTGCCCGGCGGCCGGGATCTTGCCACCGTCGGCAGGTGAGCTGACGTAGAACACGTCGACCACTTCGTGACCCAACGTGGCGACCTTCGCCGAGCGGATGTCGACGCCGGCCAAGGACAACGCGTGCGACAAGCGATACAGCACCGCCAGGCCGTCGGGCGCACGTACCTCGATCACCGTCGTCACGTCGGAGGCGTCGTTGGAGACGAGCACCTCAAGACGGGCTTCGGCTGCAGCCATCGCCCGCTTGTGGGTGCGCCCGTACGCCTTGATCCGCTGCTCGAGGCGAGCATCGATGTCGAGGTCGCCGGCGAGCGCACTCCGCAAATCATGCTCGACCTTCGCCCAGTTCGTCTCGCGTCCACTGGACCGCAGGATACGGAACTCGTCGACGGCCAGCCCCGCTGGGTCGGTGAGCGCACTGGCACCGACGACGTCGAGACTGTGCAGCGCGAGCGTTCCCGCAATCACCGCAAACAGGCCACGGCGGTCGCGGCTGACGATGCGGAGTACGTCGAAGTCGCCGGATGGTTCGTGCTCGATATGCAGCGCGTCGTCGGCGTTCACCTGGGACATCAAGGCGTGGAATCGGTCGGTCGCGACACGCGGTTCGCTGAGCCGCAGTTCGCCGCGCAGATCTTCGGCAACTGCGTTCGCGAGTTCGATGATCAGGTCGGCCTTCCAGTTCGACCACGCCGACGGGCCAGTGGCACGGCTATCCGCCTCGGTGAGCGCGACCAGCAGTTCGAGCGTGGACGTGTCGAGCACCGCCTCGGCGACAATCGCGGCGGTGCGCGGGTCGGACAGGTCGCGACGCGTCGCCGTCTCGGCGAGCAACAGGTGGTGCTCCACCAATGAACGGATGACGCGCACGTCGTCGCTCTCGAAGCCCATCCGCGGCGCGATCGTGTCGACCAACTGAATACCGACTTCGGTGTGGTCACCAGGGTGGCCCTTACCGATGTCGTGCAGCATGGCGCCAACGAGCAGAAGGTCGGGTCGGGCAACCACACGGAGGAACTCGGCGCAGTTGGCGACGGTCTGCAACAGGTGGCGATCGACCGTGTAGGTGTGGAACGCATTGCGCTGCGGGAGACTACGCACGTGCCGCCACTCTGGAAGGTACCGACTGAAGAGGTCGTAGCGCTCGAGCGCTTCCACTGCCGACACGAGCGTCGGCCCGGACCCCAGCAGGCTGACGAACGCACGTCGGGTGCGCTCGGTCCAGGGCTCGCCAGCCTGCGGACCGCGGCTGGCCAACAATCGCAAGCTTCGGGGGCCGATCGGGTAGCCAGCATGCGCTGCTGCCGCAGCGGCGCGGAACACGAACGACTGCTCATCCACGTCTGCATCGGCAGTCAGTTGCACCTCTCCATCGACCACGATGACACCGGGCACCTCGTCGGGAAGGTGATGCGATTGGCCACCGCCCTTGCTTACTCTTCGCTGCAGCCGGTCGATACGCCGCCAGAACCGATCGGTGGCCCATTCCACTGAGTGCGCCGCACCGGCGAGGTTCAGCATCAACGCATCGGCGTCGGCAAAACCCATGTTCTCGGCCACGAGGTCCTGATCTTGCAGCAACAAGGTGTTCGCGAACCGGCCCGTGACGCGATGCAGCTCACAACGTGCGGCGAGCAGCACATCGGCTGGGCCGGCCAGATCCTCGAACGGCAGCTCCAACGCCTCCGTGATTTCCGGGCGATCGAGCGCAAGTGCCCAGCGGATGGTGTCGTAGTCGCGCAGACCGCCGCGCCCATCCTTCAGATCAGGTTCGAGACGCGACGCCACATCGCCACACTTCGTCCAGCGGACCTGACCGGCTTCATGCATGCGCTGCAACCACACGAACGGTTTTCGTCGCCACTGCTCCAGCCCGCCGGTCTGCAGTTGGTGCGCCAACGTGGGGTCGCCGGCCAATGTGCGTAAGCGCAGGATCGTGGTGGCGGTATCGAGATCGTCGGCCGCGAGCTGCAGCATGCTCTTCACAGTGTGCGCCGACGGGCTGAGCTTGATGCCCGCGTCCCACATCGGATACCACAGCTTCTCGGCCACGTCGCGAACAGCGGCCTCCTTCTCCTTCGGCGGGTGCAGCAGCACGACATCGATGTCGCTGCCGGGGCACAACAGCGCACCCGCATACCCACCGGTAGCGACGAGCGCCCAGCCCGCGGGGAGTCCCGCTGCAAGACTTTCCAGCCACGAGTCGGCAATCTGCGACAGCCGTCGTGCGAGCGCACGTCCGGCGAGGTCGACATCACCGATCAGTTGTGCGCGTACGCGGCGAATCGTCGCGGCATCGATCTGTGTAGCCACCATTCCCCCAGTCAATCATTCAGCCCGTATCACGCGGCGGCGTTGCATACCGAAGGGTCCCCGGCCGGAACCGGGGACCCTTCACGGCAATGCCGCTGTTCTCAGCTTCGTTGCGATCGTCAGACCGCGTCGAGGCCTTGCTCGCCCGTGCGGACACGGAGCAGTTTGTCGATGCTGACGGTCCAGATCTTCCCGTCGCCGATCTTGTCCGTCCTCGCCGCATCAGCGATGACGGCCACGATCCGCTCAGCGTTCTCGGCAGGGACGATCACTTCCAGCTTCACCTTGGGGATGAAGTCGATGTGATATTCGGAGCCACGGAAGTTCTCCGTCTTGCCGCGCTGGCGGCCGAAGCCGCGAACCTCGGTGAGGGTGACACCTTCCACGCCGTTGGCGAGGAGGGCATCTTTCACGTCATCAACCTTGTGCGGCTTGATGATGGCGGTGATCAGTTCGAGCATTTCAGAGGCCCTTTCCCATGTAAGCGGCTTCCGGGTGGTAGGCCGGCGAGCCGTGCTCGTGGATGTCGATACCTTCGCGTTCGCCTTCTTCGGACACACGGAGCGTCTTGGTGAGGCCGACCGCCTTGAACAGGACGAAGCCCGAGACGAAGGCAACGATCGCGACCACACCGTTGCCCCACACCTGGATCCAGAGCTGCTTGAGGCCTTCTTCCTTGCCCCAGAACAGGCCGGTGACGCCGTACTGACCGGTGGCGAAGAGTCCGACGCTCCAGGTGCCCCAGATACCAGCCATGCCGTGCACTGCGACGGCGCCGATGGGGTCATCGATGCGGAAGTGCTCGATCAGGTCGATTCCGTACACCACGACGATGCCGCCGATGAGGCCGATGCAGATCGCACCAAATGCGTTCACCCAGTAGCACGGTGCCGTAATGGCTACGAGGCCACCGAGGAAGCCGTTGATCGTGATGCCCATGTCCCACTTCTTGATACGGGGGTAGATGAGTGCCATCGCCGCGAGGCCGCCGGCGGCAGCAGCCAACGTGGTGTTCGTGGCGACACGGCCGATTCCGGTGGCATCCATCGCCGACAGCGTGCTGCCGGGGTTGAAGCCGTACCAGCCGAACCACAGGATGACGCCACCGATGGCGGCGATGGTGAGGTCGTGGCCCGGGGGTAGGCCGCCGCCGTCACGCTTGAACTTGCGACCGAGGCGCGGTCCGAGGACGATGGCACCAGCGAGGGCGACCATGCCGCCGACAGTGTGCACGACGGTGGAACCGGCGAAGTCGCGGAAGATACGAGCGCCGTCGTTCAGCGTGGCGAGCCAGCCGCCCGGGCCCCAGATCCAGTGACCGATGATCGGGTAGATGAACCCGCTCACCACGAAGCTGTACAGCAGGTCGCCGACGAAACCGGTACGACCGACCATCGCACCGGAGGTGATGGTCGAGCACGTATCGGCGAAGGCGAACTGGAACAGGAAGAAGGCCATGAACGCGACGCCGGTCGAGCCGTAGGCGGCGGGAGCACCGTTCAGGAAGAAGTACTCGTGACCTATCCACTTGTTGCCCACGCCGAACATGAACGCGAACCCGAATGCCCAGAACAACAGGGCACACAGGCATGTGTCGACGATGCACTCCTGCAGGATGTTCACGACCTCACGAGTACGGGCGAAACCCGCCTCGAGCATCATGAAGCCGGCCTGCATGAAGAACACGAGGAAGGCTGCGATGAGGGTCCAGGCGGTGTTCAGGCCGTTGACGGTGTTCGTCAGTTGGTCCTGCATCTCGTCGGCCTTGGGGAGCGACGCTGCGTGCGCCAATGTGCCGACGATCCACGGACCCAGCGAGATCATGGCGTACATCGCCACCATCACGCCGATCAGTTTTCCGGTGAGGAAGGCGACGAAGAAGCGCTGACGCTCTTTGTCAGCCAACCTCGCCTTCAGAGTCCCTCTTTCAAGGGTGACCGTGTTCACGCATGTCCTCCATTCGAACCCCCGGGGTCGGGGCCTGGAAGCAAGATAGGAGGCGTCGATTTCCGAGCCGTTCCCCCTCTGTGAACGGACGATTGCGAGTGTGAGCGCTGTGTCGCCCTCGTCGACCGCGCTCCCGACGGCCACTCGCACAGACCTGAAATGCAGTGCTGTCGGCTGCATGTGCCCCGACCAGGGCATCGCACTGAGGGTTCACACATCGGAAACACTGGGGTAACGCATCACTCGTAGGTTGCCCACGCTCCCCAGCCCTCACCCGAAGGGATCCTTCAGATGACCATTGACTCCGGCGCCACCGCGTGGGTGATCGTTGCGACAGCGCTCGTGCTGTTCATGACACCGGGACTCGCGTTCTTCTATGGCGGCATGGTGCGCCGCAAGAACGTCCTCGGCATGCTCATGCAGAACGTGTTCTCGATGGGGCTCGTCAGCGTGCTCTGGGCGGCGGTCGGCTTCTCGCTGGCGTTCGGCGGCCAGAACCGGTTCATCGGCAACTTCGACTTTGCGTGGATGAAGGGTATTGCCAAAGCGGATTCGCTGCCCGGCTACACCGGGGCGTTCGCATTGGTCATCCCGCCGCTGCTGTTCATGGCGTACCAGATGATGTTCGCCGTCATCACCCCAGCGCTGATCACGGGGGCCACGGCTGACCGCCTGAAGTTCAGTGCCTACGCGATCCTCATCGGCGTGTGGTCGGTCATCGTCTACCCGATCATCGCCCACTGGGTGTTCAGCCCCACCGGCTGGTTGTTCAAACGCGGTGCGCTCGACTTCGCCGGCGGCGCTGTCGTCCACATCAATGCCGGCGCCGCTGCACTCGCCGTGGTGTTGATCATCGGTGTGCGGCGCAGTTACGGGCAAGAAACGATGCCTCCGCACAACCTGCCGTTCACGATCCTCGGCACCGGCATCCTGTGGTTCGGTTGGATCGGGTTCAACGCCGGTTCGGCGCTCGCCGCGAACGGGCTCGCCGTCCAGGCCATCGTCAACACCCACCTGGCCGCTGCTGCCGCGATGCTCAGCTGGCTGGTGGTGGAGAAGGCGGTCGCTGGACACGCCACCACACTCGGTGCAGCATCCGGTGCCGTCGCTGGCCTCGTCGCGATCACCCCATGCGCCGGGTTCGTCGGTGGGATGGCACCCGTCTACATCGGCCTCCTCGCCGGCGTCGGGTGCTACGCAGCGTTATCGCTGAAGAAGAAGTTTCGGTTCGACGACAGCCTTGACGTCATCGCCGTCCACCTCGTGGGCGGCATTCTCGGATCGCTGCTCCTCGGCCTGTTCGCCGACAAGGGTGTCAATGCGCTCGGCGCCGACGGGTTGTTCCTCGGCGGCGGACTGCGCCTGCTCGGTGAGCAGGGACTCGCGGTGATCGTCACGTTTGGGTTCAGCTTCACGGTGACCTACGTCGTCGCCACGATCCTCGACCGCACGATCGGCCTGCGCGTCGCTGACGACGACGAACTCGTCGGCCTCGACCAGAGCCAGCACGCAGAAACCGCGTACCAGTGAGCCCAGCACACGACGTATCAGGGAGAATGTGAACATGAAGCTGATCACCGCCATCATCAAGCCGTTCAAGATCGACGATGTGAAGAACGCGCTGAAGGCCATCGGTGTGCAGGGAATGACGGTCGCAGAGGTGCGCGGCTTCGGTCGTCAGGGCGGCCACTCCGAGACCTACCGAGGCGCCGAGTACAACATCGACTTCGTGCCCAAGGTGCGCCTGGAGATCGTCGTCGATTCCGAACAGGTCGACCAGGTCGTTGACACGATCGTCACGTCGGCCGCCACCGGCAAGATCGGCGACGGCAAGATCTGGGTGAGCGAGGTTGAGCGGATGATCCGCATCCGCACCGGCGAAGAGGGCCACGACGCCATCTGACCGGTGCGAGTGCCACACCCCCGGTGCGAGTGCCACGTGCGCACCCGAGTGGGTGGTGGCACCCCGGGGTGCCACCACCCACTCGGGTGGCGCCTGGCACTCGGGCCGGCGTCCACCCACTCGCACCGGGAAGGCCCGGGGTGGGACGGAACCGTTCGGGTCACCTAACCTCACAGCATGAGTGACACCGGCACCCTCCAGACCCCCGCACAGGCAGGCCGCTGGACGGCCCAGTGGAAAGAGCTGTACGCCGAGGTCATCACCACGGGTCTATGCACCGGCTGCGCTGGCTGTGTGGTCACCTGCCCCCACGACGTGATCGGCTACGAGCACGAAGAGGGGAAGTACACGCCGTTCCACATCGAAGAGGAACTAGGCCTCGACAACTGCGTGCACGGCGAGAAGGGCTGCACCACATGCACCCGCGCGTGCCCGCGCTTTCGCGCCTGGGAGCCGAGCGCCGACATGCACCTGTTCGGCCGCGTGCGCGAACCCGACGAGATGGGCGGCATCTGGCGTCAGTTGCTGCTCACCCGAGCCGCCGACGACACGCAGCACCAGAAGGGTCAGGACGGCGGTTTCGTCACGGCGATGCTCAGCTGGCTGATGGACAACGACTACATCGATGCTGCGATGGTCAGCGGCGTTGAGGAGGACGATGCGTGGAAGGCCAAGCCCGTCCTGGCACACGATAAGGAAGAGGTGCTGGCCACCGCCGGCAGCCGCTACACCTACTGCGCGAACCCGCTGGCGCTGCGCCAGGCCAAGGAGGAAGGCATCACCCGCCTCGCCCTGGTCGGTATGGGCTGCCAGACCAGTTCCCCCGCCACGATGTGGGACCGCAAGGCCGGCAAGGTGTCCAAGCCATTCCTGTTCAACATCGGCCTGCTGTGCAGCAAGACGTTCGACGACGCGATCTTCCCCGAGCTCTTCGAGGCCAAGTACGGCCTGAAGAAGCAGGACATGGTGAAGATGAACATCAAGGGCGCGTTCCAGATCTGGATGAAGGACGGCTCGTTCCACGAGATCGACCTCAAGGAATGCCACCAGTGGACGCGTGAGGGTTGTAAGAACTGCCCCGACTTCGCAGCCGAGCACGCCGACATCTCCACCGGCGGGATCGGCAAAGACAACGACTGGACCCTCACGATCGTGCGCACCGAACTCGGTGAGGAAGTGATCAACCGCATGATCAACGACAAGGTGATCATCGCTCGGCCCGCCCAGGAGGACGAAGTGGCGATGAAGCTGTTGCGTACGCTCAGCATCGTCAGCCGCCGCCGCTGGCCGGAGTGGGCTGACAAGGCACCCGCAGTCGGGGTGCCCGCACCGAAGAAGAAGGCCGCCCCCACCGGCGACGGCGCTGCGCCGGCCGCCCACTGACCCGAGAGATCCCACATGCCATTGCACACCCAGGTCGCCAGTCTGCTCGCGCTGATGGAGTCGTTCGGTGACCCGCCCCTCGTCGACACCACCCCGGCGGCAGCACAAGCACTGCGCAAGTCACGGATGCGACCGTCATCGGCAGAGGTGTACGAGGTGCGCGACCTCGATGCCGGCGGCGTGCCGGCCCGGCTCTACCGACCCAACGATCGCGACGGCCTCGGCCTCGTCGTGTACTTCCACGGCGGCGGGTGGGTGCTGAGCGATGTCGACGGCCACGACGACCTGTGCCGTCGACTGGCGAACAGCAGCGGACACGCTGTGCTCAGTATCGAATACCGCCTGGCACCTGAGCATCCGTTCCCCGCCGGTCTGGAGGATTCGCTGACCGCCACGCGCTGGGCATACGAACACGCCACCTCGCTGGGCTGTCGGGCCGACCGCATCGCCGTCGGTGGCGATTCCGCAGGTGGGAACCTCGCAGCAGTTGTGGCGCAGTTGGCACCCGTGCCGCTCGTGTATCAATTGCTGATCTACCCGGTCACCGACTGCACCCGCTCACGTGCGAGCTACGACGAGAACTCCGAGGGCTACTTCCTCACCAAGGACGGTATGGGCTGGTTCATCGACCATTACCTCGGCGGTCGCACGGAACTGCACGACCCACGGGTCTCGCCGTTGTTCGCGGCAGATCATGTGCTCGCAGCCACTCCCCCGGCGTTGGTGATCACCGCCGAGTACGACCCACTCCGCGATGAAGGCGTCGACTACGCCAACCGACTGAGTGCGAACGGTGTGGTCACGAGTCACGTGCACTTCCACGGCATGATCCACGGGTTCTTGTCATTTGCCGATTTCCTCGATGATGGTCGGGCAGCGATCGCTCTGGCCGGCACTTCGCTGGCGGCAGCACTCAACCGCTAACCCAGATTCAGCGCGTCGGTCGACGCGTTGCGGGTGGACGGCTCGGGGGCCGCGGCGGCGGAGTGTTGTTCGGCCGCGGGCGCTGTAGCCCCTGCTCAGCGGTGTCGCCACGTCGCTTGGCGACGTTCGCCTTGAACCCCCGCCTGGCCCGCTCGGTCAGCGACATTGGCAAGGGCTTGCCGGCCCGCACCGCTCGGGAACCCAACAAGTAGCTGGCACCGGCGAAGGCCCCGATCAGGCCCACCACCAGGAACCCAACCTCGCCGGGCAACGTGAAGAACACCGGCGGCAACCCGGCCAGCACCCACGCCAGCTGGAACCGCGTTTCAAAGCGGGCGAACGCTCGTCCCTGGTTCGCGTCGGGTGCATCGCGCTGCACGATTGAGTCGAACGCCAATCGTCCGATCGCACAGCTGAAGTTCACCACGAACGCCAGCACGATGGCAGTGCCCAGGCCACCGGTGGTGGCGGCGCCAATGCCCATACCAGCGATCACGAAGAGCGCGATGGTGAGCATCATCTCCTCACGGATCGACCGTCGCAGGAGCGGGGCGCTGACGTTGCCGGCCATCGAACCGAGCGTGCTGGCACCTGCCGCAAGGCCGAACTGCACCAGGCCGTAATCCTGGTTCAGCCAGAAGAACAGGTGAAACGTGAGAAAGCCGACGGTGGAACGGATGAGCGCCATCGCTGCGGTGGCCAGTACCACACCCGCCGAACGGAGTTCGTTCCGTTCTTCCTGCTCCACTGGCTTGGCGGCCACCACGTCGGGAGGCAACTTGCGGGCAGCGATGGTTGCGGCACCGAACAGACCGGCACCGGCGAACAGCGCGAATGCCGGGCTGAACTTGCCGATACCGGCCAATGGCCCGATCGCGACGGCCCCCACGATGGCGGAGATCAAGCCGAGCTTGGAGTTCGCCTCCACCAGTTCCGCGTCGCTGCGCACCACACTCGGAACCAGCGCAGATTTCGACACGGTGTACGTCTTTTGCATCACCATTGCGCCGAAGATCAGCGGGTAGAGCAACAGGTCGCCGGTGTGGAACGCCATCACCACGTAGAGCAGCGCGCGGGTCATCGACGTGATCTGCATCACCATCCGGCGGCCACCGGGAATGCGGTCGACCGTCGGTCCGATGGCCGGCGCCACCACGGCGAATGGCGCGACCGACACCAGTAGATACAGCAAGACCTTGTCGCGTTGCGCGTCGGCCGGGAGGCTGAACAACACCGAGCCAGCGAGCGCGCCGTACATCGCCACATCGCCCATCGCCATCAGCGCGTGCGTGCGCGCCAGTTTGCGGAACGGTGACTGGCGGTTCACCGGTCGCCGTGGTTGCCGCGCCGGAGCGCGTGGGGCTGAGGAATGCCGCGCACGCTCGGAAGTCACGTTCGCATCGTAGAGGCTCGTCAGCTTCCGATGCGGGTGTGCTGTCACGCCTTCTGGCGCTCGAACTTGTAACCCAGGCCGCGAATCGTGGTGATGCGGGTGGGGTTCGCCGGGTCGGGCTCGACCTTGGCCCGCAAGCGCTTCACGTGCACGTCGAGAGTCTTCGTGTCGCCCACATAGTCGCCACCCCAGATGCGGTCGATCAGCATGTCGCGCGAGAGCACGCGGCCGGCGTTGATCAACAGCAGGTGCAACAGTTCGAACTCCTTCAGCGGCATCTGCACTTCGACTCCGCTGATGGCGACGCGATGCTCCTCGGGGTCGAGACTGACCTCGCCCACCACGATCGCGCCCTCGGACGCCGGTGCCGGAAAGTCCGTTCCCGCACCCTGGCGACGCATCACCGCGCGCATGCGGGCAACGAGCTCGCGTATGCGGTACGGCTTGGTCACGTAGTCGTCGGCGCCGACTTCGAGGCCCACCACAGTGTCGATTTCCGCACCCTTGGCCGTCACCATGATGATCGGCACCTGGCTGTACTTGCGCAGTTGCCGGCACACGTCGATGCCACTGATCTTGGGCAGCATCACGTCCAACAGCACGACGTCGGGGTTCACGGTGTCGAAGCGCTGCAGAGCTTCGACACCGTCGACCGCCACTTCCACGCGGAAACCTTCGCGGGTGAGGCCGATCGTCAGTGCTTCGACATAACTGGCTTCGTCCTCCACCACCAACACCGTTGGGCGATTGGTCGTCGACATTTATGTCTCCTCGTGTGCAGGGATCTTGAGCGTGAACGTCGAGCCTTCGCCCTCGCGGCTGCGGACTGAAACCTCGCCACCGTGGTTGTTGGCCACATGGCGGACGATTGCGAGGCCCAAACCGGTGCCGCCGGTCTCGCGGCTGCGAGCCCGGTCGACGCGGTAGAAGCGCTCGAAGACACGGTCGAGATCGCGGGCAGGAATGCCCACGCCGTCATCGCTGACTTCGATCTCCACCCAGCCGGCTGAGATGTTCGATGACACCTTCACCGTGCCGCCCGGGTTGGTGTACTTGATGGCGTTGTCGACCAAGTTGCTGATTGCCGAGACCACCTGCAACCGATCGCCGGTGACTGTCTGACCATTCGTCGGCGCCACGTCGAGGCGCACGTCGGCGGTCTCGGCGGTGAGGCGATGACGAGCAGCGACCTCGCCCAACACTGCGGCAAGGCTGACCGTCTCGGGCTCACCACGACCGCCGAGTTCAATACGCGACAGCTCCAGCAGATCGTCGATAGTCCGCGACGCTCGATGCGCTTCCTCGACCAACTTCTCCGCCAAATGACGGTTGACCTCGGCGTCGTCGCTGTCAGCCAACGCCTCCGCCAACACAGCCAGCGCACCCACCGGCGTCTTCAACTCGTGGCTGATATTGGCCACGAAGTCAGTGCGCACTGCATCCAGCCGGGCCCGCTCGCTGAGGTCATCGACAATGGCCATCGCTCCAGCGCCATTCAGCGGGATCGCACGAATGAGGAGCACCCGCGGTGGCGGGCCGAACAACTCCAGCCGCTGCTCTCCAGGTTTCCCGGCGATGGCTGCAGCCAAGAGTCGCTGGACCGCTTCGTCGACGAGCACATCACTGTGACCGCCGACTGCTGCGGAACGATTGCGAAGGATGGTTGCACCCTGCGCATCGGCCAACACGATGCCGGTCGGCACTGCGTTGAGGCTTGCGGTAAGGCGCTCGACTTCACGCTCCGCCGCTTCCCGCCGGGACTGTTCCTTCTCCAGCTCGCGCTGAGCGCGATCGGTTTCTCCACCGCGGAAGCGGCTCACGAATCCTCAGACACATCACGGGGGGCGGGCACGAACAAACTGCCGGTCTCGTCGACGCCGACCCGTTCCGGCTTGCGATGGTCGGGCACCCAGCCGGTGACGACGAAGCGCACCCGCTCGGCGATGTTCACGGCATGATCGCCGATGCGCTCGTAGAAGCGAGCCACATAGGCCAGCTGCATCGCCAGCTGCAGATCGGCCGAGCCGGACGTCTGCGACTGGGTCTCGAAGATCGCCTGGATGAACTGCTTCTGCAGCGCGTCGAGAAAGGCATCCATGTCGACCACGGCTGCGGCTTTGGCCTCATCGTTCTCGACGAACGCCTCGATCGCCGACGTCCACAGCTGCTGCGCCTGCTCGCCCATCCGGCTGATCAGACCGCGCAACTTGGGGTCGAGCGCGTGACCGTAGATACGGCGAGCAACCTTGCAGATGCTGCCGGCAAGATCGGCGCTGCGCTCGACTTCGGCGATCATCTTCAGTAACGCGACCACCTGGCGAAGTTCGGTGGCAACCGGAGCCTGGAGCGCAAGGATGCGGATGCAGTGCTCTTCTAGATCAACGCAGCGCTGGTCGATCTCGGCATCGCCGCGGATCAACAACTCGGCGCCCTCCAGATCACCGTCGAGCAGCACTGCAGTCGCGCGCGGCACCAACTCGGCCACCAGCGCTGCGAGCCGTGCAAGTTCGGCGCGAGCCGCCTCGAGATCGTTGTGAAAACCCTTGCGTAGCTCGTCCATCAGCCGAACCTCCCTGATACGTAGGCCTCGGTGCGCTCATCCTTGGGCATCGAGAAGATGGTGGCCGTCTGGTCGTACTCGACGAGCACACCGGTACGGCGATCGCTCTGTGAGTTGACCTCGGTGGTGAAGAAGGCGGTGCGATCGCTGACGCGACCCGCCTGCTGCATGTTGTGCGTGACGATGATGATCGTGAATCGATCCTTGATGTCGCGCATCAGATCTTCGATGCGAGCCGTGGCGATGGGGTCGAGTGCCGAGCACGGTTCGTCCATCAGAATCACTTCCGGCTTGACCGCGATGGCGCGGGCGATACACAGGCGCTGCTGCTGGCCACCCGACATGCCGAGCGCCGACGACTTCAGCCGATTGTGTACTTCATCCCACAGCGCCGCGCCGCGCAGCGATTCTTCGACGATGTCATCGAGCTCGCTCTTGCTCTTGATGCCGTTCACTCGCGGGCCGAACGCAACGTTGTCGTAGATGCTCTTCGGGAACGGGTTCGGGCGCTGGAATACCATGCCGATGCGGCGTCGCACCTCGGTGGCCGACACATCGGCGCCATACAGATTGACACCGTGATACAGCACCTCGCCGCCCACCTTGGCCGATGCGATCTCGTCGTTCATCCGGTTCAGGCAGCGCAGCACCGTTGTCTTCCCGCAACCAGACGGTCCGATGAAGGACGTGATCTCGTTCTTGCGGATCTCCATCGTGACGTTGCGCACGGCGCGGAACGCGCCGTAGTGCACGTCGAGATCGTTGAGCTCGAAGACGACTCCCGGTGAAACCGGTCTGCCGGCGTGAGATGCGGGGTCGGGTTCGACCGCCATCTGGGCCTCCTGGGTGGATGCGATGTTGTTTGACGTAGCCATCTCAGCGCCGCTTCTGGTAGGCGCTGGTGACCAGTCGGGCGATGATCGTGAAGAGGAATGCGATGGCGACGAGCGTGAAGGCGGCGCCCCACCCGCGCTCTTGAGGGCCGGGCAGTACTTCCCCTGCATTGCGGAAGATCTGTGCCGAGAGGGTGGTGTTGGCCCCGCTGAAGATGTTCAGGTTGGCCTTCTTCGTGATCAGGCCGATCGTGAACAGCAGCGGTGCTGTCTCGCCGGCGGCGCGTGCTACTGCAAGCAGGCATCCGCTGACGACGCCGGGCAACGCCGAGGGCAGCACGATGGTGAGCACCGTGCGCCCCTTGCGTGTCCCGAGCGCATAGCTGGCTTCGCGCAAGTCATCGGGAACGAGCCGCAGCATCTCTTCCGTGGAGCGAATGACCACTGGCAGCATCAAACACGCGAGCGCCAGCGAGCCACCTACGCCAGACAGTCCGAACCTCAGCGTGAAGACCACGTAGACGAACAGACCCATCACGATGCTGGGCACACCCGTCATCACGTTGGCGAGGAAACGCACTACCTTCGCTGGCTTGCTCTGGCGTCCGTACTCGTGCAAGTAGACCGCACCGAGGATGCCCAGTGGAATCGCCAGCAGCGACGCTGCACCGGTGATCACCAACGTGCCGATGATGGCCGGGCCCATACCCGGGCCCACCACGCGTGTGCGTCCGGGAATGCCTTTGGTGAACCACGCCGGGAAGTCGCGGAACACAATGCCGGCACCCTTGGACACCACCGTTCCGATGACGGCGATCAGCGGGATCAGAATGACGATGAACGCGAGGAACATCAGCGACACCATGACGTGGCTCTTGATCGACCGCCATGAACGCTTGGTGCGCAGGTCGATCGCCAGGTGCTCGGTGTCGAACTGGTCGACAGCGACGCTCATACGCCCCTCGTCTTCTTCATCGAGCGATTGACGACTGTGGTGGCGATGACGTTCACCAGGATCGTCATCACGAACAGCGTGACAGCCATTGCGATCAGCGCCGACTTCTTGAGTGCGTCGGCCTCACCCCATTCGGCGGTGATAACCGCCGGCATCGAGTTGCCACCGGCAAACACGTTCAGCCCGATGCGGCCGGTTGCGCTACCGATGACGAGGGCGACGGCAATCGTCTCGCCCATCGCCCGTCCGAGACCGAGCATGACCGCACCGACGAGTCCGCCCTTGGAGTGCGGCAGCACCGCCCCACGGATCATCTCCCAGCGGGTGGCTCCGAGGGCCAGGGCAGCTTCCTTCTCGTTCTGCGGAGTGGTCTGAATGACCTCACGCGAGAGCGACACGATGATCGGCGTGATCATCACTGCAAGGATGATTCCGGCAGTGAAGAACGAGCGACCTTGCGGGTTCGGACCGAACACCGAGCCAAGGACCGGGACACCGTCGAACGTGGACGACATCCACTTGTAGAAACCTTTGATGTGCACCGAGAGCACCAGCACACCCCACAACCCGAACACGACCGACGGCACGACGGCCAGTAGGTCGATCACATAGGTCATGGTGCGCTGCAGCCAGCGAGGCGCTACCTGAGTGATGAACAGCGCAATGCCCAGGCTGAGCGGCACGGAGATCGCCAGCGCAATACATGCCGTGTAGACCGTGCCGAAGACGTACGACAGGATGCCGTAGAACTGCTCGGGCGGATTCCAGGTGCGGCTGGTGAAGAAGTCGAGCCCCATGTGCGACCATGCATCGGTGCTGCGATTCACCATCGTGTAGGTGACGAGGCCGAGCACCAGCAACACGAGCCCACCGGCGAGGTACGCAGTGGACCTGAACGCCCGGTCGGCGCTTCCACCCGAGGCGTGCAAGCCGCGCTCGAGGGTGGCGATGTCGGTGCTGTTCGCCGACGACATGGCCGGAGAAGGCGGGGAAGTGTTGATCGCTGTCATGGGTTCGTGGAGCCCTCGTGAGCACAGTACAGGACGGGTGGCCAGGCGTTACGCCCGGCCACCCGCCCCACGCTGTCAGGATGTCTTCGTTCAGCCGATCTGCAGCATGTCGAGCTGAGCAAGGGCCTTGGCGGCCAGGTCGGCCGACAACGGTGCATAGTTCACCGTCGGGGCGAGGGTCTGGCCATCGGTGAGGATGAACTTCAGGAACGCCTTGAGGGCTTCGCCCTTGGCGGCATCGGTCTGCACCTTGTAGGCAATGATCCACGTCTGAGCAGTGATCGGGTACGCGGCGTCGCCGTCGGCCCAGATGGCGCTGTAGGTCAGGTTGTCGGCGATCTTGGCTCCTGCGGCAGCAGCCGAGGCACCCTCGAGCGACGGGGCGACGAACTTGCCAGCGGCGTTCTCGATGGCGGCCATCTGCAGGCCACCGTCGGTGGCATCCGAGAAGTCGACGTAGCCGATGGCGCCGTCGGTGCTCTTCACGATCTGGGCCACGCCAGCGTTGCCCTCACCGGCCTGGGTGTCAGCAGCCCACTGCACGGTGGAGTCGGTGCCGAGCGTCCAGATGGCGCCCTTGTCCTTGCCGACCGACTTCTCCAGGAACTTGGTGAAGTTGCCGGTGGTGCCGCTCGAGTCGCTGCGGTGCACGACGGTGATCGCCGTGTCGGGCAGGGTCACGCCGGAGTTCTCGGCGGCGATGGCCGCGTCGTTCCACTTGGTGATCTGACGCTGGAAGATCTTGGCGATCGTGGTCGGGCTGAGCTGCAGACCGTCAACGCCGCTGAGGTTGTAGCTCACCGTGATGGGGGCAACGACGGTCGGGAAGTACAGCACTTCGCCGCCCTTGTAACCGGCGATGTCGGCGTCCTTGATGGTGCCGTCGGTACCGGCGAAGGCGACGATGCCGTCGGCCAGGTCCTGACGTCCCTTACCGGAGCCGCCGCCGGCGTAGTTGATCGTGACGCCGCTGTTGGCGTCGGTGAAGGCGGCGATGGCCTCTTCGTAGTACGTCTTGGGGAAGGTGGCGCCGGAGGCATCGAGGGTGGCCTCGAGCTTCATCGGGGCCTCGGTGACGACGGGAGCGTCGGTCGACGAGGCTGCGGGTGTGGTGGTCGTCTCTGCCGTCTTGTCGTCGCTGCAGGCCACTGCAACGATCGAGAGGGAAACGAGACTGGCGAGTACGAATCGCCGCTTGTTGGTGTTCACGTGTTGTTCTCCTGTTGTTGGGGTGTCAACGTGTACAGACGGTAAACAACCAACGTGACGCGCTTCCCGTGATCAGGTGAACGACAAGTGAACAGCGACAGAACTCGCGACGCCGCCCCTACTCATCATGGGTCTACGCCCGTTGGCGCTCGTTCACCCACTGGTACAACCGAGACTGCGCGTCGCCATCGTCGAACGACTCCGGTCCCACCCGATGCCACACGCCATCTGCGTCCAACTCGTGGCGCACGATGTCGTCGGCGAGATCGAACTCGATCACCTGATCGAGCCACGCACGGTGTTTGGGGTGCACCACGGGCACGAGCACCTCGATACGACGATCGAGGTTACGGCCCATCCAGTCGGCGCTGCCGATGAGGAACAGCGGTACGTCGCCCTCTCCATGCTCGAAGCGAACAATACGCGAATGCTCCAGGTAGCGGCCAAGGATGCTGCGCACGGTGATGTTCTCGCTGAGGCCCGGCACACCTGGCTTCAGACAGCACAACCCACGGATCAGCAGTTCGACCTTCACCCCAGCACTGCTGGCTCGGTAGAGCGCGTCGATCATCTCCTCGTCGGCAATCGAGTTCAGCTTGGCGACGATGCGTCCTTCGGCGCCGAACTGGGTCTCGTTCTCGATCAGGTCGAGCAACTGGGTGCGCAGATCGTTCGGCGCCACCAGCAGCGACTGGAACTCGACCGCACGGCTGTAACCGGTGAGGTGGTTGAACAAGCTGGTGACGTCAGCGCCGACCGACTGGTCGCACGTCAGAAAGCCCACGTCCTCGTAGGTGCGGGCCGTCTTCGAGTTGTAGTTGCCCGTGCCGATGTGGCAGTAGCGGCGCAGGCCATCGTCGTCGTTGCGCACCACGAGTACACACTTGGCGTGCGTCTTGAGGCCCACCAGGCCGTACACCACGTGGACGCCGGAGCGTTCCAGTGCCTTGGCCCAGCCAACATTGGTGGCCTCGTCGAAACGAGCCTTCAACTCCACCAGGACGGCCACCTGCACACCGCGTTCGGCGGCCCGCATCAGGCTGCGAGCGATGGGGCTGTCGCCGCCAGCGCGGTAGAGCGTCATCTTGATGCTCTGCACCTTCGGGTCGTCGGCCGCCTGCGCGATGAAGTTCTCGACGCTGCTGGCGAAGCTCTCGTACGGATGGTGCACCATCAGCGCCCGCTCGCGGATGACGGAGAAGATGCTGCGATCCTGACCCTCGGCGCGCAAGATGCGGCCTGCCGTCATCGGTGGCCAGGCTTCGTCCTTCAACTCCGGCAGGTCGAGCGCGTGGAGCTGGAACAAGCACGTCAGGTCGAGTGCATTGCGGTGCACCGTCACGTCGGCGTGGGCCAGGTCGAGCTCACGCACCAGCAGATCCAGCATCTCCGGGCTGATGCCCTGCTGCACTTCCAGGCGCACGGCGCGACCGAAGCGGCGCCGACGCAGCTCCATCTCCACTGCCGCCAGCAGATCGTCGGCCTCTTCCTCTTCCAGCGTGAGGTCGGCGTTGCGCGTGACACGGAAGACGGCGTGTTCTTCCACGACCATTCCGTTGAACAACGTGTGCAACTGCGCGGCGATGATCTGCTCGACGGGCACGAACCGCTCACCGTCGGGCAACGCGATCAGGCGCGGCAGCAGATTGGGTACCTTCACGCGGGCAAAGCGGCGCTCGCCCGTGTCGGGGTCGCTGACCATTGCCGCCAGGTTGAGTGCCAGGTTGGAGATGTAGGGGAACGGGTGCGCAGGATCGACCGCCAGTGGGGTGAGCACCGGGAAGATACGTTCGTCGAACAGGCGCACCAGATATGAATGGTCGGTCAGGCTGAGCGACTTCCAGTCGACCAACCGCACACCATGGCCGTTGAGTTCCACCAGCAGTCGGTCGAGCACGGACTCCTGATCGACGACGAATCGATCCGCGGCCTCGGCAATCTCATGCAGTTGCACCTGCGGGCTGAGACCATCGGGCGCCGGGTGGGTGAAGCCAGCGGCCACCTGATCTTTGAGCGCGGCAACGCGCACCTGAAAGAATTCGTCGAGGTTGGCCGAGCAGATCGCGGTGAACTTCAACCGCTCGAGCACGGGGATGCCGCGCTCCTCGGCCAGCGACAAAACTCGTCGATTGAACGCCAGCCAACTCAGCTCACGGTTGACGAGCCGCCGTGACATGTGGCTGTGTCAGCCGGCCTCGGCCAGGCCGAGGTCCCATTCCAAACTGATGCGCTCGCGCTCGGCATCGCGCACGATGCGTTCGCGGTTGCGACGGAACTGCGGGTCGTCACGCGGCAGCAGCACCAGACGGGCCAGCGCACGGGCGCGGAACTCTTCGATCACGGTGCGGTCGCCGTGGTCGAAGTAGATCTCCCAGTGGGGCGACACGGGCCCGAGGTACACGATGCGGGCGTGAGCCCGCGGCGACTCGATGGCGATGTCGGTCATGACGCTCTCCTGCCGGTGTGGAGCCCTGTCGGGCGACGGCTCAAGGAGTCTAGCGGCGCATCTGCGCACCGTGACGGGCACATCGGGCCTTCAGCGGGGCTTCAGCGGGCAGCTCGCCGCTTCAGCTGAGCTTCAGCCAGTGCCGTGGGGCATGGGTCACAATGGGTTCATCGGGCCTGCCGCCCGTGCTAGACCCACTATTGATTCAGGAACCACATCGCCCGCTGGAACGTCAAACCCAGTGAACGCGGTGTGTCACACGAGTCGCAGGGCTATGTGCGGGCGCACCAATAAGCCGTGAAACCCCCCTTCACGGCCAAGAAGGAGAGGCGCATGCAATCCATTTCCCCCTCGGCTGACAGCGACTCCACCTCAGCGTGGATGAACCTCGGCAACTGCCGTAACTATCCGCCGGCAACGTTCTTCCCCAGTGATGGGGTCGGCGTCGACCGGGCTCGGAAGATCTGCAGCGGATGCCCGGTGCTCGACACATGTCTGGAGTACGCCCTCGACCAACGCATCGAGCACGGTGTGTGGGGTGGGTGCAGCGAACGTGAGCGCCGTCGCATTCTGAAGCGTCGCCGCGTCGAGGTTTCTGCCCGCTAGACACCTGCATCGAAAACGTGCACGACGCCGGTGGCCCAAGGGCGCCGGCGTCGTGTCGCGTTCGGAACTGTTTTGATCAGCGCGTGCTGATCAAACCCGCTCAATCAGGCCTCGTCGGAGGTCTCGGCCTTCTCGGCCTTCTCGGCCTTCTCGGCCTTCTTGGCCTCGGCGGCCTTCGTCGCTTCCTTCTGACCGTCGGCCAGACCTTCCTTGAATTCCTTCTGCGCCTTGCCCAGGTTCTTCGCTAGCTTCGGCAGCTGCGAGCCACCGAACAGCACGAGGACAACGACGAGGATGAGGACGATTTCAGGCGGATCGAGCATCAGCAGCATTGCAGGGACGCTATCAGGTCGGGCTGGCGTGCGGCAGTCGGACGTTCAGTCCAGCTTCAGCCGACCTTGCGGTTGGCCTGGGCACGCTGACGGCGCAAGCGGCGACGCTCGCGCTCGGACAGCCCTCCCCAGATACCAAACTTCTCGCCGTTGACGAGTGCGTATTCCAGACAGTCGTTGCGCACGACGCAGCCACGACACACTTCCTTCGCCTCGCGGGTGGATGCACCGCGTTCGGGGAAGAAGAGGTCGGGGTCAACGCCGAGGCAGTTTGCCTGATCCTGCCAGTTGCCTTTGATTTCGGATGTGAGTTCGATGTGCATGCGATGTGGCCCCCCTGCTCGTCAGGCCTTGCTGGGGTGTCACTCGACACCCCTGTAATTACATGGTTGTTATTCTCGCCTACCACAACCCCTTCGCGCAAGGGGGGATTTCGGAATAGTTCTGAGCGGGTGTTTCGCGTGAAGCCGCGCGCATCGACGCCACCCTCCGATTTTGGGTGGCGGCCGTCGCGCTCAGCGTGACCATTCTCCGCGATTTCCCTCGCTTCCGAAGTGCGAGTGCCTGCCCACCAGTGCGAGTGGGTGGACGCCGGCCCGAGTGCCACGGGCGCGCCCGAGTGGCACGTCGCGCCATGGGCGCGATGTGCCACTCGAAAGTGCGACCGCGGGTCAGCCGGCGCTGCTGGTAATCGACTGGGGTGCCGTCGTGGTGGGAGACGTCAGAGCGCTCGCGTGGTTCTCGCCGATCACGACAACGACCGTGATGCCGGACAGGTCCTTACCGGAAACCACCGACGTGTCGATGCCGGTTCGCACGTCGGCGATACCCAGCGTGCGGGCGATCGATTGCGCTGCGGACTCAGAGCCGACGGCCGCCATCACGTAGCTGGTCTGCACCGTCATCGAAACTGGTGCATGCAATGGCGTGTACTTCGAACCTGCCAAACCTGCGGCGTACAGCGCCCCCGCATCATTGACCGTGCTGGCGTTGACGAACACGACGAACGAATAGTCCTGGTTCTCGGTGAGCGTCGGGCTGGAGGTCGTGCTGTCACCCACTGCGGCGGGCGTCGTGTCGGCCGGACCCGTGGCGAGTGGATCAGTGGTCGGGACCTCACACGCGATCGTGGTCGAGGTCTCCATCACGTTGCCGGTGGTGGACTCGACGCGAGGGTCGACGGTGGTCGTGGTGCCGTCACGCTGCGGGTCGTACGCGATCGTGGTGGCGGGGTAGCCATTGGCGTCGGTCGTGTAGGTCGTCGGCACCGGGTTGCCGAAGCCGTCGACCTCTGTGGTGGTCGCCTCCTGGCGGAAGTACGTCGTCGTCGTGCCGACGGGCTCTGACACGGGCACGGGGTTACCGTCGGCGTCGAGCACCACGTTGCCGTTGGCATCGAGGTAGTACACCCTGCCCTTGGCGTCGGTGACGTAAGGGGCATCCATCGGCAGCGTCGTAGGTTCACCGGTCCACGGGGGTGGGGCCACGGTGCTCGACCCTGGGGTGCCGTCCAGCCAGCTCGTCGTCGTTTGCGGGGTGTCACATCCGGCTGCACCACCGGGACTCAGCGGGTCGTGAGCGACCTGGCGGGTGACGATGAAGCCGAAGCCGGCGACGGCGGGCAGCAGGCCGGCGGCCATCTGGCGCTGCCGGTGGCGACGCACACGGCGGCGCACATCGCCGAAGCCGTGCGTGCGCACGCCGACCTGTTGCGCCCGCTGCTGCAAGCTCTCGGTGAGGATGGACTCCAGTTCGTCACTCATGACAACTCCTTCTTCAACAGGGCACGCGCACGGTGCAACGTGGACTTGACGGTGCCGACGGCGATGCCGAGGGCCTCCGCGATCTCTTGGTCGGACAGCTGCAGGTAGTACCGCAGCACGACTGCTTCCTTCATCGGCGAACGCAGGGTGCGCACGACATCGGCGATGTGGTCGGCGTACATCTCGCCGTGCTCGATTGACGGGTCTGGCTGGCGCCGCACCATTCGCCGGCGGCGCTGCACACGGCGGCAGGCGTTGATCACACACGTGCGCATGTACGCCTCGGGTGTCTGCACGCGCGACCACTTCGAGTACGCCTTGGCGAACGCGTCCTGCACGGCCTCCTCGGCCGCCTCCTGCGTGTCGACCAACAGGTACGCCATCCGCACCAGCCCGGGGTACATCCGCCGGTACACGGCCTCCACGTCCTCCACCACGAACACGACCGACGCACCCACCACTTCCATCGCGTTTGAAGGCTGGCCCGCACCCTGTGCGGTTTCGGCTTCAAACGCGGTGTGGCGGGGCGCAGCGTTTGAAGGCTTGGCCGCACCCGCCCCGGTTTCGGCTTCAAACGCGGTGTGGCGCGAGGTGGGACGGGCGGAGCGCGGGGCGACCGGCCGGGCCGCGGCGGGGGGTGCCGCGATCAGGGGGTCGATGTGGGCGCTCATACCCCTAAAGAGCCCTCACTCCCCCATTCGGTTCCCAAGTCTTTCGAGTGCCACGTTGCACCCCGGGTGCCGCCATGCACTCGGGTGCACACGTGCAACTCGGGGTGGCGGGCTGGCACTCGCACCGGGGACGACGCACTCGCACCTGGCGGTCAGCCGGCGCGGCGGCCGCGGCCGCTACCTCTGGCCAGGCTCTTCTTGTGCTCGATGAAGTCGACGAGCACGTAGTCGCCGAGGTTCTCGTGGTTCGTGAAGAAGGCTCGGCCGCGGTTGATGGACGTGAGCTGTTCGACGAAGTGCTGCAGCCCACGATCGGCGTCGAGCATGAACGTGTTGATCCGGATGCCGTCGCGCGTGCAGCGTACGACTTCGCGCAGCGTGGCCTCCACCGTCTCTTGCACCGGCGGGTAGTTGAAGAACGGATACCCGTCGGGTGTGATGTGCGCCGTCGGTTCGCCGTCGGTGATCATGATGATCTGCTTCGTGCCGGTCTGGCGCGACAGCATCTGACGGGCCAGCGTGAACCCGTGGTGCATGTTGGTGCCGTAGGCGAAGTCCCAGCTGACCTCGGGCAGTTGCTGCGCGGTCAGCACGTAGGCCGTCTCGCTGAAACCGACGATGCCCATGAAGTCGCGCGGGAACTGCGACGTGATCAGCGAGTGCAGCGCCATCGCGACCTTCTTCGCCGGCAGGAAGTTGTCGCGCATCGGCATGCTCATCGACAGGTCGAGCATCAGCACCGTGGACGAGCGGGTGAGGTGCTCGGTGCGCTCGATCTCGAAGTCTTCGGGTGACAACTTCACCGGGGTGCCGGTGCCGTTGCGCGAGATCGCGTTGCGGATGGTGCGCTCGAGATCAAGGTTGAACGGGTCGCCGTACTCGTACGGCTTGGTGTCGTAGTTGCGCTCGTGACCCTGCCCGATGCGGTTCGAGGCGTGCTGCCCCGACTTGTCCTTGGCCAGCTTGGCGAACAGGTCGCGCAGCGCGTTGTTCCCGATCTTGCGTAGACCCTTCGGCGTGAGTTCCAGCTTGCCGTCCTTATTCTGGATCAGCCCCGCATCCTCGAGCATCTTGGTGAGCTCGGCGAGACGTTCCAGCGACTTGGCCGCGTCGTCGCCCATCAGGTCGCGCACACGGTCCATGTCGGCCTCGGCCAACTGCGCTGGGCTGTTCGCGTTGCGCAACAACTGCTCGAGCTGATCGAGATCGCTGAGGTCTTGCATCTGCTGCATCGCCTCGCCCATGCCCATGCCCTGTTCTCCACGGAACTCGCGCGACTCGCCCCAGCCCATCTGCGGGAACATGCCCTGCAGGTTGCGGCCCAGTTGGTCCATCTGCCAGCGCAGGTCCATGTCGTCCATCAGCTGATCGCTGAGTTGCTGCAGCTGTGAGCGCTGCTCGGGCGACATCGAGTTCATCATCTGCTGCATGGCCGCCATGCGCTGGGCCATGTTCTCCAGCAACTCTTCCAGCGTCTGCGGGTTCTCCGGGAAGAAGTCGCCGTACTGCTGCATGAACTCGTCGAAGCCTGGCTCCTCGCCGCGTTGCTGCTTCTCCAGCATCTCGTTCAGCGCGGCCATCATGTCCTTCGTGCGCTGCATGTCCTCGGGCGACATGTTCTGCATAGCGGACGACATCTGGTCGACGGCCTGCTGCATCAGTTGCTGGCGCAGTTTGTCCATCAACTCCTCGAAGCGCTGCTGCGCCTCGCCACTCTCGAAGTCGTAGGACTGCAGTTCGCGCACCTTGCCAGCCAGATCGTTCGGCAGCATGTCGAGGCGGAAGTTGCGCTCGGCCGAGGCATCGCGGGCCGACTGGGCGCGCCGTTCGTCGCCGCTCCGCTCGGCGTCCGCAGTTGCTTGCTCGACTGCGTGGCGCTCTTCATCGACAATGTCGTCGAGCGCGTCGGCGATCTCCTTGTAGACACCGCCGAGGTCGTGCTTGTCGAGGCGCTCCTGACGTTCCTTGCGCAATTTGTCGAGCATCTCGCGCAGACCCTGCACGCGTTCGCCGTTGCGATCGTTCATACCCTGCTGCATCATCTTGCGCAGGGCAGCGTTCACATCGCCGTGGTACAGCAGATCGTCTGTCAACGAGTCGAACAGGGTGTCCGCATCGAGATCGAATCCCTTCTGCGAGCCATCCCAGCGCGAATAGGTGAAGCGACTGACCATTCGTGCAAGCTACACCGCACCACGGGCCGTCGGTCCGACGGTGAACACCCGATGACACCTTTGTGAATGGGATCACGAGAAAGCACCGCCACTGCTAGAATCCGCACCGATGCGCGTCCCCCGAACCTTTGCGTTCACTGACCTCACCGGGTTCACGAACTACACGGCAGCATTCGGCGACGATGCCGCAGGGCGGATCCTCAGCGCGTTTCGCACCCTGACCCGGGAGATCGCGAGCGAGCGCGGCGTGCGCATCGCGAAGTGGCTGGGTGACGGTTGCATGATCGTGTCAGTGGATCAGATGGCCTGCATTGCCTTCGCGCTGGAACTCGAGGCCCGCGCCTCCGAGGTGTGCGCTCCCCTATCGCTGCGGATCGGTATCGCCACCGGCCACGCATTGCTCTTCGAAGGCGACGACTACATCGGCTCAGCGGTCAATATGGCCGCCCGTCTGTGCGATGCCGCGGGCCCGTTCGAGGTGCTGCTGCCCACGATGCAGATTGAGCGGCTGCCGGAGGGCATCACTGCCCACTCTCACGGCGACCTCGAACTGCGTGGCTTCCCCGGCCCGATCTCGGTCGTCGAACTCAGTGGCCGCCCGGTCCTCTCCAGCGGTACCGACACGGGTGAGTTGTGGACCCGCAGCCCGTTTCTGTCCTGACCGTTCCGTCCCTCAACGGCCTGTTCATCACTGAGCGGGCAGCCGAACCCGAACCCACGCCAGCCGAGGACACCCCGACGCCGTCGATTGCACGTGGTGTCGTTGTTTCCTCCGATGGCGCGCGAGACGGCGAACGTCTGCACGACGACCTCGCCTTCGCTGCGGAACTGGGCCTCACACACGTGCGCTTGGATGTGCCGTGGGCTGCGGCGCAACCGAAGGAAGGTCGGATCGACGGAGGTGTGATGGAGTCGCTGCACGCAGCGGCGCTCGCAGCCCGCGCCGCTGGCCTCCAGCCGTGGTTCCGTCTGATGCAAGCCGATGTGCCCCACTGGTTCGACGACGAAGGTGGCTTCGCCGACGACCGCACTGCCGGGCTGTGGTGGCCACGTTGGGTGGAGGCAGTTGCCGATCACCTCGGCGAAGTGGCCGCCGGTTGGGTGCCGTTCGAGGCGCCGTTCGCGATGGCCAAGCGCATCAAACCCGACGACCCACGCAAACACGGCGACGTCATGCACAACCTGGTGATCGCGTGGCGCGACGCCTGGCGCATCCTGCGTGGCGGCCCACCAGTGGCCACCTCGCTGGACGTCTTGACCGAGCGACCGACCGGACCGTCGCAGCGCGACCTCGACGAGTCCCGTCGACGCGATCAACTGCGCTGGGGACTGTGGCTCGACGGCCTGTCACACGGCAACGTACGTATCCCCGGGCGCTACGACCGCGAGGTGCCCGACCTCGCCGGTTCCTGCGACATCCTCGGCCTCGCCGTACGTGGCGACGTGGCCAACATGCTCGACCGCGCAGCCGACCAAGGCCCCGAGCGTCCATTGGCGATCATGTTCCGTCCCAGCGGCGACACCGACACGGCCCGCGCAGATTCCATCGCCACCATGTGGAGCGACGTACGTACTGCCGCACGCAGCTACGACATCACGTCCGTGACGATCACTCCCCTGCTCGATGGCCCAGGCCGCCTCGGCATCGCCACCGCCGAACGTCGCCTCAAGGACGCCGGTGAAGCCTTCCTTGCCGGCTGAACCTCCCACCCCGGTCGCTTTCACACCACGGGGCTCCGTGGCCAGTGTGTGACACGAACGCTGGGTGGGGATGCCGGGCCGACTAGCTGCGGCCGCGGTAGGTGGCGGCACCAGAGCCGGACGTGATGTCCTTGTTCAGGCGCTTGGAGAGGTGCAGACCTTCAAGGACAAACTCGACCGCGGCAGCGAGCGCGGCAGGTGATTCGTCGCCGCCGCACAACCGGGCGACGGGTGCCTGCAACGCGGGCACTTCCGCCACAAGGCGGGCCAGGTCGGCCGACGGCACATCGTCGCCGGTGTGCACGATGGCACCCTCCTCGAACGCGGCGAGCACATCGCGCACCTGCTCGAACGACAGCTCTTCCTTGAACACGGTGAGCACTGCGGCCTTCACCAAGTTCTCGAGAATGAGACCTTCGCGACCGTCCTCCATCGATTCGATCTCGATCTTGCCGCTGCTACTGGCGGCGAGCGAGCCGAGGTCGCACACGCGCGGCACGACGACCTGCTCGCCAGCACGAAGACCACGCCGCAACGCGTTGGCACCGAGCACCTCGAGATTGCTGACCGACAGACGCACGCTGACGCCGCTGCGCTGGTTGACCTGGTTGCTACCGCGTGCGAGATGGCTGAACGTAGCGACCACTTGCTCCATGTAATGCGGCATGTTCACCGTGACCGAACCGACCGACGCCGGACGAGCCTCCTGGCGCATGATCGCCACTTCGGTCTCGGTCTCCAGCGGGTAGTGCGTGCGGATCTGACTGCCGAAGCGATCCTTCAACGGGGTGATGATGCGGCCACGGTTGGTGTAGTCCTCAGGGTTTGCGCTGGCGACCAGCAACACGTCGAGTGGCAGACGGATCTTGTAACCACGAATCTGCACGTCGCGCTCTTCGAGCACGTTGAGCAGACCGACCTGGATGCGCTCGGCGAGGTCGGGGATCTCGTTGATCGCGAAGATGCCACGGTTCGTGCGCGGCACGAGGCCGTAGTGCAGTGTGAGCTCGTCCGAGAGATAACGACCCTCGGCCACCTTGATCGGGTCGACCTCGCCGATGAGGTCGGCGATCGACGTGTCCGGGGTGGCCAGCTTCTCGCCGTAACGAGTGTCGCGGTGCACCCAGTCGATCGGGGTCTCGTCGCCCATCTCGGCCACCAGGTCGCGTGCGTGCTTGCTGGCCGGGTGGTACGGATCGTCGTTGATCTCGCTGCCGGCGACGATGGGCAGCCATTCATCGAGCAGACCGGTCAGCGATCGGATCATGCGCGTCTTGGCCTGGCCACGCTCGCCGAGGAAGATCACGTCGTGCCCTGCGAGCAATGCGTTCTCCAGTTGCGGCATGACGGTGTGCTCGTACCCCAGCACTCCGGCGAACAGTGGCTGACCTGCGGCGATTCGGACGACCGCGTTGCGACGGATCTCCTCCTTCACCGGCAGCGACTCCCAACCAGACTCCTTCAGCGCTCGAAGTGTCGTCGGGGTGGGGCGTGTCGCGCTGTCAACCATGCGTGGACGATACCCGACCGGCGCTCTACGATCCCACTGTGGAGTTGTCGGGACCGTGGCATGCGAACACTGCCGACGACGATGTACGGCGAGAGGGAGTCGGCCTCGACTTCGACGACTCGACATGGCCGATCGTGCCCGTGCCCGGCCACTGGCAGCGCACACCTGCGTTCGTCACCAACGATGAGCCGCTGGTCTACCGCCACCGGTTTGACGTGCCGTTACCCGCCGACGGCCGCCGACGGTTCATCACGCTGGAAGGCGTGTTCTACCAAGCCGATGTGTGGCTCGATGGCGCCTATCTCGGCGACCCAGAGGGCTACTTCTTCCCGCACTCGTTCGACATCACCGACCTTTCTCGACTTGGGGTCGAACATGTGGTGGCGATCGAGGTGTCGTGCTCACCGCAGAAACAGGGCACGTCGAAGCGGAACATCACCGGCACGTTGCAACACTCCGATGTGCTCGACCCGGCATGGAATCCCGGCGGCCTGTGGCGCCCCGTGCGGGTCGATGACACAGGCCCGGTGCGCATCGACCGCCTGCGCGTACTGTGCCGCGATGCGAACGATGCTCGTGCTCACCTCCGGCTACACGCCCGACTCGACGCCGACCACTCACGCTCGGTCCTGCTCCGCACATCAGTCGACGGCAAGGTGCTGTGGGAGGAAACCCGCTCCATTGCCCGCGGTATGAACGAGGTTGACTGGACGCTCGATGTGCGCCACCCAGCACTCTGGTGGCCATGGAGCCTCGGCGAGCAGCACCTCACCGATGTGGTGGTGGAAGTGGTCGTCGACGGAGAGCAGAGCGATCGCCGAGCTCTGCGTACCGGGCTTCGGGAAGTTGCCATGCAGGACTGGGTCTTCTCCGTCAACGGCGAGCGCCTGTTCACCAAGGGCGCCAACCTTGCCCCCACGTGCGCTGCGCTGGCGGAGGCCACACCCCAGCAAGTGCGGCGCGATGTCGAACTGGCACGTGATGCGGGGCTCGACCTGGTGCGCGTGAACGGGCACATCGCCCGGCCCGAGCTGTACGAGGCAGCCGACGAGTTGGGCATGCTCGTGTGGCAGGACTTCCCGCTGCAGTGGAGTTACGCGCGCACCATTCGCAAGGAAGCCGTACGTCAGGCGCGCGAGGCGGTCGATCTGTTGGGGCACCACCCCAGCATCGTGGTGTGGTGTGCTCACAACGAACCTGCGAGCACCACCAACTCACGATCCCACGGTGCTGCGCCGACGATCGTGCGCAACGTGCTGCAGCAGCAGATCCCGTCATGGAACAAGTCGATCCTCGACCGGTGGGTGAAGCGTGCGTTCGAAGCGGCCGACGAGACCCGCTCGGTGATCGCCCACAGCGGCGTCGCCCCACACCCGCCACAGTTCGATGGCACCGACAGCCACCTGTTCTTCGGTTGGTACCACGGCGAGTCGCGCGACCTCGACGGGTTCGCTGCAGCGATGCCGCGCATGGTGCGGTTCGTCAGCGAGTTCGGTGCACAGTCGGTGCCCGACAGCAACGAGTTCATGCACCCTGAGCGCTGGCCCGCCCTCGACTGGCACGGTCTCGCAGTGCAGCATGGTCTGCAGTCCGAGCCGATCGAACGTCACGTACCCCCCACCGACCACGCCACGTTCGAATCGTGGAAGGTAGCCACACAACAACATCAGGCGAACGTGCTGCGGCACCAGATAGAGACGCTGCGCCGTTTGAAGTACCAGCCCACCGGCGGCTTCTGCTTCCTCTCACTCAACGACCCCGCCCCGTCGGTGTCGTGGGGAGTGCTCGACCACGAACGCCACCCGAAGCCGGCATATGCCGCCGTAGTCGAGGCCTGCCGACCGGTGATCGTGGTCGCCGATCATCTACCGCCCACGGTGGGCCCGGGCGCAGCATTGGCGATGGACGTACACGTCGTCAGCGACCTGCGGACGGCGCTGCAGTCGGTGTCGTGCACCGCCACACTGCGCTGGACAGGTGGCGGCCATCGTTGGGAGTGGAGCGGTGACGTGCCGCCCGACTCGTGTGTACGCGTCGGCACGTTGCAGTTCGTGGTTCCCGACATGGCCGGCGAGGTGTGGCTCGACCTGACGCTGGAGCATCCCGACGCCGCGGCCACCAACCGCTACACGACCCAGGTGGTGCGTGCGAACCCGTGAGCGGCACACAGATCTGGTAACCTCCCGACGAAATAGGGGAGACAGACAATGTCCGAAGACATCATTGAATATGTGGCATCGCACGCTGGCTCGAGCCGCCGACAGTTTCTCGTGCGCCTGCTCGCCGGTTCGGTGTTCGCCACTCCAGTGATTGCCTCATTCGCCATCGGTGGCACCAGCACCCCCAAGCGCAGCCCGCTCGATGCCGGAGCGAACGCCGGCGACGGCGGATCCAACACCACCGACGGCGGATCCAACACCACCGACGGCGG
>WLIV01000056.1 GCA_009702045.1 Actinomycetota bacterium | reverse complement strand
GACGCGGGCCGCCTGTTCGCAACGGACGCCCGACTCGTCGTCGGGCGCCACACGTTCGACGGACGCGACGCGATCGTTGCCACCATGCTCGCCGCGGCTGCCAGCTCCGAACCCGGCAAGCACATCTGCACGAACATCGACGCCGAGGTCGACGGCATGCATGCCACCGTTGCCAGCGATTTCGTGATGATCGCCTCGAACCGCACCGTCTCCAGCGCCGGCCGCTACCTCGACCAACTCATCTGCACGAACGGCCGTTGGCAGTTCCAGCAACGGCAGATCGTGGTGACGATCAAGTAGCTGATCAGGCGCGGGAGTCGTCGTCCCGGAGGTGTGCTTCATCGGTGTAGGCACTCGCAAGGGCCTCGAGGTGTTTGCGCATCCGATGTCGAGCGACGGCGACATCGCCGAGCACGATTGCTTCGGCGATCGCGCGGTGGGCGCCGTGGATCTCGGCACCCAAGTCGTGCAGGTGGTGGGTTTCCGGATCCGTGGCGCCCGTGGACAGACGGGCGAGCACCGGGACGAAGAGGGCGAACGCCTTGTTCTCGCTGAGTTCCGCGAGCAAGGTGTGGAACGTCTCGAACCGGTCGCGTTCCTCCGCAAGTTCGTGGTGTGCGGGTTCACCTTCGCGCTCGATGTACTCACGGAGGCGGGCGATCTTGTCCTCGTTGATCCCCTCGAGCAGGGTGTCGAGGCAGGCCAGTTCGATGGCCATGCGGGCCTCGGCGACCTGCAACGGCTTGACCCCGACGTACACGAGGAAGCGTTCGGCTGCGGCCACCACGGGGTCGGGGTTGGGCGCGACCACGATCAGTCCGCCGCCAGGGCCACGTCGGGTGGTGGCGAGGCCGCTCAGCTCGAGGATCCTGAACGCTTCACGAACGACGGGTCGGCTTGCGCCGAACCGTTCGGCCAGCGTCTCTTCCGACCCGATCAGTTCCCCGACGGCGAGTTCGCGGGCGAGGATCGCCCGCTCGATCTCCGACGCGATGCCGTCAGCCCGGGTTCGGCCACGGGGTGCACTGGGGATCAAGTCGTCATCCTCATCGTTCCCACACCTTACTGCGACGGCTTGTGCGGAAGGGGCGAAAGCCGCTAATGTAATTGCGAACTTCGAGAATAAGGGGTGCACGCCGATGTTCGAGGACGACCCTGAATTGCAGGCGTTCAGACTTCGCTATCGCGAGTTTCTGGACGCGAACGCTCCGCGAGGTTGGCGCGTGAACGCCACCTCACCCGACACGACCCTCGAGATCCAGCGTTCATGGCTGAGGACACTCGTCGCGGGCGGCTGGGGTGCGGCCCACTGGCCGACCGAGTACGGCGGTATGGGTGCCACGCTGGCTCAGCAGATCGTGATGCAGCAGGAGAACGCTCGTGCTGGGGCTCCCGCGGTGACGATGTTCGGTATGGCGTTGGTGCACGTAGCCGCCACGTTGTTGGAGTTCGGCACGCCCGAGCAACGCCACGAACACATGCCGAGCATCCTGCGCGGGGACGAGATCTGGTGCCAAGGTTTCTCCGAGCCGGGCGCCGGCTCCGATCTGGCAGCGTTGTCCACGCGAGCGGTTCGCGACGGCGACAACTACATCATCAACGGGCAGAAGATCTGGTCGAGCGGCGCCAACCGTGCGGACTGGTGTCTGTTGCTGGTACGCACCGATCCGATCGCGGTCAAGCACAAAGGCATCACCTTCGTGCTGCTCGATCTGCATTCCCCCGGGATCGAGATCCGCCCGATCAAGTCGTTGCTCGGCTCGCAAGAGTTCTGCGAGGTGTTCTTCACCGACGTCGTCGTGCCGGTGTCGAATCGCATCGGCGAGGAGAACGAGGGCTGGCACATCTGCCAGACGACGCTGGCAACGGAGCGTGGTCCGTACCTGCTGCCGGTGGTCAACAAGCTGCGTGGCGAGTGTGCCGAGATGGGTCGCTTGGCCGAGGCCATCGGCACCGACCATGCCGCGCAGGTGGCCGCCAGCTTTCACGCCGAGGTCACCATTCTCAGCGAACTCCTCGACCGCACGCTCATCAAGGCCGCGTTCGGCAAGAGCGGCAACGAGTCATCGATCCTGAAGGTGTACTACTCCGAGTTGTCGCAGCGGCTGACGACGGCCGCGCTGGAGATGGTGGGCCTCGACGCTCAGCTCAGCTGGCCCGAGGCCTTCGACCTGAACTCGGACACGTTCGACGGAAGCTGGGGCATGAGCCATTACTGGAGCTGGTCGTGGACGATTGCCGGCGGCAGCAACGAGATCCAGCGCAACATCATTGGTGAACGGGTGCTGGGCCTGCCCCGCGAGCCCCGTCCGGAAGCAAAGGTACGTTGATGGGTCCGAACGACGAACTCGCGGAAGAACTGCGCGCCTCGGCGCGCAAGGCACTCGACGACCGCATGCCGACAACGGTGTTGCGGCAGGTGATCGACACTGAAGACGGCATCGATCGCAGCCTGTACGCGCTCGCTGCCGATCTGGGCTGGTTGGGCCTGACGTTGCCCGAGTCGGTCGGCGGTTCCGGCGGTTCGTGGCATGAACTGGCGGTCGTGCTCGAAGAGATCGGGCGGGCACTGGCACCGCTCCCCATGATCGCCAGCGTGGTCGTCGCCGCGGGGGCCGTGATGCTCGCCGGCGACGACGAGCAACAGCAGCGGCTGATCCCGGGCATCGCCGATGGCAGCGCTATCGCCACTGGCGCGTTGTTCGGTGCGTCCGGTCGTCCGGATGAGCCATTGGCCGCTCGCGTGGAGCGCAGAGACGGATCGCTCGTGCTCAGCGGCGTCTCCGGATTCGTGCCCGACGCGCACGTGTCGTCGTGGATGGTTGTCGCGGCCACCGACGGTGCAGTGCCGACGTTGGTCGTTGTCGACTCGTCCGCACCTGGAGTGCGGATTGAGCGGCTCGACACCACCGACGTGACGCGCCGGTTGGCGCACGTGCATTTCGATGACGTCGTCATCCCCAGCGCCAACGTGTTGGCCGGTGCGGATGCCCAGCACGTGATCGACGAACTCGTCCGGCGCGCAGGTGTGGCAATCGCGCTCGATTCGGTCGGAGGGCTCGAACGCGTCGTCGAGATCACCGTCGCGTACGTGGGCGAACGCGAGCAGTTCGGGCGCAAGGTCGGCTCGTTCCAGGCTGTGAAGCACCACTGCGCCAACCTGCTCGTGTTCTCCGAGACCGCACGGGTGGCTGGGCGTGCTGCGGCCGACGCCATCGATGGCGCCCGATGGGTGGAGTGGGCG
>WLIV01000055.1 GCA_009702045.1 Actinomycetota bacterium | reverse complement strand
GCCGTCGAAGAAGGGTCTGCCCGGTGTCGCAGGCGACGTCGTGCTTGTCTACCGCTGGACCGACACCTGCGGCGAGGCCACGTTCGATCGCACCATTGCGGTGCCGCCGCAGAAGGGCGCCCCGATCGTTCAGGCCTACCCACCGGCGCGCGCAGGCAACGCCGGCCAGTCTCTGTCGTGGCCGCAGAAGTTGGCTGTGTCCCCCGACGGCTCGCGTTTGGTTGTTCCGCTGAATCTTGCCAACAGTGCGGCGATCGTCGATCTGAATGACTCGTCAGCCGTGCGCTATGTGAGCACGGGAAGCTATCCCTTCGGTGCTGCAATTGCGGCAGGAAACAACGTCGGGGTCGTCACCAACGAGGCGGCCGGCACCCTGTCCGTGCTCGACGTGGCCGCGGGCACCAAGGTCGCCGACATCGCCGTCGGACCGCCGCTGAGCCACCCGCAGGGCGTGGTCATCAACAAGGCAGGTGACACCGCCTACGTCGCGCTCTCCGCGAGCGACCAGGTCGTGGTGGTGGATCTGACGGACCTCAAAGTCGCGCGCACCATCTCGGTGGGGCGCCCCGAGGGCCTGGGCACCAAGCCGGTCTCGTTGGCGTTGACTCCGGATGAGTCACAGGTGATCGTGGCTGAATCGGGTGGCGATGAGCTCGCCGTCATCGCCCTGCCGGGCGCCACCGCAGCACCACGTGATTGGACCGTGATCGGCCGTATCCCCACTGCCGCGCAACCTCAGGCGGTGGTGACCGTGGGCGCTCACGGCCCCATGCCCGCACGGGTGATGTACGTCGCGGCCGAGGGCATGGGCATCGGGGCGAACCCGAAGGGCACGAACCCCACGCTGGCAAGCGATCCGATCTTCTGGGCGTTCACCTCGGTCGCCCCGACAACGGACATCTTCAACGGCTTCCAGTACGGCGGCACGATGATGACCGGCCAAGCCGGAATCCTGCCGATTCCGACCGATGTCGAGCTCGCGGCGATGACGACGGGGGCGGGGACGCAGATCGTGCCGTCGAACGCGACGCAGGCTCCGGCCGACACCGTGCTGCGACCTGGCGGTCCCATCAAGCATGTGTTCTTCATCGTGCGTGAGAACCGCAGCTACGACCAGCTTCTCGGCGATGTCGCTGCGGGTAACGGCGATCCGAAGCTGACAGTGTTCGGGGCCGCTGCGACGCCGAACCTGCACTCACTCGTATCTCGATTCCCCTTGCTGGACAACACTTATGCCAATTCTGAGGCCTCGATCCAGGGCCACTACCTGACGGCTGCCGCCAGCGTGCCCGACTACGTCTCGCGAAACTGGGTCGCGCAGTATGCCGGTCGAGGTCGGCCCAATGACTTCGGCACGTATGCGGTCTCGTGGCCCGGCAACGGTTTCCTGTTCACGCAGGCGCAGAAGCAATCCATCAGTTACTTCAACTATGGCGAAGGTTTCGTAGGCGGTTACAGCGACGTAGCCGACCGTGATCGAACTCCCGCGATCGCCGCACAGATCAAGGCAGTCGAGGCGAATTCCGACCTCGGCCCTCCGGCTACCGGCTGCTATCCCTCGGACATGTGGATCGGTGTCGTGGAGAACAATCCGAACAGTGAGATCTTCGACTCGAGCCTTCCCGCCGGGGCGCCGGCCGGATCGTTCTCGCATGTCGACTGCTTCCGGACCCGGTTCGCGCAGCAGTTGGCCTCCGGCACCGTGCCGACCCTCAGCTACCTGAGCCTGACGAGCGACCACACGCGTGGAACACAGCCCGGCTTCCCCACGCCGACGGCGATGGTGGCCGACAGCGACCTCGCAATCGGCCAGATCATCGACACCATCTCGCATTCTCCGATCTGGTCGTCCTCAGCCATCTTCGTCGTCGAGGACGATTCGCAGGACGGCGCGGATCACGTGAACGCACACCGCATCCCGGTCGCGGTCGTCAGCCCGTATGCCAAGCAGGGTGCGGTCGTCCACACCCGCTACGACCTGCTCTCGGTCGTGCGTTCGGTAGAGCTGCTGGCGGGCCTCGAACCCCTCGCCCTCGGCGATGCGCTCGCAGTGCCGATGTATGACGTGTTCGCACCGACCGCGGTGAACTCCGCGCCGGTGAGCGTGATCGCGCCGACGGTCGATCTCCTCGAACGGAACACGGCCGCCTCGCCGGACGCCGAGTGGTCGACAGCGCTGGCGCTCGGAAGCCCTGACCAGGTCAGCCAGCTCGCCCTCGATCAGATCATCTGGCACTCGGTGCATGGCGCCGATGCGCAAGCACCGCCCGCAGGCCCGGGTGCCTCGGGTGAGGACGGGGATTGAGGCGCCGCTATGCCCTTGGCGCGAGGCCACGTAGGAGTGAATCAACCATTGCAGCGAAGTTTGCCTCGCGGTCGTGGGCGAAGTGCACGCCTGCGATTTCAAGGCTGACTGCGCCGTGGATGGCGCTCCATATCTGTTGAGCGGCATCGGTGCTGTCGCCTGCAGCTAGGCCACCGGAGTCCATTGCGGCATGCACTCGATCAACCAGGGTGCCGAATGAGGCTGTCGCGGCGTCCTTGGCTTCTGGCGAGAGCTCGAGCAGCATCATCTGCTCAAACATCAGGTGGTAGAGCTGGGGATTGTCGATCGCGAATTGCCGGTATGCCCTGCATCCGGCGTGCAGACGACGCAGTGGGCTCAAGGTCCGAGGGATCTCGATCGCGACCTGGAGTGCCTCGAATCCGCGGACGAAGAGGGCTTCGAGCAATCCGTCCTTGTTGCCGAATCGCGAGTAGACCCCCATGGGCGCGACGCCGGCCCTTGATGCCACGGATCGCACGGTGATTGCGCCCAGGCCCGACTCTTCAATCAGCGCCAGAGCGGCGTCGACGAGTGAATCTGTGACCTCGACACTCGGGGTTCGGGCTCGCTGAAAACTTGACACGCTCCAGCATAGCGTGCCATGTTTGTAGAACGTTGTTCTCTAGAGAAGTGGCTGACATGTCTTCGTTGAGTACAAGTCGTCGGTGGATCGCTTTGGGTGTGCTGTGTCTGAGCTTGCTGTTGTCGGTGGTCGACAACACGATTGTCAACGTCGCCTTGCCCACGCTCAACAGCGATCTAGGGGCAGGCACAACCGACCTCCAATGGATCGTTGACGCCTACACACTCGTGTTCTCGGCGCTGCTGCTCACCATGGGGCACTTTGGCGATCGCTTCGGGCGCAGACGTGCGTTGCAGGTGGGCCTGTTCATCTTCGCGGGCACATCGGGGCTGGCGGCCCTGTCGACGACCTCGAACCAACTCATTGGGGCACGGGCGCTCATGGGTATCGGCGCTGCCTTGATCTTCCCTGCGACCCTGGCGATCTTGGTCAATATCTTCACCGATCCCAAGGAGCGTGCGGCGGCGATCGGGGTTTGGTCGGC
>WLIV01000054.1 GCA_009702045.1 Actinomycetota bacterium | reverse complement strand
GGAAGCCCTTGTCGAAGCCGTACCGCACGGTGGAGAGCACGGTGCCGCTGGTGGCGACGCCCATGATGACCAGTGTGTCGCGCGCGGAGCGCCGCAGCCAGCTCTCCACCCCGGTGCCCTCGAAGGCACCCACGCCGGGCTTGGTGAACCGGGCCTCGTCGGCCACCGGTCGCATCGGCTCATAGAAGTCGACGGACTCTGCGGTCGGTCTGGTGTGATCCACCATGATCGTCGGTGTCACGTGTCCGATCAGACACTGTGTGCCGCGAGCGGCAGCGCACACCTTCGCGGCGTGGTCGCCGGCAGCGAACTTGTTGGACGCGTAGTGCTCGAGGATCGGCGTGAGAAAGTCGAGTGCGAGCAGAGCGGTTCGCTGGGGATCGATCGGTGTCGCGGTCATAGGTGCTCACTTTTCTACAGGGTGGTTTCCAGTCAACGTTGCAACACGGTGTGAGGTGGCGAGGGTAGCAGGGCGTCGAATAGCGCGGTCGGTGTGCGGTCGCCAAGGACACGTCGAGGTCGGTTGTTGAGCTCGTTCTCGACGGCGAGGAGGTGCTCCACCGCGTGGACGCCCAGGTCGGTGCCCTTCGGGAAATAGTCGCGTAGGAGACCGTTGGTGTTCTCGTTCGAGCCGCGCTGCCATGGCGAGCGCGAGTCGCAGAAGTAGACCGGCGCGCCGAGCGTCTCTGTGATCCTGACGTGGCGTGCCATTTCGGTTCCCTGGTCCCAGGTGATCGATCGCCGCAACACCGGTGGCAGATCGCCAAGGCGAGCACGGAGCGCGTCGTGGAGCGTGTCGCCATCGCGCTGGGGCAGATGCAACAGACGCACGAGGCGGGTCTGACGTTCGACGAGTGTGCCGATCGCGGACTGTTGGTCCTCGCCGATGATCAGATCCCCTTCCCAGTGCCCGGCCTCGGTGCGGTCGTCGGGCGGGAACGGTCGCTGGTGGATCGAACGCATCGGTTGTTCGAACCGGGGCCGGCGACGGTCGATGCGTTGCTGAGCACGGCGATGATCGCGGTGGGTGCGCAGCGGCGAGCGATGCTGCGGTGCGAGCGGCGACGGGCGCATCAACGGCGAGCCAGGCTGATAGACGGCCTGGTAAATACTCTCGTGACACAACCACATCTCCGGATCATCCGGGAACCGCTGGCGCAGGTGGCGGCTGATCTGCTGCGGGCTCCACCTCTGCGACAACAGCTCACCAATCACCCGTCGCAGCTCGCCGTTGGCTTCGACGCGCCGGCGATGGATGCGCGCTCGCCGAGCGGTCGCACGGCGGTGCGCGTCGAACGGGCGATAGCCCTTCGCCGGACTGGCGTTGCGACGCAGTTCACGTGAGATCGTCGACGGCGCCCGCCCGAGCCGGCGAGCGATCTCACGCCCGCTAACGCCGGCACGGTGCAGATCGGCGAGCTCGATGCGCTCGTCCTCCGACAGGAACCGGGGGCTGATCTCGCGTACCTCGAGTCGGTCGAGCGCCGGGACGAACCCCACCACCTGACCAGCGCGGTAGGTCCTGTAGCCCTTCGCCCAGTTCCTTCCCGCGGTCCGTGACACGCCGACCTCACGGGCAGCAGCGTCAATGCTCAACCCGCGTTCTCGGAGTTCCATGAACCTGCGACGTTTGGCCGACTGCGGGCGACGCCCCGGCCCCTTCTTGACACGACGAGACGATGACAACATGACCTCCAGAATCGCAGAAGTGTTGCGACCATCCCTGGAAACCACCCAGGTGTCAGTTGGACGTGTGAACGAATCCTGGAAAGGCCATCCGGTCGCTCATGTACTCTCCGACGCGAGACCCGCCCGCCGGCCGGGCCGCACAGAAGGTGAGCACGATGGCACAGATCCTGAAGGTCCCCGGCCACGCGGGAACGATCGGTTTCGAACCGCTCGACGAAGGATTGCACACGCCGCCGGCGGATCCGCTGTGGCAGGAGAGCACGTGGGTGTACTGGGGTGATGGGGCCGGCACCGGCGGTGTCGTGCACATCAGCCAGGAGCCGGCCAACGACCGCGGCAGTGTGTTCGTCAGCGCGTACTCCGATGGCGTCGCCTATCGACGGTTGGGGCAGCCCCTCCCGCTCGACACAGTCGGGCGCGCCGCGGGTGGTCATGGCGCAGGTGACTTCGGCATTCATCACGAGGGCGGTGCCACCGCCGTGCGGGGTACCGACCAGGACGTGGAGATCGACCTCACCTTCAAGGACATGCTGCCGTACCCCTCGTTGCTCGCCGTGTTTCCGTCGCTGGGCGATCCGGCGAAGGCCGTCAGCAGTACCTCGTACCAGGTCCCCGGGCAGGTGACCGGTACGGTGCGGCTTGGTAGCCGCACCATCGCCGTCGACGCCATGTCGCAGCGCGGGCACAGCTGGGGCATCCGCGACTACAAGGCCCTCCGTGGCAACGGTTCGCGTTGGTCGACCGGCGGGATCGAGGGTGGGCCGAGGTACCACTCCTACGCCGCCATCCGCGCCGATGGCGCCGTGATGCACGCTGCATACGTGGTGGATGACGGCCAGGTGCACTACGCCGATGACGTGAAGATGATCGTCGAGTTCGACCTCGACGGCGCCAGTGCGCTCGGTGGTCGTGTGGAGCTGACCTGCAACGGCGTCGGCAAGTACGTGTTCCGCTGCGAACTGGAGAACGTCAACCAGTTCAACTACCACGGCCACTTCAGCGTGTGCTTCGGCACGACGACGCTGGATGGCCACTCGGGCGGCCGCGGCTGGTGCGCGTGGGAGATCCACAACGCAGTGCACGATCCCGCTGCCGGTGAGCCGTTCTTCCTCAGGGGTTACACCAAGGATGGCGTGCAGCCCACCGCCGTTCGGTGAGCGCGACGCCGAGGCGCCGGGTCAGTCGGTCACGTCGAAGTACTGGCGCCACGTCTCCCACGACGTGGGGATCGCCGTAGCGTCGTCGGCGATGGTGCGCACACCCTCGCTCTCGCGGTACCAGAACTTCGGGGCACGGGCTCGGAACAGCCAACGATCGCCCTCGAGCACATATTCGTCGTGGTACGCGAACTGAAGTGTCGTCCACACCTGCGTCTCAGGGTCCTGCTGTTCAGCGCGGCAGTACACGACGCCGCTGGCGGAGGTGGCGTCGTGGATGTTCACCACCTGAGTGCCGATCGTGTGCACGCTGCGGCTGAACCTCCGCGGGATGACCGAGTAGAACTCCCGTGCACCATCCGGTCCCACCCCGTAGCGACCGAATCGTGCGTCCGACGCGAACAAGGCGCTAATCGACGCAATGTCGCGCTGGTCGAGCGCCAGCGCATAGCGGTGGGCGAGTGACCTAGTCTGCGCGTCGGCGATCAGCCAGTCGTTCATGATGTGTCTCCTGAGAAAGAGGATCTGTGATGGAACTTGAAGGTACCGCAACCGTCGAGCAACTCATTGCCCGCTATGCGCACGCAATCGACGATCGTCGCTTCGACGACGCGGGCCGCCTGTTCGCAACGGACGCCCGACTCGTCGTCGGGCGCCACACGTTCGACGGACGCGACGCGATCGTTGCCACCATGCTCGCCGCGGCTGCCAGCTCCGAACCCGGCAAGCACATCTGCACGAACATCGACGCCGAGGT
>WLIV01000053.1 GCA_009702045.1 Actinomycetota bacterium | reverse complement strand
CTGCGACGCGTCGACGGTGTAGTCGGGAAGGCGGTGGAGCACGGTCTCGATCATCACCCGTGATGCAACGCGGGCCACGTTCGAGCCGGCGCACCGATGGATACCGAGGCCGAACGATGCGTGTCGGTTGGCGGGGCGGTCGAGGATGACCTCGTCGGGGTTGTCGAACACCTCAGGGTCGCGGTTGGCCGCGGCCCACGGCAGCAGCACGCGATCCCCGGCCCGTAGCGCCTGTCCACACACCTCGACATCGCGCGTCACGGTGCGGGCGTTACTGACGACCGGGTTGAACACGCGCAGGAACTCCTCGATCGCCAACGGCAGCATGTCGCGATCGTCCTGCAGTCGCCGACGATCGTCGCGGTTCTCGTGCAGATACATCAGCGACTGCGCCACCAGCGCGGAGGTGGTGTCGACCCCGCCAGCGATGAACAGGTGCGCGATGGCATGTAGATCGGCGGTGGTCATCGGTTCGCCGTTGACCGTCTCGGCGAGCAGCTGTGAGAGGACGGCACCGTCGGGTTCGACACGGTGGCGTTCGATCTCGTCCGTGATCACCTGGTCGAGCGCCGGCTTGGCAGCGATGGCCCGGTCGCGCTCGGGCGCGCCGGGGCCGAACGCCGTGAAGCCGTGGAACACATCGGCGAACGGCTGACCGAGCTCGGCGGGCATCCCCAGCCACTCCATGGTGAACGTGGCCATGACAGGACCCGAGTAGTCGGCGACCAGATCGCATTTCCCTGACTCGATGAAGCGGTCGATGAACTCGTCGCACAGTTCCTGGAACCGCGATCGCAACTGCTCGGCCACCTTCGGCGTCAGCAGCGGATTCAGCATCCGGCGGTACACGTTGAACTCGGGCGGATCCAGCTCGATCGGGATCGACAGTGTCGACGGTGACGACGGCAATGTGATGCCGTTGAGCGGCGAGTCGGCCGGGTGCCGCGCCGAGGAGAATGTGGCGTCGTCGCGGGCGACGAGGGCGACGGCCTCGTGGCTGGTGGGCGTCCAGAAGCCGCCGTGCTTCGAGCTCCAGGCCATCGGGCACTGCCCGCGCAGTTCCGTGAACTGACCAAACGGGTCGGCCGCGAACTCGCGGCTCATATGGTCAAACTCGGTGTCCACTCGCTCGCTCATCGGAGCCCCCTTGATGGTCATCTCGCGCGTCATCGGTCCCCATGCCGGGCCCGTGCAGGACCACGGCAACTTCGTGTCCTATCATAGGACACCTCGACGTGCTCGTCGACAGTTTCGCCGAGTTGGCGCGCCAGCCAACTCGTCGTGGTCTCGAATCGTAATCCGGAGGACTTGGGGATGAGTCGACTGCTCGAATCCATTCGTGTCATCGAGTGCGCCGTGCTGCGCAACGGCGACAACCTCGGCATGCTGCTAGGCGATCTCGGGGCCGACGTGATCAAGGTGGAATCCCCCGCGCGCGGCGACTACCTGCGCATCATCGGCGGGCAGATCACGCCACAACACTCACGCGGTCACGTGCACTTCAACCGCAACAAGCGCAGCGTCACGATCGACCTTCGCTCGCCGGAGGGCCAGGCCGTGTTCTGGGACTTGTTCGCCACCGCCGACGTGTTCGTCGACGGGTTCACTGCCGGCGCGTGCGACAAGCTGGGCATCGGGTACGAACAGCAGCGCGAACGCAATCCGGGCATCGTCTACTGCCAGTACTCAGGCTTCGGCGTACGCAGCCCGTACGCCCGGATCCCCACGCACGGGCAGATGATGGATGCGCTCGCCGGCAAGCTGCCCACGGAGATGGGCACCGACGGGTTCCTGCACCCCCGGCGACAGCAGGGCTACCCCAGTGGCGCGCAGACCGGCGGCGAGGGCACATTTACCGGAGCGTTGTACGCAGTGCAGTACGTGCTCGCGGCCCTGCTCCGCAAGGGCATCACGGGGCTCGGCACGTTCATCGACGTGGCCGCCGCGGATGCCTGCGTCACATCGGCGTCGACCCACTTGGCGAACGATCTCAACGCGCACCGGCTCACCGACACCAGCGGCGCGGCCACGGTCGAGAACGGCGAGAACACGAGCGCCCGCTACCAGTTCTACGAGACCAGCGATCAACACGTGATCCTGTTCTGTGGGATCGAGCAGAAGTTCTGGGAGAACTTCTGTCGCGCCATCGATCGGATCGACCTGCTGCAGGGCGACGCATCTGCCGGTGAGGTCGACTTCGGCAACGATCAGGCCCTTCGGGCGGAGATGCAGGCCATCTTCCATCAACGTCCAGTTTCTGAGTGGCTGCAGATCGCCGCCGACCACGACATCGCGATGGGGCCGGCGCACCGGAACATCGATGAACTCCGCGCCGACGAACACTTCGCCGCGCGCGAAGTGTTCGTCGAGGGCCATCACCCACACGCCGGCCCGTTCACCTACCTCGGGCGGCCGGCGGTCATCGACGGCGACGTGTTCGAGGTACGACGGCCGGCGCCACTTCTCGGCGAGCAGACGGACGAGATCCTTGCCGAGCTCGGCTACGACGCAGACCGCATCGCTGTGCTGCGATCCGCGCGCACGGTCTGATGCCCACGGGACCCGGTGCCCATCGCGGCCCGAGTGGTATCGTCGACGAGATGTGCGGAGGTCGCCAGGACTCGTCGCGTCACGTCAGGAGTGCCGACTAGATGCCGATCGAAGCAGACGGCGCACCGCAGCCAAGAACCCGCGCACTCGCTGCACTGCGGCGTGTTGGGCGTGCATGGTCGCCGGCGATCGAGGAGTTGCTAGCCGCCGAGGACACCACGTTCGCGCAGTACACGGTGCTGTACACGCTGACCTCCGACGTCCCTCGCTCTGGCGCCTTCCTCGCCCGACAGATCGGTGTCACGGGTGCGACGATGTCGGCGCTGCTCGGCGCGCTCGCCGGGCGCGGTCTGATCGTGCGGACCAAAGATCCATCGGGTGGCCGCGCCGTCGTGGCGGCGCTCACCCCCAAGGGTCGCGCGCTGGTCGAGCGCTGTCACCCCCACGTCGATGCCGTCGAGCGGCAGTTCCTGTCAGCGGTCACAGCGGATGAACTCGACCTCGTCGAGGACATCCTTCAACGCTGGGCGTTGCGCTTCGAGCGACTGCAGGAGCCACGCTCGCTCTCCGCCGCGCTCGACGACACGACCCCGGGCTGAGCCGGTTCGCCCGCCTGTCGGGCGACCGGACGGCGCTAACCGCTCAGCGGTCGCGTGCCGATCACACCGCGATCGGCGAGACCTGCGATCTCGGCATCGGTGAGGCCGAGTATCGTCGACAGCACGAGATGGTTGTGCTGTCCGAGCATCGGGGGCGGGAGCCGGTGTCGTTGCTGCGGGCCGAGCGAGAACCGGACCGGATATCCGCCGTGCGTGTTGACGCCGGTGAGCGGGTGCTCGACCGTCTCGTAGTAGCGACGGGCGCGGAGTTGCGGGATACTGGCGGTCTCCACGTCCAGCAGCACCTTTGCGACGGGTACGTCGTGCGACCAAAGGGGTTCGACCACATCGTCGGGTGAGCGGGTCGAGCACCACTCGGCGAGGTGGCGATCGATCTCGTCGTGCGCGGCGCGGCGGCCAGACGCGGTTGAGTAGTCCGCTCGTCGCGCCCACTCGGGGTCGCCGAGTGCTGCACGCAGCCCTGCCCACTGGGCGTCGGTCTCGATCGCGATCGCGACCCATCGGTCGTCGTGCGAGGTGAGGTACGCGTTCTGCGGTGCCGCGCGCGAGCCTCGGTTCCCGGTCCGTTCGAGCAAGTTGCCATAGGCGGAGAACTCGACGACCTGTTCGGCGGCGACGTTGAGCGCAGCACCCACCATCGGTGACTCCACGAGCATGCCGGTACCCGTGCGCCGACGGTGCGCGAGCGCGAGCATCAGCGCGATGGTCGCGTGCGTGCCGGCGATCGGATCGCAGGGCCCGTTCGGCACCTGGACGACGTCGTCCGGATAACCCGTCAGCCACGCGAGTCCACTGACCTGTTCCATGGTCTGCGCGAAACCCGGACGATCGCGCCACGGGCCGGACAGGCCGAAGCCAGGCGCGCGCACCATGATCACATCGGGCCGGACAGCCTTCAACTGCTCGTAGCCAAGGCCCCACGAGTCCATGACTCGCGGTGTGTAGTTCTCGATCACCACGTCGCATTCGCGAACGAGGTCGAGGGCCACGCGGCGGCCTTCGTCGGACTGCAGATCAAGGGTGAGGCCGAGCTTGCCGGTATTGGGGCCGTGGAAGCCGCAGCCCCACTCCCACCACTGGTCCTCGGTCATCGGCCGCACACTTCTCGAGCGCATCCCGTCGGGACGCTGTGCCGATTCGACGTGGATCACGGTGGCACCGTGCATCGCGAGGAAGTGACCGATGATCGGACCGGCCCAGAACCCGGTGAAGTCGGCGACGCGCATTCCTGCGAACGGGAGATCGCGTTCGATCGCCGCGCCGTTGACCGGTGCGTCGTGCGGACTCGCGGTTGGCTCGCTCGTCAACGTCGCCAGCAGGTCTGCCGTGTGTTCGCCGAGCAGCGGCGCCGGCGCCGGCGGTCGACGGCCCGCGCCGTTGGACAGCGTGTACGGAACGTCGGGCTGCAGGAAGCCCCCACGCGGGTTGCGGACATACCAGTGGTTGGCGG
>WLIV01000052.1 GCA_009702045.1 Actinomycetota bacterium | reverse complement strand
GTGTCGGCCAGCACCCCTGCCAACGCCGCATTGAACTCTGGACTCCACGCCTGAACGCCAGAGTCGACCATCTTGTAGATGAAGAAACCCCAGCTCACTCCGACAGCAATGAGGGCACCGATCACGCCGACCTTGGTCGATTGGCCCAAATACTTTTGTGACGATCCGGACTTGAACAGCGCCCACGCGGATTGACCGGTGTTCCGGAGTTGCCGGGCGACAGTCACTGTCTGCCACGCAGCGAGCGCGACGCCGGCTGTTGAACCCACAGTGAGGGACGTCCGCACGACATCCTCCGATGATCCATTATCCACGAGATAGATCGCCACTGCCGCGACGGTGATGACCACGGCAGCGATCGCGAACCGTGCACCGATTGCCTGCTTAGTGCTCAATCCTTTCAGACCCTTGAGCAACTTCGGTAGAGGAAGAGTTTCATTGATACCGGCGAGCGACCCCGGACCCGTGGCTGCCAACTTCAGCCCCTGAACGCCCCGCACCACCGATGTCGCGGACAGCTTCACGCCCTTCGACAGGCTCTTCAGATAGAAGTATCCGAAAAAGGTCTTGTACGCGTGCTTGGTGATCGCTTGGCTGGCTTCGACCAGTTGTGACGTGGAGAACAGTGCAGTTGTGCTGGCGTAGCCGCGGTTGGTCGCGAGGACCTGGTCGTTGATCGTGGCGATCTGAGTGGTGACCGTCCTGCCGCTCATCATCATCAGGGCGTGCAACCGGGCGAATTCCACTTCTCCCGCGGCCACCTCGGGATCCGGCACCGCCAGCTCCTGCGTGGGGTCCTCGGGGTCATACGTCGGCTCGCTGGCCGCGGCCTGCTCGACATCGGCGAGGAACTCGTCGAGCGTGCAGGACCGCCAGGCCGGCGTGGTGCCGGTGGCGCAGAACGGGTTCCACTTGACGCTGCCGACAGTGTCCTGTGTGCCGCCCTCGGCCGCGGTCGGGAATCTGACCGAAACGCTCGCGCCATTCACCGTGGTGAAACCAGAACCCGTGTCGAGACTGATGCTGCGATAGGTGGTCATGATCGCCGTGGTGATCAGCGGCTGGAATGCGGCGCCCAACCCGAGCCGCGGCGTGAACTGCTGCTTGAGCACGTCGTCGATTGCTGCCGCGGTGTCCACCAGTCCTTTGTCGAACGTGGGCGATGAGCGTGTCTCCACCTGGAACACGTCGGGCAGCCCGTAGACGGTGGACCCGGCAGTGAGATCGCGGTCGAGTGTGCTCATGATGTTCGCCGGGGTGATCTCGAACGTGCCGGTGTCGGGGTTCGTCGACAAGAACCGTTCGGTCAGCATCCCCTCCAACAGCCATGTCGGAGTGTGCTCATTGCGATCCGCGACCACCGCCGGGTCTTCGTAGATGACTGCCGAGTCGGTGCCCTGCTCTTGGGACACGTTCAACCCAGTCAACGTCCACGCGTCGTTGTCGTAGGAGTGCACGATCTGGGGCGCATCGAAGACGTAACCGGCATCCACACCGTTCACCACACCAACGCTGGTGCAACCGACATCGGCAGCATTGACGGCAGTCGGATCACAACGTAGGTCGTTGTTGACCTGCACCATCCACACCAACCGCACCTGCTGCGCAGTAGCCCACGACGACTGCGACGAATACAGCATCCGCCCCGAGAACGCGACATCGGCACCACTGTCGGGATCTTTCAACACATTCAACGGCACATACACCCGCCGGGCGCCCGCAGCGTCAGCAGCATTTACCTGGATGTTGTACGCGGCAAGATCCGATTCGGTCGGCAGCACATGACCGGCGGGAACGGTGATCTCCAACATCGGGATCAACAACATGTCGTCGGTACTGTTGTTCAGGTCCATGATCTGACCCTGCGCGTCGGACGGCCAATCCATCGGCCGCAACGCCGCACGAACATGCGACGCGTCGTCCGGTCGCACCTGGAACTCCACCAGCGTGGGCAGAGCACTCGCCGTCTCCAGGCCAGCGAGCGACAACTGCAACGGTGTAGCCGCGCCGAACCCCCCAACCTTGGTCAACGTCCCAGCATCGATCCGATCCGGCACCCCGTCACCGTCGTTGTCGTCGTCGAAGAAGTCGGGTGTGCAATCACCATCGGTGTCGACCCCCCACTCCATTCCGTCGGCGAGGCCATCGACATTGCTGTCGGTCACGGTCGGATCACCGAACCAGCGCACCGCTGCACCCGTGTTCGCCGCACAGGCCACGGTGAACCCATCGACCTCGACCTTGTCATCGACAAGATCACCATCAGAGTCCGCCTCCGCAGGATCGGTACCGATCCGTTCCTCCACGAAGTCGGTCAGACCATCAAGGTCGGTGTCGGTAGTCGTGTCAGTCGGATCACCCAACTGCGGCAACACCGCCAACCGATCCACATGCGGATCCGCGGACTGGCTGCGCTGATAGGCACGCGCCTGCGCAGCCAGATCCTCGGGCTTCGGGGCCACGACCGACGCGGGCGACACCCGCGCCACAGCCGACCCGGCCTGCGCCTGTGCCTGCGCCGACGAGGTGGACACTTCCGCGCCGATCAACCCGAACGCGACCACGATCGCCACCACCCGGCGCACCGACAACGCCGGAGCAGACGGCCGCTGACGCACCGCCAACGCGGCCACCAACAACACGAACGCGGCCAGCAACAACAACTCGGCCAGATGATCGCCCGACAGATCGAACTGCCACCACGACACACCCGACGCGTGCGCCACACCCGGCACCGACGCCGACCCATACTCAGAGAAATCGATCGTGATCTGACTCGTCGACGACACCCCAGAACGCACCGGGAACACCAACGACAACGACTGCCGCACCGGCAGACCATCCTCACCAACCCACAACACACCCGTACCCGTCACACCCTCAAACGAACTCGACCCCGGACGAGCCGCCGAAAACGCCGACCCATCCACCGTGAACGAATACTTCGTCACCAACGAACCAGCAACCGTGTCCGAACCAGCGACCGACACCTCACTCGCCGCCCCCAACACACTCATGAAATCCGCACCCGGCGCCAACGCATCCGTCACCGCCGCCGACTTCACCCACCCACCACCAGCATCACGCTGGAACGTCACACCATCAACCACCCGAACCGCCAACGTCTGACCGCCCGCGGCGCTCGTGCCAGTCGTCGACAACTCCAACTCCATCGCCGCCGCACCCACATCGGACACACCATCCAAGTGCACACGCTGCGACTGACCCGCACGACCCGCGTTCAACACCGACCCGGCAGGCGTCGCCACCTGCACCACATCACTCGCGAAGTGATACGAACCCTCAGCACGCGCACGATTCCACGCCGCCACCACCGCATTCGGCCCCGACGCGCCAACAGACCCCTGCGCGAACGCCGCCCAACCACCCCCAGCAGCAACAACAGCCAGAACTAACAGAACCCACGACGAACGCCGGTGACTGACCCGTGCACGCATATCGACTCACCTTCGAGCAACTCGTCGGAACAACTGATCGATGGTGACAGCACAAAGTTGGAAAACCATCCCAACTCGCACAATTGTTCACCACAGTTCACACTCGGTGGTCGGCCAACCTGCTTCAGCGCGAAACTGACGCGGTAGTGCACACGAACGTCACCATCGGTCCGAAGCGCGAGACTGAGCCGGTGACCCACCAGCACCTACTCGTCGAGCGCGACGGCCCGATCACCACCATCACGCTGAACCGGCCCGAGAAACGCAACGCACTCGCACTGGATGTGATGGTGGAGCTCACCGCCGCGTTCCGCGAGGTGGCCGCCACCGACGCCACCGGCGTGATCCTCGCCGCCAACGGGCCGGTGTTCTCCGCCGGCCACAACTTCGCCGACATGGCAGGTGCCGACCTCGACAGCGTGCGCCACCTGTTCGCGGTGTGCACCGAGATGATGGACACCGTGCAATCGATGCCGCAGGTGGTCATCGCCCGCGTGCATGCGCTGGCCACCGCCGCTGGTTGCCAACTGGTGGCCACATGCGACCTGGCCGTCGCTGCCGAGAGCGCCGGATTCGCGCTGCCCGGCGGCAAGGGCGGGCTGTTCTGCCATACGCCGCTCGTCGCGGTGTCGCGCAACATCGGCCGCAAACGCGCGCTGGAGATGGCACTCACCGGCGATCCGATCGACGCCGCCACGGCCGCCGAGTGGGGCCTCATCAACCACGCCGTTCCCGATGCCGAGTTGGATACGTTCACCCTCGACCTGCTGCGCCGCGCCACACGTGGCAGTGCGTTCAGCAAGGCTGCCGGCAAGCGCGGGTTCTACGCCCAGGTCGGCCTCGACCAGTCCGCCGCCTACGCGCTGGCAATGGACGTGATGTCCACCTCGGCGATCACGCCCGACGCGCAGGAGGGCATCGCCGCCTTCCTCGACAAGCGGAAGCCGAACTTCACCCAGCAACCGTGACCACAGCAGGTTGCCATGGATACCCCCCGGGGGTATACCGGAGGCACGAGAACTCCCATCGAGCACGAAAGCGAACCACCATGAGCGAACTCACCTTCCACGTTCCGGGGATGACCTGCGGCCACTGCGAAGCAGCCGTCAAGGGCGAAGTCGGCAAGGTGACGGGCGTCGCGTCCGTCGCCGTCGATCTCGGCAGCAAGCTCGTCACGGTCGCCGGCAGCGATCTCGACAGCAGCGCGATCGTCGCCGCGATCGACGAAGCCGGTTTCGAAGTCGTCGGCTGAGCAACGTCCGCCATGCACCGCGTCGCTGTCCGCCTCACCATGTTCGCACTCGTGCTCGCGAGCGCGTTTGGTGTCGCGTACGCGATCGGTGACGCCACCGGCAGCGACCAGCCGCCCGTCACCACGCACGACATGGTGATGCCGTGACCACCGTCGCGCCCACCAGCACCGAGCATGTCGACCTCACGCTCACCGGTATGACCTGCGCGGCGTGCGCGATGCGCATCGAGAAGAAGTTGAACCGCCTCGACGGCGTCACCGCGACGGTGAACTACGCCACCGAGAAGGCCAACGTCAGCTTCGACCCGGCACTCGTTGATACGGCGACCATGATCAGCACGATCGAGTCCATCGGCTACCAGGCCGCACTGCCCGCACCGGTGGGCGAGGAGACCGACGACCCGGCCGTCGCCCGCATCGCTGCACTGCGGCGACGACTGATCGTGGCCATCGCGTTCGGCACGCCCGTGCTGCTGCTCTCGATGATTCCCGCGATCCAGTTCGACACGTGGCAATGGGTGGCGCTCGTGCTCACCGTGCCCGTCGCCGCCTGGTCGGCCTACCCGTTCCACCACGCCGCCTGGCGCAACCTCGGCCAGGCCGAAGCCAGCATGGACACGCTCGTGTCGGTGGGTGTCATCGCCTCGTTCGGCTGGAGCCTGTACGCGCTGATCTTCACCCACGCCGGCGACATCGGGGCCACGATGTCGATGTCGCTCGTGCCGGTGCGCGGCGAGACCCACCACCTGTACCTCGAGGTCGCCAGCACCACCGTTGCGCTGATCCTCGCCGGGCGGTGGTTCGAGGCCCGTGCCAAGCGCCGCGCCGGCGGCGCGCTGCGAGCGCTGATGGCCCTCGGTGCCCACACTGCGATGGTGCTGCAGGCCGACGGCAGCGAGGTGGAAGTAGAGACCAGCGCACTGCGCGTGGGTGACCGCTTCGTCGTGCGCCCCGGCGAGCGCATCGCCACCGACGGTGTGGTGGAGGACGGCGCGTC
>WLIV01000051.1 GCA_009702045.1 Actinomycetota bacterium | reverse complement strand
GCCGGTTCGGTGTTCGCCACTCCAGTGATTGCCTCATTCGCCATCGGTGGCACCAGCACCCCCAAGCGCAGCCCGCTCGATGCCGGAGCGAACGCCGGCGACGGCGGATCCAACACCACCGACGGCGGATCCAACACCACCGACGGCGGCAGCTACGCCGGTATTCCTGCCACGCTGTGACCAGCGATCGGCCGCTCATCGGAGCGGCCATCATCGTCAAGGACGAAGCAGAGCATCTTCGTCGCTGCCTCGCGTCGATCCGCGATCTCTGCGACGAGATCGTCGTCGTCGATACGGGCAGCAGCGATGACTCTGTCGCGGTCGCACAGGCGCACGGCGCCGTGGTGCTGCATCGACCATGGGACGGCGACTTCTCCGCCGCCCGGAATCTTGGCCTCGACCACATCAGCGCCGACTGGATCCTCTACATCGACGCCGATGAGGAGGCGCAGCAACTCGATACACCTGGGGTCCGCACTGCACTCGCCACGGCCGACGGGGTCGCCGGGTTCCTCGTCAGCTTTGCATCACATGTGGGTTGGACGCCCTACTGGGAGCACCGTGTCTGGCGCCACCGAGACGACGTGCGGTTTCGCGGACGGATCCATGAGACGATCGTGCCCGACCTGCGCCGGCTCGTGCGCGAGGCGGGTCAGCGCTTCGAGCAACTCGACATGTTCCTCCAGCACTACGGCTACGAGGGCGACCAAACTGCGAAGCACCAGCGCAATCTGCCGTTGTTGATCGAGCAGGTGGAGTTGTCTCCTCGTCGGGTGTACTTGTGGAACCACCTGGGTCGCATCCACGAGGCGCTCGGGAACACGATCGAAGCGGAGGCCGCGTGGCGCCACGGCGTCGAGGTGGTTCGCCAGTTCGGACTACAGGAGCAGGTCGACCTCCTCGTCTACGGCGCGCTCTCGCTCTTCCTCATCCGCAACGGCCGCCCGGCCGACGACATCATCGATGAAGGTCTCAGCCTCGGCCCCGACTACTACACGCTGCACCTCGCCGACGCGCACCGTCGAATCCGCAGTGGAGAATGGGAGTCGGCCGCACGCGTTCTGCGCGGGCTGATCGCCGCAGGTGAAGGCAAAGTGCACCAGTCGGTACTCGCCTACGACCGTTCGATCTTCACTCGCCTGCCGTGGGAGATGTTGGGCAACTGTCTGTTCGAGGAAGGTCGTTACGCCGAGGCGGCGGACGCATACGAGCGCTCACAGAGCTACGGCGCCGGGGCTCTGGAGATGCGCACGAAGATCGTCGCCTGCCGCGGGCTGGCGTCACGACACCAGTGATTCAGCGCGCAACTTGTCCAGCACCGTCGTGACCTCCGCGATCGGATCGTGATCGAGGCCGAAGCCGGTGCGCACCACAGACGCGATGTCATTGACATCGTTGTCTCCAGTGCATAACTCGAAGACGAGCGTCGCGGTGACGTTCAGGTGATGAACGCGACGGGTACTGGACTCGAAGACCACGAGTCCGTCATCGACCTCTGTGATGTCCAATGCAGGAGATTGGCGGGGCTTGTCACTCACGGGTGCGAGCATAGGGGAGGAAGCTGAGAGCCTGCGGCTGCGAGTCATCTACTGTGTCGATGTGCTGGGCGTTCCTGAACTTGTGTACGCCTGCGAGTTCGACCGGTCGGGATACGCCGCCGCGGCAAAGCGATACCTGCGGGCCTTCGGCGCGGTCGGGCACGACGTCGCGTGGCTGCCGCTCCGCAACACGATGCACGGTCGAGTCCCTGCCTCCGACGCTGGCACGGCGCCGGAAACGATGAAGGCACTCCCACGTCAGACCATCGCCGGTTCGCCGACCGTGTGGCATTGCATGCCGCAGAGCTGGCCGGCGATGCGCACGGCGTACCCGCAGGGGCGTTTCATCGGCCAGACGGTTTGGGAAGCCGATCCGATTCCGACTCGCTGGCACGAGGAGCTCGCCCCAGCCGATGAACTCTGGGTACCGACACGCTGGAATGCCGAAGTGCTGGCTGCCAGCGGGATCACGGTACCCATCCACGTCGTGCCACACGTCGTCCAGACTCTCGCTGCGGCCCCACCGCCGGTCGCACTCGACCCATCCAGGTTCGTGTTGCTGACGACGAGCACGTGGGACTGGCGCAAACGACCCGATCTCACACTCCACGCGTACCTGCGGGCATTCACCGCCGACGACCCGGTTTCGCTCGTCGTCAAGACCGGTGCCCGGGTTCACGCATGGAACTGCGACACGGCGGTGGAAACACACACCTGGTGGCAGGTGATGAACGTTGTGCGCCAGTATCCCAACCCAGCAGAGGTGATCCTGGTCACGGACGAGTGGACCGACGCGCAGATGGTGGGAATGACGGCCGCTGCAGATTGCTACGTGTCGCTGACCTGTTCTGAGGGTTGGGGGCTGGGAGCATTCGACGCCGCCACCGCCGGGGTACCGGTGATCATGACTGGGCACGGAGGTCAGACCGAGTGGCTCGGCACCGAACATCCCGGACTGGTGCCGTTCCAGCTGGTTCCGGCCGACCATCCGGACACCTCGATGTTTGAACTCGGGATGGTTTGGGCGATCGCCGATGTCGATGCTGCGGCTGACATGATGCGAGCGGTGTTTCATCGGTCATCACCCATCATCGACGTCGGTCCGGTCCTGGCCGGTCAGCTCGCTGATCGGTATTCCGAGCAAGCGATCGGCCAGCTGATGACGGAGTTGCTCGCATGAACCTGCAGCACAACAACTCGATGGAACCGAACGGGCTCAGCGTGACCGTCGCCTCCCATCGCCGCAGCGGCACCCACCTGATGCTCGAATACCTCGACCGCGAGTTCGGGGTTACAGCGCGCAAGACCCACGAGTTCGCGGAGGAAACGCCCACACAACCGACCGTGTACATGGTACGCAATCCGTGTGAGACGCTCTGGTCGACCTACCGTTGGTTCGTTGAGGGCCAGAGCTCGAATCCACTGATTGCTGCCGCCCTGAAGGGTCTCAGCTTTGAGCAGTACCTTCGCGGTGACGGTGGCCCAATGACAGGGTTCGACGACTTTCGCCGTAACCCGATGTTGGAGAGCCTCCGCGAAAGCCGTGGAATGTTCTACCAGCCGATCCGTTTCTGGGCCGACCATGTCGAGTCGTACCTCAGCTCCGTCGACCACGGGCTGATCGTGCACTACGAGCAACTCGTGGCCGACCCGGTGGCCCAACTCATCCGCGTCGCAACGCATGCCCAGTTGGAAATGCCCGCAGAGATCAGGGTGATCACTCGCGACGAACTCGTCGGGCACGCGCCATCCAAGGCACTCCCCACCCCGGCAACCGACTATTGGTCCGATGCCTCACTCGAGCTTCTGCAACGGGAAGCAGGGTCCGTGATGGCGCGGCTCGGCTTCGAGCTGCCCCAGGAACGAACGCCTCACCGCCGACCAACCCAGACAGCAGTGGTGCGCTACGTGTCCCTCAGCGACAACAGCGGGATCGCAGTCGCTGGCCGCCGATGCGTCGGGGCGATGATCGAGGCCGGCATCGACGTCGTCTGGGAACCAAGAGCGGCGCATCCAAATTCGGGTCGCGTCTCCCCTGGGCGGAACACCCCGAGCGTGCTCGCCGAGCGCTACCGCCCGGGTGTGAAGACTGACCACACCATCATGCACACCGCCCCCGAGTACTGGGTACCGATACGTCACCAATTCGGCCCGGGCACGTTCACTGGACACACGGTGTGGGAACTGACGCGACTGCCGGCAGCGTGGCGCGGCTCGATTCACGCCGCCGACCAGGTCTGGGTTCCCACAGAATGGAATCGCACTACGTTCCTCGCCGACAACCTGCGCCGCGAGGTGCAAGTGGTCCCACACGTCATCAGCGTGGATCCAATCGCGCCGCCCCCGATGCACATCCCCGACGGCGTCACCGTCTTCACCACGATCGCCACATGGCATCCGCGCAAGCGCCCAGACTGGTCGGTCGAAGCCTTTGCCAGAGCGTTCACCAAGGACGACCCCGTGATGCTGATCATTAAGACCCCACCGCTGGTGGACGCATCGTGGATCCCGGAGGATGCCGACGACGTCGAACGAATGACGTGGTTCCAGTTGATGAAGTTGATCAAGCGCTTTCCCGATGCACCACCTGTGGTGCTCGTGAACGATGACTTCACCGATGCCGAAATCAACGGGCTGCTGGCGCGCACCGACTGCTACCTCTCGCTGTCAGCCTCGGAAGGTTGGGGCCTCGGTCTGTTCGATGCGGCGACACTCGGCACGCCGGTCATCAGCACCGGGTTCGGCGGTCACCTCGAGTATCTCGGGGTCGCGCACCCTGGACTCGTCCCCTACCGCAGCATTCCGATCGGACCGACGCTGAACTCGCCGCATCTCGAGCCCGACATGGAATGGGCACTCCCCGACTTCGATGCAGCAGCGGCGATGATGCGCGCTGTGCACGACGGCACCAGCCCGATCATCACTGCGGCGCCCGCGCTCGCCAATCGCATCCGGCAGACCTATTCGCCGAATGCCGTCGGCGCCCGAATCGCTTCGTTATTGGGCCATTGAGATGACCGACCGGTTGCTGATCCTGACCCCCGTGAAGGATGCCGCGAGCGAAGTAGACGGTTACGTCGATCGACTCCTGGCGCTCACCTACCCGGCCGACCACCTGTCCGTCGGCATACTCGAGAGTGACTCCACAGACGGGACGTTCGAGCTGTTCGGACGCGAACTGTCACGGCTCGAATCAGCCGGATGGAAATCGACCCAGATATGGAAGCGCGACTTCGGCTACCGACTGCCCGAAGGTCTGCCGAGATGGCATCCCCCTAGCCAGCTCGAACGGCGGCGCGTCCTGGCGCTCAGCCGCAACCATCTGCTGTTCAACGCGCTCACCGACGACATCGACTGGGTGCTGTGGCTCGACGCCGACGTCGTTGAGTACCGACCCGACATCATCGAGTTGCTCACGGCCCTCGGCAAAGACCTTGTCCAGCCGCACTGTGTGAGGGAGTGGGGTGGCCCAACGTTCGACTTGAACGCGTGGAGCGATCAAGGTCGGCTCCACCTCGAAGACCTACGCGAGGCAGGCTTTCTGGTACCGCTGCACGCCGTCGGCGGGACGATGCTGCTGGTACGAGCCGACCGGCACCGAGACGGGCTGATCTGGCCGCCCTACCTGTACGGCGTGGGCAACCCGCTGATCCGCACCGACCGGCGGCTGATCGGGCGACCCGAGCTCGGCGAGATCGAAACCGAGGGCCTCGGCATCATGGCTGCAGATATGGGCCTCACCTGCTGGGGTCTCCCATTGGTGGAGATCCGCCACCGGTGACACCCCTGATTCTGCTGTGGTCCGATGCATGGATCGACGTTGACGAAGCCCGCACGGTGGCAGGCAACCATTGCCGCCTCTCCACCGACCGAGCCGACCTCCAGGTGGCCGATGCTGTCGTGTTCCCAGTTCCCACACTTCGAGGCGAGTTACCGGAGAGCCGCTCCCACGACGACCAGTTGTGGGTGCTGTGGTCGCAGGAATCTGCGACGCAATACCCCCAGCTCGACAACCACACGTTCGTCGCCCAATTCGATCTTGTCGCCACCTACTGGCTCGACAGCGACCTGCCGATCCCTTACGTCGTCAGTCGCAGCTTCGATGCCCTCCCACCGCTCGCGCCGCTGGAGCAGCGCTCGCCGACCCCGGCATCGGCCTGGATTTCGAGCGCGCTGGACAAGTGCGGACGCGACCTTTACCTCCTGGAGTTGATGCGGTATCTGCCCATCGGGTGAGTCCCATCACGTGGTGTAGGAGTCAGCGGCCATCGTCGGGGTGATGGTGGTCATCGTGCGATTCTCGTAAGCGACCAAGCCAACAAGAAGGCCGCACGATGACCACTCACGAGTTTGCCCTATCCGACCTTGCCGCGCGTC
>WLIV01000050.1 GCA_009702045.1 Actinomycetota bacterium | reverse complement strand
CTTGACCGGCGCAGCCTTCTTGACCGGCGCAGCCTTCTTGACCGGCGCAGCCTTCTTGACCGGCGCAGCATTCTTGACCGGCGCAGCCTTCTTGACCGGCGCAGCATACTTGACCGGCGCAGCCTTCTTGACCGGCGCAGCCTTCTTCACCGGCAGGCCGAGACGCTTGGCGATCTCCTCGACACGGGTCTCGATCTCGTCGAGCCGGCCGGCGACGCGGCCAAGCTGCTTGTTGATCTCTGCTTGAACGGTGGCGACGAGATGCTCGCTGGCTTCGCGACCGCGATCCACCACCTGCCGCACCAACTCCTCGCTGTCCTTACGACGGGCCTGGCCCGCCTTCACGAACTCTTTGACGAGCTTCTCGGCTTGTTCCTGCGATGTCTCGGTGAACAACACGCCGGCGTCGAGCAATCGCTTGAGGAGGGGAGATGCAGACATGCCCAGAGTGTACTCACCTGAAAATCCCGCGGTTCACCACTGCCTCGGCAAACGCCGCCAGGTCGTCACACGCGAGGTCCGGGGTCGGCTCGATCACCGTGCCGGGTGGTGTCACCCCGCTCCACACATGGGTATACCGGCAACCGAGGGTGAGCGCGAACAGACCGTCCGTGCTCGGCCGGTCCCCCACCATCACAGCGCGCGTCGCCGCATCGTCACCGATGACGCGGCGCACGAGGTCGGCCATCGGGCGGTGCGGCTTGCCGGCCACCGCCGGCTGCACGCCTGCAGCGGTTTGGATGGCAGCGAGAATCGACCCGCCGCCCGGAACCGGACCATCGGGCGTCGGGTATGTTGCGTCGTCGTTCGAGCCCACCAATCGGGCTCCCAGTCGAATGGCCTTGGCTGCCCGCGCCATCACCGAGTAATCGAACGACCGGTGCATCCCCACGACCACCACGTCGACCAGTGCTCCGCCGTCCACAGCCTGGTGACTGACGCACTCCACCCCCCGTTCGGCCAGCGCCTGCAGGATGCCGTCGCCCCCACAGACGAGCGCACGCTCACCTGGCTGCACAAGGAGCGCCGCAGCCTGCGCCGACGTCAGCACATCGCCTTCAGCGGGTATCCCGATACGTGCGAGCGCCGCCTCCTGCTCCTGCACCAGCGCCGCCGAATTGTTGGTCACGAACAACACGCGATGCCCTGCGGCCCGCAGGCGAGCGATCGCCTCCACCGAGCCAGGAATTGGCTGATGTGCCAGCCACACCACCCCGTCGAGGTCGCTGAGCACGACGAACGGCGAACCGACAGATGGGAGGTTGACACTCATGGTCTGGCCATGTTGGCACGGGAGGTGACAACCTGTGCAGGTGCCCCGTTTCGAACCCTTCGCCGCTTTGCGGTATGCCCCTACGCTGCCGCTTGATGATGTGGCCGCTCCCCCGTACGACGTGCTCTCCGACGCCGACGTCGACGCGCTCCTTGCTCGCCATCCGCGAAACATCGTCGCCGTTGACGTTCCTCGTGAAATCGACGGCGACGACCGCTACGCCAATGCTGCTGAACTGCTCGCCGAGTGGGTTCAGCAGGGAACACTTTTGCGCGATGCCGCTCCGACGTTCACCCTCTACCGCATGCGGTTCACCGACGAGGCAGGCGAGCCCCGTGAGACCGTCGGCGTGCTCGGCGCGCTCGAGGTCGTCGACGAAGGAGCCGATGGCGTGCTGCCGCATGAGCGCACCACCCCGAAGGCCAAGACCGACCGGCTCGACCTCACGCGCAGCACGAACACCAACCTCTCCCCCGTATGGGGTCTCTCGCTGACCGCCGGGCTCACCGAGTTGCTGCGCGAGCCAGCGGAGATCGTGGGCGTGTGCCACGACGAGCAAGGTGTGGTGCACACCGTCGAGCGTGTCGCCGATCCGCAGCGAGTGGCTGCCATCCAGGCTGCGGTCGGCGCCAACCCGGTACTCATCGCCGATGGCCATCATCGCTACGCGATCAGTCGCACATTCCGTGACGAGGTGCGGGCCACGCGCGGTGCCGGTACGGCAGCCGAGCTCACGCTGACATACGTCGCCGAGCTGGTGGAGGATCAACTCAGCATCGACGCAATCCATCGCCTCTATCAGGGCATCACGCCCGAAGTACTGATGGGTTGGCTCAGCCCCTGTTTCGACATCACCGAGGCCGGACCGGTCACGCCTGCGTTCGCCTCCGAAGTGACGCACCGCGGCGCGTTGTGCCTGGTGCGCCCGGACGGCACCGGCGCATGGCTCACCCCCAAGCCCGCTGCGTTCGCGACCGTTCGGGCGCTCGACGGCGCGTACCTCGAGCATGCGCTGCGCGATCACGACCCCGACGTCGCGTACCAGCACGGTGTGCAACACGTGGTCGATCGGGTCACGGCTGGGGACGCCGGAGTGGGCGTACTCATCCGACCGACGAGCATCGTCGAAATCCGCCGCACGGCTGACGATCGTTTGCTCATGCCACCCAAGAGCACGTTCTTCACGCCCAAGCTGCGTACCGGGCTGGTCCTGCGCCCGCTCGACTGACGCGACGTTGCCGACCCCGATTGGGGTAGGCAACGTACGGACATCGCGATGCAGTGGCTCAGGTGCGAGATGCCTGGAAAATACCTTCAATTGCCGCGTCGAGAATTGCATTGAACTCGGCATCGGTCTGCTTGTCGGAGAGGCCCTCGGTGAGCGCACGCGAGAAACTGGCGATCATCCCGTGGTTTCGCGCCAACTTGGCATTCGCGTCGTCGCGGGTATAGCCACCGGACAACGCCACGACGCGCATGACCGACGGGTGCTCGACCAGTTCGCGATAGAAGTTGTCGACGTTCGGCAGTGTGAGCTTCAGCATCACCTGTTCGCCTGCGGGCACCGAACCGAGGTGCCGCAGAATGGCCGCTTTCAGCAGCACTTCTGCCGCTTGCTTCTCCGGGCTGTTGATGTCGACCTCAGGTTCGATGATCGGCACCAGACCGCCGGCAAGAATCTGAATACCGACCGAGAACTGTTGTGCAACCACCGCTTCGACGCCCACCGCGTCGGCCAGTTTGATGACCGACCGCATCTTCGTGCCGAACACACCCTTGGCGACAGCGCGAGCCACCAGTGCATCCAGCTCGGGCATCGCCTTCATCAACTGAACGCCATCGGCGTCGTCGGCCAGACCCTTGTCGACTTTGAGGAAGGGAACGACACCCTTCCTTGCCCACAGAAACTCAGCGCTGCCCAGACCTTCGATGTCGCGATCCATCGTGCCTTCGAACAGAATTGCACCCAGCACTCGGGACCCGCTGAACACCGGGCTGGTGATCATGCGCGAACGCATCTTGTGGATCAGGTCGAACATCTGCTCATCGCCGGAGTACTCGGACTCCTCGATGCCATACAGGCGCAGTGCCTTGGGCGTACTGCCTCCGCTCTGGTCGAGCGCTGCAATGAAGCCCTCGCCGTGCCGGACACGCTCGAGTTGCTCTTGGTTCATGTCGTCAGTCCTCCGCGACCGTGGTGCGCCGGCGACCCAAACAGAGCCGCCCGATCACACGGAGCGTAGTGCGCCCTCCGGCTGCGGACCCAGCCTGCTGACTGCCCGCTGCAACAACCGCTGCACCTGCCGGCGGTTGCCGGCGGCAACGACCTGCGTCGCCACCACTTCGGTGCGGCTCTGGGTGACCCCGCCGGAACGAAAGAAGCGGCGGCGCACCGTGCCCAGCACGCACACTTCGTCGCCCGGACCCCATGGCACTTCACTCGGGGGATCGAACCACGCCACCGGCACCGAGGCGGTGCCGGTGTCGAGGGGCGTAGTGACCTCCAGCGAGACCACCACGGAACCGGACGCAAGCGAGCGAAGCACCGGAGCGCTACTGAGTACACCTCGCAATATGACGATGTTCATGTGTTCCTCCACCAGACGCGGTCTGCGAACGCAGACCTACAACGCATCAGTCGGGGGAAGTGAGGCCGAGCCTACGCCCAGGGTGTGACAGGGTCAGCGTCCCAGCGACCGAAGACGGTCGGCCGCGTCGGCGAACTCGGAGTCGTGCTCGAGCACCATCGAGAAGAAACGGCGAGCCTTGATCACGTCGCCCGAGCGGTCGTACAGATCGGCCACCACGTACCACTGCCGCAGATGGTGATCGCGCACCTTCTTGGGTACTTCGGCGCCTTTCGCCATCAACTTCAGCGCTCCGGCGAGATCGCCCTGATCGGACAACGCCCCGGCCGCAACAATGCGACCTTCCGACAACAGCGCCGGCGCCGGCGAGGCGTCGCGAAGCTCCACCCACAGCGACTCCACGTCGCGATAGCGCTTCATCGCCCGGTAGCAGTCCGCAAGAACAGCATGGTGGTTCGTGGTCTTGTCGAGTTGACGTGCTACTTCGAGCTCGGCTGCGGCCTTGCGCCACTGACCAAGCCGATACAGAGCAAGCCCAGCAATCTCGTGACCGAAAGCCATATCCGGAAGATCTCGAATCACCGGCTGCACCATGCGACGAGCGTCGGCATAGCGACCACGATCGAGAGCATCGGCAGCTGACGTGAGCCGCTCTTGATAGCGGATCGTGCGACCGGCTGGCGCGACGCGCTGCAGTTCCTCCGACACCTCGGGTGCCAACTCGGGGTCCTTGCGCCGACGGACCGGCTCGGCGGCCGCAGCACGCTGCGCCGCGGCAGCAGCTTCATCACGCAGTGAGCCTTCGTCCACCCACTGCTCGCGCTCCCACGCCGGCGGCTGGGCCGGAACGCGCTCGGGCTTAGGGCCACCACGCGCACGCTTGACTTCCATCGAGCGCTGATCGGCAGCCGTCATCGGCCGCTCTACGCGACGAGGTGCAACCCGATCGCTGCGACCATCTCGCCGCGGGCCAGCACCGCTCCCGGGCCGCCCACCCGGGCGGGCAGCGGGACGATCACCACGATCGGGACGCGGGCCACGATCCGGGAACTCACCACGCGGACGCTCCGGCCGATCGCCACGATCCGGACGCGGGCCAGTGCTGCGCGGGCCGCGATCTTGGAACTCACCACGGGGACGATCGGGACGATCGCCACGATCCGGGCGCGGGCCACTGCTGCGGGGCGCGCCAGGACGTGGACCGCTCGGACGGGCGCCATCGGCACGGCCGTAGGTGGGACGATCACCGCTGGGTCGATCGCCGCCGGGACGGTCACCACGGGGAGCGCGCTCAGGACGAGCAACGCCCGCATCCTCACGAGGGTCGCGGCGCGGCCGACCATACCCTCTGGAGTCTCCACGTCCGGTCGACGGGCCGCCGCTCTGGCCATCGGGGCGGCGCGGGCCACCGACCCGGCTGCTCCCACTCCGGTTGTAGCCGGCACCGTCGGACTGACGCTCACTAGGAGCACCAGACGAAGAGCGCGGCGCACTTGGGCGCGGGGTTGCGGGACGCGGGCCAGCACTACGGGGTGCACCAGCACGCGGCGCCGCCGAACGAGGAGCGCCAGAACGAGCTCCACCGGATCGCGAATCGCCGGCGGAACCACCAGAACGACCGGCGGGACGTCCGGTGGGGCGTCCGCCAGCAGACGGGCGTCCGGAAGACTCTGATGAGGGGCGTCGACGGTCTGGCGGCATAGGGATTCGATCCTACGAGTGGATGGACCCGATTCCGCTAGCTCACCGCAGTGAAGCCCTGGATCGGGTATGAAAAAGCCCAAAGCCCCAGTTCTCAAACAGAGAACTGGGGCTTCGAGTGCGAAATCCGGCGGCGACCTACTCTCCCAGGGGGTCTACCCCCAAGTACCATCGGCGCAGGCAGTCTTAACTTCCGTGTTCGGGATGGGAACGGGTGTGACCCTGCCGCTATAGCCACCGAAATCTTTTGTTGTCAAGGATGCGCCAGATCTTCCCCTATGGGAACAAAATGGCAGCCCTCCAAGGACTCCAGAGCAAGCACGAGCGATCGTAATTTAAGCCCTCGGCCGATTAGTACCGGTCGGCTACACGTGTTACCACGCTTACACCTCCGGCCTATCAACGTGATGGTCTCGTCACGGGCCTTACTGCGTTAACCGCATGGGTGTACTCATCTTGGAACGGGTTTCCTACTTAGATGCTTTCAGCAGTTATCCCTTCCGGAGGTGGCTAATCAGCAATGCCCTTGGCAGGACAACTGACACACCAGAGCTCCGTCCGTCCCGGTCCTCTCGTACTAGGGACAGCCTTCCTCAATACACCTTCGGCTGCGGAGGATAGGGACCGAACTGTCTCACGACGTTCTGAACCCAGCTCGCGTACCGCTTTAATGGGCGAACAGCCCAACCCTTGGGACCTGCT